>NZ_JH932293.1:1225796-1241921 GCF_000301075.1 Bergeyella zoohelcum ATCC 43767
GAAGGAGGATATAAATTAAAATATCCGATATTTGCTCGCTCTAGATTTTTTTTATAGATTCCGCGTACACACGCATATTTATATATACTTAGCGAAGGTAAGTGTGTGTGTGTGTGTGTGTGTTTACACAATCATTTGAATTGACCAAATTTTTGGCCCACTTTTTTTCAGTAATTTTATATGTGTTGATTGTGTGTAACATAACGAGGCAAAGATAGATAAAGTTTTCTAATACACAAAAAGTTTTTTTATAAGTTGTATCATGTACAATGATTTTAGAAGTTGGAGATGAGATGTTAGAGACCAAAAGCTAACCGCTAAAATCCTATTTCTTCCATTGGAAGGTATCGATGAGATGGAGAAGGTCATTTTTTACATAATCTACGGCAGGAGCTAAAGAATCAGGCTTAGGTCGAGTATTAAAATAGAGGTATGCCGTAACGAAATGCTTTGTACTATCGGTGGCATAAAACTGAATATTGGAGGCGGTATGCCCTTTCAGTTCGTAGAAATTTCCGAAAACGCGTTTTTCAGGATAGGCAAATGACTTGGTATCTATAGAAGTTGCTTTAATGGTATGGTCATAGACCATCTTTTCTGATTCCATGATATGCTCATTCAGGTTGTTTTCCACAGGGTAATAGGTGATGAATACTTTAGCTTTCAGCTGAGGATATACTAAGTAGTACCAGCATGGTTTTTTGTTGGAGGGTGCTATTTTGGCAAAATCAGAATATTCAAATCCATAATTGCATGGCTCTGTGAAAGCAATATATTTAGGAGTAGGGTACTCTAACCTTAGTTCTCCGTAGGGCTTAGGCATGGTGTTTTTTTGGCAGGATATTAATGCAACTATGAACATCCCTAAAGAAAGAAACTTTTTCATAAAAGAGAATTGAATAGTAAAGATAATTAGAGGATTAGATTTCATATTATTCACTCATTTCACCGCGGAGATTGGCAGAAAACTCTTTGGCAAAATCTTTGGAATAGCGTGGATTTTGATAGAGGTGCATGGCTTTGGTAATGGCACTTTCTGGAGTAATATCTTTCCCCGAGATGGCACTAATTTTTTTAAACACATTACTATTTTCATATTTACCAATGCTGATAGAGCCAGAAAAACATTGGGAAACGACTACTATTTCTACACCTTTACTTCTAATTTCTAACAGGGTTTCCAAAATTTGAGGGTCTGAGAATATGGTTCCTGAACCAAATACTTGGAGGATGAGCACTCGGAGGGAGGGCATCTCTTTCAGCATAGAAAAATCCATTCCTGGGAAAATACGCCAAAAAACAATTCCTTCCGAAAAATAAATATCTACAGAGAATTTTTCTTCTTTGGGGGCACGGTATAGTGCTTCTTTGGTCACATTAAGATGTACTCCTGACTGTCCTAAAGGTGGGAAATTCGGGCTTTGGTAGGCATCAAAATATTCGGCAGAAAATTTTATACTACGGTTTCCACGAAGGAGTTTGTACTCAAAATAGATAGCCACCTCTTGTATCACGGCTTCTTCATTTTCATAGAGGCTAGCGTAGTAAAGGCTGGTGAGCAGATTTTCTTTGGCATCGGTTCTTAAATCTCCGATGGGCAATTGTGAGCCGGAGAGTATCACGGGTTTTCTCAGTCCTTTGAGCATGAAACTTAGTGCCGAAGCGGTATATGCCATGGTATCGGTACCGTGGAGGATAAGGAAACCATCAAAATCATCGTATTTTTTCTCAATGATAAGTGCAATTTTTCTCCATTCTTCGGGGCCCATGTCTGAGGAGTCCAAAGGGTCTGCGAAAGACTCTACTTCTACGATGCAGTCTAAGAGTTTGAGTTCTGGGATTTTAGAAAAAATATTTTCAAAATTAAAAGGAAAAAGGCTTCCAGTGGAATAATCTTTTTCCATTCCTATGGTGCCTCCTGTGTAAATAATGAGTACTTTCCGTTTCATATCCGTAAATTTACGGCAAATTTGTTAAAGAGAAAAATCATGAGTGATTTACATAAGGTTTTTGAATATCTTTCTGGATTTCTTACTGAGGAAAGATTAGAAAAAATTAATCATTTTGCTCTGACCAGCTCTGCCTATATTCTCCCTGTGCTGGAAGATGTATATCAGTTTAGAAATGCGGCTGCCATTGTTCGTAGTGTAGAGGCATGCGGTTTTCATAAAGTAGTAGCATTACAAGATAAAAATTCATTTGAACCCAATATCAAAGTCACCAAAGGAGCAGATACTTGGGTGGAAGTGGAGAAAATGCCACTTACTAAGGCCTCGCTACAAGTGATAAAAGATAGAGGTTATCGTTTAGTAGCGGTAAGTCCAGAGCGAAATGCTACATCACTTCCAGATTTTTCTATTCAGCAGCCTACGGCATTACTATTCGGAACAGAGTGGAAAGGCGTATCTGAAGATGCTTTAGAAATGGCAGATGAAACACTGATGATTCCTATGTATGGCTGGACTAATAGTTTTAATGTCTCCGTAGCTGCTGCCATCTGTATGTATGAACTGAAGCAGAAATTAATTCATCAGAAAACACCACACTTCCTTACCGAGGAACAACAGCTAGAACTTAAAATAAGATGGGCCATTAACTCTATTCGTTCAGGAGATGAAATTTACGAGCGATATTTGAGATTGAACAATGAATCCAGTACGAAATAAGATTATAGCTCAAGGCTAAAAAAAATGTACAATGTATTATCTTTATTTGGATGAATACATTGTACAAAAATTTATAAGCAGTATAAGAAATTATAGGTCTTCACTTTTTAACAGTTGGTAACCTCTAATCCTAACCTTCTATATATGAATTACCTCTCCGTATGCTGCAGCTACCGCTTCCATTACCGCTTCAGAAACGGTAGGGTGTGGGTGCACCGCTTTTAGGATTTCATGTCCTGTAGTTTCTAATTTTCTGGCGACTACAGCTTCGGCAATCATATCAGTAACACCATCTCCTACCATGTGGCAGCCCAACCATTCTCCATATTTCGCATCGAAAATTACTTTAATGAAACCATCGGTATTTCCATTTGCAGTAGCTTTACCTGATGCCGAAAGAGGGAATTTACCTACTTTAATATCATACCCTTTTTCTTTAGCTTGTTTTTCTGTAAGTCCTACGGAAGCTACTTCTGGTGAGCAGTAAGTACATCCTGGTATGTTTCCATAATCTATTTTTTCTGTGTGGATGCCTTTAATTTTCTCTACACAAGTAATTCCTTCTGCAGATGCTACATGGGCAAGTGCCTGTGTAGGAATTACATCTCCGATGGCATAGTAACCTGGTACAGAAGTTTCGTACCATTCGTTTACTAATATTCTACCTTTATCCGTTTGGATGCCTACATTTTCCAGTCCTATGTTTTCTATATTTGCTTGGATGCCCACTGCTGAAAGGAGGATGTCTGCTTCTAAAGTGATTTCACCATTTGCCGTTTTTACTTTTGCCTTTACTCCCTCACCGCTGGTATCTACTGCTTCTACAGAAGAACTGGTCATGATTTCTATTCCTGCCTTTTTGAGTGATTTCTCCATGTGTTTAGATACCTCTTCATCTTCTACAGGAAGAATATTTGGCATAAATTCTACGATGGTTACTTTCGTTCCCATGGTATTATAGAAGTCAGCAAATTCTACTCCTATGGCACCAGAACCTACCACGATCATAGATTTGGGTTGTTTAGGAAGTGTAAGTGCTTGTCTGTATCCGATGACTTTTTTACCATCTTGTGGAAGGTTAGGAAGCTCACGAGAACGCGCTCCTGTAGCAATGATGATATGGTCTGCACTGTACTCTGTAGTTTTTCCTTCGGTATCTTTTACAGAGATTTTTTTACCTTTTTGTACTGTAGCTGTTCCTTTGATGACATCTATCTTATTCTTTTTCATTAGAAATTGGATTCCTCCACTCATCTTAGAGGCTACACCACGGCTTCTTTCTACTACTTTAGTAAAATCAAAGCTCGGATTTTCTACTTTATTCAGTCCGAAATCTTCTGCGTGTTTTAAATAGTGGAACACATGAGCAGATTTTAGGAGTGCTTTGGTAGGGATACACCCCCAGTTCAGGCAGATACCTCCTAAGTTTTCTTTTTCTACTACCGCTGTTTTAAAGCCTAACTGTGCTGCTCTGATGGCGGTAACATATCCACCAGGTCCAGAACCTATTACTATGATGTCGTATTTCATTGGAAAAATAAATTTGTGCGAATTTACAAAAATTTTACCCTTTGCCAAAAATTATTTAATGGCGAATGATGAACGCATGCAGGTAAACAGCAAATGCTAAAACACGATAGATTTTTAAAAGGTGTATCACTTTTCAGATGTTGTATTGTTTTCATTTTCATTGTGTGCTAATTCCTCGAGGGTATGGAACTTGTCTTGACTTTTATAAGTGTACATTAAGTTCCTGCAGATTGTTTGGAGAAAATGTAAATGTACATTAAGTTCCCGCAGATTGTTTCGGCAAAATGTAAGTGTACATTAAGTTCCCGCAGATTGTTTTGGCAAAATGTAAGTGTACATTAAGTTCCCGCAAGTTGTTTTGGCAAAATGTAAGTGTACATTAAGTTCCTCCAGATTGTTTTGGCAAAATGTAAGTGTACATTAAGTTCCCGCAAACTGTTTTGACAAAATGTAAATCTATACGAATATGTTTTGGTATGTAGTTTTAAAAGAAAGCATAGTAAGTTGGTAACTCAAAAAGGATTTATTAGTATAAATCCTTTTTGAGTTGTTCTATATATTCATGGGCGGTAAGGTCAAATTTTACGGGGACTACAGAGATATAGCCTTGTGCTAAAGCAGTTTCGTCTGCATCTTCGCCTTGGTCCATATTATTAAAATATCCTGTAAGCCAGTAGTATTTTTTTCCATGAGGATTGGTTCTTTCATCAAAACTTTCTTCCCATTTGGCATGGGCTTGCCGGCATATTTTTATTCCTTGGATTTCCTCTTTTTTTAGTTTAGGAATATTTACATTGAGTACCACCCCTTTAGGCATAGGGTGGAGCAAGGTTTTTCTTACGATGTCTTGTATGAAATCTTTGGCTTGGGAAAAATCAGCATCCCAAGAAAAGTCTAAAAGGGAAAAGCCTATGGCAGGAAGTCCCTCTACACCTGCTTCTACGGCGGCAGACATGGTGCCAGAGTAGATGACATTGATGGAAGAATTAGCACCGTGATTGATGCCCGATACTACGATGTCTGGGCGGCGAGTGAGGATTTTGTCTAAAGCAAATTTTACACAGTCCACAGGCGTACCACTGAGGGCATAATCTCTCTGAGGGCCATCTAGATTAATCTCTTCAAATGTAAGGGTAGAATTAATAGTAATAGCATGTCCTTTTCCAGACTGGGGAGAATTAGGGGCTACCACTACCACTTCGCCTATTTCATTCATATATTCTACCAAATGACGAATTCCTGGAGCGGTAATGCCGTCATCGTTGGTTACTAAAATTAAGGGTTTTTGCATTTCAAATAGTTTTAAGCAAAGGTATGAAAATAGATGAGAATGGGCGGTTGGTTTTTGGCGAATAGCTTTTAGCGATTGGCGGATGGCTTTTCATTTTTTAACCTCCAAAATCTTTGTACATTGTACAATTTCTAACCTCTAAATTCTAAATTCTCATTTCCAACTTACTCTATAATTTCTGCATCTATAATCCCTTGTGTATTTCTTTTTCTTTCCATTTCCCAAGCGAGGAATTTGTCCACTTCTTTAATCAGTTTAGGCATAGTGACGGAAAGTATAGCTATGTCATCTATCGCTCCGATAAAAGGAATAGCAATTTCTGGAAGTAAATCAATAGGGGATAGCACATATACTAAGCCCAATAGTGGTAAGATAATATCCATAGAATTGACAGGATATATACCTTTTCTCCAGTACTTTATCATGCGGATAACAACGGGAATTTTAGAGATGAACCCTCTGTGTTTGATGGCTTCTTTTGCCATGAAAAGTTTAGAATATTTTTTAGCTTTCATTTTTTCTGTATTTGCTCTTTGCCTTGTCAAATTCCGTACCGATGATTTATTTTTTTATTTCAAATGTAAAAAAAATCGGGAATGATATAAATGAAGGAGGAGATAGTAAGATGAGATGAAATAAAATAACCAATCTTTATTATTTCTTAACATTTTTTGTCAGATTAATTTGATACATTTGTATAAATGGAAAGTGTGTGAAAAATTATTGTACTATTTTGCTATTGATGATAGGAATTTGTATTTCGGCACAAATGGATAGAAGATTAGCTGTTAGTGTGGATTATACCTATCGAGGAAGAAATGCCTACGGTGTAGGGCTAGAATATCGTGTTACTAAACCTCATGAAGCTGTATTTAATGTGGCAGCTCGTGCATTGGTAACACCTATTGAGGATAAAAATAAGATTGTTCCGGAATTGAGAATGGACTATGGGACATGGTATCTCTTAGGGGTTTCTGCTACGCCTTATGCGGTAGAGCCTAGGTTAGGTCTTAGTTTTCTTAATATGCTGGTCATTCATACGGGCTATGCAATGCCTATTCATTCTGAAAAATATTTTAAAGGCATAACATTTGGAGTTCGTGTGAACTTCGGATTGACCAAACAGTCTAAATACTATGATACGCTCAATGTGATACGATAAAATAACAGATGGAGAATATGCAAGTAAAAGATATCGTTCGGAAAGTTAAACAAATAGAAGTTCGTACTCGGAAGAAAACCGATGCTTCCCTCATGGGGCAGTACCATTCTGCATTTAAAGGGCAAGGAATGACTTTTGCGGAGGTAAGGCAGTACCAGTTTGGAGATGACATCCGAAGAATAGATTGGAATAAAACGGCGAGATTTCAGTCGCCCTTCGTTAAAATAATGGAGGAGGAGCGAGAGCTTACGATGATGTTTCTGATAGATATTTCGGCATCTATGAATTATGGTACGCAGTCTCAGCTGAAAAAAGAATTTGTGGCAGAAATCTGTGCGAGTATTGGCTTTTCTGCAGTGGGCAATAATGATAAAGTAGGCATGATACTCTTTGCTGATAAGGTGTATAAGGTAATTCCGCCCCAGAAAGGGAAAAAGCACATTCTTTCCATGATAAGTCAGATACTTAGCACTGAATATATTCCATCTCAGTCCAATACAGATAAGGCATTAGAGTATGTGATGAGTGTGTTTAAAAAGAAATCTTTCCTTTTCCTTTTTTCAGATTTTAATGACCCTATTCAGAATAAAATACTTAAAATTGCAACGAAAAAGCATGAGCTTCTGGGGATAAGGGTAACAGAGGAAAAAGACTGGAAGATTCCGAAAGTAGGATATGCTGAGTTTTTGGATGTGGAAAGCGGGGAGAAAGTTTGGGTGAATACCAGCTCTGATTATTTTCAGAACTACTGGAAACAAAAAAGAGAAGAAAGAAAAAAAAACATTGATTTTCAGTTTGAACAGGCTTCGGCATCTTTGTTAGATATTTCTCTTGATGAAGATTATGCGAAAAAATTAAGACAATATTTTAATCGAAAAAAATAACCGTTGAAGTTTATCCTTTGTAAGATAGTATTCGGAAGTAAACTCTGAGTAGATGAAAAGGATAACTATAAAAAGTTGATAGTTGTTTCAATGAACAAGATTTTTCAAATCGTTTATTTGTTATTAGGTATCGTTCTCATTCATGGTCAGACGCTTTCATCTACATTAGATAAAAATACAGTAGGGCTGGGTGAGAAAGGGGTTTTCATCGTTCGGGTGCAAAATTTAGAAGGGAAAGTAGTACAGTCGGCACCGAAAAATGAACTATTGCCTTTCCATTTTGAAGAGATTACAGATGTAGAGAAACTTCAAAATGATGCCTATGAGAGGAAAATAGAATTTCAAATTTTTGAGGAAGGAGAGTTTACCATTCCTCCTTTGGAGTTTAAAGTGGGGGAAACGGTGCTGAGAACCATTCCTTACACCATAAAGGCAGTTAATCAATATGCCGCAGAGGATGAAATAGAAGATATTGTAGGTAATAAAGAGGTAAAACTCTCTTGGAGTGACTATTGGGAAATGTATAAGTGGTATGTACTGCTTGTGCTTATGGGTATTGCTTTAATTGTTTTTGCTGTAGGGCTGTACAAATATTTTTCTAAACCCAAAGATACGCCTAAAGTGTGGACAAATCAGACCCTGAAAGCACTAGAGCAGCTCCGAAAGAAAAATTATATCTCGAAAGGAGAGACTCGGCAGTTTTATGTGGAGCTTATTGATTTAATGCGAAATTTTATTTTGGTACAATATAAAATTTCTGCAGATGTTCTCCTTACGGAAGATTTGGTAGCAGTGATGAGAGAAAGTAATGTGATTTCAAAATCCAATGAAACTCGGCTGGAAGAAGTACTGAAAATGGGAGACCAAGTGAAATTTGCTAAAATATTTCCTCATGCAGAAGTGATGGAAAAACATTGGGAAATGATGCGGCAGGTGGTGAAAGATTCATTGAAAGATGTAGAAACAGAACAATTAAGATCAGGAGTGTGATGGAAGGTTTTAGTTTTATGAATTTTCAGTTGGCAAATCCGTGGTTTTTGCTTTTGTTTCTTCTTTTTATTCCATTGCTTTATAGAGATTTAAATAAGAATCATGCAAAGGTTATTCCTGTGCCTACTACGCAAGGAATGCCAAGGAATACCGCGATTGTTTGGGTTCAAAATTTTCTTTCTCTGAGTAAATATCTTTTTTTGGCATTGCTTATTGTTGCTTTGGCAAGACCTAGAACTTTCAGTATTCACACGGCACATGATGATGCGAAAGGATTAGATATTTTCCTCTCAGTAGATGTCTCCCTTAGTATGCTGGCAAGAGATTTAGAACCCGATAGACTTTCGGCACTTCGTGATATTGCTATTCGTTTTGTTCAGAAAAGAAAAAATGATAGAGTAGGTTTGGTAACTTATTCAGGAGAAGCCCTCGCTAGAGTGCCTTTAACCATAGACCATGCGGTAGTTATGGAAGAATTGGCAAATCTTAATCCTTTTGAATTAGAACAAGGAACTGCCATAGGCGAAGGGCTGAGCGTAGCTGTAAATCATCTGAAAAATAGTAAGGCAAAATCAAAAGTGATTATTTTAATGACCGATGGGGTGAATACCATTGAAAATGCGATGGACCCTAATGTGGCAGCACTTTTGGCAAAAGATTTTGGCATTAAAGTCTATTGTATCGGGATAGGCACGAATGGTTATGCCCTCATGCCTACCCAAACCGATTTTATGGGAAATCTTATTTTTACTGAAGAAAAGGTGATGATAGATGAAGATACGCTCCATAATATTGCTAAAACTACGGGCGGAAAATATTTTAGGGCAACATCTAATGAGGCTTTGGAACAGATTTATGAATCGATTGATTTGTTAGAAAAATCAGAGGTAAACCTATCAAAAAGTTATTCCTACAGAGAATATTTCAGACCTTTACTCATTATTGCATTGCTTATTTTGGTTATTAACATTGTACTTACTTGGGGGGTATTTAGAACCCTCCGTTGATTGATATTATAATGGAAATGAATTATAATTTAGGCGAATATCTATATCTCATCTTGTTGTTCATCATTCCTATATTAGGTGGGTTAGGCTTTCGTTATCTTCGGTGGAGGAAAAGAAAGCAGGAGTTATTCGTCTCTTCTAGATTTAGGAAAAACATTCTCGGTGAGGAGAGATGGGGCAATACCTACCTTTGGTTTTTTCCGTTGTTTTTTATCGGATTATTGAGCCTTATCATAGCGATAGTGGACATCGTAGGAGGAACGCAAAAAATAGATACGCAGCAAAAAACAGGAAACATTCTCTTTGCTATAGATGTTTCTAATTCTATGAATGCAGAAGATGTAGCCCCCAATCGTTTGGTAAATGCGAAAAATATCATTGTGAATTCTTTACCAAACTTTGGTACAGATAGGGTAGGGCTTATTGCTTTTGCAGGAAAGGCAAAGTCTATTATGCCACTTACCACAGATTATTCCAGTGCAGAATCTTACATCGGGGCTATAGAGACTTCTATTATTAAAGTTCAGGGGACTGATTTTTTACAAGCAGTACAAGCGGCTGTAGAAAAGTTTAAACCTATAGATAAAAATGCGAGACATCTTATCTTACTGAGTGATGGTGAAGATAATGAAGGTAATGTAGAGGCTGCGATAAAACTAGCTAAAAAAGAGCATATCCGTATTACCACTCTCGGTGTAGGGACAGAGGAAGGAGCTCCTGTACCAGATTATCTCTATGGTCAGCTTATGGGCTATAAAACCGATTTCTACGGAGAAACAGTACTCTCTAAAAGACAGACTCAGGCACTTGAAAAAATAGCTCAAGAAACAGGTGGGATTTATATTGATGCGAATTCCATGGAAAATGCCATAAATCAGCTGGTAAATCATGTTAGAGGGGTAAGGAAAGATGGTGTTTTTATTAAGATACAATCGGAAATATTGGAGCATTATTACCAATATCCGCTGGGCATTGCGGTTTTCATTTTCTTCATCTTATTCATTTTAAATCCTAAACGAAATTTTAACTTATAGAGGTTTTTTTAACCAAAATTTAACGCACTGATACCATTGGAATTAGCCATAATACGAGTATCTTTGTACTGATGAATATCAAAAGGATTTTTATTGTAATAGCTTTATTTTCTCAATATATATTCTTACAAGCACAGAAAAGTACCAACGCTCTTTTGAGCGAGGGCAATACTGCGTTCCAAAATAAGAATTACGCAAAGTCTATTGATAAATACACTCAAGTTTTAGAACAAGATAAAAATAATTTTAAAGGGGCTTTTAATTTGGGAAACGCACTGTACCGCTCTGGAAAATATGAAGAAGCCCAAGCAATGTACGAAAGAGCAGCGAAAATCTCTAAAGAAAATGAGAGTGTAGCCGCTTCTTATTACAATAATGGTAATGCCTTTGCTAAAAAACAAGAATGGGAAAAAGCAGCCGCAGCATATAAAAATGCCATTAAGAAAAATCCTTTGGATAATAATGCCCAAAAAAATTATCAGATTGCTAAAAGAAAGCTGGAACAGCAACAGAAAAATAACAATTCATCTCAACAGAATCAGCAACAAAATTCACAAGATAGTTCACAAAATCAAGAACAAAATAAAGGGCAAGCTCCCAAAGATGATGGCAAATCACCGAAAAAAAATGGGAATAATGGAAATGAAAAGGGCAAAGGAGATGATGCTAATGGACAAAATCCTAATGGAAAAAATGATAAAGACGCTCCTGCCATTCCTGAAAATACAAAAAATAGAATATTAAAATCCCTTTCTGAAAAAGAAGCTGAAACTCAGAGACGAATATTGAATAAACCTACTTACTCTGAACCCCAAAGTAACGATAAGGACTGGTAATGAAACCGCTAAGTATTTTTTTCTTCGTTTTAATCATCCAAAACATGTTAGGGCAGGTTACCATTTCTGTACAGACGGAAAAGGGAAGGAAGGAATTTGCTGAAAATGAACCTATTCTTGTTAATGTAATTCTACAAGTAAAAGGGAAAGACCTCCATCAGCAAACACCACTTCGGCTTTTTTCTACCTCTAAATTTGAAGTATTGGAGCAAGGCAGTGAGCAAAGTTCTTTTTATGACGAAAAAACAGGAATTTTAGTTAATCAGATTCATTATCAAACACTTTTAAGAGCGAAAAAAAGTGGTAAATATAAGATAGGCTCAGCATCAGTAGAAGTGAATGATAAATTATATTATACAGAGCCATTTGATATTCAGGTGTATGAAGGTGGTGCGTATGCAGAAAATAAAAATGACCTTTCCCTAAAACTGACTGTGGACAATCGTTCTCCTTATCAAAATGAAAAAGTGGTTGCCGTGGTAACTGCATATTCTAAAAACATTGATGCACTTAAAAAGATAAGAAAAATTTCTTTGCCGCACCATCCTAAAATCAAGGTGTTACATTCAGATTTTTCTAAAGAAATAGTAGAAAAAAATGATGATATTCACTCCCAAGTGGTGGCGGTTTTTACGCTTAGTCCTGAGGCATCGGGATGGGTGAAAATTCCTTCTATACAAGGGGAAATGAATACTAATTCAGCTAAACTGGTTTCTAATAGTATTCAACTTCAGGTGAAAGATATTCCTATCGCCGAGAAAAAGAAAAGCGAAGTGGTAGGAAATTATGAAATAAACATCAGAGCAGATGAAAAAAAACCGCCTATAGTAGGGCAACCTTATTCTGTTTTTGTTACTATTGAAGGAGAAGGAAACCTCGTGGAAAAGCATTTGCCTACGCTGAAAAAATCTGCCCATTATAAGGTATTTCCTCCGAAAGTAACGCAGAATAAGACGAATAAAGGTACAGCACACATTTTAGAATATATTATTCTACCTAAAAAAGCAGGAACATTGCAGGTGAAAACCGAAAGTTTTATTTTCTTTAATCCTATTACAGAAAGTTATCAAGAAATTGCACCGAAATTAGTAGTGCTTAATTCCATTTTACCTGAAGAGGATACTTCATCAGATGTGGTAGAACATGATTCTAAAGATATATTACCATCTAACAACCAATTATCTAAAGAAGAGAAAAAGGATAGTTATAATTTTTTTCAGCAAATAAGACCTTATCTCCAGTATGGTTTTCCAGTGGTTTTATTAGTGGCAGTTTTTCTAATTTTAAGAAAGAAAAAGCATCATAATAAAAAGCATCTTTCTGCAGCAGAACAGGGGATATCATCAGATATTTCTAAGCGGGTGATGGCGTATTTAGATGAAATGTTTTTATCCGTTACAGAAAGAGATTTTGATAATTATTTTACTGTATATCATAAGCTTAGTATGTATATGGAGAAGATATTTTCGGCTAATGATGATGAGGGGATATTGGGAGCTATTGAAAATCAGTGTGGCAGGAATATTTCTGAAAGATATAAAGAAATACATCAGAAAATTCGTTTAGAAAAATTTGCCCCTCACCATGATACTGAACATTTTTATGAACTTACTCAGGAACTTAAGACGATAATGCAAAGCATTATTGCTGAAATTTAATACGCATAGTACAAGGCAATGAAAAAAATAGTATTTATTTTTCTGATGATTTTTTCTCTAGCTCCTATAAAAGCACAGGAGAAAGCAGAGCTTCCTTTGCTTGTTTTTCTGCATACGGATTGGTGTCAGTATTGTAAATTAATGAAAATAAAAGTCTTGAATGATGAGTTTCTAAAAAAACATGAGCAAGCTATTGTTTTTAGTGAGATTAATCCCGAAAAAAATCAGTTAAAAGATTTCTCTACATCGCTTCAGCATCGTTTACAGGTTATTTATCCTTATACTGATGGTATGTATTCATGGGCTCATGCGGTGGGCAATGCTAATGGTGAACTTCTTTTTCCTACTATCCTTATTTATGATGCCAATCATCAGTTGCTATTTAAGCATTCAGGCTATGTTTCCCAGAAAGATTTAGTGAATATTTTGGAGAAAATAAAGTGAAAATTCTAAAAGTTTTCTTATATTTAGGCTCATTAAAAATAAGAATACCATGTTTCAGTTTTTAGAATCTTTGGATACACTTCATCAGGCATTTTGGTATGTGGCCTTGGGAAGTAGTGCTGTTTTTTTAATTCAAACTTTATTTACCTTTATTGGTGGAGGAGATACCGATGGCTTGGAAGCAGACTTTGATGGTGGATTAGATGATGTAGATGCTCCATTTCAGTTTTTTTCTTTTAGAAATTTAGTCAATTTTTTGCTCGGTTTTGGCTGGACAGGCGTGGCATTTTATGAGCAACTGGGCAGTAAGGTACTTGTGGTAGTCATTGCTACGGTGGTAGGTTTGGTGTTTATCATGTTATTCTGGTTGCTCATCAAGCAAATTCTTAAACTTACCGAAGATAATACTTTTAGAATAGAGAAGCTCATCGGGAAAACAGGTGAGGTTTATATCTTAATTCCAGCGGCTAAATCGGGAAAAGGAAAAATAATGATATCTCTTAATGGAACCAGTCATGAGCTTTCTGCCATCACTCTTTCGGAGGTGGAAATTAAGACCAATACCTCAGTAAAAGTAACGGCGGTGGATGGGAATTTATTGATAGTAGAGCCTATCTAAGTTTTAAAGATTTTCTTAAATGAAAATAAAGAGTATATTTATAAGTCCATTACGCTCGTTGCTTTCAATATCTTTTACTTTTTTGATCTTTCAATCTTTTAATTTTTTAATTCATTAATCTATATGGAAATTTTTATTTTAATCATTGCGTTAGTATTCGTACTATTCGTAACTTTTGTAGCTTTAATTTCACGCTATAAAAGATGTCCATCGGACAAAATCTTGGTGATTTATGGTAAAACGGGAGGAAGTTCTGCCAAATGTATCCATGGAGGTGGTGCTTTTGTATGGCCTGTGATTCAAGATTTTGCTTATTTAGATTTGAAACCTATTTCTATTGAAGCGAATCTTACCAATGCACTATCACGCCAAAACATTCGTGTAGATGTACCCTGTAGATTTACCATTGCCATTTCTACCGAAACGGATACCATGGGAAATGCCGCAGAGCGATTACTGGGACTTACCCCCGACCAAATCCAAGAATTGTCTAAAGATATTCTTTTCGGGCAGCTTCGCTTAGTAATTGCTACGATGACCATTGAGGAAATTAATTCTGATAGAGATAAATTCCTAGATAATATTTCTAAAAATGTGGATACAGAGCTTAAGAAAATAGGATTGAAGCTCATCAATGTGAATGTTACCGATATTAAGGATGAATCAGGGTATATAGAGGCACTAGGTAAAGAGGCTGCTGCTAAAGCAATTAATGAGGCGAAAATTTCCGTGGCCGAGCAAGAAAAAATAGGGGAGACTGGAAAGGCAGAAGCAGACCGAGAAAAAGATGTTCAGATAGCTGAAACCAACCGTGATAGAGATGTGAAAATAGCGATTACTCAAAAGGATAGAGAGATTAGCATTGCAGCAGCGGCAAAAGATGAGTCTATCGGTAAGGCTGAGGCAGAAAAAGAATCAAGAATAGCCACTTCTCTGGCGAATTCATTGGCAGTAAAAGGGGAAAACGAAGCGAGAATCACCATAGCCAACTCTGATGCTCAAAGGAGAGAGAAAGAAGCGGAGGCACTTAAGATAGCTACTACTGCAGAGAAAGTTCAGGCCGCAAAAGCATTGGAAGAATCTTATCTGGCAGAACAAAAAGCAGAATCTGCCAGAGCAGAAAGAGAACGCTCTACACAAAATGCGAATATTGTAGTTCCAGCAGAAATTTCTAAGCAAAAAGCCATCATTGATGCAGAGGCAGAGGCAGAAAAAATTCGTCTCAAAGCAAAAGGAGAGGCAGATGCTATTTTTGCGAAAATGGAAGCCGAAGCAAAAGGTCTATTTGAAATTCTTACAAAACAAGCCGAAGGGTATGACCAAGTGGTAAAAGCAGCAGGTGGCGATGCTAATAACGCATTCCAGCTTCTCCTTATAGAAAAATTACCAGAGCTGGTGAAAACACAAGTGGAAGCAGTGAAGAATATCAAGATTGATAAAATCACGGTCTGGGACAGTGGGAATAACGGTGAAGGGAATAATTCTACCGCCAATTTTGTTTCAGGAATGATGAAAACCGTACCCCCACTCAATGATTTATTTAATATGGCAGGGCTTAATCTTCCAGATTATTTAAAAGGGAAAGACCTTCCCGATGCTTTACCTCCCAAAGTAGAGCAACCCGCTTCTACTAATGAAGGAAACCATTCCTCTCATGACTAAATATTAACACTAATTCCTTTCAGAACATAAAAACCTGAAAGGAATTTTTGTTGATGTGTATTTGAATATATTCAGTTTGTTTAATAATGCAGTAAAGGTTTTACATGAACTTAGATTAGTATTCTGAGCTTGGATAGATTTATTGTTGAACTCATCTCGACTTTTTCTTTTGTTTAAATTTTCTGAGTCCTAAGACGATAAAGGCAAGGTAATTAAAACCTATCCAACTACTTACGGTAGTATCAAAACGATTTAAAACCGAACGAAAACTATCCATCCAAGCGTTGCTTCTTTCAATGGCGTAACGCTCTTTGTAGAGTTTTTTATCGAAATAATGTTCCG
>NZ_JH932293.1:1242302-1249461 GCF_000301075.1 Bergeyella zoohelcum ATCC 43767
TGAATACCTGTTTTCAATTTGTATAAAATACAGTTAATTATCTCACTAATAGACGATTTTGGTTTAAATCCTCTTTTTCTTTTAGGTAAATGTGGGATAATTTCTTCTACTATCGTATCTTTGTCCAGTACTACAAACAAGGTCTTAGGTTTTTATGTTTCACACCACAAAAATCATAATTCCTTGTTTGTTTTCAAAAAGTCAAGATAGACTCATATGAAAAACTAATAAAAAAAAGGTAATGTTCCAAAGTTAGTGATACCCTTTTATTTGTACTCTAATTCTCTGATATTCAATCCAGCCTAAAACAAATATTTTACCTAAAAGTAAGGTACATCTCTTACTTTTAGGTATTTTTGTGCAAAATAAAGCTCCTAAATGATTGAAGCCCACTGCTCGTGTATCAGAGTTAGTGATATAAGTTTTGATGAGTGATAATAAGGGATATAAAGAATTGCTGACCAAATAAAACAATGAAAAAAACGCTACGCATACTCCTATTTTTGATTTTGTGTTTGTTTGTGCAGACACAAAACCTATTGTATGCCCAGCAATACCCTGTCCGAGTTACGCCTGTAGTCTTAGCTCCGTATAGCCTAAAACTATCTGACTACGCCACTACCACACAACAAAAACTTCAAGTCCAAATCCTAATGACGGACCTGATGCAACCCGCTCATCAAGCAGGGCTTAAGTTCTCTCTAGAGGCGGGGCTTAACGCTCAGTCCTTTGCGAGGAGCAATGATTTTGTAGTCGGGTTATCGCCCTTTACGCTCTATCCTGGCACTCCTATTACCCTTTCCAATATAGACCTTAGACCTCTCTTTGAGCTACAAAACCTAAACGGTATCAGTGCATTGCAATACAGCAAAGCACTGCCTGAGGGTGCCTATCAGTTTTGTTTTCAAGCCTTTGATTTTTATACCAAAAACAACCTATCGGCTAAGTCTTGTGCTACCATATATCTTACGCAATACGACCCACCACAGCTCAACCTCCCACAACGAGCAGAGAAAATTCAAGCCAATAATAATACGCCTATTATCTTTCAGTGGCTCCCAAGGCAAGTCGCTCCTAATACCCAATATACCTTTATCCTAAAAGAATTATGGGACTTAGGACAAAGTCCTGAAGCAGGATTTTTAGCTTCAAGAACCTTGTGGCAAGAAACTTCGTTTGCTCCAATGGTTTATTATGGATTGGACAAACCACAGCTTATCCCTGGTAAAAGATACGCTTGGCAGGTGCAAGCCAAAAGCGGAGCGATGTTTGACACTGCTCCCAATAATGACAATGGCGTTTATAAAAACAATGGACTCTCTGAAATTTTCTACTTTGACTATGTAGAAAACTGCCCTACGCCTACTTTCCTAATGGCTAAAAATGTAGGAAGAGCAAGGGTAGAGCTTTCTTGGTCATCAACAGGGCAAAACAACGGACTATACCGTATTCAATACCGAAAAAAAAACAGCCAAACCCAGTGGCAAACCGCAGAAAGCTATCAAACACGATACACCATCACTGGACTAGAAGACCATACCGAATACGAATATCGTATAGGCTCCGTTTGTGGGCAGTTGGCAACTGCTGGCGATTATTTTGATAACAATTTTGCTAATAATGAAAGTGCAGGAAACGCCTATGCTTTCAGTGGTATTCAGTATTTCACCACCGATAGCAAAGACGCTCAAAATACCAATTATCAATGTGGCGTAATGCCCAATATTGAGATTAGCAATAAAAACCTTTTGCAATCTGTTTTAGGTACCAATGAAACCTTTACCGCAGGGGATTTCCCAGTAACGATTATCGATGCACAAGGAAGCAACGGTATTTACAGCGGAACAGGATATATTCAAGTCCCTTATCTAGCGGATACCAAAATAAAAGTCGTTTTTAATAATATTCAACTCAATACAGATAGACAACTCATTAGCGGAGTCGTAGAGACGAGTTATGATATTGAGGAAGCGAATGTGGTGGAAGTTAGCATTGGGGATTTAATAAATGAAATTGTTAATCTGATTAATAAGGATACTATAACTGATGAAGATAAAGCTAGATGGGAAGCCCTAAAAAAACAATGGGATTTTTATTCTTCCAATGTTGATGATATGGATATGAGTGATGAGGATAAAGATTTGTTTAGAAGAATACAAGGAAGTCTTTTTATTGCTTCTATTGGAGATATGAGCGAAAAAGAAAAAGAAAACGCTATTGCGGCGGCGGCTGAAGCAGAGAAACTTTATAAAAAATATGAGAAAGAGTTTTTGAAGATAGATAGTAATAGTCCAACCAAAAATGTTGAGAATGTTGATTTTGATCAGTTAAAAAATGCACAAAATGTAATTTTATTTGTTAATGGACATTATTCTAAAATTCTTCCAGGTCCAAGCTATGGAAGAAAAGATTACTGGTTGTATTTTGATGATAATACAGGAAGGCATATAAACGGGTACTTAAATTATTTTAAATTTAATAAAAATAACACCTATATTATTTATGTAAATGGCTCTTCTGCTATAGGTAGTGATCAGGATTTTAAAGATCGATTTACAAATGGTAGAAAATTCATAACGCTCCTTTTAGAAAAAAACAAAAGTATTTTAGAAAAAAATATAGCTATTATAGGACACTCGGAAGGAGTAGCTTATAGTGCAGGAATAATTGATGAACTTTATCGTAATAACGCTAAAATAAAAGAAGCCGTGTATCTTTCTGCTGATGAAGGAGCTGAAGATTTTTCTCATACAAACTCTAATGTTCCTACCTATCAAATAGAGTATATGTATTTTGATACTCATAAAAATAAAGGTTGTACAGATTTTTATGACTGGGTTATTGGTACTAATTATAGATACAAAACTTATTCAGGAATAAAAGGTGTTACAAAATTTGGAATTGCTATAAGAAATGATTTGGGAGAATCTAGTGTTCACGGAACAACGGCTTCAATTTCTGTTATCCCTTATTTAGAAGATTTGAAAAAAGTAAGCTATCAACAGAATTTAAACAAAGAAGGGAAAGTTTTTTATTCTCAAATTCCAAAGAATACTAAGCGTTTTTGGAAAATAGGAAGTCAATTTATTGATGCTAATCACCCTCAATTTGATTTGGAAATAGGAAAGAAGAATTATAATTTAAAATGTAGAAAATAAAAATATGAAAAACATTAAAATTATTTTATTTATTATTGGATGTATCTTCATTATAGGATACACATTTATTTGGATTAGCGGATTAGGAATGAGACTGCCTGAATCTGAGAAACAATATTATGGGTTCATAAGAGAGTTTCAAGATTCAGAAAATGTATCTATAAATTATGAAATAGATTCAGCTGAAATAACTGCTCAGTTTATTGAGATAAATAAAAAAGACACTATATATACTTCAAAAGATATTAAACAACTTGCAGATAATTTTGTTAACAAATATAAAGATGTAAGACTTGAAAAAAAATACGATTCTATTATGGTTCGAATTCATCAAAAAAATGTAGATACTACTTTTTTGTATATTCTAAAAAATGAGTAGTATTCCATATAACTAAACAATGAAAAACCTACTACGCATACTATTTTTGATTTTGTGTTTGTTTGTGCAAACACAAAACCTGTTGTATGCCCAGCAACCAATACAGAGGTTAGAAAAAAATACCTCCGCAGGAGTCGGTGAGCTATTTGGAGATAGTGGGGTAAAGAGTATTAGCACCAATTATCCCATCTCCGAAATTATCCATATCACCACGCCACCTCCTGGGAAAATCATCATCAAAGGAAATGCGGATAGTGGGAATAATAACCACTCAGGGGCAGGGAAAAAAAGTACCCAAGAACTCCCTGCGGGGCAAGATTACACCATTATCGATAGCAATGGCAATATCTGGGCAGTAGATGAAAACGGAAATATTACCCAAAATGGAAAGCTAGCAGAAGGGGGAGCGTCTAATACTGATAATACTAATGGTGTAGATTCCAATGGTTTAGCCACTACCATTACCGCTAACCACCCCAATTATAATAACTATATTGATCAAAAAATAGACAATATAGTCCTTAATAATAAAGGTGATTTAGAAGCGAGTTTTGATGACTTCTTAGAATTTACACAAGATTTAAAGAAAAGAATAAATATTGAAGTTATTAAAGGAGATAATATAATAAACAATATATCTATCAAATAAATGTACAATATATCATATAGTAAAAATAAAGATTTGGATAATCCATATCCAACAGCTAAGGCTTTTAATATAAAAAGCAATGAGTTTTTTTTTAATAATTCGGAAAATTTTGGAAAACTTTCATTTGATAATATAATAGAAGATGCTCCATTATTTGACTATTTCATTTTATGGGATATCACATTGAAAAAAGAAAACGATTTTATTTTATTAGATGTGTATCACAACTCCGATGTTATGGTTGAAGGCTTCCTAATTTCCGAACAATTTAAAATACTATTAGAAGGTTTTAAGATAGCTATGCCATATAAGTTTTATCCTTCCAAATTAAAATATCAAAATAATAAACTAGATTATTATATATTCCAAGTTGCTTGGAATGAATGGGAAGATTTTGATTTTGAAAAAAGCAAATATTATGAGAAAATAGACGGGGATTGGCAAGATCTAGAAATGAATGTTTCCGATTCAAAAAGTTTTCGACAAATGTACCGACTATGGAAAGAGGATAATGAAAGGTATAAAATGGACATTGTTATTAAGAAAAAGTTTGATATTTTTTACATTCAGTTTCTTGGATTTATCATATCAGAAGAACTAAAAAATGAAATTGAAAATAAAAATATAACAGGCATAGAACTGAATAAATTTAAAAATATAAATTTTTATTTTTTATAGTTATTAAAAATCTCCGTAAATTTATCCCAAGAAATAGAAGTTCTTTAAAATAGTTCACCAATACGGAAAATCTACCATAGAAGTAGTAACCATACCTCTCACTATTGTAAAAGTAGGGAAAATAGGGAAAATCAATAAACTCGCAGATGCCATTAACCCGCTTAACCAAGTCATAAAAGCAGCAGGGAAAAGCGTAGATTTTGTGAAAGCAAAAACTTTCCTAAAAAACACCTATCAAATTACTGACAACCAAGCTGATGAAGTTGTTGAAAAGGTTTGGGGGAAAATAAAAAAAGCTGATAATATTTTCAATCTCACGGAGTTTAAAAACCTAAAAGGCGTAACACCAGGTGTAGATAATAAATCACTAACTAATTTACCAAAAAGTTTTTGGGACAAGGCTTATAAATATAAACCTAACTCCGAGAGCTTGATAGACAAATTTCATCAAGCACCTTTGAAAGAGCTATGATAGCCAATCATAATGTCCCTCCAGCATTAAAAAATGATAAAAATGTTGAAAATGTATTCAAAGATTCCTATATCTTTGACTTTCTCAATCTTTCTGAAAATCATAATGAATCTCAATTACAAAAAGAGCTTATCCTACAAATGAAAAATTTCATTTTAGAACTAGGAAAAGATTTCCTTTTTATGGGAGAAGAATATAGAGTTCAAGTAGGAAATAGTGATTTTTTCATTGATTTACTATTCTATCATCGAGAGTTACAATGCCTTATTGCCTTTGAACTAAAAACAGATAAATTTAAACCTGAATATATTGGGCAGCTCAATTTTTACCTTGAAGCTCTTGATCGCGATGTAAAAAAAGAAAATGAAAATCCAAGTATAGGGGTTCTTATTTGCAAAGATAAAGATATAGAAGTAGTAGAATATGCTCTTAGCAGAAGCTTGTCTCCTACAATGGTTGCGGAATATCATACTAAATTACCTGATAAAAAACTTTTACAAAAAAAACTAAAAGCTATTTTTGACAACTAAGTTCTTTTATGAGAAAAAACAAAAATTCAGTAGGAAAAGTATCTACTATATGTTCTTTTTACCTTATTTCATAAACCATAATACATAAAAAAACTCTCAAAAACAAGCCTCATTCTCACAAGAAAATTTTTATTTGATTGAATTTTAATGTTTTATATTATAAAAACATAGTTTTTTTCTCAAAATACACACTACACCCCAGCAGCTAATTTAGTGCTTTCTACAATTGCAGTTTTCAATTCTACCGAAATATGCTAAACAAATGCTTATGGTAACTGTTTAGACATTGTCCTATTTGTTTAAAACCATTGTTTCAAAAATAAACTATAGTCTAAATTTAACACATATAAATGTTTTAATTTTCAGAAATAAAAGACAAACAAGCCGTATTATTTATACCCTTCCTACTTTTGATACAAAAAAGTATTTTTCTTATTTTTGGAAAAACTTTTTTATGAAAGCAAGATACATTAGAATTTCCGCTACCCATCAAAAACAAGCAAGACAAGAAAAGCGAAAAACCAAAGATGAGATTCTTTTTTCGGATATTGTTTCTGGCTCTGTACCTTTTGAAAAAAGACCAGCAGGAATAGAGCTTTTAAATAAAGTCAAGTCGGGGGAAATTTCTTACATTAGCGTTTCATCAATTGATAGGCTCGGCAGAAATTTGTTTGATATTTTAAAGACTTTGGAGATTTTGAAAGAACATTCTGTTACTTTAAAAGTCGATAATTTAGGTATTGAAAGCCTTATCGAAGGCAAAGAAAACCAAGCCTTCAAACTCATTATTTCGGTAATGGCAAATATTGCGGAGATGGAAAGGGAAGCGATTCTCGAACGACAACGAGAAGGTATCGCCCTCGCCAAAGCCAAAGGCGTTTACAAAGGTCGAGAAAAAGGAAGCACAGAATCCAATGAAGTTTTCCTTGCAAAATACAAAGAGGTCATCAAAAGCCTCCGAAAAGGCAACAGCATCCGCGACACCGCAAAAATCTGCAATGTCAGTACAGGTACTGTGCAAAAGGTGAAGGGGAAAGTTATTGACTTGTAATTTACACATACTATAAAAATGAAAGCTCTCTACAAACTTTCATTCTTTGAAAACTATAATAGTCTTACTGGGATTTGTGTGTGATTAGTTACCTAAATATAACTGAGTCTATCTTGACTTTTTGAAAACAAACAAAGAATTATGATTTTTGTGGTGTGAAACATAAAAACCAAAGACCTTGTTTGTAGTACTGGACAAAGATACGATAGTAGAAGAAATTATCCCACATTTACCTAAAAGAA
>NZ_JH932293.1:1250267-1283994 GCF_000301075.1 Bergeyella zoohelcum ATCC 43767
CGGAACATTATTTCGATAAAAAACTCTACAAAGAGCGTTACGCCATTGAAAGAAGCAATGCTTGGATGGATAGTTTTCGTTCGGTTTTAAATCATTTTGACACTACCGTAAGTAGTTGGGTAGGTTTTAATTACCTTGCCTTTATTGTCTTAGGACTCAGAAAATTTAAACAAAAGAGAAAGTCGAGATGAGCTCAAAATAAAAAAAGCCAGAAGGGGTACGCTATTTTACACGGAAGATTTCTTGTCTTTCGGTACGCACAAGACCACGCAAAAGATTTGGTTTTTTAAGTCCAAAACAAGTATATTTGAAAACAATTAATAATAACGGAAAGTTACTTTTATAAGTTGAATCTAGAGTTTTCAAAAAAGCAAGTCCTAAAAATTTGTCAGCCATTGGAAAAATTAGTGGTTTGGTGATTCAGGCTCTCAAAGAACTTGGCAAGGAGAATGTTCGTGATAAGGGAATAAAAATCATCTTAAAGCATTTGAAAAATGAAGCCCCCTACCGTTTGGAACACGATATAAAATTGGCTCCCGAATGGATACGAGTCATAATGAGAAAAGCCCTTCCAAAAGATGAGAAATAAATGGATGGACATATAGCGAAAATCGTCCTTCTTTCCACGAAATCATAGCCACTTTAGAAAAGTTAAAACGAGAAATTAACATTTTGTAATTAGAGGATTAAATGCATATTTTATATCATTGTGTAATCGAAATCATTCATTTCATTGAGTAATTAAAAGAGTTTTACTTATGAAAAAATGTTTGAGAACATAGGGGTATTAAGTCTTAAAACTTTGCCAAAGTACAAAAAGCATGGTGGATTTTGGTAAATTATTTCTAATTTTGCACACGAAAAAAATGGAATAAAAAATGGAATTTTTCTCACACATTAATTTTGCTGAAATTCTCACTTGTTTTATGGTGCTTTTTGCCGTGATAGATATTATCGGGAGTATTCCTATCATTGTGAGTCTTAGGAAGAAATTCGGAAAAATAGAATCTGAAAAGGCAAGTATTGTGGCGGGGTCTATTATGATTGTGTTTCTTTTTGTAGGGCATAAGATATTGAAAATTATAGGTGTAGATGTGAATTCTTTCGCCATTGCGGGGGCTTTTGTTATCTTTATTATTGCTATAGAGATGATTCTAGGTATTGAAATTCAGAAAAATGCGGAGGCAAAAGCCGCTTCTATTGTACCTATTGCTTTTCCACTCATTGCGGGGGCAGGAACGCTTACTACTACACTTTCTCTCAAGGCAGAGTTTCATGATATTAATATCATCGTAGCCATTGTTCTCAATATTTTATGTGTTTATGTAGTATTAAAAGTGGCACCTTGGTTAGAGAGAAAAATAGGAGGAGGAACCCTAAAAGTGGTAGAAAAGGTGTTTGGGATTATCCTTTTGGCCATTTCTATCAAGCTCTTTACTTCTAATTTTGCACAATTAGTTCAAAACTCTATTCAACTTTAAAATATCATCCATGATGAAAACAATTCATAAAATTGCCCTTGTATTTTTCGTTATCGTTTTAGGCTTTAATCTTTATGTTCTGGATTGGAACTTAGGGTTTATGGCAGATGAAAATACCAAGTTTTTAGTCTCTGCGGGGGCTTCGGTACTCGGTATTTTCGGAGTATTAATTATGGATACTTGGGGGAAATTAGCGAAGAAAAACTAAATTTTTTAGTATTGCTTCCGCTTTTAGTTCAGTTTCTAGCCACTCTTTTTCGGGGTGGCTTTGTTCGTTAATTCCTCCACCTACGAATATTTTTGCCCCATTTGCATAGATTTGGGCACAGCGTAAGTTTACGAAACAGGTTTTTTCTTCGGCAGAAGCTATGTCTATATAGCCTGAATAGAGTTTTCTTTCCTCCGTTTCTAGCTCTTCTATTTTCTTTTTACATAAATGTTTAGGAGTGCCACAAACGGCAGGAGTAGGGTGAAGTGCATGGATGAGATTTTGTACTTCTTTTTCATTGATTATTGCCGAAAACTCTGTACAGAGGTGTTTGATGTTTCCTGAGATGGCATCTTTTAATGAGGAGATTTGATAGTCCGAAGTGTATTGTTTAATAATACCTTTAATGTATTGTGTAACCGTGTTTTGTTCTTGGATTTCTTTTTCAGTCCATGATTCATTCAGGGGGAGCGTACCTGCCAAACTCATGGTGTGAAATTCCTGATTTTTTTTATTATACTTACCTAAGATTTCATAAAAACCACCCATCCAGCATTCTTGTTCACTTACAAAAAGATATACCAATGCCTGTGGATAGGTATTGCACATTTTTTGAAAAGAAGCCACAATAGAAATTTCGTCCTCGAAAAAATGATATTTCCTGCGTGAGAAGACCAATTTGGGAAGATTTTCTTTAGTTAAAAATTCTTTAATCGTTTTAATTTTTTCTTCGTAAGTAGGGTAATCATCTGGTGTAGAGGGAGCATGAAGATGGAAGTTTTTATGATGGAAAAGCTGCTCTATTCTTAGAAAATCATGCTCTGTAGCCATTCTTTTTCGTCCCGAAAAATGTACTTTTTTTTGTTGGTCAAAATCAAAAAAAGCTACGGAAAAATCATTGTTTTCCGTAGTTTCTATGGTAAAAATATCTTTTTGGTGAGGAAATCTGATGAGTATCATTTATTCAAATTTGCTTTTCGGCATAATGGTATTGGTCATCGTGGTATGGTTAATGAGATTTCCCATTTCATCACGAATTTCTATTTCTGAAACATGAAGTGTAGTTCCTTTTCGGATGAATCTCGCTTTGCCAGTTACGGTTCCTTTTCTTATGGCTCTCAGATGGTTAGAGTTAATATTGGTGCCTACTGGTGCGTATTTTTCTAAATCTACATGGATTACAGAAAGGCAAGAACCCAGTGTTTCCGCAAGTGCTACGCTAGCACCACCATGGAGAATGCCATAGGGCTGATGTACCTTAGGAACTACGGGCATAGTAGCGGTAAGGCTATCATCATCTACATCTGTAAATACGATGTCTAGTGTCTTGCCAAGGTTATCCGTAGTCCAACTATTCAGCCTATTAAGAATTTTTTCTTTTTTTTCTTGTGTCATATTATTGAAAATTAGGATTCCAGTTTTCTTTTACTTTAGGGTGAATCTCATGCGCTATAAAATAATTTCTAAAGTCATCTAAAATTTCTTCATAACTCATGGTAGAGTATTTTTCATAAGGAAGATGGTAGCCTAGATAGATGGTTTTGGTCTTAAAATCCCCTGCTGCCAATACGATGGGTACTTTGGCAGTCATTGCCATGTGGTAAAAACCTTTACGCCATTTCTCTACGAAGCTCCTTGTCCCTTCAGGGGTAATTACCAGTGCGAAATCTTCTTTTTTAAATTCATTGGCAACGAAATTAACCAAATCATTTCTTTGTGAGCGGTCTATACCTATACCCCCCAGAGCTTTTACTATACCGCCATACCATGCCTTGGTATGAGCGTCTTTTATAATGATTTTTAGAGGTTTTCCTAGTTGCCAAAAAGCAAAATTCCCTAGTAGGTATTCATCATTATGAGTATGAGGAGCTACTACCAAAATGCATCGGTCTAATACTTTGGGGTCACCATGTATTTTTAATTTCCAGCCTAATAATTTTAGGAGGTATTTTCCTATGATTTTCTTCATGTTTATTTTTCTGAAAAAAAGTACATCCACTGCTGGACATACTTTTAGGGTTATCTCGATAATAGTAAGTAGATAAATACTTTAAAATAAATTAAGTACAAAATCTACGATTTGTAAACTGATTTTTATAAGTACTTGTATCATAATATTGCGATTTTGTTGGTCAAATATACAAAAAATATTTCAATTTTGGGATTATCGTAACTAAATTATCACTTCAAACCACTTCAAACCATCAAGCAGGAGGCGATAGGCAGGAAGCAATAGGCTTTTGGTGAATGGCAGTTGAGTCAAACTTTCAAACCACTTCAAATTACCTAATTCCCTCATTATCTAATTCCCTCATTATCTAATTCCCAAACTATATATTGTTTTGATTTTCAAATACTTCAATCATTCTTTCGGCAGTGTCTTCATCATAGAGTTTGCCATTGATTTTGATGCTATCTCCGAAGGCAGAGTTTCTTTCTATCTCTATTCTGTTCCCGTTGATATTCATTTTTTGTACTGAACGGTAGTTGCTCTTATGAGGAATGGAGTCCTTCCTTATGTGAGAAGAAAAAGGAGCATCGTCATCATCATTAGCATTATTTTTTTCATCATGAATTTTGATTTTATCATGAGAATGGATGATGGTTTTGCTACTAGGAACTACCAGCTCATAATGAACTCTATAGTTTCTAAATCTTTCACTGTAAGGGAACTGGATATAATTAGGGAGTAATATTTTATTATCTTTGATTTCTACATTTACTTTGGAGGCAATAGGGATATTATATCCATCTGCTTTGGTGGTAAGAATCATGTAAGGAATGTCTATTGCATCATTTCTGGTTACAGATACCCGTGGTCTTTCTTCCACAAAAACTGCTTTTTTATCTGTGAAATACATCCCATCATTCAGGTAGCCTTTAAAATTTTTAGGAATGAACTCTTCTTTCATGTCTATGTAGATAGAATCACTTTGGCTTTGGATAGAGATATTTTGGGTATCGTGTTTTGTTCCTTTATAAAACATTTTAGTTTTAGAAATTTCTATGCCTGAGATGATAGCTATCACTGTGCTGGCAACAATTAGTAATAATGTAAGGTATCCTATATTTCTCACTTTAGTTTTAGGAGAGAAAAATTTGATGGCCAACATGGTAAAAATGAGTGTAGGTACCAAACTCAATAATACATAAAGAATGGTGAAATACTCTTTAATATATTCTGAATCAAAATAATATTCCATCATTTCCGAGAATTGAAAATTATATGATGTCAATTTATCAGTAAAGAAAATAGCTATCATGGAAATAAGGAAAGAGAAAGCAATCATGGCTGAAATACCTCCTAAGGTATAACGGATAATCTTCCAGATGGTGTCATCTCTATGAGGTTTTATGCCCTTTGGGCTTCCTGTATCTTGAATTTGATGGAGTTTAGTAGATTCATTTTTTAGGCTATCAAAATTAATAGGCTCTCCTTTCATTTTAAGGAAATCTGTAGCAGTAGTGGCCTTGGGAAGAATAGCCCATAGTGCAATGTAGGCTATAAGCACTACAAGAAAAAATGGTGGTATCACAAATAGCCCAAAGAAAAATACACCTAGCCATAGTATTCTCATCAAAGAGGTGTCCATTTTGGACCAATGAGCCATACCACTACATACGCCCGCAATTTTTTGATTGGTAGTATCTCTGAAAAGTGAGCGAGTGGCATTTTTTATTTTGTCGAAATCCAAAGCATGATCAGGTGTGTTCCTTTCTGTATGTTCTTGCTCTTCAATGAGTTCTGGTTTTCCTATTTGGGTGATGACTTTCTCTACATCTTCCTCATTGATAATTTCCCGATTTTTGAGATTTTCTCGGAAAATTTCCACCATTCGGTATTCGATGTCTAGCATTACCTCATCTGCTTCAGAAGGGTCTAGAGCATTTCTAAGTGCTTGAATATAAATGCTAAGTTTTTCATAGGCGTTTTCATTTATGATGAAAGAATACCCTGCGAGTCCTATATGGAGTGTCTTATTCATGTTTTTAAATTTTTAGGATGGATTGGTGATTTTATTTACTGCATCAGTCAGTTGGTTCCAAGTGGTTTTTAGTTCGTTTAAAAATTCAATGCCTTTGGGAGTAATGGAGTAGTATTTTCTGGGAGGTCCTCCTGTAGATTCTTCCCATCGGTAGGTGAGAAGTTCAGTATTTTTAAGTCGGGTAAGCAGTGGGTAGAGGGTGCCTTCCACCACATCTAATGCACCCGATTTTAGTGCTTCCATCAAATCAGAAACATACATTTCTTTCTTGCTGATAAGACTAAGGATGCAGAACTCCAAAATCCCTTTTCGCATTTGAGCTTTGGTGTTTTCTGTATTCATATTTATTTTGGTATTATTTATTATTAGCTATTGTTTACTAATTTCTACTGCAAAGATATAAAAATAATTTAGTAGTATGCTATACAAAGTAGTGATTTTTTTTGTTGTTTTTGTTTTTTTTAGTTATGATTTAATTTAAGTTTCTGATTATTAATGCTTAAATATTTCCTTGAAATATTGTTTTTTTTGAATGAAGAGTAAATTTTTGGAGGTGTTTTGATGGAAATGGCTCTTTTTACCTGTTATTGGCTTCGGATTTTTTTTGAATAAATTAAACTTATTTTAAGGAGTTGTGCTGCTCTGAATCTTGGTTTTGAATTTAATTTTTTTTGATTCGAAAAAAACCTTTATCTTTACCATATTAAAATATAAGTAAATGTCTGTTACAAGAATATTTGATATAGCACTTCAAGCGTTAGAAAAGCATCCGAATGAAGCATTTTTATGTACCAAGTACAATGGGGTATGGGAGAAAACTTCTACTGAACAGTTTATAGCAAAAGCAAATCAATTCTCCAGAGGGCTTTTAAAGCTGGGCATAAAACCAGGGGATAAAATTGCTCTGATTACCTCTGCTACTCGTACCGAATGGTGTGTATGTGATTTAGGTGCTTCGCAAATCGGGGTGGTTATTGTGCCAGTATATCCTACTATTAGCTCAGAGGATTACGCATATATTTTTGGAAATTCAGAAATTAAGTATTGCTTCCTTTCAGATGAAACTTTGCTAGAAAAAGTGATGAAGGTGAAAACTGAAATTCCTACATTACAAGGGGTTTTCAGCTTTGATGAAATAAAGGGGTGTGCCAACTGGAAAGAAGTGCTGGATTTGGGAAGTCAAGAGTCTGGACAAGAGGAAGTAGAGGCTATCCGAAATATCATTAAGGAAGATGATTTAGCTACTATTATTTATACTTCGGGAACTACAGGAAAACCCAAGGGGGTAATGCTTTCCCATAAAAATATTGTGAGTAATGTGGTGGCAAGTGTTCCTAGAATTCCTAGAAAATCGGGACTCAAAAATACGGATACCGTAGTACTCAGTTTTCTACCCATTTGCCATATTTTTGAAAGAATGATTTATCATCTCTATCAGTACAATGGTTTTTCTATTTATTTTGCAGAAAGCATAGAAAAGATGGGGGAAAATATTAAGGAAGTAAAGCCGCATATTATGACTGTGGTTCCTAGATTGATAGAGAAAGTGTATGATAAAATCTATGATAAAGGAACCAGTGCTGGGGGGCTAAAATCTAAAATTTTCCTTTGGGCATTGGGGGTAATGAAAGCGAAAAAAGGGATTAGTAAACCTTCGGGGCTTAAAGAAATATTAGCAGATAAATTGGTCTTCAAAAAATGGCGTGAGGGGCTTGGTGGAAATATCATTACTTTGGTTTCTGGTTCGGCAGCGCTTTCGGCAAGACTGAATAAGATGTTTCAAAATGCTGGAATTCCTATTTTGGAAGGATACGGACTTACCGAGACTTCTCCTGTGATTTCTGTGAATTCCTTCGGAAGAATTAAGGTGGGGTCTGTAGGGCATCCGCTGGATAATCTGGAAGTGAAAATACTATCTGATGGTGAAATTGCTGTAAAAGGTCCTTCCGTATTTATAGGATACTATAAAAACGAAGAAATGACCAAGGAAGTCTTTACAGAGGATGGCTTCTTTAAAACGGGAGATATAGGGCATTTTGATGAAGAAGGCTATCTGCATATTACCGATAGAAAAAAAGAAATGTTTAAAACTTCGGGAGGGAAATATGTAGCTCCTCAAGTGATTGAAAATATGGCAAAAGCATCTAAGTTTATTGAGCAAATCATGGTAGTAGGGGAAGGGGAAAAGATGCCCGCAGCTTTTGTGCAGCCTGATTTTGCCTTTGTGAAAAACTGGGCTATACGCAAAGGTTATACCATAGGAGAAACCCCTGAAGAAATGGTAAAAAGCCCAGAGCTGAGAAAAAGATTAGAAAGAGAGATAGACTATTTAAATACCAAACTAGGAAAATGGGAACAGGTTAAGAAATTTGAACTTACCCCAGAAGTATGGAGCATAGAGCTGGGAATGCTTACCCCTACCCTGAAACTTAAGAGAAAAGCAATCAAAGAAAGATACGCAGACCTTTATCAAAAAATGTATGGCACAAAAGATGTGTAGGGAATGATTTTAAGTTTTCAAGTTCATTGAACGAATCTCTAATATTAAATCTATAATTCAGTAAATTAATAAAAAATATGAAACCAACAGTATCTATTACTACTATCATCATCGGAATCATTATCATTTTAGTAGGTGTAGGCGTGTTATTATTTGGATTTCCAGTTTATAATGTTTGGCAACAGGAAATGGCGGGAAAGGCAGAGATGGCGAAGGCGGAACAAAATAGGAGAATTTTAGTAGAAGAGGCAAGAGCGAGACTGGAGGCAGAAAAACTCAATGCTCAGGCAGAAATAGAAAGAGCGAGGGGAATGGCAGAAGCCATGAAAATAGAGAATGGAACGCTAAATTCTGTGTATAATCAGTATCTCTTTATCCGTACGCTGGAGAAATTAGCAGATAAAGGAAATCTTCCTCAGATTATTTATATGCCATCAGAAGGACTTGTTCCTGTGATGGATGTGAGTAAGACGAAGCCTAAAAAAGAAGAATAAATAAAGAAACGCCAATATATTGGCGTTTTTATTTTTTTCCAAAAGAGAGAGCGTGATTTTGTTCCTATAAAAGTAATTCAGTATATGGAGTGGATTATTCTTCTTTGAAGTGGTGGTACATGTATCTATTGGGATAAGAAAGTTTGTGGCTTTTTCTTTGTTTGCCGTAGATGAGATGTACAATGGTAATTTGGTCATCAAAAAGATTATACAGCATATCCACTGCTACTTCTACCTTAGATGGAGTAAGCAAAAAAGTATCCGTTTCTAGATAGATATGTACCATTTCTTTGTTTTCCTGATAACCGATGAAGTCAATAGGAATGTTATGATGATTTACTTTTAATCTTATTGAAGTCCGTGTATAGTTTTCCAGTTGTTTGTGCATTTCCTCTTTTTGTTTTTCATTAGAAAAAAAGAGTCTTGTTCCCATTTTTTTATTCACAGCATTCTCTAAATCATCGGTAAAAAACTTAGCAATAATTTGAAAAGTCTTACTTTTGAAGTTGTATTTGAATTCCACAGAACCTACATGGTAAGGATGGATATCATGGGCTTGGCTAGAAATACAAAAAATAAATAGTAGTAAGAAAAATATTTTTTTCATTAATAGAGGTATTATTTTTTTTGTAAAAATAAAGATTTTTTTAATCAATGGGTAGTGTAGATTTTAGAATCATAGATGATGCGTTAAGAGCAGTGGCTTCTGAAGAGAAAAAAATGGTGTACGCTCGGTTTTTTAAGACTGCAAAAGGGGAGTATGCAGAGGGAGATTTATTTATAGGCGTTACTGTACCTTTGCAAAGAAAAATAGCCAAAGAATTTCAGAAAAAAATTACTTTAAAGACCATTGTAGATTTATTAAACTCAGAGTATCATGAACATAGACATATAGCGGGAATATTTTTGGTGGAAAAATTTGGAAAGGAAAAAAATAAAGAAAATAGAAAGGAAATAGTGGATTTTTATCTTGCCCATAAGGAAAGATGGAACAATTGGGATTTGGTGGATAATACGGTATATAAAATTTTAGGGAGGTATGCTTTAGAGGAAAACCGACCCGAAATTTTAGAACAATTGTCTATGGAAGATAATCTTTGGTCTAAACGAATGGGAATAGTAGGTACCATGTATTTCGTAAAGAGGGGACAATTTGATTTAATGGAAAAATTAGTGTTAATCAATATTCAGCATCCGCATGATTTAATGCATAAAGCCAACGGATGGCTGTTAAGAGAAATGGGGCAAAAGAATGAAAAAAGGCTCTATGAATTTTTAGAAAAACATTATTCTAAGTTACCTCGGACTACGCTAAGGTATGCCATAGAAAAATTTTCACCATGGGTTCGTCAGGATATACTCAAAGGTATTTTTAGATGATAAAAGATATAGTACATTACGGTTTCCACTTTGTATTTCCTTTTGTTTTGGGGTGGTTATTTTTTCCTCAACAATGGAAAAAAGCGTCTCTCATTATGCTTGGAACCATGCTCGTAGATTTAGATCATCTTTTTGCTACTCCTATTTTTGATGCCGATAGAAATAGTATAGGTTATCACTTTTTACATTCATATCCTGCTATAGCTGTGTATATTATAGGCAGTATTTTTGCCAAAGGTACTTGGAAAATGGTGTTTATTGGGCTGTTATGGCATATGATTACAGATTTTCAAGATTACTATTTTTGGCGATAAGAGCGTTATTCTATTTTTAAATCTCCGTCTTTTATCCAACCTTTTTTTCGCATCCATTCTCCTAATATGAAGCAAATAATTGCGGGAGCGATGAAATGAAGGAATAATATGGAGATGAAAATTTTACTATCTGTACCCATAGCATCTATCGTCCCGATTTGCCCTACCAGTCCGCTCGTTCCCATGCCCGCTCCTGAAGGAATGTTCTGCATTTTAAAAATTAAAATAGAAATCGGTCCTAAAATAGCACTTGCCACAATGGGAGGAATCCAAATCTTCCAATTTCGGATGATATTGGGCATTTGTAGCATACTCGTTCCTAGCCCTACACTGAGCAAACCAGCCATTTTATTTTCTCGGTATCCCAAAACAGCAAAGCCTATCATCTGTGCACAGCAACCTACGGTAGATGCTCCTGCCGCTAATCCACCTAATGACAATGAGATGGCAATGGCTGCACTAGAAATAGGGAGTGTAAGTAGCATTCCCATGCTCACCGAAAGGATGATGCCCATCATAAAAGGATTAAGTGCCACTGCCCAACCAATGAAATTGCTGATTTCCTGCATTCCTATTTTAATAGGATGACCAATGAAATGAGCAATGAGCATTCCCGAAACTAATGAAAAAAATGGTGTGGTAATAATATCTACTTTAGTGGATTTACTCACTAATTTTCCCAGTTCTGTAGCGAAAAGCACCGAAATGAAGCAGCCTACAGGTCCTCCCAATTCATTGCCTAAAAGTCCAACGATAGCCGCTGTACCCAAAACCAAAATAGGAGCCCCCAAGCTATACGCTACACATGCACCGATGGCGGCTCCCATGCTTTTCTGAGCAAATGTACCCATCGTGATGAATGGTTCTATCTGTGCCCATATTCCAATATTTTTCAGGATTAAACCAATGATTAATGAACCGAAAAGTCCTAATGCCATGGCATTGAGGGCATCTATTCCGTATCTTCGGAGACTGATTTCTATGTTTTTCTGTTTTAAGAACGCTTTCATGACTACTAAAATTAACTGTTTTAATAAAAAAGGCTGTTCAAATAAATGAGCAGCCAATATTAAACAGTTAGTTTCGGTGTTTATTTTAGAATTTATACCCTACACCTACATTCAATGTATTTACTCTAACAGAAGCATTTGCAATAGAAGGGATGTTTTTTAAATGATTATTTACTTGAATACCATATCTAGCATCTATAAAGAAATTATCATTAATATCATATCCAGCTCCAATTGCTATTGCTATGTTGGTTTTATTATAATAATTTTTAAACTGTTCTGGTACTTCTCCGGAGTCAAATAAAAACTGTGGACCAGCCTGAAGATTTAATCCTTCTGCTACATTGAATTTGAAAATCAAAGGAACTTGAACTCCTCCTGAGTTTTCTACGAAAATATAGTTTACTCCTGGTACAAATTTTACTTTAGCTCCTAATGGTAGTTCGGCTAGAAGACCAATATAACCACCTGTAGCACTATTTGTAGCTTTCTCATTACCTAATTTAGCTGTTGCTCCTAAATGGGCAAGACCTCCAGTTACGCCTAGTTTCTGAGCGTTCATTGTTACTGTTCCTAGTAGTGCGAAAGCACTAGCGAATAAAAACTTTTTCATTTGTTTATAAATTAAATAATTTTATTGGGCAACAAATTTAGTATTATTTTTTTAAACATATCAAATGTTTTTTTAGTTTTACAAATCTTTTTTATTGCTGAATTCGTTTTGATTTTTTACTTTGCTTGAATTTCTTGAGTTTTATACCCTTTCAAAGCACTTTGCTAAAGTACCCTAAACAATGAAATTTACTAAACTCAATATTTTTCATCTACTCATTTATAGATTTTTAACAAAAAAAATCATGATGCTTCATTTTTTTTATGGATGTTTATAACCAAATAAGTAGATATAGCTTAGTAGTAAATATGCTTAATATTAAAGCAATTTTTTAAAAGTAATTTTATCTTATCTTTGTGATGAGCCTATTAGGGGTTTAGAAATTATTTCAACTAACTGGAAATTATGACAATAGAAGAAAGAATACTATGTTTAAGAAAAGAACTTCATCAATACAATTATCAATATTATATCTTAGATGAACCCACCATTTCTGATTTTGAATTTGACCAAAAACTGAAACAGCTTCAAGATTTGGAAAGAGAGCATCCGCAGTTCGCAGATGCTAATTCTCCTACTCAGCGTGTGGGAGGAGGTATTACTAAAAGTTTTCCTACGGTACAGCATGATTTTAGAATGTATTCTTTAGATAATTCTTATGATTTTGATGACCTTGAAGATTGGATTTCTAGAATGAAAAAAACGGTGGATGCACCCATAGAGTTAGTTGCAGAGCTTAAATACGATGGAGCATCTATTTCTATTCTCTATGAAAATGGTATTTTAACCCAAGCTGTTACCAGAGGAGATGGTTTTCAGGGGGATGAGATTACGGCAAATGTTCGTACCATAAAAGATATTCCTTTGCAGCTTCATGGAGCATTCCCTGCTCGTTTTTTTATGCGTGGTGAAATTTATCTGACTCAAGAAAACTTTCAGAAAATGAATGAATCCCGAATTCAGGAAGGTTTAGACCCATTTATGAACCCAAGGAATACGGCATCTGGGAGTCTTAAGATGCAAGATTCTGCAGAGGTAGCCAGTAGAAAACTTTCTGCCATCCCTTATCAAATGGTTTCGGAGCATATGCCTGTCAGTACCCAATGGGAGATGTTTCAGCTCATGAAAAACATCGGGTTTAAAACATCACCGTATACAAAGCTTTGTAAAACCATAGCTGAGGTATATGACTTTATCAATTATTGGGAAGAACATAGACATGAATTACCTTTTGAGATAGATGGTATAGTGATTAAGGTCAATGATTTTCATCAGCAAACTCTTTTGGGCTATACCGCAAAGTCTCCTAGATGGGCAATGGCATACAAGTACAAAGCAGAAAAAGTAGAAACGGTATTAGAATCTGTGTCTTATCAAGTAGGAAGAACGGGAGCTATAACACCTGTAGCCAATTTATCACCAGTGCTTTTGGCAGGAACTATGGTAAAGAGAGCTTCCTTGCATAATGAGGATATCATCAAAAAATTGGATTTGCACGAAGGAGATAGCGTTTTTGTAGAAAAAGGCGGTGAAATTATCCCGAAAATAGTGGGCGTGAATAAAGAAAAGAGAACCATTTTTTCCACGCCTATTCAGTACATTACGCATTGTCCAGAATGTGGTTCACAATTAGAAAAAATAGATGACCAAGCCATTCATTTTTGTCCTAATGAGTGGGAATGTCCACCGCAAGTGATGGGTAAAATGATTCATTTTGTCTCTCGTAAGGCAATGAATATAGAGAGCATTGGTCAGGAGACTATCGCTCAAATGTATAAAGTAGGCTTGATTAAAAATATTGCAGATATATATGATTTATCCATAGAAAAACTTTTGCCTTTAGACAGAATGGCTATGAAATCTGCCCAAAATATCATGCAAGGTATAGAAAAATCTAAGGAAATTCCTTTTGAAAAAGTGCTTTTTGGGATAGGTATCAAGCATGTAGGAGAAACGGTAGCGAAGAAATTGGTGAAAAATTTTGAGACCATAGAAGCCTTAGCGTCGGCAAGTGTGGAAGAGCTTTGTGCAGTGGAAGATATTGGAGTAAAAATAGCGGAAAGTATTCGTCAGTTTTTCCAAAATTCAGATCATCAGATTTTAATTCACAGACTCAAAGATGCCGGTGTACAGCTAGAGAAAAAAGCATCCGACACTTCCTTAGAGAGTACTATTTTAGAAGGGAAAACCTTTCTTTTCACAGGGAAACTTACGCTTTTCACCAGAGAAAAAGCTGAACAAATGGTGGAGAAGCATGGAGGAAAAAATATATCTTCCGTATCTAAAAATCTCAATTATTTAGTGGTAGGAGAAAAAGCAGGAAGCAAGCTGAAAAAAGCAGAAAGTATAGGTACTGTAATCATTTTAGATGAAAATCAATTTCTGGAAATGATAGGAAACGCAGAAGAATAATCTCTGTAGTTTTTTCATTAAAGATTTGGAACTTTCTATGAAAACCTCGTATCTTCACAAAAATAATTTACAACGAAAATGATAGATAAAAGAGTAAAAAACGCTCAGGAAGCGATAGATGGAATCCAAAGCGGAATGACTATTATGCTCGGAGGCTTTGGGCTTTGTGGAATCCCTGAAAATTGTATCAATGCATTGGTAGATTCAGATATTCATCATCTTACTTGCATCTCTAATAATGCAGGGGTGGATGATTTTGGTTTAGGGTTATTGCTTCACAAAAAACAGATAAAGAAAATGATTTCTTCCTATGTAGGAGAAAATGCAGAGTTTGAAAGACAAATGCTCAGTGGGGAGCTGGAAGTAGAGCTTACCCCACAAGGGACATTGGCAGAAAAATGTAGAGCAGCACAGGCGGGAATTCCTGCATTTTATACCCCCGCAGGTTATGGCACTGAAGTAGCAGAAGGGAAAGAAGTAAAAGATTTTGATGGAAAACCCCATATATTAGAACACGCTTTTAAGGCAGATTTTTCTATCGTCAAAGCATGGAAAGGAGATTATGCTGGGAATTTGATATTTAAAGGTTCGGCAAGGAATTTTAATCATCCTATGGCAGGAGCAGCGAAAATTACCATTGCAGAGGTAGAAGAGTTGGTGCCACCAGGAGAGCTGGACCCGAATGAAATCCATATCCCTGGAATTATGGTGCAAAGAATTTTCCAAGGTGAAAAATATGAGAAAAGAATAGAGCAAAGAACCGTTCGTAAAAAATAATAACCCATTCAAATTCAAAATAATATGTTAACAAAAGAACAGATAGCAAAACGAATTTCTAAAGAAGTAAAAGATGGCTATTTCGTGAATTTAGGTATCGGGATTCCTACGCTGGTTGCTAATTTTGTCCCAGAAGATATTTCTGTAGAATTTCAAAGTGAAAACGGCGTTTTAGGAATGGGGCCTTTCCCATACGAGGGAGAGGAAGACGCAGACATTATTAACGCGGGAAAACAAACCATTACCATCTTGCCGGGTGGTTCTTTCTTTGATTCTGCATTCAGTTTCGGAATGATTAGAAGTAAGAAAGTAGATTTAACGATACTTGGTGCGATGGAAGTGGCGGAAAATGGAGATATTGCCAACTGGAAAATTCCTGGAAAAATGGTAAAAGGAATGGGTGGAGCCATGGATTTGGTGGCTTCTGCAGAGAATATCATCGTGGCGATGATGCATGTAAATAAGGCAGGAGAAAGTAAAATTTTGAAAAGATGTACGCTGCCACTTACTGGGGTAGGGTGCGTAAAAAAAGTAGTAACAGAATTGGCCGTTTTAGAAGTAACCGATAAAGGATTTAAACTTTTAGAAAGGGCACCAGGGGTAACCGTGGAAGATATCATTAAAGCTACTGAAGCAGAGCTGATTATAGAAGGAGATATTCCAGAAATGGTGATAGATTAATCAAATGGAAGCACTAAAGACCAATGCCCAATATTTAGGAACTCGTATCAATGAGCCTGATATGGGCATTTCTATTGTTATCGCGATTTATAATCGGAAAAACGAGCTTTTTGAATTACTCAGCTCTCTGATGAAGCAGACCGATAGGGATTTTGAAGTCATCATAGTAGATGATGGCTCTGTGATAGATTTACAGCCTACGGTGGATGCTTTTGAGGAAATACTGAATATCCATTATTATAAAAAAGACAATTCAGGTCCAGGGCTTTCCCGTAATTACGGTGCATGGAGAGCCAGAACGCCTTGGCTCGTTTTCTTAGATTCTGATGTGATTTTAGAAGCTGATTACATAGATAATGTGAGGAAAAATATTCAGTCCATTCCTTGTGATGCCTTTGGTGGAGCGGATAAAGCACACAAAGGTTTTAATATTATGCAGAAAGCTATTTCTTATGCTATGACTTCTTTTTTTACCACAGGAGGCATTAGAGGAAAGAAAAAATCTGTCATGAAATTTCAGCCAAGGTCTTTTAATATGGGCGTGAAGAAATCTGCTTTTCAGGAAGTAGGTGGTTTTTCTAATATGCGTATAGGGGAAGACCCAGATTTATCCATGACTTTATGGGAACATGGCTATAGAACCGCCTTTTTTGATGAAATAGCGGTGTATCATAAGCGGAGAGTAGATTTTGGTAAATTCTCCAAACAAGTCTATCAGTTTGGGTGTGCCAGACCGATTCTTAACCAGCGGCACCCATTGTTTGTGAAATTTTCATTTGCATTTCCCTCTTTGTTTTTATTGGGATTTATTTTAGGTATTATAGATTTATTTGTCTTTCAGAGGAATTTTATTCTTACTATGTACGGCATCTATTCATGGGTGCTGATTATCCATGCTACCATCGTGAATAGAAATATCAGTGTGGGAATTATGGCAGTAATTGCTACCTATATTCAAATGTTTTCTTATGGTTATGGTTTTTTAAAATCATGGTTTCTCCTTAATATACTCCGAAAAAAGCCCGAACAAGCCTTTCCAGACTTTTTTTATCAAGGCAAATAGAACAAAAGTACAATAGCTTCAGAATGATTTTTTTTAACTCAAACTCTTTAATGTTTGGTTAGGGTTTTATTTTTTTTATTACATTTGGAGTCTTGTAAAAAGAATTATTTTGAAAAAGTATTGGAAAAGTAATAAGATTATCATTTTATTAATTGGTTTTATTATTATGCAATCCGTGGCGATGGTGTATTTATGGTTGCAAAAAGATGATAGACTCTATGAGGTAAATTTAGTACAGATTAATTCTCAGAAGGATACCATGGATCTAAGGGCAGTAAAGGAAGATCTGATTGCGATTCAATCCACTGTCAATGAAATGAATGGACTGATGAAAGATAAAAATATATCTACATTTCCTACCCAGAAATTAAATATTGATAGTCTTTCTCATCGTGTATATTTATCTAATCAAATTAATAGGTACAGTCAATACCTTGTAGATTTGGAGCGTAAACTTCAGCAGGTGCCATTAGGAGTGCCTTCAGAAGGGTATATTTCATCTCATTTTGGCAAACGCGTAAATCCCATTCCTTTTATTAAGAAAGTTTTTAGTTCAGAGAAAAAAGCATTGTCTTCGGCAGGAATTCCCTCAGTTACCTCAAATGCTACTACTACGGTTGCTGAAGTACCTAAGCGTAGAAAGGTGGTAGATGCTAAGATAGTCTATGAGAAAGATTCCGCTGGAAATGTAAAAAAAGTGGTGGTACCTATTTATGCGAAAGAGGAAACGCCCGTTATCCAAAGACCTGAAACACCAAGGGCCGTTTCTATGCCTACACAAATAGCTTCTGTAACTAAAACAGCATCATTACAAACAAAAAACCTGCCTCCCGCTGAACTGGAACAGATGCAGTTCCATAAAGGGGTAGATTTTGCTTTACCTGTGGGAAGCCCTGTGAGAAGTACGGCGTCGGGGGTAGTTATTTTCTCTGGTGCAAAAGGTGGATATGGAAATTGTATCATCGTTTCACATGGTAATGGTTTGGCTACATTGTATGCACATCTTTCAGAGTTATTGGTAAAAAATAATCAGAAGGTAAAAGTAAATCAGATAATTGCAAAGTCAGGGAATAGTGGTAGATCTACAGGGCCTCATTTGCATTATGAAGTTCATAAGGATAATACACCGGTAAATCCTAAATTATTTATGATACAGTGATATAGAAAGCTATCTATACTTTTATAGATGGCTTTTTTTGTATTTGGACAGAAGGTATATCACTTTGTAAACTATAAAAAAGGAAAACAAAATAAACCAATCATTTTTGTATATTTGTTTTAATAAAATTCAATAGTATGAATCAGCTTTTTAAGAGAAAAATATATAACCCCGCATCGCATACTGCTTCTTTTAATAGGGTTTTAGGAATGTGGGATATTGTTTTTTTTGGTTTGGCAGCCATTATTGGTGCAGGGAGTTTTAGCAGTTTAGGAGAGGCCATCTTCAGAGGAGGGCCAGGGGTGATTTCTCTTTATATTGTCTGTGGTATCGCTTGTGGTTTTACTGCCATGTCTTACGCTGAATTTGCCAGTAGAATTCCCACTTCTGGCTCTGCTTATACCTATGCTTATGCTAGTTTTGGGGAGCTCATCGCTTGGATTATCGGGTGGGCACTCATTATGGAATATTCATTCGGGAATATTTATGTAGCATTTTCTTGGAGTGATTACTTTACCAGTTTTATAGAAAGAATGGGCGTAAGTATTCCTGACTATTTTAAAACCAGCTATCCTGAAGCCCAGAAAGCGTTTCTTAATCATTCTGAAAATAAGTCACTTATTAACGCTTGGCAATCTGCTCCTATGGTAGGAGGCATGAAAGTAATTTTGGATATCCCTGCATTGGTGATTAATTTTTTGATATCTTGTTTAGTATTTGTGGGTATCAGTGAAAGTAAGAATTTTAATAATATTCTAGTGGTACTTAAATTAGCGGTGATTGTCCTTATTATCAGTGTAGGGGTGGCGTATCTGAGTGTAGATAATTGGTTTCCTAAGAATAATGAAGGAGTACCGAGTTTCATGCCGAATGGATTTTCTGGAGTGATGACAGCCGTTTCGGGAGTGTTTTTTGCTTACATCGGTTTTGATGCACTTAGTGTGCTTTCAGAAGAAACTAAATCTCCTGAGAAGAATCTTCCCAGAGGAATGATTATCGCATTGGCACTGAGTACTTTAATTTATATTTTGCTTACATTAGTACTTACAGGATTGGTAGATTATAGAAAATTCGAAGGTATAGGAGATCCTTTGGCGTTTGTTTTTGCACCTGAAAATTTAGATATTCCTTGGATGGAATTTATTATATCCGTGACGGCCATAGTGGCTATTACTACTGTACTTTTGGTATTCCAAATGGGGCAACCTAGAATTTGGTATGCAATGAGTAGAGATGGCCTGCTTCCAAAGAAGTTTTCAGAGATTCATCCAAGGTATAAAACACCTGCTTTTGCTACCGTGATTACAGGTTTAGCGGTAGGATTACCCATTTTGTTTACGGATAAATCTTTTATATTAGATTTTACTAGTATAGGAACTATTTTTGCCTTTGTTTTGGTTAATGCAGGAGTGATGATGCTCCCCAAAAAAGAAAAGAAAAGAGACCGATTTCAGATTCCTTTTGTCAATAGTAAAATTCTTTTTCCTATTATTTTTATTGGAGGTGTGATGATTTTCTATTATTGGCAGCCTCAGTTCTTTTATTCTTTATTGGATTGGACAGACCCGAACGAGAGAGAATTTAGAATGTCTATGACATTATTTTTCATTATTCATATTGGGCTTATTATTTTATCCATTGTTAGAAATCCTAATTTAATTCCGCTATTGGGATTGAGCAGTTGTCTTTATCTTCTCACAGGGATGACGCATGAAAACTGGTTTTGGTTTGGAGTATGGTTTGTATTAGGCTTGCTTATCTATTTTATGTATGGTAAGAGAAATAGCCTACTACGGGAGTTATAGGCAGCTAGCTTTTGGCGACTGGTATATAGCTTCTAATTTCTAACCTCTAATCTCTAATTTCAAAAATCATTGTACTTTATACTTAATACATATTACAACCTCTAACCTCTAATCTCTAACTTCTCATTTCTAAAATCATTGTACTTTATACTTTGTACATTGTACAATCTCTAATTTCCAGCTTTTTAGTATTATTTTCGTATTTCAGTCATTATTCCTTACCTTTGGGAAAAATAAAATTCTATTATGCAAGAAACGATAAAGTTTATTCATGAAAACAAACAAAGATTCGTAGATGAACTCTTTGAATTAATTAGAATTCCTTCTATTTCAGCAGATTCTGCGTACAAAAATGAAGTGCAAAAATGTGCAGAGAAAGTTTCAGATTTCTTAAAAAAAGCAGGGGCAGAAAATGTAGAAATTTGTCCTACTGATGGACATCCTATTGTGTATGGTGAAAAAATCATCGGTAAAGATTTGCCTACGGTTTTGGTATATGGGCATTATGATGTACAGCCTGCAGACCCTATTGAACTTTGGAACAAAGACCCTTTTGAGCCATATATTGAAAAAACAGAAATTCATCCTAATGGTGCTATTTTCGGAAGAGGTTCAGCCGATGATAAAGGGCAGTTCTTTATGCATGTTGCTGCTTTTGAAGCCATGAATGCTACCAATAGCCTTACTTGTAATGTGAAGTTCATCATAGAAGGTGAAGAAGAAGTAGGGTCGGTACATTTAGAGCAATTTTTGAAAGATAATACTGAAAAATTGGCTTGTGATTGCATTTTAATTTCGGATACGAGCCTTTATTCTATGGAACAGCCTACCGTTACTACGGGGCTTCGCGGATTGAGCTATGTGGAAGTAGAGGTAGAAGGGCCGAACAGAGATTTACATTCAGGTTTGTATGGAGGTGCCGTTCCGAATCCTATCCATGTACTTTCTAGAATGATAGCTCAGATGTTTGATGAGAAGGGAAGCATTGCTATTGATGGTTTTTATGATAATGTAGAAATTCTTTCAGACGAGGAAAGAGCGGAGATGAATAAACTTAAAGATGACCCTGAAGGATTTAAAGCATCTATTGGGCTGAATGGAGTAGAAGGAGAGGAAGGATATACTACTTTAGAAAGAACTTCCATTCGTCCTACTTTAGATGTAAATGGAATATGGGGTGGCTATACAGGGGAAGGAGCTAAAACGGTAATTCCTTCTAAGGCGTATGCTAAAATCTCAATGAGGCTAGTGCCATATCAAACGCCAGAAGAGATTACAGAGAAATTTACCCAATATTTTAATAAAATAGCTCCTGATAATGTAAAAGTTACAGTGAATCCGCATCATGGGGGAATGCCTTATGTTTTGCCAAGTAATTCGCCAGAATTTTTGGCTGCTAAGAAAGCAATGGAAGCCAGTTTTGGTAAGGAGGTGTTGCCTTTCAGAAGTGGTGGCTCTATTCCTATTACTGCTTTATTTGAGCAGATTCTTAAAGCAAAATGTGTATTAATGGGCTTTGGATTGAGTTCTGATGCCATCCATTCACCGAATGAACATTACGGATTGGATAATTTCTACAAAGGGATAGAAAGTATTCCATTATTTTTCCAATATTATTCTGGTAAATAAAAAGTGTTATGATTAAAAAAACGCACAGCTTTTAGCTGTGCGTTTTTGATTATGGTTTTATTAATTCTTGAATTTTAGCTCGTAACTCTGGGTCATCGGGAGAAATAGAGTAGTAGTGAGCTATTTTACCTGTTTTGTCCACCAAGATAAACCTCGGAACCCAGTTAAGGTCAATGTAGTTATTGAATTTATTTTTCCACCCTTCATCGAACCAATAGGTCTTTCTATCTGCAATGCCGTGTTTCTCTAGTCCTCTTTTCCATTGATCAAAAGTTCTATCCAATGAAAAATACACAAATTCTAGGGTAGGAAAATCATTTTTTAATTGTTCCACTTTCGGAAGTGCAAGGAGGCAGTCTCTGCACCAGCTTGCCCAGAAATCTATGAGTACTATTTTACCTTGGTATTGCTGCATGACTTGATGGATGCTTAGCTTTTTTCCTGTATAGGAAACCACTTTTTGTTCCAATACCTCTTGGGTGAATTCCATTTTTATCTGTTCAGGTTTTTTCTGTGCATAGCTTATGCTATATACCAAGATGGTGAGGAGTAATGCTATTTTTCTCATGATAAATACTGTTTATAAGTGCGTTGTAAAATAATTCGTTTTGACTTTTTATTTAGCTTGAACTCTTTGAGTTTTTAATACGCTTTTCATATCTTTTTGCCAAAGCACCCCAAACGATGACATTCATTAAACGGAATATTCTTGATCAAGCCTTTTATACATTTTTAATAAAAAATCATCATACTTCGTTTTTTTAATGGATACTTATTGCTAAACAAGTTGAGATATTTTCACTAACAAAAAAGCTACCAATTCTAAGGTAGCTCGGTAATTTATTTTAATAATTTTTCAGTATCCTTCACATCTTCCCCTGCTGCCTTGCCTAGTTCCACAGAACGAGTTGCCCATTTCTGTGTATTTTTCTTATCGCCTAGTTTATAGTAAAGATGGGCTAGTGTGTCGGTATTGGCATAAGATTCTTTAAGAGCTACAGATTTTTCTGCCCAGATTACCGCTTGCTGGAGGGCTTTTTTATCGGAGATATGCTCATAGAAACGCCATGCTACCTGATTGAGTTCATTGGTGTCATTAAAATCTTTGGCATCACCATAATAATTTTGAGCCAATTTTGCATATTCTTGATATTCCTTTTTGGAAAAAGCGATTCTCATTTTGGTATTTTGAAGGAACTTATTGGCTTCGTTTTCAGACATTACCTTCTTAGCTTCGTTTAAAAGTAATACTTCGTTAAGGGTTTTGTTCTCTTTGTCATATGCTTTTCGGATGATACCTTTTTTGTAAAAGCTCATCATAAGATTTTCATACTGTTTTTCAGAGATTTTTTGAGTAATTTCAGCTTTTCTTTCTTGGAAAATTTTAAAAAGTGGAGACTCCACATTGGGGATATTACTTACCAGCAAACCTAAATCTTCTCGGCTTAGCTCACTCCCTTTTAGTCGGTTAAAATATCTTTCCATCACCTTTTGAGCAAAATCAGGTTCAGAGTAGGAGAAAACCGTCAAAAGGTTTTTTAAAAATGCCAAGTCATCTACGCCTTCTTCAAATTTCTTTTTCAGAACAGCAATTTGATTTTTAGGGTCAATGGCTTTTTTACCAAAATCAATAAAATCATTTTTATTATAATATCCTGTACCGGTGTAGATTACTTCTCCATCCCCATTAAGGAACATGTAGTAAGGAAATACTTTGATGCCGTATTTCTTTGCTATTTCTACGCCTTCTCCTTTTTCCATATCGTATTTGGCACTTATGAAATTGGAATTATAAAAATCCCCAACTTCCGTATTCGGGTAAATGTCTTTTTCCATTTTTTTACAATAAGCACACCATGAAGTATAGGCACTTATGAAGGCTGGTTTATTTTCTTTTCTGGCTTGCTCTAGAATATGATTAAATTTTCCTTCGGTAAATTTGAGCTGTGCCATTGCTCCCATGGAGATGACAGAGGCCAGCAATAAACTTATTTTTTTCATAGTTGATTTACATTTTTTCTGGCTGTGAATGTAGTAAAATTTATTGTAATTTGAATGATGGAAAATTATTTTTTGAAATCATTTTATTTTTAGGAAAAAACACTTTAAAAACTATTTTTTTATTTCGAAAAAAATCGTACATTTAAGCCAAAATTATTTATTCGGCTATGATTACAGAGCAATACACTTCTGGAAATGAAAATTATCCAAATGAAAATCCACTTTCTGATAATAATGAAAGCATTGATAATCAGAGTGAATCAATGTTAGAAGAGGCATATTCTAATCAAGATGAGGAACATTTGGAACAAAAGTCCAATACTTTTGCACTTCTATCCCTAGAAGCTGCATTAGATGAAATGGAAAAAATTATTAATGGCGAGGTGAATTTTTCTACAATTAAAAAATTTAATCAGCTGAAAGAAGTGGCATCTCAGAGAATGCAAACGGATAAAGAGAATGTCCTAAATCAATTTTTGGCCGCTGGGAATGAAATAGAACATTTTGAATATCTACATCCCCAAAATGCGAGGATGAAGGATATTTGTCTTGTTCAGAAAGAAAAAATGGATGAATTTCAAAAACAAGTAGAAGCAGAGCAGGAAGAAAATAAAAAGGAGAGAAAAACCATCATTGATGATCTTCATAAGCTTTATACTGAGGCTACCACAGATACGAATCTTTTCAAAGAAATCAGAATCATTAAGGAGAGATGGAGTAAGGCGGGGCAAGTGCCAAAATCTGATTTTAAAATTTTAAATAATGATTATTTCTTTCATCTTAACCAGTTTTATCAGGTCTTAGACCTCAATAAAGAGTTCTTGGAGCAAGAATATGCACATAATTTAGAGAAAAGACAGCATATTATTCAGAGAACGAAGGAGCTGATAGAAGAGCCATCTATCCAAAAGGCATTGAATGAGTTGCAGTACTTTCATAAACTTTGGAAAGAAGAAGCAGTACCCGTTGCAGAAGAACATAGAGAGCCTACTTGGGAAGAATTTAAAGCCGTTTCTGCCCAGATTCACGATAGAAAGGCAGAACTAGTGGCTCAGCAAGAAGCAGAGCAAAAAGAGAATTTGCTAAAGAAAAACGCCATTATAGAGGAAATAAAAAAACTGACATTCCCTGTTGCTGATGCAGGACATACCTACTGGCAAAACGCCATAGAAAAGGTAGAGCAGCTGAGAGAGAATTTTATCAAGATAGGAAGTGTTCCTAAAAAACTTTCCAGCGAAAATTGGAATTTGTTCAAAACAGTAGTGAAAGAATTTAATCACGAAAAAAATAAGTTCTATAAAAACCTAAAAAATCATCAGCACGAAAATTTAGAAGCAAAAAAAGAACTTCTGAAAAAAGCAAAGGAAAATGCCTTTGCTACAGATTGGGAAACGCTGCTCCCAATGTATAAACAGCTCCAAGAAGACTGGAGGAAAATAGGTCATGTACCGAAATCTGTTTCCCAAAAGCTATGGAATGAGTTTAAAGATGCTTGTAATACTTTCTTTAATAATTATAGAACGCATAATGAAATTAAGGTAGATAACTGGAAAGAGAATTTTGTTGAAAAACAGAAAATCCTTGATAGACTGAAGGTTTTAGAAGAAAATGAGAATACAATAGCGGATTTGGAACAAATTAAAACCGATTGGGAGAGATGGGGGAAAGTGCCTAGGGATAAAATGAAAATTAATAATGAGTTTAGCCAATTGTACAAAAAATGGGCTAAAAAACTGAATATCCAGCATGAGTCTAGTACCTCTGTAAATCCTATTGATAGAGCTAGAAAATTAAAAGTACTTATTACAGATGTTGAAAACCAAATAGTTACTTTAGAAAATAACTTGAATTTCTTCTCTGATTCGAGTCGTGAAAATCCGCTTCTCAAAGATACTTACCAAAAAATAGATGCCAAAAAACAACAGCTTGAAGAGATGAAGCAAGAATTAAGAGAAATCTTAAGAACGAATGAAGAATAAGTATCTATTAATGGTAGTTAAAAAATAATTAGGTACAGTAATAAGCAATTTCTCTTTGCTGAGAGATTGCTTATTTTTCAAAAAAACTGTTTTTACTTTTTTGCATAAATAAAAATAATTTAATAATTTTGTCGCCGCTTATCAACCTCTGTCGAGAGCCGTTTATGTTGGTAGGTATTAACTTTATTTATTTTATACAACATGGACTTAGTAAAGTATGTACAGGAAAAGTACATTGCAAAGAAAGATTTCCCAGAATTTAAGGCTGGAGACACTATCACTGTGTACTACGAAATTAGCGAGGGGAACAAAACAAGAACGCAGTTCTTTAAAGGAACTGTAATCCAGTTAAGAGGAACTGGAGCTACCAAAACATTTACCATCAGAAAAATGAGTGGTGATGTAGGAGTAGAGAGAGTTTTCCCTATTAACATGCCTGCTTTGCAAAAAATAGAAGTAGAAAGAAGAGGTAAAGTGCGTAGAGCAAGAATCTACTACTTCCGTAATCTTCGTGGTAAGAAAGCAAGAATTAAAGACGCTCCTTACAAAAAGAACTAAACTACTTCTGACTAAGAATGAAGCATCCACATCTTTATTAAAGATGTGGATTTTTTATATTAACTTTTTGTAGATTCCTCCATTTTATCGTAAATTTACCAGCAAAATAAAGCAACGATATGAATTTTAATTTATCAGAAGAACATGAAATGATTCGCCAAGCGGCGAGAGATTTTGCTCAAAATGAACTTTTACCTGGCGTTATTGATAGAGATAGAGACCAAATTTTCCCTACCGAGCAGGTGAAAATGATGGGAGAAATGGGATTCCTAGGGATGATGGTAGATCCTAAATACGGAGGTGCGGGGATGGATAGTGTTTCTTATGTTCTTGCCATGGAGGAAATAGCAAAGGTGGATGCTTCTGCCGCTGTAGTAATGTCTGTAAATAATTCATTGGTTTGTGCTGGATTAGAAAGATTTGCCAGCGAAGAACAAAAACAAAAATACCTTGTACCTTTAGCAAGTGGGCAAGCAATTGGGGCGTTCGCTCTCTCTGAGCCAGAAGCAGGCTCTGATGCTACCTCTCAAAAGACTACTGCAATAGATATGGGAGATCACTATCTTCTTAATGGTACTAAAAACTGGATTACCAATGGGAATTCAGCGAAGTATTATATCGTTATTGCACAGACAGATGCAGAGAAAAAACACAAAGGTATCAATGCTTTTATAGTGGAGAGAGGATGGGAAGGTTTTGAGATTGGTCCTAAGGAAGATAAAATGGGAATAAGAGGAAGTGATACGCATTCATTACTTTTCACCGATGTAAAAGTTCCAAAAGAAAATAGAATAGGGGAAGAAGGTTTTGGGTTTAATTTTGCTATGGCTGTCCTTAATGGCGGTAGAATAGGAATTGCTTCTCAGGCATTAGGTATAGCAAGTGGTGCGTATGAGCTGGCTCTAAAATATGCCAAAGAAAGAAAGGCATTTGGTAAGGAGATCATTAATCATCAGGCTGTTGCATTTAAACTGGCAGATATGCATACTCAAATAACAGCGGCTAGAATGCTGTGTCTGAAAGCAGCTTGTGAGAAAGACGCAGGAAAAGATATCTCTGAAAGTGGTGCGATGGCAAAACTCTATGCATCTCAGGTAGCAATGGATACTACCATAGAAGCCGTTCAGATTCATGGTGGATATGGATATGTGAAGGAGTATCATGTGGAAAGACTAATGAGAGATGCTAAGATTACTCAAATTTATGAAGGAACTTCAGAAATTCAGAAAATAGTGATTTCTAGAAGTATTGCAAAATAATTATTATAAAAGGTATTACTATGTCTGATTTTCAACCAGTGGAAAAGAAAGGAGGTATGAAGAAGATCATTTTTTGGATAAGCTTTGTAGTTATTCTTTTTCTGAGCGTATTTATTTGGTACCGATATTATTTCGTTTTCGGAGAGGGCGTAAAGTCGGGTTACCTTAATTATGCGGTAAAAAAAGGAAATCTTTTTAAAACTTACGAGGGAAAACTTATTCAGGAAGGTTTTGGAAGAGGAAAAACAGGTGGTTTGACCAGCTATGAGTTTGAATTTTCCATTGAAGATGAAGCCGTTTTTAAGCAGTTAGAAAGTAATAGTGGAAAACAATTTGATCTTCACTACAAAGAGTATCACGGAGCATTACCATGGCGTGGAAATACGAAGTATGTGGTAGATAAAGTGGTGAATATGAAATAGATGTTTCAGATAAATATATAAACCCCAACATTTGGCAAAAAGCTGAAAATTGGGGTTTCTTATTAGGAGCGAAATGAAAATAATTATACTCAGATTTTCTTACTTACAAACTACTTTTTACTTTACTTGATGAGAATTTTTAAATTTATAAAGCGTTGAGTTAAACTGTCTTAAAAAAAGGCAATGTGGTAAAAAATGGTACTTTTATAATTGATAAAAAATGCTTATATTTCGCACATTGATTGGAAGAGGAAACAAGCTCTGCTGAGGAATAAGCGAGAAAAAGCGAATAGCTTTTACGAAGGTTACGAACATAGTTCATTGTCAGCAATACAATCAATGTTCAAAACGATAGTTTTAGGGGTGAGTTTTTCTCACCCTTTTTTATTAAAACTATCGGATGAACCCTATGGCTAAAAAAAACCTTATCCCCCTTGATTTTTAAAATATAAATACCATTTTATAAAGTTCTTTTTAGCCTCAAAACGAAGTCCTCTATGCAAGGTTAATTTCTCTTTCAAATGCGTAAAATAGGCTTCTAAACGATTGGTAGTATAAGGGATTTCACTATCTTTCAGATATGCAAACATATTGGGTAAGGCATTGATAATATGATAAGTAGCTAAGTGTAGATTTTTATGTTTAAACCACTGAAATCCAGATTCTTCATTCATTGATTTTTCTTCTATAAAATATTGATTTTCAACATACCACTGGTAAAATCTATTTACCCAATCGTTAGCCTGTTCATTGGTTTTTAGATGCGTAATTTCTTTGGATAAACACAAAAGCTGTTGGCTAATAAAATGTTTTGGGCTACCACTTAAATAGTTCTTAATCTGTCGTTTAATATGCACTAAACATCTTTGGATAATCACCTCTGGAAACACCTTTTTTACCGCTCCTAAAATAGATTTATGCCCATCGCAGGTTACACTGTAAACTGCCACATTCAGCTTCTTTAAGTTTTCCAAATCTTGCTTTATATCACGAAGTTTTTCCTTGTTGGTTTGGCGGTAAAGTTGCACATATCGAATGTCATAATCGTAGTAGAGTATCAGGCATAATCCATTGGAAAAGTAGGTGCCATCAATCAAGAGATGAACCTTTGTCTTGCTTTTGATGCTGAGGGTAGGAACTTGTGAAAGGTAATGTTTAAAGAGGTTTTGAAGGGTAGATTGGCTCATTGAGCTATCCCTCGAAAGGGTTTTATAGACTTGCCTTTCCATTATCCATTTTCTGAACCAAATGAATTGATTTTTTCTTTTTACACCAATGTTTTTAATCGTAAAATTTGCCTGACAATCTCCACATTGAAAGCGTTGTTTTCCATTTCTTTTTCCTTTTTTGATGATGTGATTAGAATCACAAACTGGACATTTTTTATTCGTTTTGGACATAAAATAAGAGTTATAATGAAACCACTTTCATTATAACTCTTATAAGTCTATAAAAGACAATGCTTTACAAGGTTTTTAAGCACCATTTTTTGTTATATTGTCAAAAAAAAACACAAATCCAACAATTGGGATAAGAACTGTTGGATTTCTTTATAGCTAAATTTTAAAAATTTTAGTTTGCAATTTCGGCACGCATTTCTTTGCCTTTAAATTTCATTGCTCCTAAATTATTGAGAATCTCATTTTTAAAAGACTTATCTACTTCAAAGAAAGTAAACTTATCTAAGATTTCTATATCACCGATGTCTGGTCTTTTCTTTGATTTTTTCGTTGCCTTGTTGATGATATCCAGCATATCTACTTTTCTTAGCTGGTCTCTCTTTCCGAGGTTAAAAAAGAAGCGAGTCATATTTTCATTTTTTCTTCCTTTTCTTCCACCTCTATCTCTTTTTCCGTCTCTTCTTCGTTCTCTTCTGCTTGATGGGATATCCTCTTCCGAAGCCAATTTTTGCTGGAAAAGATCTTTCCTATCTTTATAAAATAGGTGGAGGTCTTTTAGCTGAAATTGTAATAATTGTCTTACCAGTTCTTCTTTAGAAAATGCAGATAAGTCAGGAATTAAGGTTTCATCAAAGTGAAAATATTCCTCATGTTCCGTTAATAGTTTTTCAAAAACCCCTTGAATTTGAGCTTTCATAATCTCATCAGAAGTAGGAATTTGCTTTTCTGTAATTTCTATTTTCGTTTGCGTTCTGATTTGTTTCAGTTTACGCGTTTCCTCAGGCTTGATGAGTGCCATAGAGATGCCATCTTTCCCTGCTCTTCCTGTTCTACCACTTCTGTGGACGAAAACTTCTGGGTCATCAGGTAACGAAAAATGGACTACATGGGTAAGGGCATCTACATCTAATCCTCTGGCAGCCACATCTGTAGCAACAAGGATATCAATATTTTTCAGTCGGAATTTTTTCATTACGGTATCTCTCTGTGCTTGAGAGAGGTCTCCGTGGAGTGCATCTGCGGCATATCCGTTTTGCATAAGGAAATCAGCCACATCTTGGGTTTCCATTCTCGTTCTACAGAAGATGATGGAATATTGGTTCGGATTGGCATCGATGAGTCTTTTCAGTGCCTCTTTTTTATGTCTGTATCCTACTACGAAATATTCGTGTTTAATGTTCTTTTTTACCGCATTAATGTTCCCTACCGAAATTCTATGCGGATGGGTAAGATAGTTTTTAGAAATTCTTTCCACTTCTTTATTCATCGTGGCGGAGAAAAGAAGTGTTTGTTTAGTCTCAGGGGTTTCGCTGAGAATGGTTTCTAAATCATCTTTGAACCCCATAGAGAGCATTTCATCGGCTTCATCAAGGACGAGCCAAGAGATTTCTGAAAAGTCTAATGCTTTTCTTTTGATAAGGTCTATCACTCTCCCTGGCGTACCCACAATGATTTGTGGTTTTTCACGGAGAGATCTGATTTGATCTGTAATGCTACTCCCGCCATATACGGCTGTAGATTTTACATTAGGGAGGTATTTAGTATAGTTTTTAATATCCTTCGAAATTTGAAGGCAAAGTTCTCGCGTCGGGCAAAGTACCAATAGTTGGATTTTACGACTCGTATCGTCTATCATATCCAAAATCGGAAGCGAAAATGCTGCAGTTTTGCCAGTTCCCGTTTGCGCAAGTGCGATGAGATCGCGAATATCTGATAAGATAAAAGGAATTGTCTGTTTTTGGATTTCTGTGGGGGCTTCATAGCCCATTTCGCCAATGGCCTGAAGGATTTCAGGACTTAAATTGGACTCTGAAAATAAATTCATGTAAAAGATCGTCTAATTTTCTGCAAAGATAGTATTTTTATTTTAAATGCCTGAGGATATTTGTAGAGTATATATCTACAGATGAAGAGAGACAAAATTTTTGATGGAAAATTTAATTTTGACCAATCAAAATTTGTAACGAAATTTTATTTTAGATACTAATAGAGCATGAATACCATTAAGGAACGAGCGTTTATAGCAGAAATTAATGCTCACCAACGGCTGGTGCATAAAATTTGTAAAATTTATACCGATACGCCACATGACCATGAAGACTTATTTCAGGAAATAGTGATTCAGCTATGGAAGGCATATCCTAACTTCCGTGGAGATGCTCTTTTTAGCACTTGGGCGTATAAAATAGCACTCAATACTGCCATGACACTCTTCCGAAAGAAAAATAGAACCCCAAAAATAAACGCCCAGAGTGATATTTTTCAGCTCGAAATAAGGGAGGAAGAAAAGCCAGAGGATAGTGATAAAATTAATGCCATGTATGATGCTATTCACCAGCTGAATGATGTGGAAAAAGCATTGATCATGATGTTTTTAGATGATAAATCCTATAGAGAAATCGCTGAGATTTTAGGAATATCAGAGGGGAATGCAAGAATAAAAATGATGAGAACAAGAGAAAAACTAAAGCATCTAATACAAAAAAAATAATATGGAAGAAGAACTGGATTTATTAAAAAGAGATTGGAATAAAAATCGTAACGAATTTAAGGAATATTCACCGCAACAACTTTTTGCCATGACTAAGAAAAAATCTGTTTCTATAGCTAAATGGGTGTTCATTATTGCATTATTAGAAATTTGCTTTTGGGCTCTATTAGGTTGGTTTTTAGATTATAGAAAAACGGATGATGCAGAGCGTGCAGTGAAATCGCATTATTTTATCGTGGAAGATTTTTTAAGATTAATAGAAGGCGTTTCTTCTATTTTGCCTTTTGTTTTTATTTCTGTATTGCTGTATATCAATTATAAAATTCGTGTAGAAGAAAATCCGAGACAACTCATGAATAAAATTTTGTGGATGCGAAAAAGCATTCAGTGGTATATTAGTATTTTTCTAGTACAAATTACATTGGTGTCTATAGTTGTTATTACAGATGAAATAGCGGGGAGCTATAGGAATAACCAAGCCATTGGTGAGACCATTGCTTATACCATTTTGATGGGAATGTTTATGGTAATGCTTCTTATTCCTTTTGTTTTAGGAATAAAATGGATATACAAAAAACTTATCTATGGAAAAATGCTCAGAAAGTTGGAGGAAAATTATAAAGAGCTGAGTGGGGACTAGTATAAAGAAAATATTTGTAAGTAATAGCAAGTAATTGGCGGTTGGCATTTAGCGGATGGCATTTAGCTTTCTAACTTCCAAATTCTAATCTCCAACATCTAATTTCTAAAAGCAGTAGGCAGGAAGCAATGTGCAGGAGGCTTTCGGTTGCTAGCAGTTGGTTTCTAACTTTTTAGCCTTTTAGTTTTCTAACCTCTACTTTCCAACTTTTATAGGCTTTTGATCTGACCTCGTAGAGGTCAGATGTTTATAGTGGAATATTTTCTTATATAACATACGACTCCGAAGAGGTCTCATAACAAAACGGTGGCTGTTGCTATATACATTTGACCCCGCTGTAGTCATACATGCAGTAGAATTTGAGCGACTGGTTTCTAGCGAATAGCTTTCTAACTTCCAAATTCTAAAATCATTATACATTCTACTTTGTACGCGGTACAATCTCCAACATCTAAAATTAACTTATAAAAAAACTTTTTGTGTATTAGAAAACTTTATCTATCTTTGCCTCGTTATGTTACACGCAATCAATACATATAAAAATACTGAAAAAAAGTGGGCCAAAAATTTGGTCAATTCAAATGATTGTGTAAACACACACACACACACACACACACACACACACACACACACACACACACTTACCTTCGCTAAGTATATATAAATATGCGTGTGTCTAAGTATATATAAATATGCGTGTGTACGCGGAATCTATAAAAAAAATTTAGAGCGAGCAAATATCGGATATTTTAATTTATATCCTCCTTCTTTCGGAAGGGGGCAATTTTGTTTGTATCTATGTCATCATCATAGTTATTCATTACCCCATAGAGGAGAGACCTGTACCAGTACATTCCCTATCCTTCACCAGAACCTTTTACAAAAATCAATACGATATCAGTGTCTCCCTTCTAATTTGTACAGTTCACTAATTGTTTTTTGGGAGGATAGGGATTTAATAAGGAATTATCTAAAAAAAGGAAAGAAATTAAAGAGTCTAAAGAATCTAAAAAAATCGAAATCATCAAAACGAACGGAATCTTTTAATCTTTGAATTTTTTAATCATTTAATAAAAAAATAAATCAACATTTTAAATTTAAAAACGATGAACAAAACAACAATCAAGATCAGTGTGTTAGCGTTCTTAGGTTTTATGACTTATGGCTATGCACAGCAACAGCAGCAAGACCCACACAGGGGTAAAGTAGGGATAAACACCGTAACACCGAGTGCTACGATGGACATTCGCCCAAGTACAGCCAATGCTCAGAAAGAAGCCACCACTAACGAAGGGATTATTGCTCCGAAGCTAAGCAAAACGAGAATTGCTAATATTGCTACCCCAGTAGAAGGTACTTTGGTGTATGCTACGGATGAAACTACTTCGCCTATTTCTGCTTATACAGGAGGAGATACGAAAGTAGCGAAGATTACGGAAAAAGGGTATTATTTCTATAATGGTAC
>NZ_JH932293.1:1284224-1330508 GCF_000301075.1 Bergeyella zoohelcum ATCC 43767
CAAAAGCAAGCCAACAAAGATATTTTATTGGTGGATAATGATATCCAAAATACAGTAAAATATACGGAAAATGGTGGACTAGTAAATACGCCTAAAGTACAAAGACCTATTAGTACTTGGAACTCAGCCGCGAATACGATAGAATCTTTTACAGATGTTAATACTAGCAATATTGGAAATTCAGGTAATCTAAATATTCAATATGTAGATAAAGTTCCACAAAACTATGTAGATCCTACTTACAAAGAAAAGCAAATGAATTACAATTTATTTGTAGTTGATGGAAATAGTAATACATCTCCCTTTAATAGATTTCTGTTAAATGTTAATAAGTTGCAGACAAACGAATCTTTAACAAAAGACATACAAAGTCTTTATTCTGCAGTAAATAATGCGGAACATTATGGTTCAGGCAGGGTTAGTTTTGCTGTTATGGGAGTTTATAATAATGCTGGTATAAATAATGGCTCGGCTAGTAGAATTGTGGGGTCCTATAACCAAGCAAGTACTAGAACATCATCTGATATAAGTAATATGGAAGGTACTTTTAGTTTTGTAACTCCAAGAGGGACCGGAAAAATTGCAGTAGCAAATGGTACTAGAAATCATCTTAATATTACAAATGCTTCTACAAATACTATCACTCACGCTGCTTTAACACGAAATATAGGTGAGGTAACGGCTAATTTTACTGGTACAATAGAAAATTTAATTGGTACTCACTCTGATTTTCGGATTCATTCAAGCGTTACGGGAATAAAGAATATGTATGGTCTAAAGATAGATAATGTAAATAAAGGAACGCAAATTAACCGAGCTATACATACAGAAGAAGGACAAATCCGTTTTGGGGATTTGAAAGGCACAGGAGATCGTGTAGTAGTAGCGGATCAAAATGGGGTGCTGAAAACCAGTCAATTTGTAATGAAAGCCACCGATACTACCAGTGATTGTACTGCTTCTAATGAGGGAGCAATCCATTACAAGACCATTATGAAAAACGGAAAACAAGTAGGAGTATTCGGTTTCTGTACGCGTAATGCTAATGGCAATTTAATATGGGCATATAGTGTGGGCGGAAACAATATGCTAGATGGTACAGGTGCTTTTGGTTCCGGATTGTAGCTTAAAATTTTTATAAAAGTAATTTGTATTTTAAATTTATTATTACTTTTTTACTTTGCCAAAGTCTTAAAGACTTTGGCAAAGTATTTTTTAAGTATTGACCTCGTAGAGGTCATATGTTTATAGTGGAATATTTTCCTATATAACATACGACCCCGTCGGGGGTCGTAATATCTAATGCTTGTTATTGTCATATATGCTCCGTTGGGAGCAGGGTTTACCGTTTTCGGCTAATCTTATGGGATATATTTTCGAATAGGAAAATAAGATTGATTTTCCGAAACATCGTGTTATGATTAATACCCTAATAATTTTAATACATCTTGAGGTTCTTGTTTTTCGCGGAAAATTTCATAAATGAAATTTCCTTCTTCGTCTTTCGTGATGAGGAGGTGTCTCGGCTGAGGCATTAGACAGTGATGTACGCCACCATATCCACTGATGCTCTCTTGGTATGCTCCTGTATTAAAAAAACCAATGTATAGCGGTTTGGTATCACTGAAAACTGGAAGATAGATGGCATTGGTATGCTGTTCAGAATTATAATAATCATCAGAATCACAAGTAAGTCCGCCCAAGAATACGCGTTCGTAGGTGTCTTCCCAGCGGTTGAGTGGTAGCATGATGAATTTTCTAGAAATCGCCCAAGCATCAGGCAGGGTAGTCATAAATGAAGAATCTATCATATTCCATTTTTCTCTATCATTTTGTCTCTTTTGGGAAACAATTTTATACAGATTGGCACCACTTTCTCCTACGGTAAAACTTCCAAATTCGGTATAGATATTCGGTTCTTCCACGCCCTCTTCTTCACAGAACTTTTTGATTTGAGAGACGATTTCATTCACCATATACGGATAATCGTAGTCAAAATTGAGCGAAGTTTTGATAGGGAAACCACCACCAATATTAAGTGAATCTACTTCGGGAGCTATTTTTTTCAGTCTCGCATATACACGCAGACATTTATAGAGTTCATTCCAGTAGTAGGCGGTATCTTTAATTCCCGTATTGATGAAGAAATGGAGCATTTTGAGCCTTGCATTAGGATGTTCTGCTATTTTTTGGGAGTAATAAGGAATGATGTCCTTGTACCCAATTCCCAATCGGGAGGTATAAAACTCAAATTTTGGTTCTTCCTCAGAAGCAATACGGATACCGATATTAAAAGTAGTGTCTATGCTTTCTGTGAGTTTATCTAGTTCACGGTAATTATCTAAAATAGGCGTAATATTTTCAAACCCATGATTAATCATATCAGAGATTTTCTCTAGATAGTCATCGGTTTTGAAGCCATTACAAATGACTTCTATAGACTGGTCAAATTTACCTTTCTCATACAAAGATTTTACAATGTCCATATCATACGCGGAGGAAGTTTCTATGGAAATATCATTCTTCAGTGCTTCTTCTAATACAAAACTAAAATGACTGGACTTTGTACAATAGCAATAGGTATAGCTTTTTTTATAATCATGTTTTTCAAAAGCCTCTTTAAACCAAGTTTTTGCTCTTTGGATATTCTGAGATATTTTTGGTAAATAACTTATTTTAAGTGGTGTACCAAATTTTTCTACCACTTCCATGAGTGGAATGTCGTGGAAAAGGAGTTTATTTTCGGCTACATGAAATTCTTCTGTAGGGAAATACAGCGTTTGATCGATAAGTTCAGAATACTTTATTTTCATTGTCTAAATCTAAAAAGCTATTTTATGATGGCAAATTTGCAAAAAAGGAATGAAAAAATACCTACAATTTTTGATTTATTGTAATTTTATTTCACTTTTATTTCCTACGAATAAGAGGAGATTTCCAGTTTCGTATTGTATTTTCACCCTATCCTCTATGGCTCTATTTCTGGTCCCGATGCGTTGGGTTATAGAGAAATGATGATTTTTCAGCTCCCACTGAAGTCCCTTGGATTGTACATTTTTTACTTCAGGAAAGGGATAAATGCTGATATTACAATTTTTTACATCATAAAGTACAATTTCTTTTGAGATAAAAAAATATTTTCCATAATCATCATGAAAAACCAGATTCATTTCATCTTTGAACTGAAATGCTGTGGTAAGATTACCTAAAAAATGATCCATCTCTTCTCCGCTACCGCCATAGATGTCTAATTCCGTAATTTTTTCATTCTTAATAATTTCCAGTGCTTTATGGAAATCGGTTTTATCTTGGTCAGGGGTGTGGATGATTTTATTTTCTATGATGGTTTTCTGTTCTGGGGAGAGTGGCGGGTAAGAATCAAAGTCACCAGAGATTAAATCAATTTTTTGTAAGTCAAATTTCCTTTTAATGAGTTTGTTCAAAGCACCATCTGTACAGGCGATAAATGCGTAATCTTCTGTATCCGGAAATTGATGAGGCATTTGCCCATTTAATATTAAAAGTCCTTTCATTTATTCGGGTCTTTCAGCGGGATTCCAGTATTCTTCTGCTGTGCCGTTCTTTTGGGCGATGACTCTTGCTACCACGAAAAAATAATCTGAAAGTCGGTTGAGGTATTGTAAAAGTTCGGGTCTCGAATTTTCATTTTCATTCACAAAGACCAAAGCTCTTTCGGCTCTTCGTGTTACGGTGCGGCATACATGGAGCGTGGCACTGGCGTGGTCACCAGCAGGTAAAATAAAAAATTGGAGCGGCTGGAGTATTTGCTCCCAATCGTCTATCCAGTTTTCTAATTTTTCTATGTCCTGATGTTCAATGACCAGTGGTAATCTAGATTTTCCATTGGCAAGCATGAGTTTATCCTCAGGGGTTGCCACTTCAGCACCCAGCGTAAAGAGGTCAAACTGTATTTTCTTTAGCTGACCTATGAGTTTTTCATTTTGGATTGCACTTTTGGCCATTCCTACAAAGGAATTGAGCTCATCTACTGTGCCATAGGCTTCTACTCTTGCAGAACTTTTGGAAACTCTTGTGCCGCCATATAGCGCGGTTTGTCCCTTGTCTCCTGTTTTGGTATATATTTTCATAATGATTATAGAGATTGGATATTATAAACTTAGAGTTTAGATGTTAGAGATTTAGAAAGTCAAAAAAGCTAATAGCCAAAAGCCAACTGCTAATTTTTTTTTTTCATTTTCTTAAAAAGAACGAGAAGTAAGATATTCTAATGGTTCAGGGGTTATTTTTTTTGCCATTTCTATAGAATCATCCAAAGGGTGGAGCGTTGTGATTTCCTTTTTTTCAATGATATATGATGAGAATTTCAGTTTATCAATTTCGGAAAAAATCTTTTCTATCTCTGAGCTGGAAATGGATGCGAAACTCACATCTTCAAAGCCATGTAAAAGCCTTAAATTATTTTTGTTATCCATTTTTTCTTCTACAAAAGCATTGAGCTTTGCCTTGGATTCAAAATTTCCTCCCCAAACATGGTAAACGAAAACTTTCTTGTGCTCTTTATTCAGAATGTCTTGATATACAAAGTTTTCTCCTAAGTAGGCCTCTCTTACCTGTGGGTCATTCGCTAAATCTTGAGGTAAGCCTTCTTTTAAAATTTTTCCCTCAAACATGATATAAGTTTTGTGGGTAATCGCGAGGGTCTGCTGTACATTGTGATCGGTGATGAGGATACCGATGTTTTTGTCTGTAAGGCTTCTCACTATTTTTTGTATATCTTCTACTGCTATAGGATCTACCCCTGCAAAAGGTTCATCTAAGAGGATGAATTTGGGGCTAGTAGCTAGGCATCTTGCAATTTCTGTTCGTCTCCTCTCTCCTCCTGAAAGTAAATCGCCACGGTTTTTTCTTACATGCTGAAGAGAAAATTCTTCTATCAGCTCTTCGCATTTTATTCTTTGTTCTTTTTTGGAGAGTTGGGTAAGCTGCAGAACCCCCATAATATTTTCTTCTACGGAAAGCTTTCTAAAGATAGATGCTTCCTGAGCAAGATAACCAATTCCTTTTTGAGCTCTGCGGTACATGGCATCATGGGTAATGTTTTCTTGGTCTAAAAAGATATTTCCCATGGTAGGTTTCACCAGACCTACAATCATATAGAAAGAAGTGGTCTTTCCAGCACCATTAGGTCCCAGAAGCCCCACTATTTGCCCTTGTTCTACCTCCACAGAAACCCCTTTTACTACTTTTTTAGGGCCGTATTCTTTAATTAAATTTTCACCTCGAAGTATCATTACGCAAATATAGTGAATGGGGTGGGAATGGGAGCATAAATTTTATAATTAAAAAAGTTCTGTAAAAAATATTTTTTTGTGAAGAGTGAGCTACATAGTTTTACTAGTAAAAATCCCATTCAAAGGTGATTCTTTAAATGGGATTTGTAGGGGTATTAAGAAGGATTCAAATTATAATTTGGGGAACTTCACAGGATTCGATTCGTGAAATAATGCATATACTTTTTCCACGATATCATCTGCAGATGGTTTACTGAAGTAGTCTCCATCACTTGCATACGGAGGTCTGTGATTTTCTGCAGAAATAGTAATAGGGTCACTATCCAAATAGCGGAAAGCCTTTTGTTTTTCTATAATTTGTTGCATGATGAACGCAGATGTCCCCCCTTCTACATCTTCGTCTATAACTACTAAGCGGTTGGTTTTTTTCACGCTTTCTGCTATTTCATTCGTAAGGTCAAAAGGAATTAAAGACTGTACATCAATTACTTCTGCAGAAATGCCTAGTGTTTCTAATTCTTTAGCAGCTTCCGTAACGATTCTCCATGTAGAGCCGTAAGTAACTAAGGTAACATCTGTTCCCTCTTTGGTAATTTCTATTTTTCCTACAGGCACAGTAAATTCTCCTATATTATCAGGTTGGGTTTCTTTTAGTCGGTAACCATTTAGACATTCTACAATGACGCATGGTTCATCACTTTGAAGCATAGTATTATAGAATCCTGCGGCTTTAGTTAAGCTTCTCGGTACTAAAATATTAATACCTTTAGATAGGTTAAGAATTCCCGCCATAGGAGAACCTGAATGCCAAATTCCTTCTAATCTGTGTCCTCTGGTTCTGATGATGACAGGTGCTTTTTGTCCTCCTTTGGTACGATAATGTACTGTAGCCAAATCATCACTCATACCTTGAAGACAATACAAGATATAGTCTAAATATTGAATCTCGGCGATTGGTCTTAATCCTCTCATTGCCATACCGATTCCTTGTCCTAAAATGGTAGCTTCACGAATTCCAGTATCTGCCACTCTGGTAGCTCCATATTTTTCTTGCATTCCTTCTAAGCCTTGGTTTACATCTCCAATGTTTCCAGAATCTTCACCGAAAACCAAAGTTTGTGGATATTTTTCAAAAATTTTATCGAAGTTATTTCGTATTACCATTCTTCCATCCATCTCTTCAGAACTATCAGAGTAAATAGGTTCTACTACAGGGACTTCCGTAGCTTTCCACTGAGACTGAGAGTAAAGATGAGAAGAGTAGTTGTCTTTTTCTATATCGAAAAGTCTTTCGTATGCTTTCTGTAAAGCCTCACGAGCAGATGAGTTTTTTCCTCTGGTGTGGATTAACGCCTTTCTTACCAAGTGGAAAACTTCTTTTTTGGCTACTGTAACCAAATTTTTAAACTTAGTAATTTCCCCGCTTACTTCGGTAGATTCATTTGCCAATGCTTCTACCAATGGTAGTAGCTCATTCTTGAGGTCTGTAATGGTTTTCTGATAGCTGTCCCAAGCCTTTTTTTGTCCGTCTTTTACTATTTTTTTGGCTTCTCTATCTATTTCATCTAATTCATCCGCGGTAGCAATACTTATTTCTTTACCATCTAATTCTGCAGAATAATTGAGAATCCATTCACGGAATTTTAGGAGTCCATCATGTTCTGCTTCCCAAGAAAGCCTTTCTTCACTTTTGTATCTTTCATGAGAACCTGAAGTGGAATGTCCCTGAGGCTGAGTAACTTCTATTACATGTACCACTACTGGGCAACTTTCTTCTCTAGCAAAATATTCTGCTCTAGAATAGGCATCCAAAAGTGCAGGATAGTCCCATGCTTTTACTTGAATAATTTCACATCCTTGGGTTTCTCCTTCGTTTCTTTGGAATCCAGAGAGCATTTCTGCAATGTCCACTTTAGCTCTTTGATTATGTGTAGGTACTGAAATTCCATAACCATCATCCCAAATGGAAACAATCATAGGGACCTGTAATGCACACGCCGCATTGAGCGTTTCCCAAAAATGACCTTCTGCTGTAGAAGCATCTCCAATGGTACCGAAAGCTACTTCTCTTCCCCCTTTAGAAAATTTTTCTGCTCCTTCAAATTGAATTTCTTTAAATACTTTAGAAGCCTGTGCGAGTCCTAATAACCTTGGCATTTGCCCAGCAGTAGGGGAAATATCAGATGAAATATTTTTTATTTGGGTCAAATCTTTCCAGCTTCCATCTTCATTTAGCGTTCGGGTGGCATAATGCCCATTCATTTGTCTCCCAGCAGATGCGGGTTCTCTCTCTACGCTGGTATCTGCATAAAGCTGAGCGTAAAAACTTTCCACCGTAAGGGCATCTACCGCCAATGCAAAAGTCTGGTCTCTATAGTATCCACTTCTCCAATCGCCTTCACGGAAAACCTTCGCCATTGCCAGCTGTGGTAGCTCTTTGCCATCTCCAAAGATTCCGAATTTTGCTTTTCCTGTAAGTACTTCTCTTCTTCCCAAAAGGGACATTTCTCTAGAAATTCTTCCTAATTTATAGTCGTGTAATACATCTCTTTTAATATCTTCAAAAGATACTTTTTCTGTAGCTATTTTATCTTGCATGGATTATTTTTATTTGTCTGACAAATATAACTATTTCTAAGGCAATAGAAAAATTTTACTGACACCAAAACTTAGCAATTGATTTATTCCAAGAAATAATGAGTATTGTTTGAAGTACTTGTATTATTTATTGTATTTTTTTATCTTTACTTTTTCAAAAGATATTACGATGAAAATGATTGCTCTTTGGGCATTAGGAATGGTAGCTATGAGCTGTTCTAAAGAAAAAGGAAATGAAGCTGCTACAAAGGCAGATACCTTAACGACGGAAAAAATAGTGGAAAAGCGTGAAGAGGATAAATCTCAGGATTATCTTATCACGCGTAATTCTGTGGGAAGATTTAAGATAGGTGGTACATGGAGAGCGTTCGCTAAAAATGTATATGGCTATGATTTTATAGAAGGATACGGAATATGTGTAGATGCATGCTGTGATGGAGGGTATTCTCTTGGAAATAATTTAAAAAAAGATGAATATGGTTTTGTAGATGAGCATGAGATTACCATTGGTGCCGCATTTGTGGAGGATTTACCTTTTGATGCTACACAAGCCCAAAAGGAAAAATATAAAAATAACCCCAATTTGTTTTCTGTAAGTTCAGATAATTGTGGTGGCTGGTATGAAAAGGATAAGATACAGTATATGGTGGTTCACAGCCCTAAATTTAAGACCCAAGAAGGGATAGGTGTAGGGATTACTTTGGAAGAGCTAGAGAAAAAATATGGAAAATTAAAAATAATTGTAGGTTGGGTAGAAGAAGATGCGAATGCAATTAAAGTATTGATTCCTGATTACCCTAATATAGGATTTGCAGTGGATGCAGAAAGCTTTAAGAAAGATTGGGAAGAGATTAGTATTGAAGATATTGAAAATATTGAAAATAAGAAGTTTACTATTGCTGACTTTAAGCCCAATACTCCGATTGCTAGAATTGTCCTTTATGAAGAAGCAATTCGATATGAGTAATGATTTCTAGAATATGAAAATTAAACAAGTAGTTTATAGATGAATTTATAAACTGTATATAATTAAGTAAGGCTAAAAAAGGAGTAAGAAAATTTACCTACTCCTTTTAAAACTTGTATGCTATGGCGTTAAAATTTATTTGATTTCTACACATCCTACGCGTCCTCCTGCATCTCCAGTAGGTTGGGTTTTGAAGTCATCAGCTTTCGCATGAATAATGATGGATTTACCTATGATATTTTTGGTTTCATCTTTACAGCCTAAGCACCACTTGTCGGTAGTAATTACCATTCTAGCGTATCCATTTTTATCTGTTTTAAGGTTACCGAGATCTCCTCTATGGTGTTCCCCATGCTCCCATTTTCCGTGTTTTTCATGTGTAGGATTCCAATGTCCTCCCGCAGAAGAACCATCGGGTGCACTACAATCCCCAAACTCATGAATATGAGATGCAGATAATGAATTAGGTTTTAGCTTATAAACATTTAAATCCAATGTTACTTTGTTCCCTTTTTGGGTAAATTTGGCAGTTCCTTGAGTAGAAGTATTGCTTTTAGCTTGAATAGGGTAGGTATGAACAACTGAGTTACATGAAAATAGGGAAAATGTCATAATGCTTATAATTACTGTATTTCTCATAGGTAAAATTTTTACAAAGTTATGAAAAACAATCTAAATATATTTTCTAGAGACAGAGATGTGCTTTACATTTTTAAAAGTTTCGAGATAAAATATTTTATTTTCTGTTACAACTTTCACAATTGCAAATAATTTAAACGAATATTTTTTCTTGTTTGTTTTTTTTTATTAACTTTGCCCTGTTAAAATTTTTCAAAATGAAGAAATTATTTGTAGCAAGTGCTTTGGCACTTTTTGGGGCAGTACATGCTCAGGTAAATTATGGAGTAAAGGCAGGATACAATCTTTCTAATGTAGCTGTGAGTTCACCAGTATCAAGTGCAAAAGTTTTACTTGGGAACAAATCAGGGTATAGTGTAGGAGGTTTTGTAGAGTATGGTATTGGAAGTGGGTTTTCATTGCAAGGAGAAGTATTATATAGTAATTTGGGAGCGAAAGCTACGGTAGATTCAAACAAGCTTCCTTCTACTGCTGAAAATTATGGAATAGATTTTAATATGCCTGAAGGTGTCAAAAAAGCAGAAATTAATTTTAGTGTCAATCAAATCACAGTGCCATTATCTGCTAAATATACATTTAATGATAAATTTGGTGTACTCGGAGGTGTAGGAATTAATTTCGTTACAGGTAGAAAACTTTCTTTGAAAGCTGATGGGAACGATGTGACAAAATTTTTTGAACAAAACGAAAATATTGTTTTAAATGATGAACTCAAAAAGCAGATTTCATCTACTAATTTCACACTTCATGTTGGTGCAGATTATAGAATTACTCAAAATGTTTTTGTGGATGTAAGATATAATTTTGGTATTTCAAGTTTGAATCAGAATTTTACAGATTTTGTGAGTGCTAAACAAAGATACTTTCAATTTGGAGTAGGATATAAGTTTTAATCATTTGGTCTAATTATAAGTTCAATAGGGCTACTTCTTATAAAAAGGTAGCCTTTTTTGTATGAAATATTTATTAGTTTTTTTCATAGTAGGGGTAGTACCTGTTTTTGGTCAAAAGTATTTTGTAGAGGGAGGAGGAGTGTATTCTACCTTAAAAGTGAGCAGTAATTTTACAGATACTCAATTGGTTTCCGATAAAAAAAAGGGGTATTTTATTGCTTTTGGAAATAAATATATTCTTAACCGTCAGTGGTCTGCTGAAGCGAAAATAAAACTTTCAGAAACGGGAGGTAAAGTGAGTAACTCTACTTTTTTTATCAAAAATCAATTACCTTATGATTTAGAAAAATATAGAAATGCAGATATTCGACTTGCGATTTATCAACTAGGAGCAGAGATAAATGCATTGTATCATTATTCATCTCTTGCTTTTTATGCGGGAATACAACCTTCTGTTATCTTTTTTGTCTCGTATAAAGAGAGAAATGTTAAAAAAAAACAGAATAATGGAGGAAATTCTATATCGATGGAAGAATCTGTTGTTGGTAATGATGGTAAAAAAATTAATATTTTAAGTGTAAAAGGGCAAATAGGAAGCATGTACTCCTTTACTCCTAAATGGTATCTCCAGTTAGGTTATCATTTTAATATTACCAATATGGTAACGGTACTTCTGAATAATAATTGGAGTTTTAGTTTTAATGAAACTGTTTACCAATTGGGGGTCGGGTATCGGTTTTAATATTATTAATTAATATAAATATTTTAGCTATTGTTAAACATCTGTAGTTATTGATAAAAATAGATTGTTTTATTTAATAGACATCATTGATTTGGAAATTTAAAAATATACTAAATCAACAATATCAAATATTAAAATATTCAGAAAATCTAGAAACGGATATGATATTTAAAATTTATAATTGATTATTTTACATTCCGCTTTTTATTTCCTAAAAATAATTCTAAATGTAGTCCCTCTCCCTATTTCTGTGTAGGCTACTTTTATTTCTCCGTTATGGTAATCTTCTATAACTCTTTTGGCAAGGCTCAGCCCTAATCCCCAGCCTCTTTTTTTTGTAGAATAGCCAGGTTTAAAGATACTTCGGGTTTTAGAGCTGCTCATTCCGATGCCATTATCTCGGAAATCAATGTATATTTTTTTATTTTTTTCATAGAGTTTAATGATGAGATGACCTTCTCCTTTCATTGCATCTACTGCATTTTTTACTAAATTTTCTATGACCCAACTTAGGAGAATTTTATTATGCAATATTTCATATTGCCCTTCTGCAATATAAAGCTGGAAAACCACTTTTGCTGAAAGTCTAGATTTCAAATAATTAAAATTTTCTTCTATAGTGGTTTGTAGATCATGGTCGCAGAGTTCTGGAGTAGAGCCTATTTTAGAAAATCTCTGAGAAATGGTTTCTAGCCGCTGTACATCTTTACTCAGTTCATCTACACCTATGGGCTGTGGTTTTACCGTTTTGAGAATTTCTACCCAGCCTATCATAGAAGAGAGAGGGGTGCCTATTTGGTGGGCTGTTTCTTTTGCAAGTCCTGCCCATAGGAAGCCTTCATCTGTTTTTTTGATGGTTCTCAGAAACCAAAAACTGAAAAGCAAATACAGTAGAATGAAACAGGCTACGGCATAAGGAGAGTATTGTAATATATTGAGCAAGTAGGAATTGTCATAATAAACAAATTGGTTATTACCATTAGGGAATTTTAGTTCTATAGGAGGATAATTATCACCCATTTTTAGGGCGTATTGGATGATGCTTTGCTGATGGTTTTCTATATCAAACGGAATGTTCCTATGGAACATCGGTACACCATCTTTGTCCAAAATAATTACAGGAATGGTATTGTTAGATTTGTAAATTTCTAGCACCAATGCTTGTGTGGCATCATCGGGTTCAGTAACATCTTGCTGAAATTTGATGGCTTTTACAAAGAGGTCTATTCTTTTTATTTCTTCCTTTCTTAGGTAATTGATGAGCGTCATGGTTGCCATAAGTCCTCCCACAGCAATGGTAGTGAAAATCACGAAAATGATCCATTGATTAAGTCTAGATAGAAAGGGATTTTTCATACACTCAGGATTTTATTCTTTTAGAGGGGATAGCATGTTAAATAGAGGAGTATTGAGGTCAGTATCTTGGTAATTATTGATAATAATGGCAAAATAATAATTTTTTCCTGATTTAGCCTGATGGATTCCTGAATACGATTTGGTGTGCCGCATGGTTCCACTCTTCATTTTCATACCATTTTTTTGTTCAGGAAATCCTTTGAAGTAAGCGTCAAACCAAGGTTGTTTCTTGGAGTAGAGCAGAGCGAGTACTTCTGCTTTGGCACTCACATAGTTTTTAGGTGAAAGTCCACTTCCATCGGCAAAATTGATCATTTCTTCGGGGATACCTTTACTTATCCAGTATTTTTTGAGTAAATCTACACCTACGGCATATTGGCTATTGCCTGTTTTTTCTTTGGCTATCGTTTTTAATAAATTTTCTCCATATAGATTAACGCTTTTTTTCAAAAACCAATAGATGATTTCCCTCATAGTAGGAGACTTCCATTCCAGAAGCAGGGTAGAGTTTTGAATTTCCTTTTTTTGGTGCGAAAATAGATTCATAGATGCCGTTCTTATTTCCCCTAAAACCGATATTCCATTTTGTATAAGGTGGTTTTTTAGCTCTAGTCCTAATTGAAAAGGAGGATTAGGAACTGCACCCGAAATAGTCATTTTTTTATGGGCAGGAAGTTTTCCATTAATATATGCGAAATCAGAAAAAGGGGCAGTGTAGATGATGCTTTGGTCGCTGTTTCCACCTATCGTCAGCTCATTAATCCATGAAATATTTTTCATAGGTTGGTAGATGATTTCATTGCCCAATGCGGTAAGGTCAAACTGATTTTCCCGCCAGTTAATCCCAAAAACGCCAGCCCCATAATAATTTCCTATATCTTGCCAAGTCCATCCACCAGGAATACTCTGAATATCAAAGATGCCATCGTCCATATAGATATCTCCTCGGATGGTATTTATTTTTTTATCTTTCAATTTTGCCGTGATAGCAGAGAGAAAATGTTCTGGCTTTGTGCTTTGGTATCTCCAGCTTCCCAATGTAGGGTCTCCACTTCCTCGGAGGATAAGGTCTCCATAAAGTTCTTGGTTGATAATATCCCCTGATGTAAAAATAGAAGTGGTATAAGTGTAGGAGGGAGAAAGTAATTCCATGGCGGTAGCTGCCGTAAAAATCTTTTGAGTAGATGCGGTAGTAAGTCCTTTTTCTCCTTGGTAATTATAGATGGTGTTCCCCTTTTCATCGGCTACGAAATAAGACAAATTGCTCACTTTACCTTTGGGGGTAGAGAGAAATTTTTGAACTTCTTTGTTCAGTCGGTTTTGTAAGTTGGTTTGTGCTGAAATGGATAGAGAAATGCCTATCGTTACTAAAAAAAATACTTTCACGGTGGAATTTTTAGATGAATTCCAAATGTAGTATGATTTTTTTAATGGACAAAATAATTATGAATAAGCCAATATCATTTTCACCAAAATCGGCTGGTCTTTTTGAGGTTTTTTAAGGAAAACGAGGGCGAAATAATGCATGGTTTTATTCTCTTTATCTGCTTTTTGTAAGAGGTTTTGTTGCACTTTTACTCTTCCTTCCCAGTCTCCTTTGTAGTAAGCAATCAAGGCGTGGGAGGCGGGCTTATGCTGAACGGAAAAACTAGCATCTTTAATGGGTTGTAGCTGATTTACTGGCATTCCGAGGAAATACTGTTGCTCTTTCATGGTAGATTTTGGAGCATAAAATAGGGTGGTATAGCCCATATCATCTGCCTTTATTCCCATATCTAAAGTGATGAAATTTTCTAATTTGGTAGAATTTTTTTCTAAGTTTTTAGTCCAATCGTTTTTATTATTTTTAGACGAAGAAGAAATACCGATGTAATTTGTTGCCTCTAGTTTTTCTACTTCTATAGAGTCAAACTGAATTTTTCCTAATTGGTTTTCTTTTTGAATTTTATTTTCTACGAAATTTTTTAGTTGTACCATACTTTGATTTACTTTTTGCTGAAAATCACTTTCGTTGTCAAAAAGTTCATCTTGAAAAATAGCATTGGTAGGGGGGATGGTCATTGTATAATTCAGCTGAGTGCCATTGCCTACAGGCTTGAAATGAACATCTAAAAGAATAGGTTTTTTATTATTGGATTCAATGATTTGATACTGAATGTGTTGGTGGGATTTTCTTTTTTTTATAGAAAGCTCTATTTGTCTTTTTTTATCTTTAGAAAAAAGAGTAGAAGAGGCATTTAATCCTTCGTAAGGGGAATAATAGACCATGGAAGGGAAGTCTTTTTCAGAAAAAAATACAGACCAATTATTCAGTTTTTGAAGGTGATCAAAATGAGGAAACACTTTGTCTATAGGTAAATCTATATTTTTTTGGAGGGTGATGATTTGGGGTTCTTCCTTTCTGAAGTGGAAGTAAGCATAAATGCCAATTGCAGTGAAGATTAGTAATATAGAGGCGGTTTTTATAATTTTTTTGAACATGAATTTCTATAGATGATTCCATTTACAAAGCTAAGGATTTTGTGGGATATAAAAAATAAGGCAAAACATTCCTTGCGTTCATATTTTCATTATCTTTGGAGATTAAAATTAAGAATAAATGAATTATCATTTTAAGGCTCATCAGCAAATAAGAGAAAACCTTGCGAATATTCTTAGAACTACTTCGCTGAAAGATCTTAGCAATATCCCTGATGGGTTTAATAATAATATTTTTTGGAATATTGCCCATTGTGTAGCCACACAGCAATTGCTCCATTACTATCTCAGTGGTAATGATTTTAGAATAGATACTTACTGGATAGATACTTTTAGGAAAGGGACATTGCCTACTTTAGAAGTAACGGAATCAGATGTAGAAAAACTGGATTTTCTACTAGTAGAAACTGGAAAAATTTTGATAGAAGATTATGATGAAGGCTTATTTGATGATTATCAGTCTTATACTACCAGTTTTGGGCTTGATTTGAAAAATATTCAGGAGGCCATTATTTTTAATAATATCCATGAGGGGTTACACTATGGCTATGTGATGGCTCAGAAAAGGGCTCTGTTGCAGTATTTTTAAATTGTGGCAGGCTATTACCAGTTGGCTGTTAGCTCTTTAACTTTATAACCTTTTAACTTTAAGATGGAACAAAAAAAAGAAGATTTTATTTTCGGGCTTCGTCCTGTAATGGAGGCTATAGAAGCGGGAAAAACCATTGATAAAATATTTTTACAAAACGGATTACAAGGGCAAATTTATGCCGACCTTAAAAAACTTTTAGGAAAACATGGACTTCGTGCGAATTATGTGCCTGTGGAAAAATTGAACCGATTTACTCGGAAAAATCATCAGGGCGTAGTGGCGTTCATTTCAGATGTTCCTTTCCATAAGATAGAAGATATTCTACCCCAGATTTTTGAGGAGGGAAAATCTCCTTTCTTACTTATTTTAGACCGATTGACCGATGTGAGAAATTTTGGGGCAATATGCAGAACGGCAGAATGTGTAGGGGTAGATGCTATCATTATTCCAGAAAAAGGAGCGGCTCCTATTAATTCAGATGCTATAAAAACTTCCGCAGGAGCCATTTACAATATTAAAATATGCAAAGAGAAAAATTTGGCTCATACCATTGATTTTTTACAGCAATCTGGGGTAGCGGTCTTTGCAGCATCTGAAAAAGCACAAAAATTGATTTATGATGTAGATTTTACTGAGCCTTGTGCCTTGGTGATGGGAAATGAAGAAACGGGAATTTCCAAAGAAGTGCTTCATCATTCAGATGAAAAAATAAAACTTCCTATAGTAGGTAAAACACAATCTCTTAATGTTTCTGTAGCATGTGGAGCTATCCTTTACGAAGCGGTGAGACAGAAGCATATCAGTTCATTAGGATAAAAAAGAATAGAAAAAGATTAAAATAAAAATCATTTCAAACAATGAGAAAAATTACTGCCACTTTGGCTATCGCAATAGTTTTATTTTCTTGTAATAAGAAAGAAACCAAGACCATAGAACAAGTAGATCCTAAAACAGGAAAAGTAACTCAGATAGAAGTTCCGGTACAAGATTCCGTGGAAATTGCAAAAAAAGAAGCCGAAAAATTTGCAATCAGAGACTCGGCGGGGGTATATCATCAATATTTACGCTTAGAAGTGGGCAAGGAATATCCTTTTACCACACAGCAAAAAGATGTAGCTACTGTAAAAATGCCCGATGGTACTTCCCAGACGGTAACCAGAGAAAATACTGATGTGATTAATTTTAAGGTCAATGCAGTGCAAGGAGGAGTGTATGATATGGACATTATTTTTGTCTCTAAAAAGACCACTCAGACAGGGATGGGCGTTACCCAAACCGTGGATACTAAAGCACCAGCACCAAAGGATGAAGGACTGAAAAACAGATGGGAAATAGAGAAAGCACTTACAGGAAATACTCTGAAAATGAAGCTCAAAGAAAACGGAGAAATTATTTCTATCACAGGATTTGATGCTGTATATAATAAACTCAATACTACCGTTGCTAAACTGACCAAAGATAAAAAACAGCAAGAGGCGGTACTGAAAGAAATGAAGGCTTCTTTCACTGAAAAAATTATTCGTGATCAGTTCAGTAAAAATATTTTTATTTTGCCAAAGAAAGGAGCTAAAATAGGAGAAACTTGGTCGCACTCAGAAAATGTATCTCCTGATGGAAAGGTAAAACTCACTTCTAACTATACCCTGAAAAAAGTGGAAAATGGAATTGCAGAAATCACTGTTTCAGGGGGAGTGCCTAAACAAACCCAAAAGGACACCCAGCAGGGAGTTACTCAAACTCTTACTTCTGAGCTTTCGCAAAATGGTTCTTATCAGTTTGATACAAAAACGGGATGGATAAAATCACAAAATATTACCGTGAAAAATAAAGAATCACAGTCTTTTACTGATGGTAAAAGAACAGAAACCATGACCAATAGTTCTGTGATGACCGTAATAGTAAATCCTTCAAAATAAAAAATATATAAAATGCTAAAATTCATTTTTTTAACTATTCTTTCGGCCGTTATTTTTTTCTTTGTTTGGAACTTTTTGAAAAGATTTTTTTTCAATGAACAGCGTCCTACACAAAAGGGAAATTTGAATAGAAAACCCTCAGAGAAAAAGTTTAACTGGGATGCCGAAACTGTAGAATACGAAGAAGTGAAAGAAAAAAAGTAATTGTTTTTTAGATATTTATATACTATGCTGACTAAATATAGAAGTACGCTATACATTGTAGGAAGTGTATTGTTTTTCATTGCTTTAGCTTATCTTTATGCCTATCCTGTGCTGATGGGTAAGCAGCTCTTTCAGCATGATATTATTCAGTATAAAGGAGGAGCGGAGGAGCTACTGAACTACCGTGCAGAAAATGGAAAAGAAACCTACTGGAGTGATAGTATGTTCGGGGGTATGCCTACTTATCAGATGGGAGCACAATTTCCTGGGGATATGATCAAGACCTTAGATAAGGTGCTGATGGTTTTTCCTAAACCCATCAATTATCTCGTTTTGCTCTTTTCAGGATTTTTCCTACTGGGTATGGTAGCCGTAAGAAACTGGAAATATGCACTTTTGGGAGCTTTAATGTTCGGTTTTTCTACTTATTTCTATATTATCATTGCGGCAGGGCATAATGGGAAAGTACATACCATTGCCTATTTTGCCCCTTTGTTGGCAGGTTTATTATTGATTTTTTTAAGACAGAAATACTTTTTAGGCTTCGTTATTACTACACTGGCCATGGCACTTCAGTTGGCGGCCAATCATCCACAGATGACCTACTATCTTTTCATTGCACTGGGTATTTTTTTCCTTTCAGAATTCATAAGGGTAGTGGTAAAAAAGTTACCTTTCAAGCCTTTTCTCATTTCTACCGCCATTGCAGCAGTAGCCATGGGGCTGGCCGTAGGGATGAACGCCCAAAGACTCCTTGCCAACTCTGAATATGTTACCGAAACGGTAAGAGGAAAACAATTACTCAATACAGAATCTCAAAATGAGAAAGCCAGCGGAATGGAAAAAGAAAGTATGCTGGCATGGAGTTACGGGAAATTAGAAACCCTAAACTTATTCATTCCAAGGATGATGGGTGGGGGAAGTTCTGAAAAAGAAGGTGTGGAAATGATGGAGGATATCCAGACGATAATACAGGAAAACGCACAATCTCAGGAGGAGGTAAACCGTATTATTTCCGCATTTGCCAGCCCTACCTATTGGGGCGATCAGCCGGGTACCAGTGGCCCAGCCTACCAAGGGGCGGTAGTTATTTTTCTTGCTATTTTGGCTTTGTTCTTCGCAGATAAAAGATTTAGGTATTGGATTCTTGGAGCTACCATGCTCACCATTGGCTTGGCTTGGGGAAGTAATTTTATTGTATTGTCTGATGTATTTATAGATTTCGTGCCTTTTTATAATAAATTTAGGGCTCCCAGCTCCATTTTAGTAGTGGCAGAGTTATTATTACCCTTATTGGGAATGGTAGGATTATATGCTTTTTTTAATGGCCAAGAGATTTCAGTAGCAGAAAAGACTAAAAAACTCTTCATCGTAGGAGGTACGGTGGTGGCACTGTTGGTGATTTTCATCTTGGCAGGAAAAGGACTTTTCGGGTTTCTTACCGATGCAGAGGCTACCTATATGCCTAGCTATATGAAGGATTATCTCATCGAAAAAAGATATGGATTTTTTAAGTCAGATGCACTTAAAACATTGCTCTATGTACTCATTGTCATTGTGGTGTTATACCTTGCTTTGAAACAAAAATTAGCTCAAAATATTGCGTTAATCATCATTGCAGCGGTATCTACTTTTGACCTTTGGACCGTAAACCAACGCTATCTGAATGAAGAGAATTTCGTAGAGGCAGAGTTTGCTCAAAATCCTTTTCAGACGGAAATCACGGACTATTTAGTGGATAAGGTAGGCGATAAAAAAGAACTCCAGTCCCTTTTGGCGTATGCGAAAGTAAATCATGCCATTCAAGAAATTGCACAGAAAGACCAAGGGCATTACCGAGTATATAATCAGACCATTGGTCCTTTTTCAGAAACCAATACTTCTTACTTTAAATCTTCGGTGGGCGGTTATCATGCGGTAAAACTAAGAAGGTATGATGACCTTATCAACTATTATTTTTCGAAATCAGATACTGTAAAAACGCCCAAAATTCTCAATATGCTGAATGCTAAGTATATGATTTTTGGGGATACGCAAAATCTAGAAGTGGTGCATAACCCTTTTACCAATGGCAATGCGTGGCTGGTTTCTGAAATAGAAGAAGCGAAAAATGCCAATGAAGAGATAGAAAAAATAGGTGTGGTGGATACCAAAAAAGTAGCCGTGATAGGTAAGGAAGATGGTGCCTATTTTAAAGATAAAAAGATGGCTAAAGATACTTTGGCATCTATCCAATTGGTAAAATATGAGCCGAATCATTTATCGTTTACCTCTAAGAGTGCTACTCCCCAATTGGCCGTTTTTTCGGAAATTTATTATCCTCACGGCTGGAAAATGTTCATAGACGGAAAAGAAGTACCTTATATTAAAGCCAATTACTTGCTTCGTGCCGTACATGTACCGGCAGGAAACCATACTATAGAAATGACATTTCAGCCAGAAGTCATCGAAAAAGGAAAAATGATTTCTATGTCGTTTTTAGGGCTTTTTATAGTGTTGAGTATAGGAGGTGGTTATTATAATCGGAGAAATATTCATCGATAATCTAAAACGAACTCTATTTACAAGGAGGTAAAGGTTATTTAGGGAGTGGGAAAAATAATTTTGGTAGAATAATTGTGTCAAAATTTCAATTCGTTGAAAATCAAATAAAAAAATACCATAGCGGAGAGGAAAGGTTTTGAATGTAGTGATTTAGAGAAGGAATATCCGTTTTTTTATTTATATCCCTAATAATGTGAACAATTAAATAACAAAAGAAGTATGAGGAACATTTTAGTTTTATGTACAATATTGTTTTCAGGGGTAGCAAATGCTCAGGTAGGGCAGGTTATTTCGGGATTTACTACCCATCTTACTAAGTCAGATTTGCCTTTTTCTGGAGATAGAAAGATATATGCAGTAGGATTAAATGACCGAAACACTGAAAATATTTTGGTGATTTCCAAAAATGCTATCGGAGCAGAGGGAGACGAATTGTATATAGAAAAATTTACAAAACTCCAAGATGGAAGCTATCAAAAAACCTTTAGCCACAAGAAAACACATCCTAAAAATAGAGCACTGGTATTTGTAAACAATAGGTCTATGCTACTGGACGATGATAAGGACGGAAATATGGAGTTTATGTATATGTTGCAAGAAAATCCTCAAGGTATCGATAATCCTTCAGAGAAAACCATTTTTTTTATCGTTGCGAACAATCAAGCGTATGAAGTTTGGACGCTAAGAAAAGATAATTATCGTGAGAGTTATTTTAGTGATAATTTCTCACACCTTACAGAAAGTTTACAAAACGAAATTATGAAGTTTTGGAATAAGTTAAAAAAGGATTAGAACGATAAAAGAACAATGAAAATATTTCACAAAACCAAAAATATTTTAGCTGATTTAAAGGAAATTCCCTTTAAGTTGGAACGAGATATACAGCGATTATTGGAGCAGAATTTGGAGCAAGTTACAGGTTTGGAGCTGGTAAAATCCGAGTTTAAAGTTCAGGAGCAACGCATAGATACTTTGGCTTTTGATGCCGAAAGCAAGTCGTTTGTCATTATAGAATACAAGCGTTCGCACAATTACAGCGTGTTTGATCAAGGTGTGGGCTATCTGCGTACCTTATTGCAATATAAAGCCGATTTCGTACTGGAATACAACGAAAATTTGGGAAAATTACTCAAAAAAGACGAAGTAGATTGGTCGCAAAGTAAAGTTGTTTTTGTTTCACCAGCCTTTAATTCACATCAGAAAAAAGCGGTCGATTTCAAAGATTTGAATATCGAACTTTGGGAAATTAAGCAGTTTGAGGGCGACATTATCACTATCAATGGACTCAAAAAATCTGCCTCTGCCCCGAGCGTAAAATTGTCGGCTCAAAAAGAAAATTTTCAGCTTCAGGAAATTACCAAAGAGCTAAAAACTTACACAGAGGAAGATTTACTTAAAGGAAAACCTGATGAAACGCTGGAACTTTATGAAGAAGTGAAACAAGCCATTTGCAACCTTTCCCCAGAAATAGAGGTGATTCCGCAAAAACACTATGTGGCGTTTAGGATTGGAAAAAGAAATATTTCAGATATAGAAATCCAAAAAAGCGGATTGAAACTTTATATTAACAAAAAAATGGGAGAACTTGATGACCCTAAAAAGCTGATGACTGATGTTTCTAAAAAAGGACATTTGGGCAATGGCGATTATCAAGTCAAAATCATTGACCTCAAAAATATAGAATATTTGATGAGTTTGGTAAAACAGGCAGTGTAGTTCACCACTTCGATTTATAAAATAAATTGAAGTTTTCCATAAAGGCGAAAACCATTGTGTGGTAGTTAGTGGATGATAGCCTATTTGATGTAGTTTTTACTTAATTGTTCTTATTTTATCACAATAATGTCAAACAAAAAAATCCTTATTGTCAGTTACTATTGGCCACCTGCGGGTGGGCCGGGAGTTCAGCGATGGTTAAAGTTTGCCAAATATCTACCAGAATTCGGGTGGAATCCTATTATTTATACGCCTGAAAATCCCAGTTATCCTATTGTGGACGAAAGTTTGGCAGATGAGGTTTCAGAAAGTGTAACCGTTATCCAACAACCGATTTGGGAACCGTATCAATGGGCGGAAATTTTCAATAAAAAGAATAAGAAATTTAAAGGGGGACAGTTTGAAACGCAAAGCAAACAAAATTGGAAATCAAAAATTTCGGTATGGATAAGAGGCAACTTTTTCATACCTGATGCCCGAAAATTTTGGGTAAGGCCATCGGTAAAATTTTTGAAAAAATACCTTGAAACGCATACCGTGGATGTCCTCGTTACTACAGGGCCACCGCATTCCATGCATCTGATAGGTTTACAATTAAAAAAGGAGTTTCCTCATCTATTTTGGGTGGCAGACTTCCGTGACCCATGGACTAAAATTTCTTATTACCAACATCTTATGCTTACTCCATGGGCGGATGCTAAGCATAAACAACTGGAGAAAAAAGTATTCCAAACGGCAAATATTACTTTGGCAACTAGCCCCTCTGATGCCGAGAATTTTAAAAATGAGGGGGCCAATGCTTTTTGTATTACCAATGGTTTTGATACCCATGAAAAAGGAATAGCCCAAATTCAGCATACGGCATTCAGTGTCAGTTATGTAGGAGTACTAGAGCAGCTGAGAAACCCCTCTGCACTTTGGGAAGCGATAGGGGAACTTTGTAGTGAGAATGAGGATTTCAAAAATCATTTTCAGTTGCAGTTTGCAGGTAGAGTAGATGAGGAGATACTCAAGGAGATATACCAACAGATTCCTAAAGATAAGGTACATTTATTAGGGTACATCTCTCATCATGATTCTTTTACCGTAATGCTTTCCAGTGTGGTTTTAGTTATCACTAATTTTCCAAAGTCAGCATCTAAAGGTATTATTCCAGGGAAACTTTTTGAGTACCTATCTACGGGAAATAAAATTGTGTCCATTGGTCCCGAAGCAGCTGATGTAGAAGGTATTCTAATGAAGACCAAAGCAGGAAAACACTTTACTTATTCCCAAAAAAATGAAATGAAAAGCTATCTTTTGGATGCTTTTAATGCTTTCATCCAAAAAGAAAATTTAAAACCTCAACTCAGCGAAGAGGTAATGTATTATTCAAGAAAAAATTTAACTGCTCAACTTGTTAATTTGCTCCATGAAGCTCTTACTACTCGATAATTACGATAGTTTTACTTATAATCTCGCCCAGATTATTGAAGAAAATTGGGACGGACAATTGGACATTGTAAAGAATGACCAAATAGAGATACACGAAGTAGAAAGTTATGATGCTATTATTCTTTCTCCAGGTCCGGGGCTTCCTCAGGAAGCTGGAATGATGCCTACAATTATAAAAAAATACCATGCTTTGAAACCTATTTTAGGCGTTTGTTTGGGGCATCAGGCGTTGGCAGAGTTTTTTGGTGCAAGGCTAAAAAACTTAGATGCTGTATATCATGGGGTACATTCTGAAACGGAGGTGATAGACAATGAAAATATTATTTTTCAAGGTGTTTCTAATCCGTTTAAAGCAGGAAGATACCACAGCTGGGCAGTAGAAAAAGTAGCTTTTCCGTCATCACTCATCATTTCTGCACAATCTACAGATGGTGAAATAATGGCATTAAGACACCAGTCTCTTCCACTCTATGGCGTACAGTTTCACCCTGAAAGCTATCTTACTAAAGAAGGGGAGAAAATGGTGAAGAATTTTTTAAATAAAATTGTACTAAAAAGAGAAAAATAATAAATTTGCAGAAAATAATATAATTGAAAATCAATAAAATGAAGAAACTTATTCTCCCAATTATGATTTCTACAGCTTTTGCTTTACAAAGCTGTACGGTTATGAAAGTATCGGAAAAGCAGGAAGATGGATATTTTCAATCTACAAAAAAAGCCGTTGTTTTAGTAAATAAACCTTTTGATTTGGATGAACATAAACAGTTACTTGTTGTTCCAAATAGCACATTCATGAAGGGAATGGCTGAAAAGATTGGTTATTTTGATAGAGTGATTACTTTTGAAGAATTAGAAAGTGAAATCATCAAAGATGGAAAACAAGATGATATTGGTTCGATGAGTGGAAAAATAGGAATCAACAATATTTATAGAAAATATAAAAAGTTTTTATACTTAAGATTTGATGATAATAAAGAAAAAAGTAAGAGAATTCAGTTAAAATTAATTAATCCTGAAAACTTTGATGAAATATTTGTTGGTGATACTTTATTTGATGAAATCTGGACAGGAGTAAATGATCAGAATACATTTAATCCTCTATTTAATAGTTTGATTTCTTATATTGAAGAACATTCAAAAACCTACAAAAATAAAAAATAAACACCATAGGGCATCGATGATTTCGATGCCCTATGGTGTTCAGTAGTATAAAAGGTATGAGTAATCAAATTTTGAGTATATCCCATGCTTCGTTTACTTTGCTTTCTTTGAGTAATTGTTGTGCTTTGAGGTGGAGGCTTTCATCAGAGGTATAATTGCCTTTTGGTAGCGTTTCTACATTGGCAAGCATGCCCAAATCATTTCCTGTAAGCACTTTGCTGTGAAGAATTTCCTGTGGCAATTGGTCAAAACCGATACCTAAGGTTACCAATGGTTTAGGAACTTCAAAAAGACTTTCTGCATTACTTAGTCCGTAATAATTTCCGCCCAGCCGAGCCACCATGTTGAGTTTTTCTTGGCTCAAATTTCCGTTTTCATCTGTAAATTCAGGACGGATGTGAATTTTTTTGATTTCGCAGATGACTAAATTTCCAGCACCGCCTTCCGTACCGAGGTTTATGATGTCTTTCACTTCGCATTCAAAGTTTACTGGAGATTCTGCAATGAGTTTAGGTTTTACTAGATGGGCATCTTTCATCGTGAGTCCTGCTTTGATGAACTCATTCGTTTCTTTATCGTATTCCGTAGAGCTGAGGGATACCTGCTGCACCATATCATAATTCACTGTTCCTATCACCACTTCTTTCACTTCTTTTACATTTTGTAGGGTATGCTTCGTGGTATTATCCCTTACTCGGCTACTCGGAGAGAAGATGAGTATAGGTGGGTTGGTACTGAACATATTAAAAAAGCTAAAAGGAGAAAGGTTAATATTCCCCTCCTTATCTATGGTAGATGCCAAGGCGATAGGTCTTGGAGAAATGGCAGTTTGCAAAATCATTTGCAATGCTGGGGTGGTAATTTCTTTGGGATTTATAGTAATCATGATTGAAATTAAAAAAATAAGTTTTGTTTTTATGAACATATTACCCCTCTATCGGTAGGAAAGAGGGGAAATGTATAATAGGGTATATTATTAGGAGAATGTTATATTGCAGGTAAGATGGTTCCAGAGACCTCTCCAAAACCTACACGCACACCATCTTTTTCACAGAAACCTCTCATGATAATAGTGTCATTATCCTCAATGAATTTTCTTTCAGAGCCGTCTTTAAGTTGTAAAGGGTTTTGTCCTCTCCATGTGAGTTCTAGCATAGACCCGAAAGCGTCAGGAGATTTTCCAGAGATGGTACCACTGGCATAGATATCCCCTACCTCTACATTACAACCATTAATGGTATGGTGAGCCAGTTGCTGTGCCATATTCCAGTACATGTACTTGAAATTACTTTTGCAGATGCTATTTTCCTCTCCATTTTCAGGTTTTAGAAGTACTTCTAGCTGAATATCAAAATTTTTATCTCCTTCAAATTTTAGGTAGTCTAGGACTTCAGGCTCTTGTTTAGGCGTAGGCACTCTAAAAGGCTCAAGGGCCTCTAAGGTAACTACCCATGGAGAAATGGTGCTTCCGAAATTTTTCCCGAGGAAAGGACCCAGCGGTACATATTCCCAGCTTTGAATATCCCTTGCAGACCAGTCATTAAAGAGTACCATTCCGAAGATGGCATCTTCTGCTTCGGCAGTGGAAATTCTTGTTCCCATTTCGGTATTTCTATTGACTATAAATCCCATTTCCAGCTCAAAGTCCAGCTGTTTAGACGCACTGAAAATAGGAGCAGTAGCATCTACGGGCTTAATCTGTCCACACGGTCTATGGATATGGGTTCCTGATACGACAATGGAAGAAGCTCTGCCGTGATAGCCTACAGGAAGATGTTTCCAGTTGGGGAGGAGTGCATTTTCGGGATCACGAAACATTTTACCTACATTGGTAGCGTGCTCCATGCTACTATAAAAGTCGGTATAGTTAGGAACATGGATAGGCATGAGCATTTTCACTTGGTCGAGCTGGTAAAAACACTCTTCCAAAGAGCGTTCATCATGAGAAAGAGGAGACCCCTCTAAGAGGAGTTCCTGAATTTTGATACGCACCGCGTTGGTTATGGGTTTCCCTAGTTCTATAAATTCATTTAATGTATAGGCTTCAAAAACATTGTCATTTAACCCGTCTATTTCATTGAAATAACCATAGTCATAAAGTGTAGCAAGGTCTATCACCATGTCTCCGATGCGGGTGGCACATGCAATGTATTGTTTATTAAATACCGCTACACCAAATGGTATATTGTGAATAGAAAAATCGGAATCTGAAGGGTATGAGATGAATGACTTCATTATTTTTTATTTTTAGATTTATTTTTTCTAGTGATGGCTTCTTGGTCTATCCATTTTTGTTTAGAGACGGACTCTATTAGGTAATACACATCGTCCTGCTGATTCAGTAAAAAAGTAAGAGACTGAGGGATATTCATTTGTTTTTTCTCCATATATGTCATTCTTACATTGAGAATATTTTTTCTAGTAAAAACGAAATCGCCATGGAAGAGGTTGGTGGTGATTTTTCCATTTTTTTCATCATCATAGACTTCCATGAGGGTTACTTTATCTTTATCAAAAGAGAGGATTTTTTTTTCTACAATCCCTTCTGGACTTACCTGAATATGGATGAATTTTCTCCCATCCCATTGGATGTCTATAGGAGACTGAACTAAACCTCGGCGTTTTTCTAATCTTTCTAGTGTTCTCAGAAGCGTACCATATTGGGCTTTCGCTCCTAATGAAAGCCCGAATATGAGTACGAAAAATATTTTTTTCATTTAATAATTAGAATTAATTGGAGAATTAGATAATTAGGGAATTCTCAAATTCCCACATTCTCTTAGAGATTTCCTCTTTTGGCTTGTTCTCTTTCTAGTGCTTCAAAGAGTGCTTTAAAGTTTCCAGCTCCGAAGCTCTGAGCCCCGTGTCTTTCAATGATTTCAAAGAAAAGGGTAGGGCGGTCTTCCACTGGTTTGGTAAAGATTTGGAGTAGATAGCCTTCTTCATCATGGTCAATTAAGATGCCGAGTTCTTGAAGTTTTTTCAAATCTTCATCAATGTGTCCTACTCTTTCTGGCACCATTTCATAGTAGGCATCTGGTGGAGCTGATAGGAATTCTACCCCTCTTGCTTTGAGTTCAGAAACGGTTTTGATGATGTCTTTGGTAGCTACGGCAATGTGCTGAACGCCTTCGCCTTCGTAGAAATCTAGGTATTCTTCTACCTGAGATTTTCTTTTTCCTTCTGCAGGTTCATTGATAGGGAACTTGGCATAGCCATTACCGTTGGACATTACTTTGGACATGAGTGCCGAATATTCGGTATTGATTTGCTTGTCATCGAAACTTAAGATATTCACAAATCCCATTACATCTTCATACCATTTTACCACTGGGAGCATTCTGTTCCAGTCCACATTTCCTACACAGTGGTCCACATAGAGTAACCCTACATCAGAAGGATTATAATCAGATTCCCATTTCTCATAGCCTGGCATAAAGGGACCATTATAATTTTTTCTTTCTACGAAAAGGTGTACCGTCTCTCCGTAAGTATAGATGCCTGACATACGCACTTCTCCATGTTCATCGGTAAGGGTGGTAGGTTCCATGTAAGGTTTACCTCCTCTTTTGGTAGTTTCTTCAAATGCGGCATAGGCATCATCTACCCAAAGTGCAAGGATTTTTACACCGTCTCCGTGTTTTTTCTGGTGTTCACAAATGGGAGAGTCTGATTTGAGTCCTGAAGTAAGGACGATTCTTATTTTCCCCTGCTGAAGTACATAGGAAGCTCTATCTCTTACGCCTGTTTCAGGCCCTGCGTATGCTACGCTTTGGAATCCGAAAGCTGTTTTATAGAAATGAGCGGCTTGTTTAGCGTTTCCTACATAAAATTCGATGTGGTCTGTACCATTAATGGGCAAAAAATTTTCTGCCTGTGCTATTTTCTCTGCAAATGTTGCCATTGTTTTTTATATTTTTTTTAACTGTTTTTTAATTTAAGCGATAAGCAGTAGGCTGTACGCCATAAGCTTTTTAGGGATTTCAGTTTTCAACTGCTCGATGCCCTAATTACATTTATCACTTTTTAACTTTATACTAATTTTTTAATTTTTATGGTGGAATTACCTTTCCTACCCAAATCTTTCAAATGATGCTTTTTCCAGCATTTCTCTGTCATCTGGGTGTGCGATGGAGATGAGTTTTTCTGCTCTTTGTCTCATATTAAGTCCATAAAGGTTTACGGCACCGTATTCGGTAACTACCCAGTGGATATGCCCTCTGGTGGTAACGATACCTGCTCCCTGTTTAAGAAGTGGAACAATTCTTGGGACACCTTTTTTGGTTCTTGAAGTGATGGCGATGATGGGTTTACCCCCCTCGGAGAGGGAAGCTCCACGGATGAAGTCCATCTGCCCACCAATTCCTGAATATTGGATTGTCCCGATACTATCGGCACATACTTGCCCTGTAAGGTCTACCTCTATTGCCGAATTGATAGCGATGAGTTTTTTATTTTTTCTAATGACATTCGGGTTGTTCACATGGGTTACATCTAGGAAAGAAAAACTCGGATTGTCATCTATATAATCATAGAGCTTTCTCGTTCCGAAAGCAAATGCAGAAACGGTTCTGTTTTTGTGGATACCTTTGTATTTATTGGTTACCACATCTTTCGCAATGAGATCTACGATGCCATCTGAGAGCATTTCCGTATGTACTCCAAGGTCTTTGTGGTTATGCAAACAGCTGAGTACCGCATCTGGAATAGTACCTATACCCATCTGAAGAGTGGAGCGGTCATCTATCATTTCAGCAATGATTTGTCCTATTTTTCTTTCTTCGTCTTGTACTTTAGAGGCATAGTCTATAGTGAGTAGTTCCTCCTCGTGCCATACCATTTTATCTATCCTCTGTACATGCACCATGGCATCTCCTATGGTTCTTGGCATTCTAGGGTTTACCTGTGCAATGATTAATTTGGCATTATCCACCGCACTTCTGGCTACATCTACTGAAGTTCCTAAAGAGCAATAGCCATGCTTATCTGGTGGGGAAACGGTAATAAGGGCTACATCTAGCGGGAGGAAGCCATTAGAGAAAAGATTGGGGATTTCTGAGAGAAAAACAGGTACGAAATCTCCTCTTTCACTATTTACCGCCTGCCTTACAGGAGCAGATACAAAAAGAGAATTAATATAAAAACTATCTTTGTATTGAGGCTTTGCTATTTCTACATTTCCTTGAACTGTAATAGATACAATCTCTACATTTTTTAATCGGTGAGACTGATGAGCCAGTTCAGAAATTAAGTGATTGGGGGTACATGCACTTCCGTGGAGAAAAATACGATCACCACTTTTGATAAGGGCTATAGCATCTTCGGCTTTTACATATTGATACATAAAAAATAGTATTTTTTTATCTTTTAGATTTTTTCATTTTTTTAACTTACAGATTATTCCTCCAGCCAAGAAGTAAGATAAGTAGGGTCTTCTATTTTCATCGCTTCTTCGGTAATTTTCAGTGGTCGGAAAGGGTCTACCATCACGGCGTACTCTTCTGTAGATTTTTTACCAATGCTTCTTTCCATAGCTCCTGGGTGTGGACCATGAACAATCCCTCCTGGGTGAAGTGTAAAGTCCATAAGGTCAATGTGATTTCGGCTCATGAAATCCCCTTCGGTATAGAAGAGTACTTCATCAGAATCTATATTAGAATGATTATAAGGAGCAGGAACTGCCAAAGGATGATAATCATACATTCTCGCTACGAAAGAACATACCACGAAATTATGTGCTTCGAAATTTTGATGAATAGGAGGTGGTAGGTGTACTCTTCCTGTAATAGGTTCAAAGTCTTTGATATTAAATTTGTAAGGATAAAAATAGCCGTCCCAACCTACTACATCAAAAGGATGGGTAGCGTAAATAAAATCCCATATCAGATTGTCTTTTTTTACTTTGATGAGGAATTCGCCCTTTTCATCAATTGGAGGTACAAAGGTAGGGGGAACAATATCTCGCTCACAGAAAGGCGAATGTTCTAAAAGCTGACCATATTCATTTCTGTATCTTTTAGGAGTAGTGATAGGAGATGCCGCTTCTAAAAAAAAGAGTACGGTATTTTCTGTATTAAATTCCATTTGATAAATGGTACCTCTTGGAATGATAAGGTAATCTCCCGCAGCAAAAGGAATTTCTCCTACAAAGGTTTTAAGCGTTCCATTTCCTTCATGCACGAAAAAAAGCTCATCGTGATGTCCATTTTTATAGAAATAATCCATGGATTTTTTAGGCTTGGCAAGTCCCATCATCAAGTCGTTATTGACCATTAATATTTTTCTAGAATCTAAAAAATCATCTTCTGCCTGAATTTTTCCTCCTTTGAACATTCTAGGCGTAACATTTTTCTCTATAGCAATTTTGGGACTAACATCTTTTGGGGTTCCAATGCTTTTAATTTGTGTAGGTCTATGGATGTGATATAGAAGAGAAGAAACTCCACTGAATCCTTCGGTGCCAAATAATTGTTCGTAATAGTAGTTTCCTTCTGGAGATTTAAAAACGGTATGTCTTTTATGGGGAATATTCCCTTGCTGAATGTATCTCATGATGCCAAACGATTTCGGGTAAAATTACAAATTTTTTAGAATTGAACGAAGTAATTGATGAAAATCATTGATAAAAAAGGCTGTCTAAAAAATATTGGACAGCCTTTTTCGATTATTAATTGTCTTTTCTTTGCCTTTTTTTACCTAATACGAAAACAGACACTAAGCTAATGACTGTAGTTCCAGCAATAAGCCCACCCACAACAGTCTCTCCCCCGTGTGCTAAAAAAGTTCCGCATGAAATACCAAATAATCCAATGACTAATCCAAAAATTTGCCCCAATAACCCTTGAGTGTTTTGAGAAAGTATTACCCTTTTTTCAATTTCAATTCTATGTTTTTGTTGTTTCTCAGCCATTTGCATTATTCTATCAGCTCCATTAGGAATTACAGAATTATATTTAACTAAACTTTCAGCATCAGGAAGTGGACCAGAGTGCATTTTTTCTTGAATCAGTGTAACCGAAACACTTCTTAAAATTTCTTGCTTCTTTTTTATACTTATTCCATCAAAAATCTTGGGATTTACTGATAATAAATCTTGCTCAAGTTCTATGACTTCATTTTTTGAAGAATCGTTTGGATTACTATTTTTGTTCATCTCTTTTAGGTTAGCAAAGTTTTACTTTCTTAAAGCTATCATTGAGAGATTTTTTTATGTCTTCTCCTACACTTTGCCAATCGGATTGCAATGCCTTCGTATCAATTTCCTTTGGAGATTGGTGTGTATTGTACTCAAAATAACCACCAAAAATATTTACAACACTCCCTAAACCTATGATGAAGCTGTTTTTTGGGAGTGAGAAATTTGTTTTCTTTATAGCTGATTTTTTCATATTAGTTCACATTTTTCGATACAAATATATTAATTACTTTGTAATTTTTACTGATAAATTTGATATACTTTTTTAATTATTCTTTCATAAAAGAAATTTTTTCTTTTCCTATAGTAATGATGTATTTTCCTTTGGTAAGGTGATTTACTAGGATGGGATTTTCAGGGCTGGTGATTCCTGAAAGGATGAGTCTTCCGTCCATGCTAAAAATTTGATAAGTAGATTTTTTAGTAAGCCCTTTAATGTAAATTTCAGTTTTTGCCAGAGTAGGATAGATGGATAGCCCATTGGTTTGAACTTCTTGGATAGAAAGTTGATTATCATGCACTACATCAGAGTTTCTTTCTAAAATTTGATTTTCATAGTTAAACTGAACGCTGGCAATAGGAAAACTGACAGGAATTGTAAAATACTGTCCAGACTGAGTATGTTCTAATTTGAGGTCAAGCTGTTCACCATTTGTGCCATGGATACGGATAGGTAGTGGCATTTCAAAGAAGTTTACCGTAGGATGGCTTTGGGTTTGGTGGGCTTGGAGGATGATATTATCCCCAGATTGTTTCCATCGGATGTTATAAGTAGGGTAGCCCTGCCCATAAATCCAATCGTTAAAAAATTCAGTGAAATCTACTCCCGTAGAAGTGAGTAGTGAGTTTTTTAAATCATTGGTAGAAGCATAGCCATAAGCCAAATCAGGATGATTTAGATAGTCTCTGATGGCGGAAAAAAAAGCTGTATCTCCTAACTTCCATTTCATCATTCTTACCACAAAACCACCTTTCTGGTAGCTGAGTCTCCAAGAGAAAATAGCTCCCACATTGGTCAGTTGGTTATCAGGTACATAGACGCTTCCATTAGGGCTACTGGTTACAAGGTTTTTAATCTGGGAAAGATAGTTTTGGAATTGGGCAGGCGTCATTCTAAGATGCTCTTGAATCATGTGCTCTCCGAAAACGGCAAAGCCTTCATTGAGCCAAATATCATTCCAAGTGGCACAGGTGATTTTATTTCCAAACCATTGATGAGCAAGTTCATGTGCAGTAACGCCATAGTCCCAGTGGGGCATGGAAGACATGGTCTGATGTTCCATAGCCACTCCCGAGTAATTGAACTGCATGTGTCCATATTTTTCATTTCTGAAAGGATAAGGCCCGAAGTGATTTTCAAAAAGCGTCATCGCATCTTTAGTCCAGTTAATGATGGACATGGTATGCGTATTATTCACCGTAGAAGGATACACATAATTAATAAAAGGAAAAGGAGGATTGCCTATCGTATCATTAAGTTTGGTATAATGGGTAATTCCGAGTGCAATGAGGTATGCGGCAGTAGGGTATTGGGTACGCCATTTGGTTAATTTTTGTCCTGAGGCTAATATAGATTCAGACATGAGTACCCCGTTTCCAGCTACGGAATATTGGCTGGGTGTGGTGATGAACAGATCTACTTTCTCTATTTTATCATTGAGGCTTTGCTTGGTAGGAAACCAGTCTTGAGCACCATAAGGTTCATTGAGCGTAGCAAAAACAGGAGTACCATTGGGTTGAGGCGTTGTTCTTACGGCATCTTGACCGATGGCAGGGGCACCACTATAGCTTACTGTAATGGAGTCTAAAACATTGGCAGATAGTGAGTGAGGAAAGTCTATTTTAAGTTCGTGAGAATTTAATTGCTGAAAAGGAATTGTATTTCCTTGATGTCTCACTTCAGATACGGTAAGCGATGAATGTAAATCCATATAAATACTGTTCATCGTTTGATTGGGAATGAAATGAGAAGTAACGCTTCCCTGTACAAAGGCTTGTGAGGGATTGATATTAAGGTCTAGCCTTTGGTATCTTAGGTCATAATTAGCCGTATTGGGGTTAAAGTTTCCTACATTCATTTTGCGGAGGTAGGCATTTTGTTCTCTTAGCAATAAATCCTTGTTTTCATAATTATCTATTTGGGCAAAGAAAGGTATCGAAACCAGAGTTACTAGGAGTAATAAAAGATTATTTTTCTTCATTGTATTGTAAAATAAAAAAACCTTCCAAATATACTGAAAGGTTTTGAATCATGCACTTAAAAATCTAGGACGGGTTCTAAAATTTTTTCCATTCGGTTTTTAGCTTGATCTACAGAGCCACTGTAATTATTGAGCAGTAGGGAGAAAACCAGTGTTTTTCCCGAATTAGTTTTCACATATCCTGCCAGCGTTTTTACTCTATTCAGTGTACCTGTTTTCGCATAAATTTGTCCATATCCTGGACCTTTGAAAGAGCGTTTTAAAGTTCCTGTTTGTCCTGCGATGGGCAGTGAATCAAAAAATGTAGGATAATATTTGGTGTTCATTCTAGATGCGAGGAATTTGGCTTGTGCCAAAGAGGTAACTCTATGAGCTCTAGAAAGTCCACTTCCGTCCATATAAACGAAGTCAGTACTATCAAAATCAATAGATTTTAAGTGGCTATTCATTGCATTTTTTCCTGCTGCTAAAGTATAGTCTCCATGAGTCATAAAGCCTAATGTCCTTAAGAGGGATTCGGAGAGTGCGTTATCACTTCTTTGGTTGGTATCATATACTATTTCTGCCAGAGTAGGCGATTTATAGTCTGTGATTTTGGTTCGCATCTCGGGCAAAGGGTCATTAATTTTAGCCTCTACTTTTCCGAAGAAGATGATTTTATTTTTGGGTAACACCTCCTTTATTTTTCCTGCCAAATAAAGGGGAGCATCCGCTATTTTAGTATTCATGGGTGTCCCTTCAAACTTTTCTGCGAATACCATTTTATTAATATAAGGAGAGACATAGTAATAACTTCTAGCATCATTCTCTCTGAAAGGTGTTTTTTTTCTTGCAATGAGTCTTTCATTAGCAGGGTTTACATCACGGGTGCCTCCTGCGGGAAGATAGTACTGAGCAGTTTCTTGCCAAACGATATTTTCAGGGAGGAAAGGCATTTTATTATCTTTGAAAAATGCAGTTTGAGCAATGATATTTCCATTAATTTTTTTTATTCCTTTTTCATGAAGTGCCATTACAAATTGATTTACAATTTCGGGATAGCGGCTACTTCCTGCTTTTCCCGTTCCTATGGAGGGGTCTCCACTACCTACAATATATAGATTGCCATTAAGCACGCCTTCCTCATCTATTTCTCCAGAGTATTCCATTTGGGTAGTCCATCTGAAATTACTTCCTAGGAGATTAAGCACAGCATCTGTGGTGAGAAGTTTGGTAGTAGATGCAGGAATCAGAGGTGCGGTTTCGTTATAGGAAGAGATGATTTTTTTTGATTTAGGGTCATACAGCACGAAACTCCAAGAAGCATTTTTCAGCACGGGGTCATAGGTCATTTCATCTAGTTTGATGTCTATGAGTTCTTTAGGGCTGAGATTAATTTTTTCCTCACTTATTACTGAAGCGATAGATGGAGTATATACTGTGGAGGTATTAAGGGTTTGAGCTGGACAAGAAAGCGAAGCAATAGTACCCAGTACCATCCATTGTTTTAATATTTTTTTCACAATACAAAGATTATTGGTTCACAATATTTAGACTTCATTTATCTTTTGATATTCAAAGGTACTATTATTTAGCTAATTGGAAGAGGATTAGCATACTAAAAAAATAAAAAAAGTGTTAAAATTGGTTAAAAAGAGTAATGTATACAAGAAAGATATGGTTATGGCTTTTGGCATATAGCTTATAGCATTCAGCTGAATGAACTTCATTCAATCCATAAAATCGTATTGCATTATACGAATACATCGTACTACACTATACGAAAACATCGTACTGCACTAAATCCATACAATGGATTCTTAATAAAAATAACAACTATACGCTTCATTATCTTAATTTCTTAATGGTTATTTTTGTTCATTAAGTAGAGAGAACTTAAATGAGTTTAAACCACTTGAGAATATAGACCAATGGCTTTTGAGTTTGGTATTTGTCTAATTTTTGTTAAATTAAAATGGAATATTTGTGTTTTGGCTTGTTTTTCGTTACTTTCGTTGCTTGAAATTATAGATAACAAGTAATTTATTATGATTAAGAATAAAATTGCTATTGGAGTTGCGTTTTTGTTGGCAGGAACTTTTTCGGCACAGCAATCGGCACAGCTTTCACAAAAGACGCGTTACAAATTAGAATTGGCAGATAATCTTTACGAAACTAAAATTCATTCTCCTTCTAAATACATTTATGATAACCAGTATTTTTATAATGATTATCTTACCGCATTAGATAAAGAAGCAGCTCAGTTTTTTGGTAACTTAATAGGCGTACTTCTCCAAAAACAAAATGCAGAAGTAGGATTAGATGCTATCATTGCACAAAATCCACAATCGGCATTTTTTGGAAAAGCAAATCTTCCTTTAGCAGATTATTATTTGGTGAAAAAAGATTTTGTAAAAGCATTGGAGGTATTGAAAAAGGTGAATCAAGCACAGCTTTCAGATTCTGAAAATGCAGAGTATGTTCTTAAATATGGATACACTAAATTCATGCTGGGAGATACCAAATCAGCCAAAAGAGCATTAAAAGAAGCGTACGAATCTAATCACAGTAGCCAAAAAGATAATATCGCATACATGCTGGGGCATTTACATTATTCAGAAGAAGAATATGATAAAGCCTTTGAATATTTTGACCCTTTGAAGGAGAATCCTCAGTATGCACAGACTGTACAGCCTTATTATGTACAGATGTACTATAATGAGGGAGATTATGATAAAGCTATTACTGAGGGCATGGCACTTATCCATTCAGAGAGTGCTCAATCTTTTGTAAATGAAGCGAAGAAAATAGTGGGCGAGAGCTATTTTCGTCAGCAAAAATACACAGAGGCTTATCCTTATCTCAAAGCGTACATAGAAAACACCAGCAGTCCCTCTGATGCAGATTTATATGAAATGGGATTTGTAGCGGCACAAATGGAACAGTATTCTGAAGCAGTTTCTTATTATAATCAATTGATTAATAGTAAATCGCCATTGGCACAAAATGCTTTTTACCAATTAGGAAATGCGTATTTACAGAACGGACAAAAAGCAGAAGCATTGGCGGCATTTCGTTCTGCATCACAGATGGATTATGATAAAGAGGCAAAACAATTGGCCGCCCAGCAATATGCTAAACTGAGCTATGAAATAGGGAATCCTTTTGAGTCGTCCTCTAAGGCACTACAAGATTATTTAGACCAATATGGTGGGAAAGATGGTGGTGCCGAGATTAAACAGCTTTTGGTGAAATCTTATATTTATTCTGGAGATTTTAAGGCGACACTAGATGCCATTGATAGAATGCAAAGTACTACGCCAGAAGTAGATAAGATAGACCAAGAAGTAGCTTATTTATTAGGAACCGAAGAGTATAATAATTCTCAGTACGAACAAGCTGAAAAATACTATTTAAGAAGTCTTAAAAAACCAATTAATAAAGTATTTGTGGACAATGCTTTGTATGGTTTGGGACAAACTTATTATAGCCAAGAACGCTATGAGGAAGCATTGGAACAATTTAAAAAGATAGAGAAATCTCAAAATTTTGAGAAAAAAGACCAGTTACAATATGATTTAGGATACACTTATCTGAAGCTTAATAAATTTGCAGAGGCTAGAAAGGCTTTTGAAAAATATGTGGCTTCGGGAGATAAGGAACATCGAGAAGATGCTTTGGCTCGAATTGCTAATACGCACTATGCAGAAAATAATGCGGGTGAAGCGATAAAAACGATAGATACCATAGCAAATCAAGATGCCAATACCATGTTCCAAAAAGCAGTGGCATTGGGAGATTTAGAAAAGCACAATGAAAAAATAACGGCTCTAAAATCACTTTTAGCCCAATATCCCAATTCTGAATATACAGATGATGCCCATTATGAAATGGGGGTAGCCTACGCTATGCTGTCGGATTACAAAAATTCTGATGCTTCCTTTCAGAAGGTGTTAAAAAACAGCCAAGAACCAGAACTCGTTATCCAGTCCGAGATTTATTTGGTACAAAATGATATTCAGCAAAATAGACTGAATGAAGCCGAAAAACAACTGGTTATTCTAGGTAAAAAATACCAAGGAACTCCTTTTGCAGGGAGAGTGATGACCAGTGCCAAACTCTTATACGGACAAAAAGGAGATGCGGATGGGCTGCAGAAATTTGCACAGACGATAGGAGAAAGCATTACCCAAAATGAAATAGAGGAAATTAATCTTACTACTGCTAGAAATCTCTATGCAGATAAGAAATATACACAGGCAATCCCTCTGTATGAGAAATATTTGGCTCAGAATTCATTGTCTGAAAACTACGCTACCGCTCAGTATGAATTAGGCGATTGCTATTACCAAACCAAAGCATATACGAAAGCGAAAATCCTTTTAGATGAAGTAGCTAAAACGCCAAGTGCTTTCCAAGAAGAGGCAATGACCAGACTGGCACAGATTCATCTGAAAGAGAATAAAACCAATGAAGCCCAAGGGATTTTAGAAAAAATAAAATCTAGTAATAATCCATCTATTAGAAATTTTGCAATGGCAGAATTGCTCACCATTTATTCTAAGGAAAATGATATGGTAAATGCGGTGCCTTTGGCTCAGGAAATAGAGAAAAGTAGCGGTATTTCAGCTGCAGTAATAGATCAGGCAAAAGCCATCCAAGCAAGAGCAATGCTTAATGAAGGTAAAGAAAAAGAAGCACAAAATAGCTTTGCTAAGCTGGAAAAATCAGTAAATAGAGCAGTAGCTGCGGAGGCACTTTTTAGAAAAGCTTTCTTCCAAAATAAAGCGAAGTCTTATAAAGCATCTAATGAAACCATATTTAGACTGTCTAATAATTATGCTTCAGAAGAATACTGGGGGGCAAAAGCCTTAGTAGTGATGGCGAAAAACTATATCGGTCTGAAAGATAATTATCAAGCATCTTATACCCTTGATCAGATTATTGAAAATTATCAAGATTTCGAGGATGTAGTTAATGAAGCAAAAAAATTAAAATCAACGATTAAAAAATAATATTTAATGGTGAAAAGATAAATTAATACTAACCTCTCTTCATCTTTTAATATTAATTACTAATGTACTTTATGAATATAAGAAACACAAAAATCATAGGTTTAGGGCTTACGCTTTTTTCATTAGTAGCGTATGGACAAATTAAGGAAGAAACTTTGGTTATTCAGAGAGCAAAACATCCTACTCTAAAAAAAGTTCAGAAGAAAAAAACTTCTGTTCCTAAAGTTAAAAACTATCCACCAGAGGAGAAAAGTGCCGAAAAAATAGAATATACCATTACCAATATCCCGCTCCTTTCGGATTTTAAAACTTCTCTTATCCAAGGGGAAGACTTATCTCCTAATCAGGCGGGAGAACATTTTGATAATTATGTTCGTTTCGGGATAGGGAATTATGGAAAAATCCTTGGTGATGCTGGATTTACAGCGAAGTTAGGAGAAAATACAGACCTTAATGCCGCAGTGCATATCAATTCTACATCGGGATTGAAAAAAATCTATCCTTGGAAAAGTACTGCTACGGATTTGGAGCTGAAAGCAGGGGTTAATCACTATTTGGAATCTGGAAAATTGAATGCAAATGTAGGGTTTGATTTGGATGCTTTTCATTATTATGGCATTTATGCTTTTAATGATGCTTATCGTCCTCATAATAGCTTAGCACAGCGGCTCAATACTGTTTCACTACAGGCAGTGTATGATCATTATAATAATCATATTCTTAATGACATCCGTATCAAAGCATCTCACCTTTCTGATGCCTATAAAGCTCATGAAACAGAAGCAGCACTAAAGACCAATTTAGCAAAACATGGTATTAATACCCATATGAATGACATTCGCCTCAATGTAGATGCAGGACTGGGGGTACAGTTTTTAGGAAATTCTTTCCAAGAGATTCAGAAATTAGAAAATAATTATTTTCAAGCGGAAGCTGAACCTAAAATTACTTTCTACAAAGGAAAAACCAGCGTAAGCCTAGGGTCTAATTTTACGATGCTCAATGCCAGAACTACACGCAATGGAGAGCGAGAGCTGACTTCTAAAACATATTGGTTTCCAAAGGCAGAAGTGAAAATAGCGGCAGATGATGCAGTACAGCTGATTTTGGGAGTTAAAGGTGGACTGATGCATAATGCTTTTGGGCATATTACCAGTGAAAATCCTTTTATGCTGTCTCACCAGTACACCCGACCTACCGAAGAGAAATATCATCTCTATTTTGGACTTACGGGAGATATTCAGCAGAAGATAAGCTATCATCTTTCTTTTGGAACCGCAAAGACCAATGCCATTCTGCATTTTGGTGCCAACCCTCTTTTTAATACTGCGATAACCAATGACAGAAACGGATTTGATCATGCCAATACTTTCCAAGCGAAATATGCTAATGGAAATATTAATCAATTCGCTTTGGGACTCACCTATGTTCCGCTTCAAAATCTTACTTTAAATACAGATTTGAACATATTTGATTACAAACTAGATAATAATGAAAAGATTCTTAACCGCCCCAATTTTACGGCATCTTTTGGAGTAAATTATTTTGCCTTAGATAAAAAATTACTTCTTGGTGCCAAGGCGTATCTTGTAGGAACACGGGAAACGAATTTCTATACACTTATTGATGACACCATCAGCTATACTGCAACGGAAGATTTCAGAAAGCTACCTGCGTATTTTGATTTGAACCTCTCTGCGGAATATCTTTTTCATAAAAACTTTTCTGCTTTTGTGATGGGAGACAATCTTCTCAATAAAAACTATGAAATTTTCCAAGGTTATAAAGTACTGGGTGCTCAAATCACTGGTGGTGTAAAGTTTAGATTTTAAAGAGGCAATAGGTTATACATTAGGCTTTTGACAATTAAAACGAGTGGGGAATGGATATATCCGTTCCCCACATTATTTGAAATAAAAGCAGAGGGCTTTTAGTCGCTGTCAAATAGCTTTTTTGGCTTCTAACTTTTTAACCTTTTAGTTTTCTAACCTCGTAGAAGTCGTATGCTTATAGCATGGGATATGATTGTGTATAATATTCGTCTCCGAAGGGGTCGAATAATAAGTTGCTATACACATTTGCCCCCGTTGGGGTCAGCCATAATAAATGGGATTTTAGTGAATTCTAAAACATTTAAAAATCCAAAAAATAAAAAGAAAAAAGAAACGGTTGGCTTCTTGTTTAAAAAAGCTTTTAACTTCTGGCTTTTGGCGATTATAATTAAGATTTACTTTCTATCTTCCAACATCTAATTTCTAACCTCTAATCTCTAAAGTCTTTGTACATTATACTTTGTACATCGTACAATTTCTACTTTCCAACTCATCATGTAGCCACTTTCAGTTGTCCTATATTAAGGATTTTATACACCATTTCAATCAGGAGTTCCCCGTCCTCTATAGCGTTTGCTCCTAAACCTTTGGTTTTCATGTCTATTTCTCTAAGAATGGAAATAATTCGGGTAGCATATTTTAGAGGATAAAAAGCGGCTGCCTGTGCATAATCTTTTAGGAAATAAGGATTTACCCCCATAGCCTCCGCAATGATATTGGGAGGCTGCCCATTCATAGTTTGATAGATGATAAGATTAGAAAAATAAGTGTATAGGCTTCCCATCATCATAGGAAGTGGATTAGACTTTGGATTTTGAGCAATGAAATGAGCTATTCGCATGGCTCTATTTTGGTCTCTCATTCCTAATGCTTTTTGAAGTTCGAAGATATTGAACTCTTTAGAAATTCCAATATGTTTTTCTACCACCGTTTCGTCTAGAATTTCATCTTCTTTGAGGATGATTTTGAGTTTATTGAGCTCATTTTGTATTCTAGAAAGGTCATTCCCTAAATATTCTGCTAAGAGATTGGAAATATTAGGAGCCGTTTTAAAACGCATTTCTTGTAATTTCTCAGAAATCCATTTTCCCAGTTGATAATCTTTTACCGGTTCGCTATAAAAGAGCATTCCCGATTTTTGGAGGGCTTTAGCGAACTTTTTTCTAGCGTCTATTTTTTTATGTTTATAAGCAAAAACCAGTAGCGTAGTAGATAAAGGATTTTCTATATAATTTTCTAATGCTTTGGTTTCATTTTCTTCAAACTTTAGGTCTTGAGCTTCTTTTACGATGATGAGGTTCAGCGTACCGAACATGGGCATTTGCTGTGCCAAAGCCATTACCTCTCCCAGTGTGGTATCTCTACCATAGACCACCGTTTGCCCGAAAGAACGCTCTTCTTCTGAGATAATTTCGTTTTCGAAAACCTGTGTAAGTTCATCGGTATAATAAGGCTCTTCGCCATGGAAAAAATAAACTGGCAAAAATTCTTTATTTTTGACTTTTTTAATTAGTGAATCAAATTCTTTCATCTGCTGTGCAACTACCTAAGTTAAATTTTAAAGAAAACTACGAATTTAAAATTCGGACAAACAAAGATAAATTATTTATTTATGATACGGTAAGAAAATCATGGGTAGTGCTTACTCCTGAAGAGTGGGTACGCCAGCACTGGGTGGCTTTTCTTATTGAGAGTCAGGGGAAATCATTATCATCACTCATCTTGGAACAAAAAATTATTCTTAATCAGCAAACGAAACGGATAGACCTTTTACTTACGGAGAAGACTTTGCCTAAGATATTGTTTGAATTTAAGGCACCACAAGTTCCTGTTACAGAGAAAGTTTTTGAGCAGGTAGCGAGGTACAATTCCATCATTCAGGCGGAAAATATTGTTTTAAGCAATGGCTATCAGCATATTTTTGCTTACCTTTATCAGGGCAAGTATAGATTTGTGCCTCATGAAGAATTTTTTAATAGAATACAATCTCAATCATGAAGAAAAAAATCCAAACACTTACTACGGTAGAAGAACAGCTGATGCATATCCTTTGGGAACTTAATGATTTTAGGCTGAAAGATATTATGGAAGCTCATCCTGCACCGGTTCCACATCAGAATACCATTTCTACTTACTTAAAAATTCTTACAGAAAAAGGGTTTATAAAATCTAAAAAGGAAGGACGCATTTTAGTATATCATACGGTGATAAAAAAGGAAACCTATACAGATTTTCTCCTGAATAACTTTGTGGAACAATACTTTAAAACTACTGATGCTTTTATTCAGTATATAGAAGAAAAAGGATGGAAAGCTCCACAGCCAGAGTACACAGAAAAAATAGAAGTGCCAGAAATTCCTGCAGTAGATCAGGTGATGGAGGCTGTAGATGAAGCACCATCTGAGAAACAAAAACATAAAAAGAAGAAAAAGAAAAAAGATAAGAAGGGCAAAGAAAAGAAGAAAATTAAATCTTAATTTTTACCAGATAAAATGTTTGAAACTTTCATCGCAAAGTCTTTATAAGGTTATTGACCATTAGCCATTACCTAATGGCTATTCGCTTTTAGTTAGTGACTTTGTACTCTATGAAAAGGAGTACTTTATAAGTTTTTTAAGGGAAAATACTTTTAAACGGCACATAGGGAAGTTATTGCATTTTTATTATAGAAGCTATCTCGACTTATTTGACAACAATTAGTAATAACGGAAAGTTACTTTTATAAGTTGAATCTAGGTAGTATAAACACTTTGAAAATCCGCTATAAAGCTTTATGTGTTCAGGTTTTTACAGTTTTTTACAAAAATCAGGGGCTGCTATATAGCAGCCCCTGATAGATATTACGATACTATAAGCGTAATGAAGGATTAAGCCAAATCCTGTTGTTACTCCTTGATACAACGAGCGGTGAACTTATCTTTATATAAAGTAGTGTTGTTCTGTGAAAAATTTTCTTCAGACCATAAACCATTTACTAAAAATCTGGTAGTGGCGGATTTCCACTCATGTTGTCCGCACTCATAATACTCTGTCTTCGGACATGAACCAAATGAAGTTGGTACAGTATCACATGGTTCATATACAATTCTACTACATGTTTCCGACCTAAATCTCAAATTTGGACTTGTTGTCGCTTTTAACACATCCAAAGACAAAGCAGGTATTGGGGGGAGAGTGTTTGCTTGAGTAGTATTGAGGTACCCCCAACTATTTACATATTCATCTATTGTTGGTAGACGATATCCATTTGGGCAAGGATTTGTTGTTGAGTTTTGATAATAATTTATTCCCCCCCAACCAGAATAATCAATAGAGTTTCTATGAAAAGGAGCACCAAAGATTCGATCTATCTCTTCCATTTGTCTATATTCAGCATGGGTAAAAGTTTTCCCGGGGTCAAAGTCAGGGCTTCCCAATTTAGAATATTTAGAACCTAAATCTTGGCTTAACCATGTTTTTCCATCGGGTGTTTGAATAGGTAGATAGATATATTTATTGTAATATTGTTGTCCAGATTGTGTTACTGGAGTGCTAAAATGTTTATCAGGAATGCCTCCTACAGCTACTAGTTTCACTTTATACTGCATACCATTCATATTTATGTTAAAAGTAGCAATGTCTTCTTTTTGGCCTGGCTGTAGTTTCTTCACAAGGTATTCACCATCACCTCCTACTTGTATTGTAGCTTGTAATGCACCTGCGGAAGAGAAATTTCCTGCAGGAATGCTGAGCGTAAGTGGATTGGTTTGTCCATCTTGTCCTGCTACAGTGGTTGCCTGTGTACTCACGGCGTTATAAGAACCAGAGCCACTAGTATAAGGAATACTTACCGTTACTTTGCTATCGGAATTATTTATTTTTCCTTGGATTTCGCTTCCTTGGTAGGTTAATGATACAATGTAATGTTCTTTATTTTGAATATTAGCAGAGCCTAATCCTACTTTGGTGGTTTGCGTAGCTAGTAATCCTAAGTGGTTAAATTTAGCAACCAAATCTCCTTGAACAGGAGTTCCTGTGAGTCTGTATTCTAAGGTGGTAGATGCTCCTGGAGCTATTGATACACTATAATTTTGGTTGGGATGTACTTGCACATTAGAATTTCCATTGCTTACTGTAACAGCAGAGCTGAAGTCCACACTTTGTACTGTGGAAAAGGAGTTGTTTTTCAATAAGAATTTCACTTTATGTCCATTATTCAACGGAACATTTGCCACATACGCCCCCGTAAACCCTGCTGGAGAGATTTCTACTTTTTGCTGTTGCTCGTTTCTATTGGAGAATACACAATCCCACTGTGCTGGGTTTCCTGCAAATATTTCCAAACATTGTTTGTCCGTATTGAAAATCATGGTACCTTTTTTCACATTGGTAAACTCGCTTCTACGGGCGGTAGTGAAATTTGGGAAACTTACCCCTTGTGGTGTAGAGGTAGGCGTTAAATTTCTTTCGGAAATATCTAAAGTGGCTTGAGGTGTATTTGTTCCAATTCCTACATTGCCATTCGGTTTAATGCGAACTACTTCTGTGTTTTGAACTTTAAACATAAATCCAAGTTCTCCTGCAGTAGGTGCGGTAAAAGTATCGTTTGTTTTGGACTCGAGGGTCATAGGTTTTGCGTTATCAGGTGTACTATTACCAATTATTCTATTGCCTGATTGGTCACTATGAATGCTTAATCCTTGCCCATCATTTCGTGTGAACGAGGCAATTTTGTTATTATCATTTGTACCATTTCCTTGTACTCTAAACTTTCCTTGCGAAGTGGCAGTACCAATATTTATGTTGCCATTTCCAGTAAAATTAAGGTTATGAGCTCCTTGATTTACAGTTCTATTACCAGATAAAGTTCCATCATGGGTATAGATATTTTTGAGGACATTAGCAGCGAGTTTATCGGCGGTGATGGTAGCATTGGCTATTTTTCCACCTGTAATAGTGTTATTGGCAATGTCTGCATTTACAATTGTACCATCTTTAATATCTATAGATTCTACCGTGCCGTTTTGGATTTTTGCAGAATTGATGGCATTGTCAGCAATACTTAGTGTTACATTTTTAAGTGCAGCACCATTTCCATTTCCTACAGTAATTCCTGTACCTGTGATGTTTCCTGTAGAGGTATTGATTTTATAAGGATTTGCCGTAGTACCATTTCCGGTTACGGTGGTATTGGTGCCATTTCCAATTAAACCAATGCCTCCTTGAGGTCCTGCAGGTCCTTGCGGCCCTTGCTGTCCAGTAGCTCCTTTTGGTCCCGCTACCCCTTGCGGTCCTTGTTGTCCAGTAGCTCCTTTAATACTTCCGATGTTAGCCCAGCTACCATTGTTTTTCTTGTATACTGTTCCTGTTGTGGTATCTACATAAGAATCTCCATTAGTTCCTGTAGCAGCTTGAGGTACTCCGTTACCAGTAAGCATGGAAGCCCCATTATTACCGTTAGCTCCTTTTGGTCCTATAAGTGATTTACCAGAGCCCCAGTTAGAGCCTGTTTTAGGTCCGAATAAAGTATTTGTAGTGGTGTTGATATAGAAATCCCCATCGGTTCC
>NZ_JH932293.1:1331081-1398464 GCF_000301075.1 Bergeyella zoohelcum ATCC 43767
CTGGTTTTTGTAAGTCGAGGAATCAATAATCCTTCATTGGTAGTTAGGTTACTCGATAGATTTTGAATATCGAGTGTAGCTTTGGGAGTAGGAGTGTTAACCCCCACTCTTCCTTTTTCACTTTGTCCAAAGGCTTCCGTACCGATGAACATACTTGCTAATACGGCAAGCGTGCATAGTTGTTTTTTCATACATTGTGTTTTTAAAATTATTTAATTCTATTTTTTCAAATATGTTTTTTGTCACTAGTCCATGAACCTATATTGTTTTTGTTTATTATTTTATGGAAAAAATACCGCTCCAGCTCGTGAAGCGGTCTTAAACAAACAAAAAAATTCTGATTAAAGACACTAATCGAATTATAGCTTATATACAGACTTCCTTTCAATGAGCATAAGGAAGAAGAGTATAATCTATTTGAAATGTTTTTGTTAGATAGAAGGTATTTCCCCAATGAAAAAGATAACATGAACACAAGGGAAGTATTATTAAAAAAAATAAGAAAATGTAAAAGAAAGTAATTTTTTAGTCCGAAATATTTTTCGTAAAATACGCACACACGCGTAGTTATTATGCTATAGAGCGAAGGTGTGTGTTTATACAATTATCCGACACCACCAAATTTTGGAGGTGCTTTTTGAAGATAATTGAACTATTTTTTTTCATCACGAGGCAAATATACTAACTATTTCTATATAAACAAGGATTAGCATAAAAAAAAGAAAATATTTTTATATACTTATTTATATTGAGATCATCTCGACTTACTTAGTAATAAAACCCCATTAAAATCAAAAGAATAGTAGTATAATGAATGTGTAAATGGATTGATGAAAAATACTAATTTTAATGAGTTTCATCGTTTCGAATTGCTTTGCTAAAGTGCTAAAAAACTTTGGCGAAGAGCTTTGTAATCATAAAACTCAAGAGATTTAAGCAAACTAAAAAACAAGATGAATTTATAGCTTATTTGTCCAATGAGAGAGCAGAACATAAATGGTGTTAGAAGGTGCATTATTTTGCAGAAATGATCATTCTGTAAAGCTTTTTAAATAAAGTGAGGACTAAAAAAAGATAGCTAAGCATTTCTAAACGCTTAGCTATCTTTTGTTCATTGAAATTAGAGATTGTACAAAGTACAATGATTTTAGAAATTAGAGGTTAGAAATGAAAAGTTAGAGTCATCCGTCAAAAACATACTCCATCTAATGACTCCAGCGGAGTCAAATGTATATAGTAATAAAATTCGTCTTATTATTCGACCCCCGACGGGGTCGAATGTTATACACAGTCATATCCCATGACATAAAACATACGACCTCCACGAGGTCAAACGAAAAGGCCTCCTGCCTATTGCTTTTAGAAATTAGAAAGCTAAAAGGCTAAAAAGTTAGAAGCCAAGTGCTAGCAGCCAAAAATTATTCGCCAACAACTAAAAGCCTCCTGCCCATTGCTTCCTGCCTCCTGCTTTTATTCTTGCTTTATTTTTAGTATTTCATGGGGGTTACCTATACCTTGCGTGTTCTTTGTTTTTTACAAATTTACGAATCAGTGGCTTGAAAAAAGTTTTGTATTTTTCAATGTCAAAAAGTTGGGAATCCGTTAAGGCACTTCGGGTAAGCCATATGGCAAATGGTGTAAGAATCATGTTTGGAATCCATGATGCCCAATAGGGACTGAGCGTTCCGTCCCAAGAAAGATTCTCTACGGTAAGGTTCATCACATAAAAAAGAATGAAAATAATAATGGCAATGACCACTGGCATCCCTATCCCTCCTTTTCTGATGATACTCCCTAAACTGGCTCCTATCATAAAAAAGATAACACAGGTGAGAGAAAGTGCTATAATTCTATGCTGATACATCACCAGATGCCCAAAATCATCATAGATGGTAGCCATTTCTGAATTTCTATTGTTCAGTGTCATTTTTTGATTTTCTATATGTCTGTGAGCATTGGTAAGTATCTTTAGTTGTTCTTTTTCTTTTAATTTTGAAAATTCAAACTGTGGCTGAGGATTTTTAAATCGGTCTTTATGTTTATCCATGGCGTAGAGGAAAGGCGTGGTTTGGGCGGCAAGCTCTTCTCCTAATCTTTTGAACTGTTCGGTATTTTGTTTCTCAGCTTTGGTAATTTCCTCTCCCAGTTCTACAAAATTTTTAAAGCGTGGGTCATCTGTAATTCTCTCTTGCTCCAGAGCTTTATTCACTATTTCTGATATGTCAAAAAGCTGAGATAGCGTATCGAATTTCATAGACTGGTCGGGCTGTTTCAGTCTTTCTTGGTAATTTTTATTGCCTAAATTTTCTTCATGTACATAGCCGTCATAGAGCGTAAGTTTTAGGTAATTTTTATTGAGTGGTTCGGCTTTTAATAGTCCTTTTTTAGCAATGATGGTCTGCTGGTTATCATAGGCACTGGCCTTTTTGTGGATATAAATTCCTTTCAGATGTTCTCCATTTTCACCAGAAATTTCGTCAAACCTTACTGAAAACCCAGGGATTTGGTCAATGAACTGTTCAGGGGTAAAGTTCAGTGCCAAACGCGTTTGGGTAATATTAAAAAGCATATTCCTCGCCTTTTTCTGGGACGAAGGAATTACATTATTGGCAAAAATAAATAGGATAAAAGACATGACGATGCTTACCCCGAAGAGCGGTTTCATTACTCGGAAGAGGGAAATGCCAGCGGCTTTCATGGCGGCAAGTTCATATCGTTCCCCGAATGTTCCAAAAGTCATAATAGAAGTAAGTAGGATGGAGAGTGGCATTACCAGATTAATCACGCTTACCCCAAAATAAAAAAGCAGTTTTCCAATTTCAAAATAGGTAAGTCCTTTTCCTAAAAAATGGCTCATCTGCACCCAAACGATATTCACGATGAGAATGAAAAATAGGACGCTGAAAATGAAAAAAAACGGCCCGAAAAAAGTTTTGATGATGTATTTATCTAAAATTTTAATCATAGACAAAAATATAAAAAAGTTGACAGCTCATTTTCCATTGAGCTATCAACTTTATTTTTTAGTGGATATTTAGGAAATTACACCCAGTTCTTTTCCTACTTTTTCAAAAGCTGCAATGGCTTTATCCAGATGTTCACGCGTGTGTGCAGCAGAAAGCTGTACTCTTATTCTTGCTTTACCTTTTGGCACTACTGGATAGAAGAACCCGATGACATAGATGCCTTCGTCCATTAATTTTTCTGCCATTTTCTGAGAAAGAGGGGCATCATAGAGCATCACTGGAACAATGGCGGCATCTCCATCTGGAATATCGAAGCCTTTGGCTTTCATTTGGGTACGGAAATACGCTGCATTTTCCATCACTTTATCTCTCAGTGAAGTATCCTCAGAAATCATGTCTAGTACTTTGAGGGCAGCTCCCACAATACCTGGTGCTAATGAATTAGAGAAAAGGTAGGGTCTAGACCTCTGTCTCAGCATATCTATGATTTCTTTTTTTCCAGAAGTAAAGCCACCCAAAGCTCCGCCAAGTGCTTTCCCAAGGGTAGAGGTAATGATATCTACTCGTCCCATTACTTCATTGTACTCATGGGTACCTCTTCCCGTTTTTCCGATGAATCCTGTAGCGTGAGAATCATCTACCATGAGTAGGGCATTGTACTTTTCTGCCAAATCACAAACGCCTTTCAGATTGGCCACTATGCCATCCATAGAGAAGACCCCATCGGTAACGATGATTTTGAAACGATGTCCTTTCTCTTCTGCGGCTTTTAGCTGTGCTTCGAGGTCTTGCATATCGTTATTTTTGTATCGATATCTTGCCGCTTTACACAGTCTTACTCCATCTATTATGGAAGCATGATTCAGTTCATCAGAGATAATGGCATCTGCCTCCGCGAAGAGTGGCTCGAAAACGCCTCCATTGGCATCAAAACATGCGGCATAGAGAATGGTATCTTCTAAGCCTAAAAATTCTGAAATTTTCTTTTCAAGTTCCTTATGTATATCTTGTGTGCCACAGATGAAACGAACTGAAGACATTCCGTAACCTCTTTCATCAATCATTTTTTGAGAAGCTGCCATTACTTCAGGATGATTGGAAAGTCCAAGGTAATTATTCGCACAAAAGTTGAGGAGTGTTTTTCCATTGGCCACAATCTCAGCACTTTGTTGGGAAGTGATGATTCTCTCTCTTTTGTACAAACCATCTTGTTCTATGGTTGCCAGTTCCGTTTGTAAATGATGTAGAAATTCTGGTGAAATCATATTATTTATTTTTCACAAAGGTATTAAATAATATCTGAAATTGATGATGACATATTTTCTAAATAGAAATTCGTTCACTGGGAAATAAAAAGAGTATTTTCTAAATGGAAATTCGTTCACTGGGAGACAAAAGCCCTTTTCACTATGGTGAAACTATTTTCCTTATCTTTGTTCGGCAAAAAATAAATAACCAATAATGGAGCAGAATAAAATCATTTTTTTTCAAGATTTAGGACTGAAAGAGTATTCAGAAGCATTTGATATTCAAGAGCAACTCATGACAGGGCTCATAGATAAAAAACTGAAAAATAGAGACCGTAGTGAAGAAGATTATCAGAAGACAGAGAATTATTTTCTCTTTGTAGAGCATCCGCATGTTTATACGCTCGGAAAATCAGGGGATGAACAAAATATGCTGGCGAATGCAGATCAACTTAAAGAAATAGGAGCTACCTTCGTAAAAACGAATAGAGGAGGGGATATTACTTATCATGGTTTTGGGCAAATAGTAGGTTATCCTATATTAGATTTGGATAATTTTAAGTCTGATATTCATCTTTATATGAGAAATTTGGAGGAGGTAATCATCAGAACCATTGCAGAGTATGGACTAAAAGGAGAGAGAAGCGAGGGCGAAACAGGCGTGTGGCTAGATGTAGGAAAACCCTATGCCAGAAAAATTTGTGCCATGGGAGTGAAAACCTCTAAGTGGGTAACCATGCACGGTTTTGCACTGAATGTGAATACGGATTTAAGGTATTTTGAGTACATTATTCCTTGTGGAATCAGAGATAAAGCGGTAACTTCTTTGCAAAGGGAATTAGAAAAAACTTTTACCGATGAAGAGATAAAGGTACTTAAAGATAAAATTTTGCATCATTTTTCGGAAGTTTTTGATGCTCAACTGGTGTGAATTTTTTTATCATCAAAGAATTGTATAATAGATTTAGACAAAAAATATGGAAATAAAAAAAGCCTTATTGGTAGTAGATGTTCAGAATGATTTTTGTGAGGGCGGTGCTTTAGCGGTGCCAGGTGCTAATGAAACCATACCTTTTATCAATGAACTCATTCAAAGTGGGCATCATGATTATGTGATTTTTTCAAAAGATTGGCATCCTGAAAATCACAAGAGTTTTGCTGTAAATAATGGTAGAAAAGTAGGAGAAACCATTTCTCTTAACGGAGTGGCTCAGTTCATGTGGCCTGTTCACTGTGTACAGGGTACGCATGGTGCTGCCTTTCATCCAGAACTCGTAGTTCCTGAAAATGCGATTACGATACTGAAAGGTAAAAATTCAGAGGTGGACAGTTACAGTGCTTTCCAAGATAATAATCATTTCATGCAAACGGAATTAGAAAAATTCTTGAATGATAATGGGGTACAGTGGCTTGAAGTAGTAGGGCTTGCATTAGACTATTGTGTGAAACATACATGTTTAGATGCGGTAGATAGAGGATTTATTACCAATCTGCATTTCCGTGGTACCAAAGCAGTGAATGTGAAACCTACCAATGGTAGAGATACCATCTACGAGCTTTTAGAGAATGGAGTAAACATTTTGGCATAATCCTCCTTCTGGAGCGTTACTCGTAGCAAATAAAAAGCCCCTTTCGGGGCAATTTTTATGCGTTAAAACCTTCGATGACTTTAGAGAAATCTTCAATTTTAAGTGCTGCACCACCGATGAGCCCACCGTCAATGTCTTTTTGAGAGAAAATTTCTTTCGCATTATCCGGCTTTACAGAGCCACCGTAGAGAATGGAGATGGATTGTGCCACTTCTTCACCGAATTTGCTTGCCAATACCTTACGGATGTGTGCATGAATTTCTTGTGCTTGTTCAGGGGTAGCCGTTTCTCCAGTACCTATTGCCCAAACAGGTTCATAGGCGATGATTACTTTTTTCACTTCCTCAGCTGTAAGCCCGAAAAGTGCATTTTCCGTTTGCTCTTGTACTACTTCTAAGTGTTTACCTGCTTTTCTTTGTTCCAAAGTTTCCCCATTGCAGTAGATAGGTGTAAGATTTTTAGCCAGTGCTTTTTTTATTTTTTCAAAGCATAGTGCATCGGTTTCACCATGGTATTGTCTCCTTTCAGAATGCCCAATGATGCTACCATCCGCTTCTATACTTTCTAGCATTTCGGCAGAAATTTCTCCTGTGTATGCCCCCGAATCATGGATAGAAATATCCTGAGCAAATACCCCTACTTCATTATTTTCATAAAGGTCTTTTGCCATCATGAGGTAGAGTGCTGGCGGAGCAATCCACACTTCACAAGAAGGTTTATTTTCTCGGGTATAATTAAGGAGATCACTCATCAGCTGCTGGGCACCGATGACATCTTTGTTCATTTTCCAGTTTCCTGCTACAATTTTTTTTCTCATTATGTAATTTTTTATTAAATATTCCAAATTTTCTTAAGTCGTGTATAATAATCATGCTCTACATCTGCCACGGAATCATCTGCTTTGATGAGTGATTTGGCAAACTGCACGAATTTTAATCTTTCCTTCTCTGTGGAATCTTCTAAGAAACACTGGGCATGGAAGTCAAAATGGCTTTGCCATTGCGTTTTGGGAAGAGAGGCAATGATGTCTAGCTCGTCATCTAAATCCATATAAAATGGGAACTCTTCGGCTAAATACTCTTGAATTTTCATTCCTTCTTCAGGAGAGAAATCATCATCTACTGAAGATAGTATCATCAGCAAATGGTATCCGGCAATCGGTTTATTGGATTTTTGCATTTTTATATAATTTAAAGATTGGATAATATTCGTTATTCTTCTAATTTAAAATCTTTCAAAGCTTTTTTATCTACTATTTTTCCGTTCTCAAGTACTAAGATAAAAGGATTACTCCTCGCGATGGTTTTGATGGCAATACCATCCATTAGTGCCTCAGGAATTTCTGTAAAAGAATTCGGAACGGTAGTAACTGCCATTGCAAATGCTTGATTTTTAATAGCGTTTTGTGCTTTAATTCTTTCAGCTTCATTCAATTTTGTAGGCTGATACGCGAAGAGTAAATACGCTTTTGGCTGGTTAAGTATTTCTTCCGTGATGTCTATCCCGTTTTTTTCTATTTTAAATTTTTTAATCTCTGAGGCATAGCCTTCCTTCACGAGTTCAGTAGTGGTTTTATCCGAGAGAATTTCCCACGGAGTACCTTCTTTCCAATAGATGTCGTTTTCCAAATATTCATCTTGTGGAATTCGTTTTTCTTCTTGTGTCTTAGTATTTTTTAGGGTATAGATATTTCTGTATTCATCGGGATTTGCATTAATCTTTTTCTTTTCGCTGATCATATCAGTTCCTATTTTGTAAGCTCTAAAATCTACAATAGGTTCATGAGCGATGCCCCAATATATAACGATGCTCATGACGATACTTACGATGCCCATTCCCCCTATGCTGATAGGGTGGCGAAGAGCGAGGGAGGTAGCGTTTCGGTAGAGAAAATAAAGGAATATCAATCCAATAAGCAGTGCTACATCTTTGAAGAAACTTTGCCAAGGAGTGAATTTAATGGCATCTCCAAAGCAACCACAGTCGGTTACTTTATTGAAATACGCTGAATAGAAAGTGAGGAAACCGAAAAATACACACAATCCTATAAGGCTGAAAAGTGTAAATTTTAGTTGAGTACCCAAAAACAGCATGACTCCCAATAGAATTTCTAAAACGACTACGAAAATAGCAATATAGAGTGCAAAAGGTTCTAGCCAAGGCATATTAAACACCGATGGCGAAAAATATTCTTCTAGTTTAAAAGAAAATCCCATTGGGTCAATGGCTTTTACTGCTCCAGATATAATGAAAATCAGTCCGATAAGTATTCTTAGTAAGTGTTTCATTTTTTTATTGAGTATTTGAGGTAGAATATTAGAAAAGAAAATGCTAAAACATCAATTATATTTTTTGAGTTAATATATCAAATCTCAAATTTCTAATCTTCATGGATGAGTATCATGGCGAATACGGCATAGTTAATGATATCAAAATAATTGGCTTCGATGCCTTCGGATACCAATGTTTTCCCTTGATTATTTTCTATTTCTTTCGTTCTTAGTATTTTCTGATAGATTAAATCTGTGATGGCAGTAATCCTCATTTCACGCCAAGCCTCTCCGTAGTCATGATTTTTTCTTTCCATGAGTTTCTGTGCTTGTAGAGCGAAATCATCATAGAGCGTGAAAATATCATTTTCTTCTTCTCTGAGATTTTCAGAAGTGCCTTTGGTCAGCTGAATTAGCCCGATGATAGAGTAATTAACCAATGCAATAAAAGTCTCCTCCTGAGATTCATCATCTACTTTAGAGATACCTGTTTCTTGTATTGTTACCAGTCTTTTTACCTTGATATACATCTGATCTGTTACCGAACTGGCTCTCAGTATTCTAAATGCAGAGCCATAGTCCTTAAATTTCTTTTGGAATAATGAACGGCAGTTATGTATAACGGTTTGGAATTGTTCTATCGTTTTTGTCATATTCTACAATATCACCCAAAGGTACGAATTTTAGTATATTAAAACAAAAGAATACCTTTGTACTATGAAAGATTTTTTTGGATTTGCTTCTTATTTTACGCTGAATTGTAGAGGGAGGCTCATCAGTTTGGAGACGCCTCTTATTATGGGGATTCTTAATCTTACGCCAGATTCTTTTTCTGATGGAGGAAAGTACAATACGCTGAATAACGCACTTTTACAAGCGGAAAAAATGATAGAAGAAGGGGCCAGTATCATTGATATAGGAGCTCAATCTACCCGTCCTAATGCAGGGGAAATTTCAGCTCAAGAAGAAATCCTCCGAATAGGAAAAACCATTTCTGAAATTAAAAAAAGGTTTCCCGAAGTATTGGTTTCTCTAGATACTTTTTACTCGGATGTAGTCCGTTTTGGAAATGATGAGGGAATAGACTTGGTCAATGATATTTCAGGAGGTCAGTTTGATGAGAATATGTTCAGTACGGTAGCAGAAATTCGGCTTCCCTATATACTCATGCACATTGCAGATGCGTATGAAAATATGCACCAGAAAAATGCAGAAAAGGATATTCTACTGGAAGAAAATGAGTACTTTTCTGATAAAATAGAAGTGCTGTATCAGTTGGGGATACATGACATTATCTTGGACCCTGGTTTTGGATTTGGGAAAACCATAGAGCAGAATCACCAGCTTTTAGATGAATTAGAGTTTATTCATTTTGGAAAAAAGCCACTATTGGTAGGTATTTCAAGGAAATCTTTTATTTATCAACCCTTAGGTAAAACGCCTTTAGACATCAATTCAGAAACCCAATTGCTTCATCGTAAAGCCTTAGAAAAAGGGGCGAAAATTTTTAGAGTACATGAAGTAGCCGAAATGAAAAAGACCATAGATGAGTTTTTAGGAAAAGAATAAGATATAGGCGAATATAACCCACTATCTTACCTCTGATATTTAGTTTATTATTCGTACATTTGCACTGTCAAAAAAAAAGCTATGGCAATTATCATAACAGATGAATGTATAAACTGTGGTGCTTGTGAGCCAGAATGCCCTAACAACGCCATTTATGAAGGAGCAATTGACTGGAAAGCATCAGATGGGACCAGTCTTTCAGGGACGGTAACTTTTGATTCTGGACTTACCGTGGATGCGGATGCTCCACAAGAGCCTATCAGTGATGACTATTATTTCATCGTTCCAGATAAATGTACGGAGTGTAAAGGATTCCATGAGGAGCCACAGTGTGCCGCTGTTTGTCCTGTAGATTGTTGTGTTCCAGATGAAAACCGAGTAGAAAGCGAAGATGTATTGCTGAGCAGAAAAGCCTTTTTACACGCAGAATAAAATATGCCTCCTTCTCGTAATGGGGCTTTTTTTCTTTATACTAAACGAAAAAAATGAAAAAACATAATTTCAGTGCGGGACCATGTATTCTTCCACAGGAAGTATTTCAGCAGTCCTCCCAAGCTATTCTTGATTTTAATGGTATAGGGCTTTCTATCCTTGAGATTTCCCATAGAAGTAAGGATTTCGTACAGGTAATGGAGGAGGCTAGAGCCATCATAAAAAGACTGATGAACTTAAATGATGATTATGAAGTACTTTTTTTAGGAGGAGGTGCCAGTCTTCAGTTTGCCATGGTGCCTTTTAATCTTATGCCTTTACAAAATGGAGAAGCCGCTTATTTGGATACTGGAACTTGGGCGGCCGGTGCCATTAAAGAAGCAAAGAAACTAGGAAAAGTAAATGTAGTTGCTTCATCTAAAGAAGCACAATATTCTTTTATTCCAAAAGATTATACCGTAGGTAAGGAAAATGCGTACTTTCATTGTACCTCTAATAATACGATTTACGGAACGCAGATGCACCATTTCCCGAAAGTGGATACGCTGATGGTTTGTGATATGTCATCAGATATTTTTTCGTGCCAAAGAGACTATAGTCAGTTTGACCTTATTTATGCGGGTGCTCAGAAAAATATGGGGCCTGCTGGAGTAGCCGTAGTGGTGGTAAAGAAAGATATTTTGGGAAAAACAGGTAGAGATATTCCTTCTTATTTAGACTATGTTCAGCATATTCATAAAGAATCTATGTATAACACACCGCCAGTGTTTTCGGTTTATGCCACACTGCTTACGCTTCAGCATCTAGAAAAAAACGGAGGTGTAGCAGCGGTGGAAAAGCTGAATAAAGCGAAAGCTCAGCTTCTTTATAACGAAATAGATAGAAATCCATTATTTGAAGGTTTTGCTCAAAAAGAAGACCGTTCCATGATGAATGTATCGTTCTATCTCACCGATGATTCTAAAAAAGAGGCTTTTGATAACGCTTGGAAAGAAGCGAATATCAGCGGACTGAATGGGCATAGAAGTTTAGGGGGATATAGAGCGAGTCTTTACAATGCTTTGCCTTTAGAAAGCGTAGAAGTTTTAGTTAATGTAATGCAATCAATATAGTCAAGATGATAATACTTGCAAATGATGGACTTTCCCAAAAAGGAATAGATGCCCTCCTAAGTGCAGGACACACTTTACTCAATCATAGAGTGGCTCAAGAGCAACTGATTAATTTCTTAAATGAACATCAGGTAGAGGTGCTTTTGGTAAGAAGTGCTACCCAAGTAAGAAAAGAACTTATAGACCAAGTGCCTAGTCTTAAAATCATTGGTAGAGGAGGAGTTGGTATGGATAATATAGATGTGGAATATGCTGAAAGTAAAGGGATTAGTGTGATAAATACACCTGCCGCATCTTCTCGTTCTGTGGCTGAAATGGTTTTTGCTCATTTCTTTTCTTTGGCAAGATTTCTACATGATGCCAATAGAATGATGCCACTAGAGGGCGAAACACAATTTAACCAACTGAAAAAATCTTATGCCAATGCGGTAGAGCTTTCAGGGAAGACGCTAGGAATTATAGGATTCGGGGGAATAGGAAAAGAAGTAGCTCAAATGGGCATCGCGTTGGGAATGAAAGTTAAGGTAGCTACCAGAAAACCAAGGAAAGAAAAAATTGAGTTGTCTTTTTTTGATGGTCAGAAAGTTGAGTTTGAGATTACTACAGAAGTGGCAGATGCTTCCTTTTATCAAGATGTTGATTTTCTGAGTATTAATACCCCAAAAACCAATGGCTATTTATTGGATGCTGAGCAGTTTGAGATGATGAAAGACGGTGTTTTCATTGTTAATACTGCTAGAGGAGGAGTACTGAACGAAGAGACACTGCTTCATTATATAGACACAGAAAAAATAGCAGGAGCAGCACTGGATGTTTTTGAAAATGAACCTCAGCCAGAACTTAATATTTTGATGCATCCCCAGCTCTCCTTGAGTCCGCATTTGGGAGGAAGTACCATAGATGCTCAGGAAAAAATAGGCTTGGAACTTGCCGAGCAAATCATTAATTACAGTAATAATCATTAAAGAAATGCCTACATTTAAGCCATTTCGGGGAATACGCCCACATGAAGATATTTTAGAATCATTTCCTACACAGGTTTTAGAATCATTTGCTGATGCACAAAATTTAGAACAGAAAAAGGAATTATCCTATATTCAGATGGTAATGCCCTATCTGAAAGGGAATGAAAAGAATAAAGATACGAATTTACAAAAAGTAAGAAACAATTTTGAAGAGCTTTTGGAAGAAAAGAAATTACTTCAAGATGGTTCTGCATATTATCTTTATGCTCAAATTCATCCTAATAAAGCGGTTTTTCGTGGGCTTTTAGGCTTAGTATCCATTCATGATTTTTGGGAAGGTAAGGTAAAAAGACATGAGAGTACCATTCCTCAGAAAAAAGAAGAACTTGCGTATTATTTAGAAAAAGTTCAAATTCAGGCAGAACCTGTTTTGCTTACTTATCCATCTAATCCTAAAATAGAGCTCATGATGAATATGGAAGAAAAAACGATTCCTGTCATTAAAATGACCGATGAAAATGGGGTACAGCATAAGGTTTGGAAAATAGATAATCGGCTGAAAATGCAGCAAATAAAAGAGGCATTAGACCAGCAAAACGCTTTCTACATTGCGGATGGACACCATAGAATGGGGGCGGTGTCTCTTTGTGCAAAAAATATTTCCGAAAAAAATAAGAAAACCCTTCCTACCGATGGTCATAATTTTGTGTATAGCTTCATTGTTTCTAATCAATCCATCAAAATTAATGACTATAATAGGTATATTACCTCCCTCAATGGTATGACCAAGGAAGAACTTTTAAAGAAAATGGAAACTTATTTTTCCATTAATGAAAGAGGAGAAGAAGTCTATTTTCCTACTAAAAAACATCATTTCTCTATGTACTTAGATGGAAAGTTTTATTCTTTACATCTGAAAAGTGAAGCAAGAAATTGTGATAATGGACAAATTTTGGTAGATCATCAGCTTTTTAACCAATATGTATTAAAAGAGATTTTTAATATTGAAGATCCTGATAGCTCAGAACTTATTTGCTATACGAAAGGAAACTCTGGTAAAGAAGGTATTATGAAGCTTAAAGATGAAGTAGATAATGGAAATGGTGTAGTAGGATTTGGGATATACCCTATTAGCTTTCAGGATATTATTCAGATATCTGATCAGAAAATTATTATGCCTCCTAAATGTACTTATATAGAACCGAAATTGGTCTCTGCTTTGGTAATGTATGATATGAAATAGTGGGATGACACTGGTCAATTCTTTTATCATAGATAAAATTTAATAAAAACATAGGTGGTATAAAAATATTTTATTGTATATTCGTCATTTAAATGATAAAAAATGAGCTTAATAGACGAATTTAAAAGTTTTGCCTTTAAAGGCAATGTGATTGATTTGGCAGTCGGTGTGATTATTGGAGGGGCTTTCGGAACTATAGTAAACTCTTTTGTAGAAGATGTTATTACTCCGGCAGCACTTAATCCTGCATTAAAAACAGCCAATTTAGAGAATATTTCACAGCTTACATGGAACGGAATAAAATATGGTAACTTCTTGTCTGCAGTAATTTCTTTCTTTATTATTGCTGTTGTACTTTTTGCAGTGGTAAAAGCGGCAAATAAATTTAAAAAGGAAAAAGTGGAAGCACCTGCAGGGCCTTCATCTACAGATGCATTACTCATGGAAATCCGTGATGAGCTAAGAAAAAAATAATTTTGTATTTCTAATAGAAATATGATTTTTAACGGATAAAGAAAATAAATTTAGAAGTCATCTGAAAAGATGACTTTTTTTAGCTTTACAAAAGAAATAACTTACTGAATGTCTAAAAATATTTTCATTCTTTATGACGAAAAATGTCGTTTCTGTACTCGATTTGCTCATTGGGCTACAGAGAAGAACTCTTCTTTGGCTATTGTTCCTATTCGGAGTAAAGAAGCAAAACAGTTGCTCAAAAAAAGAGGTGTTCATTTTATTGATTTACAGACGGTTTATTTTATCAAAGAGGAAAAAGTAAACACTCGTTCACTAGCTATTTTTAATATTGCCTATCATTTACCATTTCCTTATCGTCTTTTATCTGTTTTTAAATTTTTACCTCGTTCATTTACAGATTATTGTTATAAAATTTTTGCAAAATATAGAACAAAGTTTTAAAAATAATTACTGGGTATTGTTATTCTGATATATTTTATATAATTTAGCGTCATGAAATGTACCAGATGTGAATCGTTAAATAAAATTAAGGCAGGTTTTGTTGGAGGCAGACAGCGATATAAATGTAAAGACTGTGGCTATTTTTTCAGTGTTGAGAAGAAATCGGATGTGAAAACGCCAGAACAAAAGCGTCTTGCTTTGCAAATGTATTTGGAAGGATTAGGATTTCGAGCTATTGGAAGGATATTGAATATTAGCTACGGAACGGTTTATCGGTGGGTAAAGAAATGGGAAGAATCTGTGGAACTACCTCAGAATGAAGAACCTATTGAAATAGTGGAATTGGACGAGATTCACAGTTATGTACAGTCAAAAAAAACTACTGTTGGAGCTGGATTGCTATTGATAGACTTGGAAAAAAGTTCATCGGTTTTGTTTGTGGCAAACGAGACACAGAAACTTTCTTAGAACTTTGGAAGAAATTGAAAAACAGAGATATCAATGGTTTTTGTAGCGATTATTGGAAGAGTTATTCAGAGATAATTCCAAGTGAAAAGCATATGGAATCCAAAGCAGAAACCTTTACAGTGGAGGGATATAATAGCAGAATAAGGCATTATTTGGCAAGATTTAAAAGAAAAGGAAAATGTTACTCGAAGTCAAAAACAATGTTAGAAAATTCCTTGAAACTTTTATTTCTGAAGCTGAATAATCAATTAAATATAATAATTTAATAATACCGAAATTTTAAATACAAGGCCACGCAAAAGATTTGGTTTTTTAAGTCCAAAACAAGTATATTTGAAAACGATTAATAACAACGGAAAGTTACTTTTATAAGTTGAATCTAGGGAGAAAATAAAGAATAGTATAGAAAACTAAAAGAACAATCTCATCAAACTTTTGAGACTATTAGAAAAAATAAAAAAATGAATTTTTGGTTCAATAGTGGAACGATTAAAATTTCAACAGTTCATGTTTTAAAGGTTGGGAAAGTTAGTTAGTGTTTTTAATTTTGGAACCTAAATATAGAGAAAATGGTTTTGATTCATATGCTTTTGATGAAGTTTTATATACGGGAATTACTCGGAGTAGGTTAAATTTGGTTATTATTAATTTTGGAAATAAAGAATATGATGAATGGTTACGAAATTTAGTAAGTTCTATAAATGATAAATTAATATGAATAAAGCTAAGTCCAAACTTTATAGAAAAGTAAATACCAAAACTTACAATGTATCTCATTGTTTTGGTGGAGATTTTAGTGATTCTCGTCATCAGAGAAAAAGTACTTCCGTAACACAGGGTAAGATGCCCAAAATGAAAAGAGGACTAGACTACACACCGCTTTTTCGGTTTCTTTTATCTAAAGTAGGACAAAATTGGGATGAAATTTTTAGTGAAGCGAAATCTCGTTTGGATAAAACTGATCCTATTTTTTGGATGGTAGCAATGAATGAGCAAGAAAAAAAAGACTATGTAAGAGTAGGTGAGTCTTCTTATTACTCGGGGTTATTTGTAGATGAAAATGGAATCTTGCAAATATATAATCCTAATCTAAAAGCAGTTGATATGATACCTTTTTGTAATTGCTGTACGCATACTTTCAATGGAAAGTTATTTGGGAGTGAATAATAAATTTGATTTTAATAATAAATGAAAAACTACATACATGCCGCTAGGCTTCGTACTTTACCGCTTTCTATGAGTGGAATTATTATGGGGGCATTCATTGCCCGATGGAGATTGGGAGAACTGGGACAAGCGTGGGACTGGCAAATTTTTGCTTTGGCGATTTTGGTAACTTTATTGTATCAAATTTTGTCCAATTTTGCCAATGATTATGGTGATGGCGTTAAAGGTACTGACCAAATGCGGAGTACAAATGCCGAAGCCAGAGCTGTAGCCTCGGGGAAAATTACGGCACAGCAGATGAAAAATGCTATGCTCATTACTGCTTTCCTCTCTTTATTGGCTACTGTAGGTTTGCTATATAAAGCGTTTTTCCCTGATTTTATGAAAGAGTTTTGGGTGTTCATCGGTTTAGGAGTGGCGTGTATCTTAGCCGCGATTGGTTATACCGTAGGTAAAAAGCCGTATGGATATTTGGGCTTGGGAGATGTGATGGTATTTATTTTCTTCGGATTGGTATCGGTAGGGGGGAGCTATTTTCTTTTTACCAAATCGTGGAGTTGGGATGTACTGCTTCCAGCTTCGGCAGTGGGGCTGTTCTCTGCCGCCGTGTTAAATCTTAATAATATGCGAGATATAGAGAGCGATGCCATTTCGGGAAAAAAATCACTGGCACTCCGATTGGGCTTTAAAAAAGCAATGATTTATCAGATGATACTGATGCAGTTGCCCATGATATTGTTGCTTATCTTCCTTATGCTGAACGGTTTTCATGAAAAGGGAAATTATTATGCTTTTATGGCTATGATTATGATGTTTCCTTTAGCCGGTGTGAGACGGAAAATTATGCAAGTAAAATCTCCACATGAGCTAGACCCATTCCTAAAACAGGTAGGTATCATCACTTTTGTAACTTCGGTTTTAGTGGCAATAGGGCTGAATTATTTTTAAATAAAAAAGGCTATCCTTTTCGGATGTCCTTTTTTTTTATTTTCAAAGTAAGTTTTCATCTACCATATTTGGGAGTGTAACCCTCAGTAGAGGTTCTGATTCCATAGCTCTTTTGATAGCGAATACAGCACCTTCGTTTCTTGCCCAACTTCTTCGGGAAATGCCATTGTTCACATCCCAGAACAGCATAGATTTCAGTCTGCGGTCGGCATCATCGGAGCCATCTAAGAGCATACCGAAGCCTCCATTGATTACTTCGCCCCAGCCTACGCCACCTCCGTTGTGGATAGACACCCAAGTGGCCCCTCGGAAGCTGTCGCCAATCACATTATGAATCGCCATATCGGCGGTAAATCTTGAGCCATCATAAATATTCGAAGTCTCTCTGTATGGAGAGTCTGTCCCCGAAACATCGTGGTGGTCTCTTCCTAAAACTACTGGTCCTATTTCACCTTTGGCAATGGCTTTATTAAAGGCTTCTGCTATTTTCATTCGTCCTTCGGCATCGGCATAGAGGATTCTGGCTTGTGAGCCTACTACCAATTGGTTTTCCTGAGCCCCTTTAATCCACTGGATATTATCGGCCATCTGTTGCTGGATTTCTGCTGGTGAGTTTTTCATGATTTCTTCCAAAATTTCACAAGCAATGGCATCGGTTTTTGCCAAATCTTCAGGCTTACCACTGGTACATACCCATCGGAACGGCCCAAAACCATAGTCAAAGCACATTGGTCCCATGATATCCTGAACATAAGAAGGATATTTGAATTCTCTTCCCAATGTAGGCTTTTCTGCCAACACATCGGCTCCTGCACGACTGGCTTCTAATAAAAAGGCATTTCCATAATCAAAGAAATAAGTGCCTTTAGCTGTATGTTTGTTGATAGCTGCGGCGTGTCTTCTTAGGGATTCTTGTACTTTTTGTTTAAATAATTCAGGATTGTTAGCCATCATTTCGTTAGACGCTTCAAAAGACAATCCTACAGGGTAATATCCGCCTGCCCAAGGGTTGTGCAGGGAAGTTTGGTCTGAACCGATGTCTATTTTTAATCCTTTTTCGTCAAACTTTTCCCATACTTCTACCACATTCCCGAGATAGGCTAAAGAAACCGTCTCTTGATTGGCTTGAGCTTTTTTTACCCTTTCTACTAATAGGTCAAGATCTTCAATAATTTCATCTACCCATTTTTGGTCGTGACGAATTTTGGTGATTTTAGGATTTACCTCGGCACAAACGGTAACACATCCTGCGATGTTTCCCGCCTTGGGTTGAGCTCCTGACATGCCTCCCAGTCCAGAAGTTACGAAAAGCCCTCCTTTAGGGTTTTTCTTTATCTTTCTAAAAGCATTGAGTACGGTAATGGTAGTTCCATGAACAATGCCTTGTGGCCCTATGTACATATAAGACCCTGCGGTCATTTGCCCATATTGGGTAACGCCTAAGGCATTGAATTTTTCCCAATCATCGGGTTTAGAATAGTTCGGAATCATCATACCATTGGTTACTACCACTCTTGGAGCGTCTTTATGTGAAGGGAAAAGCCCCATAGGGTGTCCTGAATACATTACCAAAGTCTGCTCATCGGTCATTTCCGAAAGGTATTTCATGGTGAGCAGATACTGAGCCCAATTACTAAAAACAGCACCATTTCCACCGTAAGTAATCAATTCATGTGGGTGCTGAGCCACAGCATAATCCAAATTATTTTGAATCATGAGCATAATGGCTGCCGCTTGCTGAGATTTTGCTGGATACTCAGAAATGGGACGAGCGTACATTTTGTAATTCGGACGAAAACGGTACATGTAGATACGCCCATACTTTTCTAATTCTTCCCTAAATTCAGGGATGAGTGTGGTGTGATGTTTAGGATCAAAGTAACGGAGGGCATTTTTCAGTGCCAATTTTTTCTCTTCCTCGGTTAAAATTTCTTTACGCTTTGGAGCGTGGTTAATGCTCGTATCAAAAGGTTGTGGAGCAGGTAACTCTGTGGGAATTCCTTGTTGTATCTGTTCTTGGAAAGTCATGATATTTATTTTCAGAATATTGATGATTAATACACGCAAATTTAGTAAAAATGTAGCAATGCGTGTAGGAATATTGGCTTTTTCTTAGGTGCTAAGGATTAAAATTTAGCAAAAGATAGGCGTAAATCATTCTTCATACACCATGTATTTTTTTCTAATTTTTTCAAAATCGTACAGTCCTTTTTTCCAAGATTTTCGGATTTCCGATGCCGTTTTACCTTGGAGAATTTGTTTTCGGAGTTGGTCTGTTCCTGCCAACTTATCGAAAAAAAGGTTTTCTAAAAAGAATTTTTTCTCCTTATGATTGAAATTTTGATAGGCTTTGATGAGCCATTCTAAATTCAGCTGCCTCGATTTTTGTCGGTGGTGGGACAAATTTTCGCCATAGCAAGTTTGGTTTTCTAAGAAAGGTTTTTTCGCTCCCTCAGTAGGTTTAGGAACAAAAGAAAAAGATTGATTTTTCATCCACGGTGACCCGTAAATTTGAAAAGGTAAGTGGGTACCTCTCCCTACACTTACTTGTGTGCCTTCAAAGAAGCATAGGCTAGGATAGAGCTGTATGGCCACATCATTGGGGAGGTTAGGGGAAGGTTTGTCAGAAATGCTATATCTTTGATTTTTAGAATAATTTTCCATTTTTATCAAGATGTAATCGGCTTTTAATTTTCCTTTTAGCCAACCTTCGCCATTGACCATAAGTCCATATTCTCCGATGGTGAGCCCATAAATTACAGGCACAGGGTGTAGCCCTACGAAACTCTGAAATGGAGGCTCTAAAATGGGGCCATCTGTATAGCCATCATGTGGATTAGGGCGGTCTAAGACGATGACTTTTTTACCATTTTCAGCCGCTGCTTCCATAATATAGGAAAGGGTAGAGATGTAAGTGTAAAACCGAACGCCTACATCTTGAATATCAAAGAGTAAAATGTCTATATCTGCAATCTGTTCTCGGCTCGGTTTTTTATTTTTTTCATATAAGGATATGATGGGTAATTTTGTTTTTTGGTCGATGCCATTTTTTACCACTTCCCCTGCATCGGCTGTACCTCTAAAACCATGTTCTGGAGCGAATACTTTTTTGACATCGATTTTGTTTTCCAGTAAAAAATCTACGATGCTTACCGTATCTTTTCTTATGGCCAAGGCACATCCTCCATTTACTGAAGCATTGTACTTGATGGTTCTGATGATTTTCCCTGTATGGTTGGTAACTACGCCCACTCTTTTTTCTCTCAACAGATGCAAGTATTTTTCAGGTTGGTCTGCTCCTGTTTTTAGTGATGAAGAAATATTTTGACTAAAAAATAGGGGATTTCCTAATAAGAAAACCGCGAGGATTGATAGTATTTTTATATTTTTGACGCCTAAAATCATAAGGTTTGAATTTTGCACCATATTTTTCAAAGAAAATAGCACTTTCCAAAGATAATAAAAATAATCTTTCTAGGATTATCATCTTCATCGGTAGGCTGTCTGTTGCTTTAGGGGTTATTGTTTCATTACTTACAATTTCTATTGGGCAAGGGTCTAAAGAAGCCATAAAACTTCAGATGGCAGATTTTAATGGACATGTAAATATTAAGTCTCAGAAAAGTAATACCTCCTATGATTCTTCGGTTTTAGATGCTTCTGGACTAGATATTGAGAAGATAAAGAATACACCTTCTGTGGCCAGTGTACAGCAGTTTCTTAATGTAACGGGCATCATGAGGACGGAGGATAATTTTGCTGGGATTGTTTTTAAGGGAGTAGATAAAGATTTTGATAAAGAAAGATTTGAAAAATTTATTACCGAAGGAAAAATTCCTCAGCTACCCCAGAAAGGGTATAGCAACGAGATTTTGGTATCAGAAAAAATAGCTTCAGATTTACAGCTCAAGCTAAATGATAGCATCGTAGCGATATTTTCTAAGGCAGATAAAAATCCTATCTATAGAAAATTTAAAATAGCAGGATTCTATAAAACGGATATTAAAATGATAGACGAACAGTTTGTCATCGGAGATATTAACCACGCAAGAAAAATAGCTGATGTAGATAAAAATGCCATCGGTGGACTGGATGTGTTTTTTCAGAATGTAAATGAGATAGATACACATACCCCTACCATTGAGCAATATATTGGACTTAAAAACTATGTAGAGTCTGCTACTGATAAATATCCTCAGATAGTAGATATGATAGCTATTTTCGATAATAATATTGCCGTTATTATTGGGATTATGCTTTCTGTGGTGATTATCAATATTATTATGGTGCTTCTTATTCTCATCATTGAAAGAACGAATAGTATAGGAATATTAAAAACTTTGGGTGCGAATAATTTTCAAATACAGAAGATATTTATTTATTATACGCTTATCATCATGCTTCCAGGGCTTTTTTATGGCAATATTATAGGAGTAGGATTATTGTTAGCCCAAAGGTTTCTGAAGATTATTAGGCTCAATCCTGATAATTATTATATCAGCACCGTACCAGTAGATCTTAATCCTATGATACCTTTATTACTATCATTAGGGATTCTTACTGTTTCAGCTATTTCACTGATTTTACCCAGCTATTTAATTTCCAAAATTTCTCCTGTGAAATCGATTAAATACAATTAATGTACTTGTGATGGTTGATTAGGTATTTTCAATCAATTGTACTTATCATACAGCGTAGAATGTAATAGGCGAGCTATCTTTTTTGTACAAAATAAATTTCAATCTTAAAATTTTATATACAAACTATGAATTATAAAAACAATATCCTTGAAACCATAGGGAATACCCCTTTGATAAAACTTAATAAAGTTTTAGGTGAAAATTTTCCTGCTTTGGTTTTAGCAAAGGTAGAAACCTTTAACCCTGGAAATTCTGTAAAAGACAGAATGGCACTGAAAATGATAGAAGATGCCGAAGCTGATGGCAGACTACAGCCGGGCGGTACCATTATAGAAGGTACCAGTGGAAATACAGGAATGGGACTGGCACTGGCAGCCATAGTGAAAGGCTATCATTGTATTTTCGTAACCAATGACAAGCAGTCTAAAGAAAAATGTGATATTTTAAGAGCGGTAGGGGCAGAAGTTATTGTTTGTCCTACGGCTGTGGCTCCTGATGATCCTCAGTCTTATTATTCGGTCTCTAAAAGACTTGCCGAAGAAACACCTAACAGCTGGTATGTGAATCAGTATGATAACCTTTCTAACCGTCAGGCACACTATGAACAAACCGCCCCAGAGATTTGGGAACAAACAGAAGGTAAACTGACGCACTTCGTGGTGGGAGCAGGAACTGGGGGAACCATTACAGGATGTGGTAAATTTTTTAAGGAGAAAAATGAAAATATTAAAATCATTGGTGTAGATACTTACGGCTCTATCCTTAAAGAATACCATGAGACAGGAACTTATAATCCTGAAAATGCGTACGCATACATCACAGAGGGAATAGGGGAGGACATCATTCCTGAAAATTATGATATGCGTGTGATAGACCATTTTGAGAAGGTTACTGATAAAGATGGGGCATTCTTCGCTAGGAAGTTAGCAAAAGAAGAAGGGATATTCTGTGGATATTCAGCGGGAAGTGCCATTGCAGCCATTAAACAAATGGAAAATCAGTTTACGGAAAAAGATATTATTGTAGTTCTTCTTCATGATCATGGTTCACGCTATGTAGCTAAAATTTATAATGACGAATGGATGAAAAATATGGGCTGGTTAGATGAATTTTCTAAATAAATCCTTAATTTTGTAGGAAATCAAACTATGGAAAACAAAAAAGATTTCTTTTTAGAGTGCTATCAATTGGGCATCATAAAATTCGGAAAGTTTACTTTAAAATCAGGTATAGAGAGTCCTTTTTATGTGGATTTAAGGCCACTGGCATCAGATGCTAAAATTCTAAAAAAATTAGGTCATTACTTGCTTCAGTTGGTTTCTAATGCACAGCCAGAGCTTATTTGTGGTGTGCCTTACGCAGCACTTCCTATGGCTACAGCGATGGCTTTGGAAAGCGAAATACCATTGATTATTAAAAGAAAAGAAGCCAAAAGTTATGGAACCAAAAAACTCATTGAGGGAATTTTTGAGAAGGGGCAGTCTTGCCTTGTGGTGGAGGATGTTATCACAAGTGGGAAATCACTTTTAGAGACCATTCCAGAGATAGAAAACGAAGGTATAAAAGTTTCAGAAATAGTAGTGGTTTTAGATCGTGAGCAGGGAGGTAAAGAACTTTTGGAAGAAAAGGGCTATCAGGTAAGGACGCTATTTACTATTCGTGAGGCATGCCAAATCCTTGTGGAAGCTGGAAAAATCACTGAGGAAGAGCAGCAGAGGATAGAGGATTTTGTAAAAGGAAATGCCATTACTTTTGAGAAGCCTAAAAGAAAATCGTACAAAGAGAAATTGGCAATTCATTCCCATAGTAAGGCACAGAAACTACTGCAGTTGGCAATGGAAAAAGAGTCTAATCTCATTGCCTCAGCAGATGTGGTTACTACTGCAGAGCTTTTGGATTTTGCAGAAAAGGTAGGTCCACACATTGTAGCACTGAAAACCCATGCGGATATCATTACTGATTTTGATTATGAAAAAACCATTGTTCCGCTTTTAGATATTGCACAGAAACATCGTTTCCTTTTGATGGAAGATAGAAAATTTGCAGACATCGGAAGTACGCAGGAGCTGCAGTATAGTTATGGTATTCACAGGATTTCCAGTTGGGCAGATCTTATTACCTCTCAGGTAATTGGTGGAGCTAAATCTTTGGATTTTTTCCTTAATTCAGGGGTTATTAGTATTATTGGAATGTCTTCTGAAGGTACACTGACAGATGCCAATTACCGTGCTGAAGCCATTAAAGTAGCTCAGGCACATCCTAATGTTATTGGAGGAGTGTCCCAAGATACTTTGCCAGAGGATTTACTTCTCTTTACGCCTGGAGTAAATATTGATATACAAGCCGATGGAAAAGGACAGCAATACAATAGCCCTGAGGTGGTTTTTTCCAAATTAGGAACGGATTTTATCATTGTAGGGAGAGGAATCTATAAAGCAGAAGATGCAGAACAGGCCGCACTCCAATATAAAATAGCAGGCTGGAATGCATATTTAGAAAATCTATAGTAATTTATAAAAAAGAATTACCCTAAAAACGCTTGATGCCAAAAAAGAGGGAGTCTATGGATTTTTTAAGATGAAAAAACGAAATATTGTTTTTAATTTCTTTACTTTTTTATTACATTTGCAGATATAAAAAATAGAAAATGTTTTTAGCAAATAAAATAATTTTTTTAGATAAAATCATCAAAGGCGAAGTCATTTATTGACTTCGTTTTTGTATAATTATTAGGTAGATAATGAAATTAGGCTAGTTAAATTAAGTGGATAAAATGAATATTAAATAGTCATAAATTAAATAATGAAGTTAATATATCATAGGACAAATTTCAGGGCGGAGTATTCCCCATTTGATGTTGAATTAATAACACTAGCCAATCAACAAAATTTGTGCTTGGTATCTCCTTATATCGGACTCGATTATTTGAAAAGACTCATACAACTTTCTAAATCTTGGAGGCTCATCACAGATTTTGAAGAGTGGATTATTTCTCATCAGAGAAAAGAACAACGAGAAAACATCATTAATTTTATAAATGAAAACCCAGAAAAAATAAAGCATATTTCTGATATTCATGCGAAAGTTTTAATTTCAGAGCATTCTGCTTTTTTAGGGTCTGCTAATTTTACTGATAAAGGAATTTGCCAACGAACGGAAATGTCTGTTTCATTTTCAGAGGTAGAAAAAGTGCAAGAAATAAAATCTTGGTTTGAATCATTGTGGGAAGTAGCAATAAATTTCACAGAAGAGCAGTTGTCTGATTTTGTAAAGAAAAACGAAAATACCAATCATAAACCTAGAATTAAAAAACTGAAAAGTCCATCAAAAAAAGTAATGAAAAGAGCAAGTTTGGTAGATATTGGTACATTCTTTAAGACGGACAAGGACTATCAGAGTGAATTAGTGAAAGCCATTAAGAAAATTAAGAAAGATAAAGAATGGCTGAATCGTTTTTTTGATTTAATCAAAGAGCTTTTAACCGATTTAAACATAGGAGAGGAATCGCCTAAAATCACGATGTCTGTAACCAAAGACCTACGAATGCCCATTTCTATTGGACAACGCTATGTAATTAGAGCTAAATCGCAGCAGAATAAGGTAGGGTTTATCTTACCTTTGGAACTCGAAGAAATGATTTCTAATAATCCTATTGCTAAAATTGACGATAATTACTTCTATGACAAAAAGAAAAATAAAGAAGCACTTTGGGTGAATTTTGATAATAATATTGTTTTTTCCAATGACCATTTTTTATTTGAACAGTGGAAAAAAGCAGCAAAAGTAGAACTCGATAGAACGAACTATTCGGGATATCGAAGAGCTCATAATCCTCTCTATTATAAATTAGTGATGGATTTAGAGTATAGGAACAAAATTTTAGATTTGTGTGATTGATAATAGTTAAGCTTTTAATACAATAGATATATGAAACGACAAGATATAAAAACCATTTTAGTAATCGGTTCCGGGCCTATTATCATTGGTCAAGCAGCCGAGTTCGATTATTCGGGAACGCAGGCGTGCCTCTCTTTGAAAGAAGAAGGTTACCGTGTGATTCTCATCAATTCCAATCCTGCCACTATTATGACCGATGTGGAAATTGCCGATAAAGTCTATATCGAACCGATTTCCTTGGAGTTCGTGAGCCATATCATTAGAAAAGAAAGACCGGATGCTCTATTGCCAACTTTGGGCGGACAAACAGGACTGAATATGGCAGTGGAGCTCGAGAAATCAGGCATCTTGGAAGAGTGTAAAGTAGAGGTGTTAGGAACCAAACTTTCCGCTATTAATCGTGCTGAGGATAGAGATTTGTTCCGTGAATTGATGAACGAGCTTGGCGAGCCTGTACCAGAATCGGATATTGTGAACACAGTGGAAGGTGCGTTGGAATTTGCCCAAAACATCGGTTATCCAGTGATTGTTCGTCCTGCTTTTACGATGGGCGGAACGGGTGGTGGTATCGCTGCCAATGAGGAGGAACTCCGAGAAATTGCAGAACTCGGTCTTAAGCATAGTCCCGTTACCCAGTGTTTGATAGAAAAATCCATCGCTGGATACAAGGAAATAGAATACGAAGTGATGCGTGATGCTAATGATAATGCCATCGTGGTTTGTAATATGGAAAATATAGACCCTGTGGGGGTTCACACAGGAGACTCTATTGTGGTGGCACCTTCGCAAACGCTTTCCGATAGAGAATACCAAATGCTGAGAAATGCCTCTCTAAAAATCATTAGAGCTTTAGGTATTGAGGGGGGATGTAATGTACAATTGGCACTAGACCCGCATTCTTTTAATTATTATGTAATTGAGGTAAATCCAAGGGTTTCCCGCTCATCGGCATTAGCGAGTAAAGCTACGGGCTATCCGATTGCGAAGATTGCAGCGAAGATTGCCGTTGGACTTACTTTGGACGAGATTATGAACCCCGTAACGGGCAAGACTTACGCTTGTTTCGAACCTGCTTTAGACTATGTGGTTACCAAATTCCCTCGCTTCCCGTTTGATAAATTTGAAACTGCTGACCGCCGACTTTCCACGCAGATGAAAGCCACAGGAGAGGTGATGGCGATTGGTAGAAACTTTGAAGAGTCTTTACAAAAGGCGATTCGTTCTTTGGAAACAGGCATTCGCCATATCGGTTTGAAGACCAAAGATGCCGAGGCACTGACTGCAGAGGATATTGAGCGAAGAATTAAGGTGTGCGATGACGAGCGTTTGTTCATCATTGGCGATGCCCTTAGAAGAGGTTATGATTGGGAGCAAATCGTAGAATGGAGCAAAATAGATAAGTTTTTCATTTGGAAAATTAAGAAACTGATTGATTTTGAAAAAACTTTGTCCAACTTATCAAACCTTTCAAATGCTGAACAAATTGATATAGTGAGAGAAGCCAAAAAATTAGGCTTTGCTGATGTCAATATCGCTCATCTTTGGGGTGTTACCCAGCGTGAGGTATTTAATTTCAGAAAAGAAAACGGCATTATGCCAGTGTATAAAATGGTAGATACCTGTGCAGCGGAATTTGAGAGCGAGACGCCTTATTTCTATGGAACTTACGAGGAGGAAAACGAAAGCATCGTAACGGAAAAAGAGAAGGTCATCGTGCTGGGTTCTGGACCTATCCGAATTGGGCAAGGCGTGGAATTCGATTATGCTACCGTGCATTCCGTTTGGGCAATTAAGGAAATGGGCTACGAGGCGATTATCATCAATAATAATCCTGAAACCGTTTCTACAGATTTTTCCATTTCAGATAAACTCTATTTTGAACCACTTACCGAGGAAGATGTGATGAATATCATTGAGCTGGAGAAACCTAAAGGAGTAGTGGTGCAGTTCGGGGGACAAACTGCCATTAACCTTGCTGATAAATTGGCAGCACACGGCGTACAGATTTTGGGAACTTCTTTGGAAGATTTGGACAGAGCCGAAAACCGCGACAAGTTCGAAAAGGCACTCCAAGAGCTAGGTATTCCTCAGCCAAAAGGAAAAACTTCCACTTCTAAGGAAGAAGCGATAAAAATTGCCAATGAAATCGGGTATCCTGTGCTGGTGCGTCCGTCTTATGTCTTGGGTGGCCGTGCGATGGAGATAGTGTATAACGAAAAAGAACTCGCCCACTATATGGAGCACGCCGTAGAGGCAAGTCCTGAACATCCTGTCCTTATCGACCGCTATATGCTGGGGAAAGAGGTGGAAATTGATGCCATTTGCGATGGCGAAACGGTGATTATCCCAGGGATTATGGAGCATATAGAGCGTGCAGGGGTGCATTCTGGAGACTCTATCGCGGTATATCCGCCTCAAAATATCAGTGAGAAAGAGGTACAAACTTTGGTAGATTATACCCAAAGATTAGCAAAGGGACTGAATGTCATCGGTTTGATGAATATCCAATATGTCTTATTTGAAGGCAATGTCTATGTGATTGAGGTAAATCCTCGTTCGTCTAGAACTGTTCCTTTCTTATCAAAAATCACGAATGTTCCGATGGCGAACCTCGCTACTAAAGCGATTTTAGGCAAAAAACTAAAAGACCTCGGTTATGAAAATGGTTTGGTTCCGAACAAGAAAGGAGTATTTGTAAAAGTGCCAGTATTTTCCTTCTCCAAACTCACCAAGGTAGATATTTCCCTCGGCCCTGAAATGAAATCCACAGGGGAAGTAATGGGGAAAGACACCACTTTGGAAAAGGCGTTGTACAAGGGTCTCATCGCTGCTGGAATGAAAGTACCTACTCACGGAGCCATCCTCTTTACGGTTGCTGATAAACACAAGGACGAAGCCACCGCTTTAGCAAAACGATTCCACGAAATAGGTTTTAGAATTTGGGCAACCGAAGGTACCGCGAAACATTTCGAAGCGAATGGTGTACCGTGTAAAATCGGATACAAAATAGGGGAGGAAATCAACCTGATAGACCTTATCCAAAAAGGCAAAGTGCAGTATGTGGTGAATACCACTACCAAGGGAAAACAAGCGGAACGCGACGGCTTCCAAATCCGCCGTATGTCCGTAGAAAATGGCGTACCTTGTCTCACCGCTATGGATACCGTAGAAGCCGTACTGAAAGTCATCGAAAGTATGAGCTTTAAAATGGAGGTGATGTAAAATTATATATGATTTAAAGATAGTAGGGGCGAATCATCATTCGTCCCTATTTTAAAAATAGTAGAGATGAATCATCATTCGTCCCTATTTTAAAATGGAGGTGATGTGATTTTTAGACAGAGGCGAATCATCATTCTTCCTTATGTTTTTTAATAGTAGCACAATGAAGAGAAAATGGGAAAGAGAAATAATTATGCACTCATAATGGATAGAAAATATTCCTGCTGGAGTAATTATGATTTGTGAAAAAGCTCACCAGAAGTCTTGCGGATGAATTATGAGTAGTGAAATGAGAGAAAATATTTCGGGGGAGCAATTATGATTTGTGAAAAGGCTCACTAAAAGTCTTGGGAATGAATTATGAGTAGTGAAATGAGAGAAAATATTTCGGAGGAATCAATTCATTACAATGAAAAAGGCTTATGGCTTATAGAGGTCTATAAATGTTTAAATAATGCTCTTGAAAATTAAATAAATATCCGTATATTTGCACCTCAAATTATTGATAACAAGAAATAAAAAAAGCAGAACAATGCCAAAATTAAAAACGAAATCAGGTGCTAAGAAGCGTTTTGCTCTTACTGGAACAGGAAAGATCAAAAGAAAGAATGCTTATAAAAGCCACATTTTGACTAAGAAGGAAACCAAACAAAAGAGAAATCTTACACAGACTTCTTATGTTGCTTCTGTGGATGAGAAAAGTGTACTTAAGCAATTAGCAATCAAGTAGTTTTTATAAATCTTTTCGGTTTATAAGAATGAATCATTCAGAATTTTTAACCCTGAATATCAGCACAAAAGTTTGATGAAATAAGCAACGCTGTATTCAAAAAAACAATTTTAAATTATGCCAAGATCAGTAAACGCGGTAGCTTCAAGAGCCCGCAGAAAAAAAATCATGAAACAGGCTAAAGGTTTTTTCGGTAGAAGAAAAAATGTTTGGACTGTAGCTAAAAATGCCGTGGAAAGAGCAATGCAATATGCTTACCGCGGTAGAAAAGAGAAGAAAAGAAATTTCCGTGCACTATGGATTGCCAGAATTAACGCAGGAGCTAGAGCAGAGGGGATGTCTTACTCTCAGTTTATGGGAGCTCTTAAAAAGAACAACATTGAGCTGAATAGAAAGGTTCTTGCAGACCTTGCAATGAATCATCCTGAGGCTTTTAAAGCTGTTGTGAATCAAGTAAAATAATGTAGAATTTTTGTTATCAATAATATAAAGCTCGGTTTTTTATAAATCGAGCTTTTTTATTGGGCAATGTGGTAAAAAATGGTACTTTTATAATTGATAAAAAATGCTTATATTTCGCACATTGATTGGAAGAGGAAACAAGCTCTGCTGAGGAATAAGCGAGAAAAAGCGAATAGCTTTTACGAAGGTTACGAACATAGTTCATTGTCAGCAATACAATCAATGTTCAAAACGATAGTTTTAGGGGTGAGTTTTTCTCACCCTTTTTTATTAAAACTATCGGATGAACCCTATGGCTAAAAAAACCTTATCCCCCTTGATTTTTAAAATATAAATACCATTTTATAAAGTTCTTTTTAGCCTCAAAACGAAGTCCTCTATGCAAGGTTAATTTCTCTTTCAAATGCGTAAAATAGGCTTCTAAACGATTGGTAGTATAAGGGATTTCACTATCTTTCAGATATGCAAACATATTGGGTAAGGCATTGATAATATGATAAGTAGCTAAGTGTAGATTTTTATGTTTAAACCACTGAAATCCAGATTCTTCATTCATTGATTTTTCTTCTATAAAATATTGATTTTCAACATACCACTGGTAAAATCTATTTACCCAATCGTTAGCCTGTTCATTGGTTTTTAGATGCGTAATTTCTTTGGATAAACACAAAAGCTGTTGGCTAATAAAATGTTTTGGGCTACCACTTAAATAGTTCTTAATCTGTCGTTTAATATGCACTAAACATCTTTGGATAATCACCTCTGGAAACACCTTTTTTACCGCTCCTAAAATAGATTTATGCCCATCGCAGGTTACACTGTAAACTGCCACATTCAGCTTCTTTAAGTTTTCCAAATCTTGCTTTATATCACGAAGTTTTTCCTTGTTGGTTTGGCGGTAAAGTTGCACATATCGAATGTCATAATCGTAGTAGAGTATCAGGCATAATCCATTGGAAAAGTAGGTGCCATCAATCAAGAGATGAACCTTTGTCTTGCTTTTGATGCTGAGGGTAGGAACTTGTGAAAGGTAATGTTTAAAGAGGTTTTGAAGGGTAGATTGGCTCATTGAGCTATCCCTCGAAAGGGTTTTATAGACTTGCCTTTCCATTATCCATTTTCTGAACCAAATGAATTGATTTTTTCTTTTTACACCAATGTTTTTAATCGTAAAATTTGCCTGACAATCTCCACATTGAAAGCGTTGTTTTCCATTTCTTTTTCCTTTTTTGATGATGTGATTAGAATCACAAACTGGACATTTTTTATTCGTTTTGGACATAAAATAAGAGTTATAATGAAACCACTTTCATTATAACTCTTATAAGTCTATAAAAGACAATGCTTTACAAGGTTTTTAAGCACCATTTTTTGTTATATTGTCTTTTATTGTTATTCATTGATAAAAAACATGCTATCATCAGAATGATGATAGCATGTGCGTATTATGAAAAAAGTATTAAATAGTGTTTTAATCCAATATATAGCTAATCCCTACTCCTACCACGATTTCTCTTTTCTTGGTTCCAATGGCTTTGTCCGTACCGAATTCTTTTAATAGATTAGGGTAGGTATTAGTAAGACCATAATCTAACTGTCCGGTAATTTCAAATTTTCTTTTATAGCTGTATCCTATTCCTGCACCTATAGCCACACCGAAAGTATTTGCCTTGCCATTAACACCTGCATATTCAGGAAGCTGCTCTGGGACATAGTAAGGTCTGCTCGGATTTTTTACATTTTGTCCGATGAGGAAGTTAAATCTAGGTCCGATAAGCCCAAAAAACTCAGATTGAGCTTCAGAAAAATATGCTTTAAAGAATAGCGGTACAGAGATATAGGAATTTCCGTACACAGCACTATATCTATCTCCTGATTTACCTTTTTCTTTTCCAGTTTCTCCTGCACCATAATAGAGTACTTCAGGCTGTAGGTAAAACTGCTCCTCTTTCCCTATGGGAATGAGTGCCAAAGCACCACCTTGGAGGGTTAATCTAGGTCCTGACGGATTATGAGCATTAGAAACTCTAGAGTAGTTTAGTCCTCCTTTAAGGCCGAACCTTGTTTCCTTCCATTTTATTTGTGAAAAAAGTGAACTGCACAGGGCAGTTGCACTTAGTATTAATAATTTTTTCATTATAGGAGTAAATTTTAGCCTAAAACTTTAGCTACTGTAGCTCCAATGTCTGCTGGAGAATCTACCACATGGATACCATTTTCTCTCATAATGGCCATTTTAGCTTGAGCCGTATCTTCTGCACCTCCTACGATCGCTCCTGCGTGTCCCATTGTTCTACCTTTAGGGGCAGTTTGTCCAGCGATGAACCCGATAACTGGTTTTTTAGAACCGCTTTCTTTGTACCATCTTGCTGCTTCTGCTTCCAATGAACCACCGATTTCTCCAATCATTACTACCGCTTCTGTTTCATCATCATTGATGAAAAGCTCAAGAGCTTCTTTAGTAGTAGTACCGATGATAGGGTCTCCACCGATTCCAATAGCTGTAGAAACACCATAACCAGCTCTTACCACTTGGTCAGCAGCTTCATAAGTCAAAGTACCTGATTTAGAAACGATACCGATTTTTCCTTTTTTGAAAACGAAACCTGGCATAATTCCTATTTTTGCTTCTTCAGAAGTGATTACTCCTGGGCAGTTTGGCCCGATTAATCTACAGTCTTTATCTTTAATAAATTCTTTTACTTTTACCATGTCTGCTACAGGGATGCCTTCTGTAATACAAACGATTACTTTGATTCCTGCTTCTGCAGCTTCCATCACTGCATCTGCTGCGAATGCTGGTGGTACAAAAATGATAGAAACATCAGCTCCTGCTTGTTTTACAGCATCTGCTACGGTATTAAATACGGGCTTTCCTAAGTGCTCAGTTCCTCCTTTACCTGGAGTTACCCCTCCTACTACATTGGTACCATAATCAATCATTTGTCCTGCGTGGAAAGTTCCTTCGTTTCCTGTAAATCCTTGAACGATAACTTTTGAATCTTTGTTTACTAAAACTGACATTGTATATAATTTATTTTTTGTAAAAATTTATCCCACAAATTTAGGCATAAATTTTTATTTGAATGATATTTTATCTTAGAAAATATAGTATTTCTTTATTTTTTGTGTGATAGAAGTAGGGCTAAAGATTTCTTAGTTTTACTTCCTTTTTAAGGTAAGTTTTAAAATCTTCTGCAATTGGTCCCATATATACGCCTTTTTTGAGGCTTCTATTTACTCCTGTTTTGGCATAGAGTACGGTCCCTTTTTCTATGTTAATCCCTGAAGCAATGCCTACTTGTCCCCAAATACTCACTTCATCTCCGATGGTACAGCATCCTGCAATGCCTACTTGTGATGCGATGAGACATTTTTTTCCGATGATGGTATCGTGCCCTATTTGGATTTGGTTGTCTAAAACAGAGCCTTCACCGATGCGAGTAACATCAGTAACACCTCGGTCTATGGTACATCCGTTTCCTATTTCTACATGGTCTTCTATCACCACTGTACCTACAGAAATGAGTCGGTCAAAGTGGCCATTAAGTTTTCTATAGTAAAAGGCATCTCCTCCTAATACGGTATTACTTTGGATGATGACATTATCCCCAATAATGGTGCGGTCTCCTATGACTACATTGGGGAAGATATGACAGTTTTTGCCAATTTTCACTCCATTCCCTATGACGGCTGAAGGATGGATGAATGTGTCGCTACCTATTTCAGTGTCTTTTTCTTCTGTTTTAAAATTAGAAATAGCAGCAAAGTAAGTATTGATTTTATTAAAATCTCTAAAAGGGTCTTCTGAAATGAGAAGTGCTTTTCCCTGTGGGCAATCTACTTCTTTATCAATGAGGATGATGGTGGCATCAGAGTAGAGTGCCTTGTCATAATATTTAGGATGATTTACAAAAACGATGTCTCCGCTTTTTACTCGATGAATTTCGTTGGTTCCAAGGACTGGAAAATTTTCATCACCAATGAATTTGGCACCAATGATTTCGGCTATAGTTTTTAAGGAGATAGGTTCTGGGAATGTCATAATGTTTTTATAGATGATAGTTGGAAAAAAAATTATTTAGATTCAGTAGAAGGATTTATTTCATACCTTGCCATGGCACTGGTTTCCATATTACAGAAATCTTTTTTATCGTATTTTAATTGTCCTACGAGGGCAATCATAGCGGCATTATCTGTAGTATATTCAAATTTTGGGATGAATACATTTTTATGGTATTGATGACCATAGTCTTGGATGGCTTTTCGGAGTGCTGAATTGGCAGAAACGCCCCCCGCAATGGCTATATCTTTTATCTGGTATTCTTCTGCTGCCTTTTTCAGTTTGTCCATGAGTATTTCTATGATGGTTTTCTGTACTGAAGCACAGAGATTATTCAGATTTTCTTGGACGAAGTTTTCATTTTTTGCTATTTCTTTTTTGATGAAATACAGCACGGAGGTTTTCAGCCCACTAAAGGAATAATCAAAGTGGGCTACTTTAGGTTTGCTGAATTTGAATTCGTTTGCATCGCCCTTTTGTGCCAATTGGTCTATGATGGGACCTGCTGGATAATCTAAGCCCAATACTTTTCCTATTTTATCAAAGGCTTCCCCTGCGGCATCGTCTATGGTTTTTCCGATGATTTCTAAATCAAAATAGTCTTTGACCAAGACCAGCATGGTATGGCCACCACTCACGGTAAGGCAGAGGAAAGGGAAAGTAGGTGGAGTAGGATTGGCATCGTCTATAAAGTGTGCTAAGATATGTGCATGAAGATGGTTTACCTCGATTAAAGGAATATCAAGGCTTTGAGCAAAAGACTTAGCAAAGGAAGTACCCACCAAAAGTGAGCCTAATAATCCAGGACCACGCGTAAAAGCTACGGCATCTATTTCTTTATTTTGTATCTTTGCTTGGGAAATGGCTTCGCTCACTACAGGAATTAGATTTTGCTGATGTGCTCGGGAGGCTAGTTCTGGGACTACCCCCCCATAAGCAATATGTACGGACTGTCCCGCTGAAACATTGGATAATATAGTGTTTCCTTGGATGATGGCCGCTGCGGTATCATCACAAGAGGATTCTATTGCTAAAATTATTGGCTCTTTCATTACAATGGCAAATTTAGAAAATAAAGATAATAATTACGAAAATAAAAAACATTCTTCCTCTTCTAAAACACAAAAACCCTTAAAGGAAGAAGTAAAAGAAATCGCTAAGGAGGCACTTCATGCGGTGGAAAATCCTGTGGAAACGGTGGAAATTCTCGCTAATCAGGCCACCGAAGATGTCCAAAATGTAAAATGGTGGGTAAGAACGCTTTTGGTGCTTTTTTGGACTACCGTATGTATTTTCTTTTTAGGTTTTATCATCATTAATCTCCCTGTAACCAAAAGGTGGGCGGGTAATCAGGCCTTGGAATTGCTCAATAAAGATTTTAAGGCAGAAATGAAAACTGAGGATATTGCTGTCAATTTTTTCGGTGATGTTTCTATTAAGGGGTTAAAAATTAAAGATTATCGTGGAAAAGAGTTTTTCCAAGTGGAAGAACTAAAAGCCAATACAGACTGGTTTGCTTTGGCAAAAAACGCTATTGCGGGCAAAGGTACATCACTGAGTTTTAGTTCTATTAAACTCACTCAGCCTGTAGTGAAGGTTATTACTTACAAAGGCGATAGCATTTCTAATTTTGTGAGGTATATTGCTAATTTTGATGATGGTAAGGAGAGAGACCCTAATAAGCCGCCTTTCCAGATGGATGCTCGTATTGTTTTGGAGGAGGGAACAGTTTCTATTATTAATGAAAATAGTCCAGGAGATCAAGGAAAATGGCTTGATGCAAAACGGTTTAATCTAGTGGCTTCTAGAGTGAAGATTAATGGACAAGATGTTTATGCACAGGTAAATAGACTTTCTTTTGAAACACAAAGGTGGGGAAAGAAACATTGGGTAGATACTTTTTCCGCAGACTTGATGCTTTCTAATGAAGCTTTAACACTTAGTGATTTAACGCTTAATACTAGCCATACACTGCTTCAAGGTAATCTTAAATTTCATCTCAATAAAGGTTCTTGGGCAGATTTTACCGATAAGGTAAAGTGGGAAATGCAACTAAAATATGGAAGCGAAATCAGTGGTCATGATATCAGTTATTTCGTGAAAGATTGGGATAATGCTCATACTTTTAAGATGTCTGGCGAGATGTCTGGTCCACTGAATGATTTTCATCTTACAGATTTCGTAATTTCGGATGCTAAGATGAATATTTCTACGCCGAATGTTCATTTTTATCAGTTACTTGGTGGTAATTTTACCATTAAATCAAATTTACTATCGGCACGGATGAACTATCCGGAACTGAGAGCGGCATTGCCTAGGTTCATCAGCCAAAAAATGGGAAATTTTGCAGATGCTTTTGGGGATATACATTTTAAAGGAGGGGTAGTGGTACAGCCTACGCAAGTAGATGTAACCAATGCGGAGCTGATTACCAGCGTAGGACAAGCTAATATTACTCAATTTCAGTTCGCTCATCTTAATCATGTCGCCCCTTGGTATAAAGGGAGTGTTCAGATGAAGAATTTTAATGTGGCTGCAATTACTAAAAATGAAGCTGTAGGAATGCTAAGCGGAAATTTTAACCTTGAGGGACAAGGGGTAGATGTAAATACACTCAAAATTAGAACTAAATCTACTATACAGGAAATAGAAATTCTTAATCATACCATTAAAAATATCTATCTAGATGGCATTCTAGACCATAGAATTTATACGGGAATTGCTCATATAGAGGATGCTCCACTCAAGGGGAAAGTAGATGGAAGGATAAATTTCCAAACTTCTAGAATAAAAGCAGATGTAGAAGCACAGATGAATCATCTTCATCTTCACTATTTTACCAAAACTAAAACGCCTCAAATTATTAAAGGTAGTATGAAGGGGAAAATAGAAATGAGTAATCTAGATGATCTGGTCATGGAGGCGGCGTTGTATGATGCTGCTTTTGCTAATGGGAAAAGTAGATATGCTTTAGACCAAGCAAAAGTAAATATCAGCTATCAAGAAGGAAATAGAATAGTTTCAGTGATAGCTCCTAAGTTTATTAATGGTAGAATTACAGGTAAATATCAGCTTTCTGATTTGGGGGCAATGTTCCAAAATGGATTGGATAAAGTGTTAGTAAATCCTCAACCGAGGAAAATTTATAAAAATCAGTTTTTTAATTTCGAGGCAGAAGTAAGTGAAGCATTAACTAAATTTTTTCTCCCAGAATTAAAATTACCTAGAGGGGCTTTTGTTAATGGTGCTTATGACGGAACATTGAACAATTTGGTACTTAATTTAGATGTTAAAGAAGGAGAGTATAGGATTTCTGATGAAAAAGAGATGGCACTTCTTGCCGAAGCGATTCCTAATCTAGATTTTGCCAATGATGAAAGTGAAAAAGCTAAATCTCTTCCGAATAATAAATTGACTATTACCGGAATGGCATTAAGGATAAATACTGCCAATGTAGATGAACAGCTTTTCCTAAGGGTAGATGATTTACGCTATAATCAGCAGCAGTTTAAGAACTTATCTGTGGTAGGTAAAAAATCCATGGAAGACCAGCTGGCAATTACCACGCAGTTTCAGCATGGTGCCATAGGAGAAGACCAAGAGGTGGAGCTGAAAAACTATGCGTTTTCTTTAAATCAAACGACCAATAAAATGGGAGATTATGTTTTAAAATTTGATAATACTTCCGTAGATTTTAATGGGGTAGTTTGGGCAGTGGATACCAGTGAAGAGAAGAATCATTCCATTGTTTATCGTAAAAAAACGGGTAATATAGAGCTGGAAAATCTTCGTATTTATTCGGATGATAGTGAACTTTTTATCAGTAAAGGAATATTTCAGTCGGGTAAAGATTATCATTTCATCGTAGATATGAAAAATTTATCATTGGCAAAACTTATGCAAATGCAGAAGAGTGGTAATACCATGAATTTAGCAGGAATTGCTAATGGTATTGCAGAAATTAAAATGGAAAAAGGAGAGCTAGAGCCTCATGCCAATATTGAAGTGCAAAGTGTTACTATGAATGGTGATGTGATGGGGAATGTTTTCCTTACCGTTAAGGACAGTGATAGAGAAAATATATTTGACATAGAAGGGAGAGTAGTTTCTACAGGGTTTTTCGGGTCCAATAGCCTTACGGTTTCAGGGATTTTAGATAACTCAAAAGCGAAAACAGAACTAGATGTAAAAGCAGATTTATTAGATTTCGACCTGAAATTTGCTAATCAATTCGTGAAAGGAATCTTTTCTAATCTTAGAGGTCTTGCTAATGGAGAACTACATATATCTGGACAATTAGATGATTTAGATTATAATGGAGATATCGCTTTGAAAAATTTAGGTTTGAAGTTGGATTTCACAGGGGTAGATTATTCCTTAGAAGATACGGTGGTCTCTTTGCTGAAAGGGAGTGCTATTCTCAATGATATTCAGGTGAAAGATAGCCGAAACATATCTAAAGGAAGTATCTCTGGAGCAATTTATTTTGAGACACTCTCATCTATGGCGGTGGAACTTATCATGCGTGCGGATAATCTCTTACTGCTTAATACTACTCAGTCTGATTTTGATTTATTTTGGGGAAGAGTATTTGGGCAGGGGGACTTGTATGTCTCTGGTCCAGTGAGCTCGCTCAGTATTCAGACACCCAATATGCGTGCTTTGAATAACAGCGTTTTTACCTTTAATGCCAATTCTACCTCTACGGTGGAAGAGTTTAAGATGCTTCAATTCCTTAAAGAAGAAAAAGACGGAAGTGTAAGAAGAGTAGAGCAAAAAGCGAGTGCTAATATGCGTGTGAATTTTAATGTATTTGTGGATGAAGGTACTTCTGTAAATGTTTTAGTAGGAGATGATATCGGGAATATTTCCGTACGCGGAAAGGCAGAGCGTCTTAACTTCCAAATGCAGAGAAATGGAGGTATCAGTATGGATGGAGGCTTTACTGTGGGGCATGGTACTTTCACTTCTAAGGCAGTGCTGAATAAGACTTTCCAAATAGTCAAAGGGTCTAATATTTCATGGTCAGGAAATCCTATGACGCCTAACTTAGATATTACCGCAAACTATATGAGAACGGTAGCTAATACGGGCGAATACTTAGGAATAGGCAGCATACCACCGATTAATTTGGTACTTCAAACTAAAATTACTCAATCTCTCATCAATCCTAAAATAGAATTAGATGTAGTGGCCGATGAAGTTTCTAGCCAAATTAAAGAAACACTGAATGCAAAGCTGAATCAAAATGATGAGAAACTCTTGCAGTTCGGTTCTATTCTTTTGCTCAATAGGTTTAATACTTCAGATGCATCTACTTCCGTAGTAAATATTGCTCAGAATACGGGCTATGATTTGCTTTTTAAGCAGTTAGGTTCTGTTTTGAATACCATTTCTAATGAATTTCAGATAGATCTTAACTATGTCCGTGGAGATGCTTCTTCCAATATGGGAGATAGGGCAAGTGCAGGAGTGAGTCTGGATATCTCTCCAAGGATAACACTGAAAACAGGCTTCGGAATACCATTGACAAGAGGGACGGAATATACTACCAATAATTTCCTCTCGGGTGAAGGGACTTTAGAGTATGATGCCTCTAAACAAAATGATGGTTCTTTGGTACTTAGGGCCTACTCCAAGCCAATGAATATCGGGATGAATGGTACAGGAGTGATAGGAAATATGAACCAAGCGTATGGGGTGGGGATAGTGCACACTAGGTCTTTTGACTCTTTGTTTAAAAGAAAAAACAAGAAGAAAGCTACTGAAAAAATTAATGATACTGTAGAAAATACTGATAAATAAATAAAAAATATGAAAAAAATCATAGAAGTATTAGGATGAATGTTTTTTATTTTTCAATGAACTCATCTCGACTTTCTCTTTTGTTTAAATTTTCTGAGTCCTAAGACGATAAAGGCAAGGTAATTAAAACCTACCCAACTACTTACGGTAGTATCAAAAAGATTTAAAACCGAACGAAAACTATCCATCCAAGCGTTGCTTCTTTCAATGGCGTAACGCTCTTTATAGAGTTTTTTATCGAAATAATGTTCCGTTTCAGAGGGGGATTTTTGGTTTCTTTTGTTTTCACAAATATTGGCTATGATACCTTCTGAGGCGGTTATTTTCCGAAGATTTTCACTGTCAAAACCTGCATCAAAATTCACAAATAAACCTTCTGTGGAGATTTTAGCCTTTTTCAAAACGGATGTAATTTCTTGAAAATGAGTCTCTATATTATACAAGTCGTGATGCTGGCCAGATATAGGCTGAGACATTGCTAACATCAAACCTTGCCTATCAGACAAGAACAAACTATTCGTTGTTTTTGCTTTTTTACGAGATTGATAACCGACTTCTTCCCCGCCTTTTTTTGCGGGTGTTTGGCTACCGTCAAAATCGCAACTTGAACAATCTATTTTCGATTTGTTTTTCTTCAAAATTTCTACCCAACAAGTCTGCCAAGCACCTTCTTCACACCATTTCCGGTAATGTCCAAACACGGTTTTATAGCTCGGAACTACCTCTGAAAACAATTGTTCCATCGGTAAAAGTGCCCATTGAACACCTGTTTTCAATTTGTATAAAATACAGTTAATTATCTCACTAATAGGCGATTTTGGTTTAAATCCTCTTTTTCTTTTAGGTAAATGTGGGATAATTTCTTCTACTATCGTATCTTTGTCCAGTACTACAAACAAGGTCTTAGGTTTTTATGTTTCACACCACAAAAATCATAATTCCTTGTTTGTTTTCAAAAAGTCAAGATAGACTCAATTTATATTTGTAGCTTTGCACTTAAAATTAAATAGTAAATATATAAAATGATGAATTATCACCTAGATGACATTGATAAAAAGATTTTAGACTTTCTAGTAGAAAATACTAGAATGCCTTTTACTGAAATTGCTAAGCAAATGGATGTTTCAGCAGGAACTATCCATGTGAGAGTAAAGAAAATGGAGGACGCAGGGATTATTTTGGGCTCTTCGTTAAATATTGATTACTCTAAATTAAAGTATGAATTTACAGCTTATATAGGGATTCTTTTAACTAAATCTAATAAAACACAAGAAGTACTTAAAAAATTAGTAGAAATTCCTAATGTGATAGAAGCGAGTGTAACTTCTGGGAAATATAATATTTTCTGCAAAATCAGAGCAAAAAATACAGAAAACGCGAAGAAAATTATCTATCAAATCGATGATATCCCAGATGTAATGCGTACAGAATCTATGATTTCTATGGAGGAGTTTCTCAGTGATAAGAATAGACTGATTAAGGCATTAGAGATTTAATTTTCCACTAATAAAAACGCAATAAAAACTTACCCCATTGGTGTGTAAGTTTTTTATTTTTACCAGATGACACAGCCAAAAACAAATTCCCAAGTACTTCATAGAGGTACTTTCTTTTGGGTAACTCTTATCGTACTCATTGTATTTTCCATTATGACCATGGGCGTGGATGTGGACCAAGTGCTCCAACGAACCGAAATCCATATCCCAGAATGGTATTTTTATATTATTTTCTCCGTAAATGCGGTGATGATAGCCGCTTTGGTATTGCTTTTTTTCTTTAAAAGATTGGGGCTTATATTATTTCCTATCAGTGTTTTACTGCATTTTTCTTTTCATATTTATTTCTTAGGAACATTTCTGTACACAGATTTGATGACTTTGTTCATGTATTTCGCATTGGGGCTTTTGTATTTCGTTCCGCTTTGGGATAAGATGAAATAATTATTTTGAATTTTAATTATGAAAATAACAGAAAACGCATCTCTTTTGCCTTATAATACTTTCGGAATAGAGGCGAAAACTCGTTTCCTAGTGGAAATAGATTCTACAGAGGTACTCATCTCTTTTTTGAATCAAAAGACAGATGATTTGCCTATTCTTTTCTTGGGGGGTGGCAGTAATATCCTTTTTACACAAGATTTTGAAGGATATACTATTTTATTAAAAATGAAAGGGATAAAAGAGGATATTCAAGATGAGAACACGGTTTGGGTTACGGCAATGGCAGGGGAAAATTGGCATGATTTCGTTTTGTATTGTATTGGTAAAAATTACGGTGGATTAGAAAATCTTTCGCTAATTCCTGGAAATGTGGGGACTTCGCCTATCCAAAATATCGGTGCTTATGGGGTGGAAATTAAAGATAGAATGCACACTTGTACCGTTTTAGATTTAGAAGATAATAAAGTTAAAGTTTTTCAAAATCAAGAATGTAAATTCGGGTATAGAGATTCTATTTTTAAACAAAACAAAGGAAGGTATTGTATTCTTTCGGTAACTTTTGCACTTACTCGTCGGTACCATGATATTCGTACGGATTACGGGGCAATTCTTTTAGAGTTACAAAAAAAGAATATAGAAAAACCTACTATTCAGCAGGTATCTGATGCGGTCATCGCCATAAGAACTTCAAAGCTCCCTAATCCAAAGAAAATAGGAAATGCAGGAAGTTTCTTTAAAAATCCTGTAATTTCTCATGAAGAGTTTCAGAAAATAGTAGCACTTTATCCCACTATTCCTCATTATCCTTCTCCTGAAGGAGTAAAAATTCCAGCGGGTTGGCTCATAGAAAATGCAGGATGGAAAGGGAAGCAGATAAGCAATGTAGCAAGTCATCGTTCCCAAGCGTTGGTGATTATTAATGCTACAGGAAATGCTACGGGGAAAGAGATTTTTGATTTTTCAGCACAAATTATTGCATCCATTCAGCAGAAATACGGAATCTTTTTAGAACGAGAAGTGAATTGCTTATGACCAAAGTTTTGCTGCTCTCAGATACGCATTCCTATTGGGATGAAAGGATAAGTCATTATATTCATCAGGCAGATGAAGTATGGCATGCAGGAGATTTTGGAGAGGGTGTGGCGGAAAAAATTTCAGCATTAAAGCCTATGAGGGGAGTCTATGGGAATATAGATGATACATCCATTAGAACTTCGTTTCCAGAAGTAGCGGTTTTTCATTGTGAAAATGTGAAAGTAGCAATGATGCATATAGGAGGCTATCCTAATAAATATTCTAAAAAGGCGAAAGAAACTCTCCTTGCTGAAAGACCTAATATCTTTATTTCTGGGCATTCACACATTCTTAAAGTCATGCACGATGCGTCGTTGGGATTGCTTCATCTTAATCCTGGTGCCGCAGGAAATATAGGTTGGCATAAAGTACGCACCATGCTTCGCTTTGAAATTAATGGTAGTGAAATCCAAAATTTAGAAGTGATAGAACTGGGTAAAAGAGGAGGTTAAGAACTTTCTTAAAAGGGATAAAATATCTTTGTATTTTTTCTTAATAAGAAAAGTGATTTTAAAAAAAAATAAAAAATTAATATGCAAGAAGTAGTTGTTTTATTTTGTTGTTTTTTTATATTACGGCTTATTTCGCTGGGGATTTCTTTAAGAAATGAGAAGCGTATCAAGGCTTTGGGGGGTGTACAGTATGGGAAAGTAAATTCCATGTTGCTTGCCATTGTACACATTGTGTTTTATTTTTCGTGTTTATTTGAGGCGGTTTATAATCATCATTTGATGCTAGATAGTACTTCAAAATGGGGATTAGCATTGCTTATTTTTGCTTATCTGATGCTGTTCTATGTTATCTATCAATTGAGGGAGGTATGGACGCTCAAAGTTTATATTCTTCCTGAACATAAGGTTAATAAAACTTTTTTATTCAAATGGGTAAAGCATCCCAATTATTTTTTGAATATTTTACCAGAGCTTATAGGAATGGCACTTCTGTGTAAGGCTGTTTTTACCTTTTGTTTACTGTTTCCTATTTATTTAGTGATTTTGGTGGTGCGTATCCGTCAAGAAGAAAATGCGATGAAACATCTGTTTTAGTGCATTTTGTTTCATGAAAATAAAACCATTGTTAGTATATTATTGATGTTTTAAACTATATTAGGTCAATATTTCGTATATCTGAAATAAGAAGACCATAAAATTTATTAGAGTAAATGAAGCGTGATGATTTTTTTATTAAAAATTTACAAGTGGGTTGATGAAGAATATTTAGTCTGATTTGTTATCGTAAGTTTAAATACTAGCGTTCCGGTAGAAGATTTGGGTTTGTTGATGCTCGACCACTTTCAGATTACCATTTCCCATCAGCTGATACAGTGGCTGATGGGAAACAATGTGGTGATTATCAGTTGCGATGCCCATCATCTCCCACACGGACAAATGCTACCTCTGCACGGAAATGCGATTCATTCCCAACGCATAAAAGATCAGATAGAAGCCAGCGAACCGCTCAAAAAACAGCTGTGGAAACAAACCATAGAATGCAAAATAGCTAATCAAGCCGCTGTTTTGGAACGACTTGGAACTTACGCCAGTCCTATGTATGAGTATTTCAGCCAAGTGAAATCGGGCGACACCAGCAATATGGAAGGCATCGCTGCACAGCACTATTGGAAATACCTCATTCACCCCGATTTTTTACGCGAACGCTACGGCGATTCGCCCAATCAGTTTTTCAATTTTGGTTATTCCGTATTGAGAAGTATCGTGGCAAGAGCCATTGTAGAAACAGGTTTACTGCCCGTTTTGGGGATTTTTCACAAAAACAAATACAATGCCTACTGCTTGGCAGATGACCTAATGGAACCTTACCGTCCTTTTGTGGATTTATTGGTCATCCGATGGTTGGAAAAGAATCCTGAAGCCGAAGAACTGACCAAAGAAGCGAAAGCCCATTTTTTACAAACCGCTACCAAAGATGTGAAAATAGACGAACAGGTGCGTCCGCTATTGGTTGCGGTAAAATCTACCGTTTCCTCTCTGTACAAATGCTATACGGGCGAAAAAAGACAAATTTCTTATCCTAAAATGTTATGAATTCCGAACGATTTAACGCTTATAGAATTATGTGGGTAATGGTTTTATACGATTTGCCAACCGAGACCAAGGCAATGCAAAAAGCAGCCAATCTCTTCCGAAAACGCTTGGAAGATGATGGATTTTCTTTATTTCAGTTTTCTATCTATTTGAGGCACTGTCCGAGTAGAGAAAATGCAGAAGTGCATAAAAAACGAGTAAAAATGATGCTTCCTAAATACGGGAAAGTAGCCGTAATGACGATTACAGATAAGCAGTTTGGTGATATGGAAATATTCCATTCTAAAGTACGCGAAGATCCGCCACCTACTTACCAGCAGCTCGAGTTATTTTAGAAATAGAATGAAAAAAATGGATTTACTCAGCCCGATTTATTCTTTTTTTGCTCAATTTTTTATTTCTAAAAACAAAAATAATCCTCTGTCTGTCAGAGGATTATTTTTTGAGGTTGTAACTAATCACAAAGTTACGGAAAATTGAAAGCAATTTACAACGGAAATTTCAATACATCTTTATTGAGTACCGTTGTAACTAATCACAAAGTGAGACCTTTGAAAGGTAAATTTCCCTAAAAAAGTTAATTATTTGAATATTAGATGGTTATTTTGTGTATTTACTTCATGAAACGCACCAAAACCCTATCCGCTATGTCCTTTGTTGCTTATGAGGTAGAAAGACGCACCCGAAAAGGCTCTTTTTATGCACAAATTGATAGCATTATCGATTGGAAACCCATTTCTGCTATCATCAACAAACACTATCAAAAAGGACTTTCCGCTTCGGGTGAAAAACCCTATGACGGACTCCTGCTGTTCAAAATGCTACTCACCGGGATGTGGAACACCCTCTCTAGAAGAGCATGTAAACGACAGTCTATCGGCGATGAAATTCTGCGGTATGCAGCTGGAAGACTCTGTTCCGAGCTACAGTGTTTTAAGCCGATTTCGTTCCGAGCTTACCGAAAAGAAAGCCTTCGATTTACTCCTTTCGAAAATCAACCATCAGTTGGAAAAACATAGGATTATCATCCATCAAGGAGTAAAGGTAGATGCCAGTATTACGCAGAGTTCGTTTCATTCGAAAAAGCCGAAAACTTTTGAAATTGCCCAAGACTGAAAGGAAGACGAGTTGACAGAGGAGGAAATTGAAAAACAAGAGCATTTTTTCAAGGAAGTGGCTGAAGATGGGGTAGATAAGGAAGCGAGATGGCTCAAAAAAGGGAAATGTTGATTAAAATCGTCCCGAAAAAGAGATAAAAAATGATGAAAAAGAACACAATTTTGAATTTTCAAAACCCCATTTTCTAAAAAAATATCCGAATATAAAAAATAGAGAGTGGACGGTTCTTGCAAAGGTCTCAATAATTTTATTATGAATATTCTGGGAGCATTAACTGCGTGTTGCTTTTTTCCAAAAAAACCTTCTCTCAATATTCAAAAAGTCAATGATGGTCAGTTATTTTTTGAATGTGCTTAAACCGAATTGGGGTTACAATAATGCCCCTACGGGAATAGCCATTCATTTACCAGAGCTTTCGCATGAGGTACTCGCATTTAGGAAAGTGAGCTGTGTAGTGGCAGGATTTAGACCTACAGCCACATTGACCACTAAAGAAACTCCAGTAGCTGTATCAGAATTTGCAGTGTACCCTAATCCAGCAAAAGATTTTGTACAAATTAAAACGCCAGAGCATGGAAAATATAGCTTTATAATGGTGAACACTTTGGGGCAAATTGTTTTGAACGCTGTGGAAACCAAAATTCCTATACACCATTTAGAGAAAGGAATCTATTATCTGAGCATTGTGAAAGATAACACTGAAATCATTGGTACGAAAAAGGTAATAATAGAGTAATAATTGGACATGTGTTTTTATTTAGCATGAATAAAAATAACTTATATTTGCAAAAAAAAATACAGCAATGAAATCTATTATTAATTTGTTGGCAATTTGTTTATTTGCCTTTGTGAATGCCCACACAGTGTGGATAGAAACCGAGTTAGGAGGAAAAGTAAATAAAAAACACGAGATAAAAGTGTTTTTCGGTGAAATAGAAAAACCTACTCCTACGGCAAAGTGGTTCTCGGATATTAAGGATTTAGAATTGAGAATCATTTCTCCATCGGGAAAGGTTTCGGTGATTAAAGAAAAAACGCAGCAAGAAAACTATTATTCTTCCTTTTTTACTCCGATGGAAAAAGGCGTTTATACTATTAGCGTAAAACATTTAGTGAAGGATACTTTTAAGAAAATGAAGATTACTTATCACTCCGTTGCTTTTATGAGTACAGATGCCTCTAATAATCATGTGAAAATGGGCGTATCTCCATTAGAAATGGTGGTAGAGCATCCTCAGCATAAGCTCAATAAAGAAAATAAATTACAGTTTCTTTTTAATGGGGAGGCGAAGTCTAAGCATAAGGTGAAAATAGTTTCTGATAACGGTTGGGAGCAGAATGCCATGACCAATGTAAAAGGAGAAGTGAAATTTGAACCTCTCTGGAAGGGAAAATATTTGGTGGAGTTCGTAAATTCACAAAAAGAAGAAGGGCTTCATAATGAGCAACCGTTTAATACGGACTATCAAATGTGGACTTACTATGTCCATGTGAAATAATTATAAAAAAAACTGCCTTTTAAAAGGCAGTTTTTTTTTATAGTTCAGTAATAATATAATTTGCGTATTTACTTTTGTTAAATATGAACATATCGCTGCTTAGGTTTTGGTTGGCTTTATGTTCTTTGATGGCAATGACTGCTACATCTTTATTCGTGCCATGCTGTTCTAGTTTTATGATGCTATTGTTTTTAGTATCAATGAAAAGCTTTACTACACTGAGTCCGCTTTTTTTCACGGGAGTCAGTTTAATATAATCTGCTTTTATACCGTTAATTTTGAGTTGTCCGGCGTGGCTTACATTGAAGTCCTTCCTATAATTCGCTAGATAGTTAATAGGTGAAAACATAGCTTGATTCTCATTGGGTTTAGCTATGGTAACCTCGGAATCTTCTTCACTGATATTATAAATTTTATTTCCGTCGTAAATTTGCTCAGTACCCATAATTTTGAGCTTGTATTTATCTCCTGCAGAGTAATAAATACCGTGTTCCGTTTTGGTTACTTTACCTTGCGTGCCACTACCAAAGGAAAATTTAAAATAATTATTTTTATTGGTATGGTATTTTTGGGTAACCGCATCCAATATTTTCTTTGATTTATCATCAATAGTTTGCCCAAAAGCAACGACCGATGAGAGTAAAAAACTACTTGCGATGAATATTTTTTTAGTAAGCATGATTCATTTTTTTAATTCGGAATAGTTTGGGCAAAAAATATTCCAAAATATTGATTACCTTAAATTCGCTAAAAATTCTTCTAGCTGATGAAGGTCTTTAATGAGTACTTCTCTTGGTTTTGCACCATTAAAACCTCCTACAATTCCGTTCGCTTCTAATTGGTCCATGATTCTCCCGGCTCTGTTAAAGCCTAATTTTAATTGTCTTTGGAGATTAGAAGTAGAACCCTGCTGCTGACCTACCACTATTCTTGCAGCCTCTTCAAAGAGGGCATCTCTTTCATCGGCATCTGGAAGGTCATTGCTTCCTATGGCATCTCCTACTACTTCTGGAAGTAAAAGTGCTGAAGCATAGCCATTTTGTTCTCCGATGAAATCTACTATTTTTTCTACTTCTGGTGTATCTACAAAAGCACATTGGATACGGGTAAGGTCATTACCGTTAGAGTAAAGCATATCTCCCTTTCCTACCAATTGCTCTGCACCTGTAGTATCCAAGATGGTTCGGGAATCTACGCTGGCATTTACGCGGAAAGAAATTCTGGCAGGGAAATTGGCCTTAATCATCCCTGTAATTACATTTACCGAAGGTCTTTGAGTAGCCACAATGAGGTGAATACCAATGGCTCTAGCAAGCTGTGCCAATCTGGCAATAGGATGTTCTACTTCTTTACCTGCCGTCATGATAAGGTCTGCAAACTCATCTACTACCAATACAATGTACGGTAAATAACGATGACCATTTTCAGGGTTAAGTTTTCTCTCTTTGAATTTTTGATTATATTCTTTGATATTTCTACAAAACGCCTGTTTCAGAAGTTCATAGCGCATATCCATCTCTAAACAAAGCGAGTTGAGCGTATTGATTACTTTAGAATTATCTGTAAGGATGGCATCTTCTTCATGAGGAAGTTTTGCGAGGTAATGTCTTTCAATTTTAGAATAAAGAGAAAGCTCTACCTTTTTAGGATCTACCATCACGAATTTGAGCTCACTCGGATGTTTTTTGTAGAGAAGTGAGGTGAGTATAGCGTTGATTCCTACAGATTTACCTTGCCCAGTAGCCCCCGCCATCAGTAAGTGCGGCATCTTTGCAAGGTCTGCCATGAAAATTTCATTGGAAATGGTTTTTCCGAAAACAATAGGCAAATCCATGTCTGTATTTTGGAACTTTTGGGAAGCAATTACACTTCTCATCGATACCAAAGTAGGGTTTTTCCTTGGTACCTCTATACCTATGGTGCCTTTTCCTGGCATCGGAGCAATGATTCTAATGCCCAATGCAGAAAGGTTAAGGGCAATGTCATCTTGAAGTTTTTTGATGGAAGCTACACGGATTCCTGCTTCTGGGATGATTTCATATAGGGTTACAGTAGGACCTATCGTGGCACGAATTTCTGAAATTCCAATGTTAAAATTTTTCAGAAGCCCTACGATTCTGTTTTTATTTTCCTCTAATTCTTCTCTATTGACAGATATCTCTTCATTACCATAATCTTTTAATATATTTATATTGGGAAGCTGGAATTTTCCCAGCTCTAACTTATGGTCATATAGCCCAAATTCTTTCACCAGTTCTGCCGATTTTTGTTCGGTGTCCAGTAGTTCATCTTCTTCTTTGGCAATAGAAACTTGAAAATGAATATCCTCTAAATCATTAGAAATAGAAACCGAATCAGAAGATTGTATGTCTTGGTTATTTACAGAGACCTTTATTCCTGAAATGGGTTCATTTTCAGTAGAAAAATTCGTTTTTTCAGAAGTTTTTTCTGTATTATTTTTTGTATTTGGATTGAACGTGAGTATTACTTCGTCATCAGTAGGTGTGAGGGGAAGCCCTTCTTTTTCCTTTTCTTCAGTAGATGGAACCTTTTCGTTTTCATCAAATATTGAAGTAGTGGGGTGGAGACTGTTTTCTGATGTGGAAGATGTGTATTTTTCCTCTAATAATTCCTCATCGGCTTCAAATTGTTCATCTGATTTAGGCAAAGCAGTATTGAATTTATTTTTGGAAAAGGTTTTTAGTTTTTGGAGTCTTGCTTGGATGGCACTCGGTCTCATGTTAAATTCCAAGATGAAATAGAGAGCGATGCTGGATATAATAATTCCCCAAAGTCCTACCAGTCCAATGAAAGAACGCAGAAAATCCACAATCTGGTAGCCATATACCCCACTGAGTGTACCTTCTCCCATGGTAATTGCCCCCATGGCAATAGGAAGCCAGCATATGAAGAATAAAGAATGCCCAATGGTTTTCCAAGGTTTGAAATATTTCTTTTTTAAGATAAGTAATCCGAAAACAATCATGAGAAATGCTACAATAAATGCAGCAACACCGATGCTATCAAAGATAAAAACCTGCCCCAACCAATCTCCTATTTTACCAAAAATATTACTAGATTTTACCTCTTTATCCATCATGTTTCCAGACTGGCTTTGGTCTGCTTTCCAGTTGGAAAGATAAGAAATGAAAGAAAAAGTCATCATTGCTCCCATGAGAATGAAGCTGAGTCCAAAGAAAATTCTAGGCTTAGAAAGCGGTTTGGCTTTTACCATTGGTTTTGTAGATTGATTTTTTTCCATAATGCTTATCTGCAAAAGTACGAAAAAGATATTCGCTCCAAAAAAATACCGCCTTCAAATTTTGAAAGCGGTATAGTATGTAGTAAATTAATAACTTACTTTTCTGCTATTTGTCTCATTTTATTAAGAACGATGTCTATTTCTGCTTTAGAAACATTCAGGTGCGGACGGAATCTTACCGAGCGGTCTCCACAAGCTAAGACGATGATGTTTTTCTTATACATTTCTTCACGGAAACGGTCTCTATCCTCGCCAGATGGCAGGTCAATGGCACACATCAGTCCTCGTCCTCTTGCATTAGAGAAAAGGGTAGGGAAATCAGTAGCTAGTTTTTCAAGCCCTTGGAGAAGATAGTCTCCTACCACCTGAGCATTTTCGCAAAGATTCTCTTGCTCTATGACTTCCAAAATCAGTTTAAAGCGGAGCATATCTACGAAGTTACCCCCGAAAGTAGAGTTAATTCTAGAACTTTCTTTGAATACATTGTTAGGTACTTCATCGAATTTTTCTTTATTGGCTAAGCATCCGCATACTTGGGCTTTTTTACCAAAAGAAATGATGTCTGGTTTTACAGAGAAATGTTCATGTGCCCACATTTTACCTGTAATTCCTATCCCTGTTTGTACTTCATCAAAGATGAGTAGGATTTCATTTTGGTCACAAATTTTTCTCAGTCCTTGGAAAAATTCATCACGGAAATGGTTATCTCCACCTTCCGCTTGAATAGGCTCTATGATGATACATGCCACTCTATCTGGGTTTGCAAGAATTGCTTCCTCGATATTGAGCAATGCCAACTGCTCATTGTGAATGGTTTGTTCTAAATTTTCCTCTGTAATAGGGAAAGTCAAATAAGGGTTAATGATTCTCGGCCAATCAAACTTTGGGAAATACTGGTATTTCCTTGGGTCAGCAGTATTAGTAAGGCTTAGTGTATAGCCACTTCTTCCATGGAAAGCCTGACGGAAATGGATACAGATATCTCCCTCTGTATGAATACCTTTTTGGAAGTTTTTATGCGTTTTCCAGTCAAAGCATGCTTTCATGGCATTCTCTACTCCCAAGGCTCCTCCTGAAATGAAAAAGGCGTACTGAAGATGCTCTGGCATAGCCACTCTCGCAAAAGTTTCCACGAAATCTGCGTATTCCTGAGAATATACATCAGCCAAAGTAGGCTTGTTTACGGCTAACTTACCGAGCCACTCTGCGTGTTTCATCAGATAAGGATGGTTATATCCTATGGATGCTGATGCGAACATGGAAAACATATCTAAAAATTCGGTATGGGTAACGGAATCATAAATCCAGCTTCCGTGTGATTTCTCAAAATCCATCACAAAATCAAAACCATCTGCAAGGATATGCTTGGCAAGGCTTGATTTTACAGCGTTACTGTTTTGTGGGTTTGAGGCAATTGAATCATTCATTTTTATGTAGTTTTTTATTGTTTATAAATCAAATTTAATTCCTTGTGCCAATGGCAGTTCTTTACTATAATTAATGGTATTGGTTTGTCTTCTCATATAGTATTTCCATACATCAGAGCCAGATTCTCTACCGCCACCTGTTTCCTTCTCTCCACCGAAAGCTCCACCGATTTCTGCTCCTGAGGTACCAATATTGACATTGGCAATGCCACAATCTGAACCCGCATGAGAAAGGAAAAGCTCTGCTTCTCTCAGATTTTGGGTCATGATGGCAGATGATAGCCCTTGTGGTACATCATTTTGCATAGTGATAGCTTCTTCTAAATCTCTATATTTCATCAGATAGAGAATAGGTGCGAAAGTTTCATGCTGTACTACATCATAGTGATTTTCCACTTCTGCGATGCATGGTTTTACATAGCACCCTGATTGGTAGCCTTCGCCTTGGAGCACTTCACCTTCCACGATGAATTTTCCTCCTTCAGCTTTGCATTTTTCTATGGCATTAAGGTACATATTTACAGCGTCCTTGTCAATGAGTGGGCCTACATGGTTATTTTCATCCAAAGGATTTCCTATTTTAATTTGTTGGTAGGCTTTTACCAGTCTTTCTTTTACTTCTTCGTACACAGATTCGTGGATGATGAGACGGCGTGTGGTGGTACATCTTTGCCCCGCAGTACCTACCGCACCGAATACAGCACCAATGATGCTCATATCTAAGTCTGCATTCTCGGTGATAATGATGGCGTTATTTCCTCCTAGTTCAAGGATAGATTTACCAAATCTTTCAGCTACTTTGGCTCCCACTTTTCTACCTACTGCGGTAGAACCCGTGAAAGAAACCAGCGGAATCCTCTTGTCTTCTACCAAGGTGTTTCCTATTTCTCCGTCTCCTACTATTACGCCAGAAATTCCCAGCGGCATGTCGTTTTCTTTTAAAACATCTTGAATGATTTTTTGACAAGCAATGGCACAAAGTCCTACTTTTTCAGAAGGTTTCCATACGGTAACATTGCCACAAATCCAAGCTAAAGCGGTATTCCAAGACCAAACGGCCACAGGGAAGTTAAATGCGGAGATGATGCCTACCACTCCCATAGGGTGATACTGCTCATACATTCTGTGAAGCGGTCTTTCAGAGTGCATGGTGAACCCGTGAAGCTGACGAGAAAGCCCTACGGCAAAATCACAAATGTCTATCATTTCCTGAACTTCACCTAAGCCTTCCTGAAAAGATTTTCCCATTTCATAGGAAACCAATTTTCCCAAATCTTCTTTGTGTACTCTGAGTTTATTTCCAAATTGTCTTACTAACTCTCCTCTTTTAGGTGCAGGCATCATACGGAAAGATTTAAAAGCTTCCATTGCTTTTTCCATTACTTTTTCATAGTCTGCAGCTGTTCCTAGTTGGATTTTAGCAATGCTTTTTCCATCCGTGGGTGAGAGACTCTCTATCGTCTCCCCATTGGCAAAAAAAGAATCTCCATAGCTTACTCCTTTATTTTCTGTACTGATTCCTAAGTTTTTTAATGATTGTTCAATTCCGAAATCTGCCGAATTTGTACTCATATTATTTGTAATTATTTTATTGTTTTTTATTTTGCATAAAGATAAGATTTTTTTTTAAAATGAAAAGCATGATAAGGCACATTCAATCCACAAAGGTAACTTTTAGGGAAAACAGATAAAAAAAGGGAAGCTAAAACTACCCTTGAGTTAAACGAAAATTTTTCTCATATTTGTTTTCGAACAAAAGTAACTAAATATGAGTCATTTAACACTGGAACAAAGGTGCGAAATTCAAGTTTATTTGCAAGAAAAAATATCAAGAGCTGAAATTGCAAGACGATTAAATCGTCCGAAAAAGACTATTAATGAGGAAATTAAGCGAAATTCAGACGGTAGAAATGGTGTTTATAAAGCCGTTTTAGCTCAACGAAAATACGAACAACGGAAAAAAGAGAAGCCCAAAAAAATCCGCTTTACCGAATCTATTAAAAAAGAAGTAATACGCTTACTTTCAAAAGATTATTCACCTGAACAGATTGTAGGTACACTAAAATTAGAAGGCAAAGAAACGGTCTCTCATGAGTGGATTTATCGGTTCATTTGGGAAGACAAGCGAAAGGGAGGAAAACTCTATAAACATTTTCAAACCAAAGGTAAACGAGGAATTATTGCAGAAAGAAAAAGTATTGAAGACCGTCCCGAAATTGTAGAAAAACGATGTAGAATAGGAGATTATGAAGCCGATTTGGTATTAGGTAAAAACCACAAAAAAGCCATTTTAACGATGAACGACCGAGCGACTGGATACACTTTTTTGGAGCTATTAGAGGGAAAATCATCGGAAGAAGTTCGATTGAAAATAGAAAAGATAATTACTGATAATCAATTGACTATACATACTTTAACCACGGATAATGGGAAAGAAATCGAAGATTCAACGAGACCGCTATTTTCTTTAAAAACAACGAGTTAATTTTCTAAACACAAGGAGTTGTCAGAAGGTTTCAATTTTGATTATTACTTTGCTCGTCCGTATCACAGCTGGGAAAGAGGCTCAAATGAGAATTATAATAAGCTGTTAAGGTATTATTTTCCAAAAGGTTATGATTTTAACCTGATTACAGAACAACGATTAAAGGAGGTACAAGAAATTTTAAATACAAGACCACGCAAAAGATTTGGTTTTTTAAGTCCAAAAGAAATATATTTGAAAATAATTAATAATAACGGAAAGTTACTTTTATAAGTTGAATCTAGGTTTTGAATATTATCGTGAAAAGAAAGTTTGTAATTTTGTTATGATGATGGCGAAATATTATGGTTATTAAATGCATGTAAATTATAGTGTCTATAAATTTGAAATTCAAGGAGCTATAATAGGAGCCTCAGTTGGTAACACATCAAAGAAAATAAATAGAAGATAATAATATGTATTGTAATTATATATTCCAAGCCATAATTTTTTTAATATTGATACTTATTTATATTTACCTGCAAATAAGATATAATGATTTTGTATTTAAAGATGAACGCAAAAGTGTTTTTGAAATAATTGGAAACACTTATATAGGACAATCAATAATTCAATAATTGGTCTATTTGCTATACTATTATTTTTTGTTCTTGATAAGAAACCAATATTCACTTTTTTGTTTGATTTGGTAGGAATTAATATGTGTAAGTAAAGAATTCTTTGTTTTTTCACGGAAGGATAAATTTAAAGCTATAGGGAATATGCAGTGTTAAATTAATTTTAGTGGAGTCAATACAATAAAACCATAGTTTAATATGAAAAAAACTCTTTTTATCTCAATGACACAATTGTTATTATACTCTTGTAATATGTCAGATTCGGTAGAAGAATTACCACAGGGTTATAAAGCTATATATGAAGGAGGAAATCAAAATAGACTTATTAAAAATAATAAATTGTTCATTGATAGTGGAATGGTAGATGTAAAATACAATGACACATATTTGTTGGTTTCGGTAGATACAACCTATTCAATGAAACCTAATAGTATAGACAAACGAAAATTGAAATATTTTATTCAAGATTTAAAACAAGATACAATCTTAAGAGGTATTTCTTATCAAAAATTAAGATATGTGATAGAAAAAGAGTCTTTATATGAGTTGGATATAACACAATAGGTTAATTTAATATCTGCTAGGCTGTTTATGTCATATTTCATATTGTTCTGCTTTTTTTATCTCAATACACTAGAAGTATGATAGGAACCATTGCTTTCGGAGTGATAAGTGATGGAATTTGGCCAGTAATTAGGAGAATGGTGTGTGAATCTATGAGTTAAAATAATGCCAAGAAAAAACTGAAATAGAAATGAGTAAGCTACTGTATGATTTGCTTCTTTTATCTGTGATTACGAAAGATGATGTAGCCTCTTTGGTGGAAAAAGAGGGATTACATATCAGTAATTCGGATTATTATGAACTGATATACCCTGCAAAGAATAAAAGTTTTTCGGATATTTTATTCATGTTTTGTAGGAAGAACTATCAGAAAGATGAAATTAAAATAAAATATCATTTAATCATAGAATTGTTTAATAGGAGAAAGATTATAGATATTAAGGAAAAGCTATACTATTTTTTTCTTGATAAAAGAAAAGACCTATTATCCATAGATTTTGATTTTTGGAATTTAGTAGAAACAGATTACGAGTTGCTACAAGATGGTTTTGAAGGGATAGCTAATTCATTCAAGGAAATAGAATACTATCTGAAAAAACATAGTATTTATGATGAAGAGGATGTAAGTTTAATATCAATGATAGCAAAGTAAAAAAAGAAAAAATGTGTGGGATGAATGTGTCTTCAATATAAAAGCTGTTTGCTTAGAGTAGTGGAATATGAAGACCGAGAAGTGATAAGAGATGTTATTTTCTTAAAATTCAATTTATGCTATGGTAAAAAATATAGTTATTTTGATTTTTGTTGTGATTTTATTGAGTAGTTGTGTAGAAAAGCCAGTAGTAAATATGGATAATCATTTTGGATTTGAAAATTTAAGTGATAGTTATGACTCTAAAACTCAAACCTTCAAAAGAAGGTATAGTGATGATACTATTGTTGTAAAAATTGCTTTAACTTCTGATGAAAAAGTGAAAATTCTAAATGCTTTTTCTGAAAATAATTTTCATAATCTCCCTGATAAATTGGATTGTACAAGTACAGGGAGTTCTCCTGTTATGTATGATAAGCTGATTTTACAAGACAAAGTAGTAACATACATATACAATGCCCAAAAATCTTATTTTTGTTCTCAAGATGAGGAGTTTACATCAATATATGATTTGCTGGTTGATATTGTAAATAATAAAAAAGAGATTAAAGAGCTATTACCCGCTGATATTTATTATGAATAGATGACATGATTGTATATTTTGTTAATTATCCATGGAATAAGGAGAACGCTCATGAAAAAAGTGTGTATGAATTCTAAATTTTCAATATAATAAATTAGATGAAAAAAAATGAACGATAGACTGCTTAACTTATTAAACCATTATCATTCATTGACGGATAATCTATCTAATAAATATATTGAAGATGGATATGAAGTTTTGGAAATCAAGGATCAAAAAGACAAGGTCAATTTGAAAATTCTTCTGTGGGAAAATATGTTAAATATCTATATGGGGCGAGAATATATTCATATATTAGATGATTATTTTGTGGAGAATCAAGAGCAATTTGAAGAAGTTCAGTCGTTGTTAGAGATAATTTTGTATTCAGATATTGAAGAATCATTGTTGTATGATAAAAAAGGGAGTCTGAGAAAGTTTTTGTATATTTTCTCTATGAAGAATAAAAAAATTACAGGAAAAAGAAATGGGTATATTTTTCCTGTCATCGAGTTGCTTAAAAAAGAAGAACATTATAAAGCCATTTTAAAAAATAATGTTAAGTAGTAGGGATTTTAACATCAGAATTATTAACGATAAAACACTCAACAACTGCAAGGTTTTTGAACAAAACAGTATCTTTTTTCCATTATTCCCTTTTATGGCTTTTAAAAAAGAGCAAAAGAAGATTAAAAAGAACTTTAAAATTAATTAAAAAGAGAAAACCAGAATGGGTAGATATATACTTTGAGAAATTACTATCACTTATTTCTTAGAATTTCATTTGATAAATTGGGTGAAGATAGTGGGGTTTCTGTCATAAATTAGGGTAAATGTGTTAAATTTATAATACATTAATAATCAAATAATTAAATTTAGACTCTTTTTGTAAAAGTGATTAAGGGCAAATTTTAATATATTGATATTCAATTATTTTTTATTGAGTGCCCTATGAAAATAGGATTTCGTGCGTTTGCCCTATCATAAATTCTAAATACGGTAAGATTATAAGTTTTTCTTTATATTCGCCAGTATGTCTACCTATCGAAATACATTATTATATAGAAGGCAAAACGATATATATGGCTGTAAATATAAAACCTAATAGAGAGGGATATATTATCTATGATTCTGACAAATTAATACATATATTTGATATTATACAAGATGTCTTTCAGAGTAGTATTGTGGAACATAAGTATGTAAATAAGAATAATACTATTTTAAGGCTTCAATACAAAAATTGTGATACAGAAAAAATATTATACATGGATACTAATATTAAATATTACTGGCATAAAACAAAGAAAATAACAAGTATATATATTGGACATAAATTGAGATGAATAGTGCTGTGCTTTTGGTGTTAGAGATGCCTTGTTGGTGCAATTTTTTTAGGCAGTAGACTTAGGTTAATTGTTTTCAATGGTTTTGATAAAAGATATTGACTTCGAAAACTAATCTTGGGATTGTAACTAGTATTTTCAATGTCACACTAAAAATAAACTTACATCATGGTGAAATCTTTTTATTTTATAATTGTTTTTATATTTTTATGTTATTCCTGTATATATACAGGCTCTATGAATTCACATGGTATCCCTACAACCAATTTTGAAAATGTTAAATGTAATTCTTATCTATCTGAAAAATATAAGGGGTTATACGAATGTAGATATTATTTTTCAGGAATTGATAAAAGAGGGAATTATAAAGATTTAACAGATGTTTCTTTAACTCCTAATTTTCTCGATAAAACAACATATATACAAGTCTATGAGTCATGTATTGCTCGTATCTTTGTAAATAGACAGTTGGGGGGTATAGATAATTTAGTTTCAGACTCGGGGTTAATGGCTTATATAGAATCGAAGAAAAATAGAGATAATATAGTGTTTTTTACTGTAATTAATGGAGAGGGAAGGATAATAAAAAATCATATAAGTATCAAAAAAGACACATTGATAATAGAGGAAGCGGGTAGCAGTACAAGTGGGTATATTTATACTAAGATTAAATAAAATAAATTGTTTCGTTTATAGATTATTCAATAGATAATTAAAAATGAAAGTAAAATATATAGGCACAATCGGTGAAAAAGATTTTTTTGAATATGATGGAATAACCATTTTTATTCGAGATTTTATACATACAATAACAGATGAAAAAATTGAGATAAAGGATCCTATGTATCATCACGAATATATTTTTCATATTTGGGAAATACCAATAAGAGGGCAAGTGAAAAAATTTGCAATAGGTGAGTTTTCCAATAATATATATGGGATTTTTGGGGTGGAATAAGCGAAGGTTCTCTTCAATAACTTTCTGGTAGATATGTCATGAATGCCATAAAATAGATGAGTTTAATGAATATGATATTCAAGAAAAAGTTAGATCAGTAATAAAGCAATTGTTATGAAAATACCGAGAGTTATCACAATAAATATTTTATTGTTGCTGTACGGTTGTATTATGCCGAAATCACCTAATTGGCTTTATTGTAAATTAAATGATTATGAGAATTATGAAACAGAAGCTTATTATGGGAAAGCATATGATGTTTCAGGATATTATATGAATTTATGAGTTTTTTCTACTTCTTGGAAAAGTGTTTATTTTACAACAAACATACCTATGGAGCATGGTATGGTAACTATTGTTGTGGATGATAAAATGCTGATATTAAAAGAAATACCAAAAGATGATTTAGAGCTATTACCACACAAATTTTATAACGATGATTCAGTAAAGGTGTATAGCATAACCCTTAAGGGAAAAGAGATTAAAAATGATAGGAAGATGGTAGTATATTTAAACAAAGAACTTGTCTTTGAGAAACAATAATCTACCATTATAATCAAAAATTTTAATTATTTTTCAAACACAGATTGTGATGTATATATAAAATCAAATCGGTCAAGAAGCATGTAATCCTTTCATAAAATGGAACATTTAGATTTTTTATATAGTTTCATCTCAAACTTGGAAAAAGAAGATACTATAAGTCCATTCACAATGATGTTATTCTTATTAAAAAATATAATAAGATTGAAAAGTTTATCTTTGATAAGTCATTTTTATCTGGATAATTGAGGGAAAAAGAGAGAAATAGTATGAAAATAAAAGGAAATATAGATTTTAGAATTATCACTAATGAGGATGAGTTGGATGGGGAGTTTTCCAAATGGGAAGAAATAGCCATTCATGGAGATCCTGAGGGGCTATTGTCATTCGCAAATTTATTGATTGAAATAGCGAATATTAATCAAGATAATATTGATGAAAATGAACTTCCCACAGGTGAGCGAAAACATATTTATTTGAATCCAAGTATTGATATTTCAAAAAGTTCCTCCCCAATAATAATAGGGAGATTAGATGCTAAAGGAACTCATGAATTTTATGAATGCTACAAGCCTAAAGAATAAATTTTAGAGAATATTGGTAGAGTGTTTATCTGATGTATAGATATGCTTTACGGTTATTCCTATATGGAATAAAATCAAATTTTGAAAGCACAATTAAAAATCGTAATAAAGATAAAAATGTTTTTGGTCAGTTTGGTACTTTTTGTTCATTGTATATCTGGTCAGCAACGCTTTATGTTTGTGATACATGATGATAGGGTAGATTTTTCTAAAAATGTAGATTCAGTTCTAGTAGAGGGGTATATTTATAAATTATATGGAGAAGATACGGCGGTAAATACATATGAAAACAAACTACTCTTTCGATTAACAAACAGTAAAGGAGATAATTATAGTGCGGATGGGTATGTTATTGGTGAAAATGATAAATTGACTTATATTCGTCCGATGGTTAGAATTTGCTTGGTTTTTAGAAAAAAAGATTTTACGCATTTGCCCATGGGAGAAAATAAATTTTTCATTTCTTTATTGAAGAATAAGCATATAATAGATGAGAAAAAAACGATATCCAAAATAACGATTCATCAATAAGAGATTTTATCTTTTCAAAGCAATAAAATAGTCTTTAATACTTTTGGAAATCTCACAGAATATGGTCAGAAAATAATTTTAAGGAAGAACAATGAAGAACTATAATTATTGGCAAACAATGATTTTGGTGGTATTATCTTCAATTATAGCCTACTATATCATAGGAGGAATAGCTATGGATAAAGGTGTAGGAAAGCTCCATTATTCAAGCACTTTGAAAGAGACGATAAGTCAAAAAAACAGTCATTAATACATATATCGTTTTAGATGCAGATGAGCATCAAGTAAGTGAGGCTTGGGTAGAATATGCAAGAAGCTATAATATTTTTGATAGGAAAAAAATCGAAAAAGATAAAGTATCGTTAAGTATAGCTAATCTAAAAGAGTTTGAAGAAATAGAAAATTTTGGTATTGTTATTCTAATATATTTTATATAATTTAGCGTCATGAAATGCACCAGATGTGAATCGTTAAATAAGATTAAGGCAGGTTTTGTTGGAGGCAGACAGCGATATAAATGTAAAGACTGTGGCTATTTTTTCAGTGTTGAGAAGAAATCGGATGTGAAAACGCCAGAACAAAAGCGTCTTGCTTTGCAAATGTATTTGGAAGGATTAGGATTTCGAGCTATTGGAAGGATATTGAATATTAGCTACGGAACGGTTTATCGGTGGGTAAAGAAATGGGAAGAATCTGTGGAACTACCTCAGAATGAAGAGCCTATTGAAATAGTGGAATTGGACGAGATTCACAGTTATGTACAGTCAAAAAAAACTACTGTTGGAGCTGGATTGCTATTGATAGACTTGGAAAAAAGTTCATCGGTTTTGTTTGTGGAAAACGAGACACAGAAACTTTCTTAGAGCTTTGGAAGAAATTGAAAAACAGAGATGTCAATGGTTTTTGTAGCGATTATTGGAAGAGTTATTTAGAGGTAATTCCAAGTGAAAAGCATATGGAATCCAAAGCAGAAACCTTTACAGTGGAGGGATATAATAGCAGAATAAGACATTATTTGGCAAGATTTAAAAGAAAAGGAAAATGTTACTCGAAGTCAAAAATAATGTTAGAAAATTCCTTGAAACTTTTATTTCTGAAGCTGAATAATCAATTAAATATAATAATTCAACAATGACAAAATTCTTTAAACCTGTTTTCAATTAGCTTGAATTTCTCCTTATTTATTAGCCTCGTGGTAGGTCCTCCCGAAGTAGTCAAAAACTTCATCCTCTGGATTTCTTGGAGTAAATCGGCCATTAATTTGTAAAGGGTTTCGGATTGTTTTTTTAGGAGGAAGCCGTCCTTATCCATCTGAAATTCCACGCTTTCTACCTTGATTTGAAATTGCTTGATTTCCGAATGATTAACTACTACTGCCAACTCTTTCGTAACAAACACAACGCAAACCAATGAACCTACCTTTGGCTCTACAAATACGCCATTTTCCGCAACTTGAAGATATACATCAGTAATTTCGGCCGAGCCGTCCAAAGGTTGCACATCAGCCGTTTGGTTGTCCACATCTACCGAAATAACCTCGCAGATTTTGGCATAAACTTCTTCGCCCTTATCGGCTAATCGTTGTATTAAATCTTTCATTTTAATTACTTTACAATTTAAGAAGCAAGTTTATAGCCTATTGCTTTCTGTCTATTGCTTCCTGCTTAATGGCTGACCCAATTCTATTTTCTGACGATAACCATTTAACCCAAATTCAATTTCATTTTTCTTGATTAAATACACTCCGCTATTTCCATCGCTAGCGTGAAGCTCCACCATATCGCACTTACTTACTTCGGGTACGCCAAAGGTTTCAAATGAACCTTTAAATCCACTTTGCTTATACCTCTCTACCACTTGGATAGCGTATTTTTTCAGCTCATCCTGCGTTAGACCGTCCATTCTTATCTTAATCAAATCGCCATCCTTATCGCCATATTCGTAAGTGATTTTTTGATGCTTGGCATTAAAGCTCTGTGCCTCGCACCTTACTCGTATGTCTTCCTTATCCCTATACTCAAAATCTTCTGAAATGATGTTTTTTCCGTGCATAAACTTGATTTTCTTTCGGTTATCTATCGGATAAGCTAAGCCAATGTACAGCACATTTTCATTGTTTATTCTTCGGAAATAAGACGAAAGCATTTGCTTTTCTTTGAGTTCTTGTAGTTCCTCCGATGCGTGAGCTTTGGTGATCCGCCAGTTGCCGACCTTTATATTTTTATCCATCAGCTGAAATTGGATACCTGTGCCTTGCAGTAGATAACTCACAATTTCGTTGAGCGATGCGTTTTTAAAGGCTTTGGGTTTGATTTTATGCGATTTTAGGATAAACATTCCGTCTTCGCATTTTATCGTTATTGGCACTCTGGCATCTACAGAGCGAACGAAGCCCGAGAACTTCGTTTGCAAATTATCATCATAACCCAGCTTTACCGTGATTTTGTCGCCTCTCTTAATGGGCGGTTTACCGTTCTTACTTATCGCTTCCTGCCACTTGATATTCTTTGGTAATTGAATTTCACAAGTGTCGGTAAGGGTGCTCACATCTTCTATAATAGTGCAATTAGCTACTGCTGTAAATTGCCAAGTTTTTTCGCCCTCAATGGTAATTTCACTACACAACCTTAACATCGTTTTCTTCTTTTAGTTTAATTTCGTATGCTCTATCCGACAGCATTTGAATGCTTATACTTTGGCGGTTAGAGTGTGTTTCCTGCTGCAAACTAAAAGATTTTACCACAGCGGAATCAATTCCGAAGATGTCCAGAAAATCACTTTGCACCTCCAACGCCTCTGGCAAGGCTAATAGTTCTTGCAACTCTTTTACAGCATCTACCGGATAACTGATGTCTATTTCATTCTCTTCATTCTGAACCTGATAAGCACTTACCCCAGCATCTACCGTAATATTGTAATCGCCATCGCTGATGTATTCTTTGATAGTGCCATTTCTCCCTTGCAAGGCGGTGGTTACAATGTTCTTTTCCATATTAATAGAAATCAAGCATTCTTCAAAAGTGAAAGATTTTGTACCGTGGGTAATCTTCAAGGTAGTGAGCCAAGTTTGCCCCTCCAGTTCTCGCAGTTCCGAGAGCGTTGGCTCGCCCTCGTTACTGATATGTTCCGATGCCTCAAAAGGCTTTCCCGTCTGCATTCCGAATCGTACTGCCAGATGCACCGCTGTGCCTCGTGCCAATTGTTCTGTATTGGGCTGAAATATGTTTATCATCGTTTTTTGTTTTATGCCGTAAGCAGTACGCTATAAGCCTACTGCGTAAAGCCTATTGCCTACAGCTCATTACACTCCTGCATAATCTGCTACGGCTGTTCCGAATAACTCTTTTAACACTTGTAAAATTTGCTCCTTGCTTTCGGTAATAGTGCCTTTGTGCGTGTAAATGTTGATGTTTTCGGCAAATTTCCCCACGGTCAAACTGCGTACTTTATTACCCTCTCCATCGCTTCCTGCTTTGAAATGTTTTTTATTATCCACTACCTTTCCTGCCGCTACACCGCCTACGGTTGTGGTTTCTGTTACACCATTTTTACCTACATCAAATATTGGCTTATGCCCATCATCTACTATTTTTACCTCCTGAGGTTCGCCCTTTCCTTTCTTTTTGTCTTCCTTCTCCTTATCAAATTGTTTTCCTGCATCTTCTGCTCCCTTTTTGTAAGCACCTGTAACGCTTACCGTTCCCTCCGATGAGAAAATACCTCCGAAAAAATCTTTAACTCCTTGCCCTAAATTTTTGATTTTGTCCACCAGTCCACCAAATTTCTCGTCAATCCACTTTCCAATAAAATCAAGCATCGTGCGGATAGGGTCTATAATGGTTTCTTCTACCCAAGAGGCAAAACCACCAAAGGTTTCTTTTATCCAGTTCCAAACTTTGGAAACGAGCTGAACAATCCAACTGAAAACAGCTTTAACGGTATTCCAAATCAAGAGAAAAGCGGTTTTATAAACATTGTAAATAAATCCTGCTACTGGCTTGATGACCGAGTTCCACGCCCACGAAATGGCAGTACTGATGCCATTCCATACGGCTTTTGCAAGCTCCCAAATATTGGTAAATATCCATTTGTACAAGTTCCAATAAGCCGTGGCAATGGGTTTCAAAACCATATCCCAAACCCTTTTGGCATACACGCCGATATTGTGGAATATCGCCTTTGCCGCACCACCTACACCGCCTAAAATTTCACGAAATTTGCGTGAATTATGATACAAATGCTGAAGCCCTGCTACAAGTCCTGCCACTGCCAAAAGAATTAACCCTATCCCCAACGCATCAAGGGCAATTTGAAATGCGGTTGCTCCCAAAGTTGCTTGTCCAAAAGCCATAGCAACACTTCTAATGCCTCCTGCTTGGATTCTTGCCAATATTGCTCCCAGTCCCATCTGTAAGTTAATAGACCGCATTTGTATTGCAGCTATATTAGAGGCCATCCCTTGCCTTATTCTTTCTATTACATTTTGTTTATGAGCAACCGTATTAGTACTCGTTACCACTGTATCGGCTGAAGTAACCGTTGTTTTTGTGAATAATTTAGGGAACAATGCTTCCAATGCAGATTTGACAGAAATGTAAGACTGGGCAGCTCCACCTGCTGCAGCACTTATGCTGAAAAAACCTTGTATTCCTGGAAGCATAGGCTCGGTTAAATTGAAAAATCCTATCTTCAAGTCGTCTAACCACGCCTTGGTTCTGTTCATTTTCTCATTATAACCACCCATTATCACTTCAGCTTGTTCTACCGCAGAGTTGGTCCCTACAATGCTTTTAGCCATCGCTTCGGCTTCATCGGCAGTGTTAATCATAGCGATAGCAGCTGCCATATTTTCCTTGCCGAAAACTTTGGTCATCAGAGCTGTGTCGCCTTGTATTTTTCTCAAAGTTTTTAAACGCTCGTGGAGTGGAATAGAGCTATCTGCTAAATAATCTACGGAAATACCTGCCTGCTCTAATCCTTCCGCAGCCAATTTGGAAGTAAAACGCCCTTCGGATAAAGTAGTAAGGACATTTCGTAAAGCCACGCCGCCCTCACTTCCTTTCTTTCCTGCTTGGTCTAATAATTGAATGTAGGCGTTGGTTTCGGCAAAAGACAAACCAGTAGTTTTGGCTACCATTCCGACCTGTTCTAAGGCTGATTTGATTTGGGGCAACTCGGCAGAACCCTGTTGAGCTGCTGCCGACATTACATTCATCATATCTGCCATTATCTTCGCCGCTGCTATGGGGTCGTCCATTGATACGCCGAATTGGTTGAGTGAAGTATTTAATACTTCCGTAGCTGCTACCGTATCACCGCCCATTTGCTTGGAAAGGATATTGGCATTTTCGCCCATCATTTTCATTGCCTCCGAATTGTTGGCAATCTCTGGGGACAATTGCGAAAGCATCATTTTATACGCCTCTACATTATCCACCGCCGAAGTACCAAAAGTCTTTGCGGTATCTCTTGCCGCCTGTTCTATGGCTTTCAGTCCGTCTCCTGTAACGCCTGTAATGGCAGAAAGCTCTAACATATTGGAATTAAGAGATGCTCCAGGTGTGAGTAGATTGTCAAAACTTGCTTTTAATTGGCTAAGATTTTGAGCTACTAAATCAACAGATAATAATGCCTTATAACATTCCCCAAATACTTTAGTGGTTTCTTTTACAGATTGATTTATTCCATCAAAAGAAGATTTTATGTTTCCAAAAATCTTATCTCCATTGGTCGTGAAATTTATCTGATATGTTGTTATATTAGAAGACATTTTGTATCTTTGTTAAAAATAATTGGACAATGAGTTTATTTGGCTATAAACCCACTAAATTAGGTTGGTTTTTCATTTTCACACTGCTTGTATCTTTAATAAACCCAATTGCTTTAGGCGTTGTTCTTGGGGGGTGGTTTGGCTATGCCATTTTTGTATTTGCAAAAAAATGTTACAACAGTTCCATTTATCGTAAAGACTAACCCCCACCAAACAATTTCATAAACAATTCGGCTTGGTTTTGCAGTCGCCATTCTTCCAGCCACATCGCTTGGGCATAGTGTTTATTCCATTGGCTTACTTGCAGTTCTTCAGGATTTAGACCGAAATTCGCCCTTATCAAAGCATCACCTTTCCACCGCTCGTGTTCCGATTGCTCGCTTTGTAGCGAGCTTACAAGTTTTTTGCTTCGGCACTGGTTTTCTGTACGCGTTCCATCAAGGCAGAAACCGCCTTAATTTTTAGCATATCCCTATTAGCGATTTCGTCTTCTGCTTTTACAATACAGTTGTCATACGCTGCTCTAAGCCGTTACAACTTCAAAGCCATCAACCGCATTGCAACCAGTGTTGTAAATTGCTTTCAATTTTCCGTAACTTTGTGATGAGTTACAACGCAGATAGAAGAGAACGATAAGGGATTAGCGTTGTAAATTGCTTTCAATTTTCCGTAACTTTGTGATTGGTTACAAC
>NZ_JH932293.1:1399672-1586286 GCF_000301075.1 Bergeyella zoohelcum ATCC 43767
GAGCTGCTGGTAAGTAGGTGGCGGATCTTCGCGTACTTTAGAATGGAATATTTCCATATCACCAAACTGCTTATCTGTAATCGTCATTACGGCTACTTTCCCGTATTTAGGAAGCATCATTTTTACTCGTTTTTTATGCACTTCTGCATTTTCTCTACTCGGACAGTGCCTCAAATAACCTGAGTTCGGGATAAGAAAAAGTAAAAAATATTTGCAAAAAAAGGTAATAATTCGTATGTTTAATGTTTTGAAAATCAAATATATAAACCGAATTATTGCCTATGAATTTGAGAGAGCAAGTTACGGATATTTTTGTAAAAGTAGATGATTTTTGTAAAGAACTACGAAGTAATCACCGAAACCGCTGAAAAACAAATGAATAAACTGAGGTGACTTGATGTAGAAATCAGAAAATTAAAGAAAATCGGCACTGGTAACAATGGCAAAAGCAAAAAGACTCGCAATCGTCCATGTACAATGTCCGATGCGGAGATTCTTACTATTATGATAGGCTTCCATCTTGGACATCATAAAACTTTTAAGCATTACTATCAAAATTTTGTTTGCGAATATTGGAAAGATTTATTTTCTAAAACATTGTCTTACAACAGATTTGTAGAGATAAAACATCGTTATTTTTTAGTTTTCTTTCTATTTTTAAAGCAAAAATGCTTGGGGAAATGTACTGGAATTAGTTTTATTGATAGTACCACATTAAAAGTCTGCAAGAATCAACGGATGCATAATCATAAGGTTTTCAAAGGAATAGCAGAAAGAGGAAAGTCTTCTATGGGATGGTTTTACGGTTTTAAATTGCATTTAGTTTGCAATGAAAAAGGCGAATTATTATCATTTTATCTCACAAAAGGAAATGTGGATGATAGAAATCCAAAGCATATAAAAAAGCTAACAGAACAACTTTTGGAAAACTTTTTGGCGATAAAGGTTACCTTTCAAAAGCATTGTAGCAGATGTTGTTTGCTAATGGTATTCAGTTATTTACGAAACTAAGGAAGAATATGAAGAACCACTTAATGTCCTTGGAAGACAAAATTTTACTCAGAAAAAGAGCCATTATTGAAATGCAAAGCATTCGTGAATACCTATGAATTGAAAATTACAAGTGAACAAACAATTAATGATGAACTGAAAAACCTTTGTCAGATAGAACACAGTCGGCATAGGAGCGTCAATAATTTTATTATGAATATTCTGGGAGCATTAACTGGGTATTGCTTTTTTTTCCAAAAAACCGTCTCTCAATATTCAAAAAGTCAATGATGGTCAGTTATTTTTTGAATGTGCTTAAACCGAATTGGGGTTATTTTACTTAAATTTTCTGAATACTATTTCGAAGTAATTTAGAAAAGTATCCAAAGCATATTGAAAATAAAAAATTATATTCTTATTGTTCTTCAAGATGTGATTAGGGCTCAAAAAAATACCCCGAAAAAGCATCAAGGTATTTTTTTGTGTTAAAGATTAGTTACTTTACTTTTACTAATTCCACATCAAAGATGAGCCAAGCATTAGGAGGGATTACCCCACCTGCTCCTCTTGCTCCGTATGCCAATTCTGAAGGAATGAGTAGCGTAGCTTTTTCACCTTCTTTGAGTAACATGATGCCTTCATCCCAGCCTGGAATTACTCTACCTGTCCCCACTGGAAACTCTATTGGTTCACCTCTTTTAAATGAATTATCGAACTCCGTTCCATTTACTAATCTCCCTGCATAGTGTACTGCTACCATACTTCCTTTACTAGGTGCTTTACCTTCTGCGTTGGTTTGCGTTATTTTATAGAAAAGTCCAGAAGCTGTCTTTTCCATTCCTTTAGAAAGCTCTTCTAATTGTTTTTTGGCTTCTTCTTCTAATTTAGCCAAATACGCTTTATTATTTTCTTGGATTTTTGCTTTTCCTTCATTAAAGATTTTTGCAGCATCATACTTTTTATATTCATCTCCCTTAGTAAATACAGAGACTTTTTCTAGTACCACATCCGTAACGGGTTTATCTTGAGGGCCTTTTTCTACTTTTGCAATGGTATCTATAACATCTAGCCCATGTACCACCTCACCGAAAACGGTATGCTTACCATCTAACCAAGGTGTAGCCACCTGAGTGATGAAAAACTGAGAACCATTGGTATTAGGGCCACTGTTCGCCATAGAGAGAATACCTTTTCCTGTATGTTTCAGGTCATTTTTTTCGTCATCAAATCTATAGCCAGGGTCTCCCATACCCGTTCCTTGTGGATCTCCCCCTTGAATCATAAAATTCTCTATAACACGGTGAAATTTAGTTCCGTCATAGAAAGGCTCTCCAGCTTTTTTCGCTTTATTATCAATTTTTCCTTCTGCTAATCCTACGAAATTAGCTACAGTAACAGGAGATTTCTTATCTTCAAACTTCACGAGCATATTCCCTTTAGAAGTCTGTAAGTTAGCATAGACTCCATCTTGAAGTCCATTGAACAATTCTTTATCTACATTCATTTTTTTATACATTGGTGTACATCCGATGAGCGAAATTCCTAATCCGATGTACGAGATTAATTTTAAATTCATTTTTAGAAAATTTTCAGCTAAGATATTATTTTTCAAATTGCTGAGCGAAGCCTTTCTCTACTTTTTGTCTCCATCCGAATGGATCTTCCATTCTATTGGCTTGTATTCCTAAGAGTTCTTCTTTTAAAGTCAAAGCGAAACTTTCTTCTTTGCTCAAAACAGGCAACTCATATTGTTCTCCTTTATAGCCTACCATTCTGAACTGCGTAGTTACTACAGCGGTTCCTACTCCCCAAATTTCTTTTAGTGAACCATCTTTAATTGCTTCTATTACTTTTTTTACAGCTACAGGTGTTTCGTGTACGGTGATTCCGTTTTTCTTTGCGAGATTAATGAAGCTATCACGGGTAACTCCATCTAAAATTTTGTCTGATGTAGGTGGCGTAAAGATTTCATCATTAATTCTTACCATAACATTCATTGTACCACTTTCCTCGAAATATTCGTGTGTGCTGTCATCGGTCCAAATGATTTGGTCATATCCTTCTTCGATGGCCAATTGAGTAGGATAGAAAGAAGCGGCATAATTTCCTGCAGCTTTTGCAAAACCTACACCACCACTGGCTGCTCTGGAATAGTAATCAGAAATTTTTACCGCTACTGGTGCAGCATAGTAGCTCTTAGAAGGTGCCGCCACAATAGCGAACATATATTTATTAGCTACTCTGGCTTTTAGTGCTTCTTCGGTAGCGAAGATAAGCGGACGGATGTAAAGTGCTTTGTCTTCACCATGAGGAATCCAATCTCTATCAATATCCATTAAAGCCTTAAGCCCATTTATGAAAACTTCCTCAGGAACTTCTGGCATAGCAAGACGCGTAGCTGATTTATTGATTCTGGCATAGTTTTTTTCTGGACGGAAAAGGAAGATTTCGCCTTCTGCATCTTTATAGGCTTTCATTCCCTCAAAACAAGCTTGTCCGTAGTTAAACGCCATATTTGCCGGTGAAAAAGGTAATGCACCGTAAGGAACGATTTTTGCTTCTCCCCAAGCTCCATTTTCATACTCACAGATAAGCATGTGATCAATGAAGTGATCTCCGAATTCGAAATTGTTAGGGTCAAATTGACCTACTTTAGAGTTCGTGGTTTTTTGAATAATCATTTTAAGAAAATTTTATTTTTTTATTGTATTAAATTTAATTCCGAAAATTACAAAATTTCATGTAAATTTGAAAACTTTTATGAAAAAAAGAGAAATTATCACTACAAAAGACGGGAGTAAAACTCTTAAAATAAATGAGTTAAATGAGTGTTATCATTCTTCCCATGGTGCTTTACAAGAGGCAGAGCATGTATTTATCAAAAATGGACTTAATCTGATAAAAAAATCAGAAATCAATATTTTAGAAATGGGTTTTGGGACAGGTTTGAATGTTTTGGTTACTTTTGCTCAATTTTTAAAAAATCTCACTCCTCTAAAAATTAATTATTTTGGCATTGAAAAATACCCTGTTTCGGAGACTGAAATGGTAAGTTTGGGCTATGAGACACTTTTTTCTGATGAAAAAGTAAAAGATTTTCACCAAAAAATTCATCATTCTGAATGGGAGAAACTAATAGAAATAGTACCTCATTTTTCACTTAAAAAAATCAATGCAGATTTTTTTGATGTTGATAAATTGGATTTGCCCGAAATAGATTTGGTATATTATGATTGTTTCGGTGCAAGGGTACAGCCAGACCTTTGGGAAAAACCTCTATTCGAAAAGGTAGTAAGAGTGATGAATGATAATGCCCTTTTAACTACCTATTCATCCAAAGGAAGCGTGAGAAGAACATTACAAGAACTGGGACTAAAAGTGGAGAAAAAAGTAGGGCCTCCCGGGAAAAGAGAAATGCTCAATGCTTGGAAAGATAAGGACACTTCTGATAAATGATAAAACAAAGGAAATGATGATGAATATCACAAAAAAAATGATATTAAAAATCACTATTTACCATATTTAATTAGTAACTTTGCTCATCAAAATTTCACCCATGATTACAACAGATTTACTCATTATAGGTGCAGGACCTACGGGGCTTTTTGCCGTTTTCGAAGCAGGATTACTTAAAATAAAATGTCATCTTATAGATGCACTTCCACAGCCTGGCGGGCAGCTGGCTGAGCTATATCCTAAAAAGCCTATATTTGATATTCCAGGGTTTCCATCTGTAAATGCAGGAGAATTGGTGGATAATTTAATGGAGCAAATCAAACAGTTCGAACCTGGATTTACCCTTGCAGAAACCGCAGTTTCTCTTACTAAAATAGATGATGAATGGTTTGAGGTGGTAACGAATAAAGGAACGGTACATCGTGCGAAAGCTGTAGCCATTGCGGGGGGATTAGGGACTTTTGAGCCGAGAAAGCCTGACCATTTGGAAAATCTTGCACAGTTTGAAGAAAAAGGAGTAGAATATTTTGTGAAAGACCCTGAACATTTCAGAGGGAAAACGGTAGTCATTGCAGGGGGTGGAGATTCAGCCTTAGATTGGTCTATCTTCCTTGCCGATGTAGCAAAAAGTGTTACGCTTATTCACCGTAGAAATGAATTCCGTGGGGCATTAGATTCGGTAGAGAAGGTACAGAAATTAAAAAACGAAGGTAAAATCAATTTGATTACTCCTGCAGAAGTAGTTGCACTAAAAGGAGATGAACATCTCCGCGCTATTGTAGTATCTGCTGATGGAGAAGAAAAAGAAATAGAAACAGATTATCTGATTCCTCTTTTTGGGCTTACTCCTAAATTGGGAGAACTGGCGAATTGGGGATTAGAAATTGAAAAAAATGCCATTAAGGTAAACAATGCTCTAGACTATCAGACCAATATAGAAGGGGTTTATGCCATTGGAGATATTAATACTTACCCTGGAAAACTCAAACTCATTCTTTGCGGTTTCCACGAAGGTACGCTCATGTGCCAAAGCGTGTACAATAGACTGAATCCAGGAAAAAAATATGTACTTAAATACACCACAGTAAGCGGTATAGATGGTTTTGATGGCACAAGAAAAGAAGCAGAAAAAGCCGTAGTGAAAAAAATAGATTAAGAGAGTTATAATTTAAATTCCTAATCCTAGTATTGATCCAATATGTCTGATATTAATATAAGCATTATCGATAGAGCAGGAGTTACCCATTCTATAGTAGCTCCCACAGATATGTCTATGAACCTCATGGAAATCATTCGCTCATATGAACTTGCAGAGGAAGGAACCATTGGGGTATGTGGAGGTATGGCAATGTGTGCTTCTTGCCAAGTGTATGTATTAGAGGGAGCCGAGAAACTTCATTCAATGGAAGATGAAGAAGATGCTATGCTGGCAGAGGCGTATCATGTGAAAGACAACTCTAGATTAGGTTGCCAAATTCATATCACAGAGGAATTGGAAGGATTAGCCGTAGAAATTGCTCCATATCCTTAGTATTTATATTTTTTCTGATATATTTTTTCATTTGAAAGATAAAAAAGAAGCTGTCTGAAATTACTCGGACAGCTTTTTTCAGAGAGGAATATTTTTCATTAATACCCTCTAAGATAAGAATAATGCACTATGTTTGCTGCTTTTTGAGTTTCCAGAGACTGCATAAAAATGGTAGGATTTCTCAGTAGTTCCCGTGCCATGAAAATCACATCCGCTTTATTTTGTAAAAGTATTTCATTGGCCTGTTCTATGGTAGTAATTTTTCCCACTGCTCCCGTAGGAATTTGCACTTCTTTTCTGATGGCTTCCGAAAATGGAACTTGATACCCATCAAAAACGGATATTTTGGCTCCATGGATATTCCCACCGCTGGATACATCAATTAAATCTACTCCTCTTGTTTTTAATTCTTGACAAAGCTGAATGGACTGTAAAATATCCCAACCGTTCTCTGCGTATTCATCGGCAGAAATTCTTACTAGCAAGGGCATACATTCTGGAATAGATTGTTTTACAGTTTCTACTATTTGTAGTAATAATCGGGTTCTATTCTTAAAGTTTCCACCATACTCGTCGGTTCTTGTATTGCTCAGTGGCGAGAGAAACTGATGTAATAAATAACCATGTGCAGCATGAATTTCTATAACATCAAATCCAGCTTCTACAGCCCTTGCAGCGGCATGGGTAAAACTCGTGATTATAGATTGTATTTCTGGAATCGTGAGTGCGTGTGGAAGTGGGTCTTCTGGTTTGTAAGGGAGAGCAGAGGGGGCTACAGTACGCCAAGGATTTTGCTTTTCGGTAAGCTGTTTTCCTTCCCATGTGGAGGCTTTTCTTCCTGCGTGTGCCAGTTGTATCCCTATTTTGGTGGAGCTATGCTGATGCACGAAATCCGTAATTTTCTTTAAACTGGCTATCTGACTATCCTCCCAAAGTCCTAAACATCGATGAGTGATTCTCCCTTCGGGAACTACGGCAGTAGCTTCTACCATGAGGAGCCCCAGATTCGCCAAAGCATATTTACCATAATGTACAAGGTGGAAGTCATTAGCAAAGCCATTATCGGATTGATACATACACATAGGGGAAAGCACTAACCGATTTTGTAAGGTCAATTGGTTCAAAGTAATAGGCTGATAAATCATAGTAAGTATTTTTTTATTGATTTAGACGAATAGATTTGGTTATTTCGTCAAAAATAATCAATATTGCAAGAAGTTTACAATGATTATTAAGAAAATACGATGAAGAAATCCATCCACTTAGAATACGAAGTGATACAAAAAGAAAATTTCTCTGCGGAGGAACAAAAATTATATCTGGCAGCGAGTGAAATTCGTAAAAAAGCCTATGCCAAATACAGTCATTTTGCGGTAGGCTGTGCTTTACTGATGGAGGATGGAAACATTGTTGTAGGAAATAATCAAGAAAATGCCGCTTTTCCTAGTGGTACATGTGCTGAGCGTTCTGCAATTTTTTGGGCAAAGTCTAATTTCCCAAATCTCAAAGTACTTTCCATATTTATCATTGGAGGACCAGAAGATGATAGTAAATCCGTTATCACCTCTCCATGTGGTGCATGTAGGCAAAGCCTTTTACAATATGAAATAGAACAAAATCAAAATATTTCCCTCTACTTCTCTTCTTATGACGGCAATGCTATTAAAGTAAACAGCATCCAGCACCTATTGCCTTTTTCTTTTGACGGCTCGGAATTGTAATTTTTTAAAATTGAAAAAATAAAAAAAAACTAAGGCTATTGAAAAGCCTAAATAGACGGGGTTTATTTTGGTTTCAAAAAGCTACTCAACATAGGCGGTAGTCTGTCTTCTGAATAATTTCCCCAAGGGTAAAAACTCATCACACAAGCCATATTTTTACCTCGTACTTTTTGGGTAATGACATAAGTAATATACTCCTGTGGTATATTGTTTTCGGAGGTAATGCTGTATACCAACTTACGAACCTTGGTAGGAATAGCCTCAAAAAGCATTTCTTCCTCCTTATCAGAAACTAATTTTACTTGATTTCCCTGAGGTGGATTTTGGAAGCGTAAAGTTGCTTTTTGTAACTGCATTGCGTTAGCATCTTTGGCTTTTTCTAAACTAGAGTGCACCGACCAGTTCATTTGTTCGCCTGTTGTTTCATCTGCTAAACGGTCAATTTGTACCCATTTCCAATTTTTATTTTTAGGAATAACTCTACCCCAAAAATTAATTTCTCCTTTATGTTCAATGGGAAGAGTATCTAATTTGCCTGCCATGAGAAAATCAAAAAAAGCAGTATCCACAGTAATTTTCGGAACTCTATCCACACTGGAAAAAACAATCTCTACTATTTTTCCTTTCATCACTACATAATAATAGAAGATATGATCATACAAATCTTTTGCAAATGGATAACTTCTGTAAGTGTAGAAATGTGGGAATTTCAGATGAACATCAGTTTTAATTTCTGATGTATTTTTAGAGACATATTCTTTTTTAAAAATCTCCCATTTTTCAGCGGTATAATCCGTGAATATCAACCTAAACATGGTATTTTCATACTTATAAAACACACTCTCTCCTACAATATTCCAGCTTATATTCTCTTTGATAAGCGATTGAGAAAATAGTATTTGCGTACTTAGCAGCAATAAAAAAAAGATTTTTTTCATATTTTGATGGTTGATATACTCAGAAATAAATAATTATTCTTGTGTTTGGTTAATATGAGAGTATTATTTTCATGACATCAATAAAAAAAAACTGTCCCAAAATAGAGACAGTTTCATTAAAATTATTAGTCGAGCTCTTCATCATCGTATTTAGAAAGCTCTTCGTCACACCATTTGAATGCTTGTTCTACTACTTTTGTAGCTTCATCTGCTATGGTTTCTTCATCATCTCCTTCTAAATCATCTAGCCATTCTACTTCTTCCTCTTCTACATTAAGGATGAATCTTGGATATTCAGTATGTACTACGAATAAATCCTCTGGCATTTCAGTATTATCCGCCAATAAAAATTTAGGTAATTTCATTTGTTTAAAATTTTACCAAAGGTAACAAAAAAACACATATAAAAATGGTTTTGATAAAAAATATTTTTCGTTACTATTTTTTATTTCTGATTTTATACCCCATATAGAAAAGAGGGAGTGCCATCACTATGAGTTCCAAGAGATGAGCGATGACAGCACTCGTTGCCATAATAAGTACAAATACTAAGCCCATGACTGCACCTCCGATGTGAGCAGCATGTCCTATATTGTCCCCTTGCCTTGGGTTAAGCATCATATACATCGAATATCCGAAATAGAGTAAACCAAAAATAAACCCAGGGATATGAACAGGAATAGGAAAAATCATCAATCCTAAATAAGGATAGAGTGCTATGGAAGCAAATAATACCCCAGAGACACCACCACTAGCCCCTATAGCAGAATACCAAGATTGGTCCTTATAAAGGTACATGCAAAAGAGATTTCCTGCAATGATAGAGCCTAAATAAATGGCTAAAAAGGAAAAAGTTCCAAAAGTACTCAGTATAATGGGTGAAAATATATAGAGCGTATACATGTTAAAAAGCAAATGAAAAAAATCAGCATGAAGAAACCCCGCCGAAATCATTCTGATGTATTCTTTATTGTATTTTATCGCTCCGATATTAAATTTATATTTTTCAAAAACTTCACGATTATTCATCGCTATAATACTTATAATTACAGTGATGGCAATAGTAATAATGGATATAGACATGGAAATAGTATATATTTATTTATAAGCTGTAAGTTTCAAATAGCAGGGGAAATGGAGGATTTACTTCAAATAATTTACAGCTTTTCAAACGACCTCAACTCCTTAAATTTTTGGCGGATGATGACTGCCTTTTTGCTTAAAAACCTTCAAACCATTTCAAACTTTTCAAACAACCTCTCACCTTAGCTTCTTCATTTTAGGATGATTTTACCTCGGTATCTCTATAGATTCTAAGATTTGCTTAATAATTTCGTCTGCGGTAAGTCCCTCCATTTCTCTTTCTGGAGAAACCACTATACGATGTCTCAACACGGCATAGGCTACTTCCTTAATATCTTCTGGCGTTACAAAATCTCTTCCTCTTATCACCGCAAAGGCTTTAGAAGCAGTAAGCAATGCTAAACTTGCCCTTGGCGAAGCCCCTAAAAATAGAAATTGATTTTCTCGGGTATTGATAATGATTTTAGCAATATATTCTATTAAGTGTTGTTCTACGATGACATTTTTTACTATTTCTTGATATTCTGATAATTGCTCACGAGAGAGTACCGCTTGGACTACCTCTGTTTTATCCGCTAATTTACTATGATGTTGATGATTAATAATCTCTATTTCTTGATGTAAATCAGGGTAACCTACATTAATTTTGAATAGAAATCGGTCAAGCTGAGCTTCAGGAAGACGGTAAGTACCTTCTTGTTCCACAGGGTTCTGTGTAGCCAATACCATAAAAGGTTTTTCCATTGGATAACGAGTTCCGTCCATGGTAATTTGCCTTTCTTCCATCACTTCGAAGAGAGCGGCTTGCGTTTTCGCTGGAGAGCGGTTAATTTCATCTATGAGAATAAAATTAGAAAAAATAGGTCCTTTTTTAAATTCGAATTCAGAATTTTTAATATTAAAAACAGAAGTACCCAGAATATCCGAAGGCATAAGGTCTGGAGTAAACTGTATTCTACTGAAATCTACTTTTACCGTTTTAGAGAGTAATTTTGCAGTAATGGTTTTTGCCACTCCGGGCACCCCTTCTATCAGGCAGTGTCCATTAGAAAGCAATGCAGCAAGAAGGTGTTCTATCATTGAATCTTGCCCTACAATGACCTTTCTGATTTCTGTTTTTACTTTTTCTAAGCTATTTCTCAACTCAGTAAGTGCTATTCTAGATTCAAAAGGAGGAGTAGAGGAGGTATTTAAAGAAGCGTTTTCTAGATTTTCCATGAATGTTAATGATTCTTAATTCACAAATTTAAGTATTTCCTATCAAAAAAGAGATAAAAAGTCAATACAAGTTCAAAATTAAAATCCTTCTTTCCAGAGTTTACGCTGTAAGACTTACAGCATCAGTAGGCGTGTGATAGAAGCCTTGCAGGAGCTGCAGCAAAAAGGGAGAATAGGTGAAGTAACTCTGCTGATCTCGGATTCTATGATAAAACGGAATCCCGTTGCCATAGATGTACTAGAGGGCGTAGCAAAACATAATGCTAATTTCAAGGTGAAATACTTTTGGAATCATAGCAAAGTGTGCCTGATAAAAGCGGGGGATTTTCACCTTGTTTTGGAAGGTTCTGGGAACTGGAGCGAAAACGCTCAGCTGGAACAGTATGTTCTTGCCAATTCAGAAGCCGTGTTTAACTTCAGAAAAACGATATTCGAATGATAGAAATCTTAAAAATGTTCGCACTGGTATTGCATTTAGATCGCTCAAAGGGGGAATCAAAATCCAAAAGTGTTACTCTTTCAGTAGATAGTTCTACGGTAAATATTTCTGCACCGTATTGGCTTACAGTAGAGGCTGTTGGTGGAAATCAAATTGAAGTAATTACGGCTAATTCTGCTACGCTTTTACCAGGTATATACACTGGGGAAGTGATTATTTCTGATAGTGTAAATCAAGTTATTGTTAATATGATTATCAATGTTATAGATGCAGAAATTGTTAACGAATTGGAAGAATATAATTTTTGTCTAGACGCAAAGAAAATCTATTTCAAACAATATCATCCGAATCTAAAATACAAGCGGGTAAAAATAAATGGCACACAGTATATTTCCAATGAAGAACATCATATACAGCAAATCTATGACCTAATATATTTTAATGGAGAGACCAATATAGATATAGGAGAAAAAGTACAACAATTTATAGAGCCCTTTAAAGAGATTTTACTTGATATGGCTTTGAAGAAACATATTATGAAGCCTATATCCATTCAAATAGATATAGCAAATTTAAATGATAAGTTTGAGGAACTTCATCAGAAAAGTTTGGGAACTTTTTATTTCTATCCAGGGGAAAAACCTAAAGCTTATCCCTTACTTACTAATCATCGTATTCGTAAGCGTGTGAATTTATCTAAAATGCTTATATCCTACATTGAAGGGGTTGCTGTCCCTAATACTTGGGGAATACTCAAGTCAATCAATAATGGTGCGGCATATGATATAAGTTGCCTCATTCTTACCGAATACAATCTAAATTTTCCCAAAGTTTTTAACTTTGGAACAATGAAGGTGATTTCTTTTCCAGCTCCTCAAAATGCTTTTCATATTCAGTGGCTGAATCAAAACTTAGTGCCAGAATGGGCCACTTTTACTGGTGAGTTTAAAATTAAAACTGCCTATCATCATACTATAAGCAAAAGTGTTTTTACCAATAAAAAGAAGAAGTACGATTCGGAAAAAGAAAAATCCTTATCAATCAATACAGGTTTTATTCTGAAAGCAGAAATTCCTATGATAGAAGAAATGATGTCTAGCTCTATTGTTTATATAGAAATGGATGATAGGTTATTAAAATGTATCCCTAATGGGGAAAAATTAGATGGCGAAGATAGTACAAATCAGCTTGTTACTTTTGAACTTGAATTTTTAATCATCAGCGAGATATGGAAGTAAAATTTTTCACAGAAAAAGGAGTGATGGATTTATCCTCACAAAAAATCTCTTTTCAAGAAGGTAACTCAAAACTAAATGATAAACAATTAACGAAATTTACTTTTCCGTTTGAAATCTATGTAGATGAAGAATTTACCCATACCTTTGGTGATTATGTAAGCCATGAAGTTTGGGATATTCCCAAAGTTATCGAAGGGAAATTACTCTTTGAAAATAGAATTCATGATGCAAAACTTGAAATAATGAGTATAGAAGGCAAATTTCTTACGGGCCAAATAGATTTTGGCTTTGAGGAAATTCCTAATCACGATAAAAAGCTATCAGAATTACCATTGGAAGTTATAGAAGTGGCTAATATATATGAATATGCTGCAGTAGTTTGTTCTAAAAAATATCCAGAAACTAACTTTAATTTTCCGAGGATCCACACAAAAAAATATAAACCAAGTGAAGTAATGTGGGATGCTTTCGAGGGGTACTATAACCATGCTAAAAATGTAAACGGTCAATTAAAATTTGCAGAGAATGTATATCCTACAGAACAAAACGGTTGGACTATTGATAATGTAAACATTGTTCATCCCTGTCCCCATATTTTGTATTTACTGAAAACGGGTTTTGAAGACGCTGGATATGAGCTACAAGGAGATATTTTACAGGATAAAAATTTACAAGATAAATGGGTTTTCTCTGGAGGGCAATATTTCAAAAATCAATGGATATTAAATAAAGAAGTACTGAGAGTGAATAAAAACCAGTATAAAAGAAGAAATATAATAAAAAATCCCCCGAAAACCTATGGAGAATATGAATACGAAGCAGTATTTACTGTTGAGAAAGCGGATCAGTATAGACTGGATTTTCATTTTACCGCTTCTCAGCCTACATGGGTAGCCCCTCGTATTGTCTATTTAAAAATAGAAGTTAATGGGGTGGTAACGGTGATTCCTACTAACAACGAATATGATTTTTTTAAATCTCACTTTCTGATCATTCAAAATGCAAATACTGAAGTAAAAGTTTCCTTTAGGTATGATATGGAATTAAGAAGTGGAACTGTGGGCGGTTTTCATGGAAGCGGCTCGGGAACAGATCCTGTAATCCCTGAAATTCTTCTTGCTCATCTTCGTTCTCAGTCTGCTCAAGAGAATGATAGTAATGAAAATGCAGAAGAATATAAAGTAGTAGTCAATGAAAACAAGATTGACTTAACTAGGGCTGTTCCCAATCTTACTTTTAATGAATTTGTTAATATTATTCAAAATTGGTTTAACTACGATGTACAGATATTAGGGCGTACTGTTTATATGAATAAAATAGGTTTTGAAGCTCCTCCAGAGCCTAAGGATTTTAGAGCCTATGAGGTAAAATCTCCTAAGAGAACTCTAAAAAATGAAAAATCCTTCTTTTTAAAATTCATGGATTTAGATGATGGATATAAGCTAGATGCCGTCTATTATGATAAGAATGGAATGAAACTAAATGGTGTTCCAGGAAAAACAACATCTACTATAGAAATTAATGGTTATGTAATGCCTATAGCTAAGGCAAAAGAAAACCATACGCCTACCGCTCAAGTTAAAAAAGATTCGGATACGATTTTATCTTTAGTTCATTATGAAGGCTTAATAAATGGTATGAATGATGCTCTCAATCCTCCAGGTTGTACTTTTCCTTTATTATTTGAAACGAATTGGGAAAAATGGCTAAGTACTAGAATAAATAGTGATGAATATCAATGGAGTTTTACAGCTGACATAGCAAGATTTAGCCATTTTAAGGTAACAGATTATTTGTATTGTTATTCTAAAAAACATATTATTAAAACAATCAATAAAGACAAAATAAGTAGTAACACTTATGAAGTGGAAATCACTACCGAAACTGTTTTATAAAAAACAAAAACCTCTCAAAGGCAATCATTGCCTTTGAGAGGTTTTAATCGTCTAGTAAAGTCATTGTTTTTACCGTATCAGATTCTACGATATGGACATAAATCATGGTGGTTTTTATGTCCGAATGTGCTAATAAAATCTGTAAATTTTCAACTTTTCCTCCCTTTCGTAAATAATTAGTTGCAAAAGTGTGTCTAGCAACATGACATGTAATATGCTTTTTAATTCCTAAAAAAACTGCAATTTCTTTAATAGTTTCATTGATAGTCTTAGGTGTAATTTTTTCAATAAAAAGGCTTTCATCGTATGCAAGTATTTGTTTACATGTTTCATTGGTCATCAATATTTGTTGTTTTTTAGATTTTTGATTCCAAAAATTAAAAAAGCTTTCATCAAGCTGTTCTCTCTTTATTTTTAGTAAGTCATTGATTCTAAGTCCTGTCATACAATTAAATAAAAAATATCCTAATGTTTTTTTGTGACTATCTTTAATGAACTTAGAAAAATAATACTCTTTCATTATCTCTACTTCAGATAAAGAAAGGTTAGTTCTGTGAGAACGATGCTGTCTGATTTTTATTTGCTCTATATCAATATTAAGAATAATACCCCTTTTTTTAGCTAATTTAATGTAGTGTTTAATGACTTTTATATTACTATCAATAGTAACTTCTTGGTTTCCTAATTGATTTGCTAAGTACCGTCTATATTTAGCAATAAATGCCTCATTTACATCAGCAAATAATAAATTCGGTCTATAAGATTTCAGTTTTTTTAATACAGAGTTGTGATTCTTCAGAGAATTTTCTTCCATTGATTTAAGGCTCATTTCATACTCCATGAAAGCAATAAAATCCACTGTTAAATCTGGTCGTTGAAGTAATTCCGCACATTTATCTACTGTAAGTATCTGATTGCTCAGTCTGAATTGAATTTCAATTTTATTTATTTTTGCTTCTATATCACGAAGAAGTAAATTATAATCCACAGCATTTTCAAATGATTTATGTACTTCTTGCTTATTCTTATTCCAATATTTTTTATGAACGAAAATTTTTAAAGGAATCTTTTTCCTTTGTTGATGAATGTAAAGATTGAGATAAATTTGGGATTTTCCATTTTTATCTTGATAATCCTTCAAGAAAAATGAATGTTTCATACTAGCAAAATTTGATTTAGCACTATGAAACTCCTGAAAATTTAAGTTGTAAAATTGCTCCATACCGATTAAAAAAAATTATAACCGGCAGACTTCTGTCCCACATTTTTATTTATGGGACAGGACTTGGGACAAAATTGCAAATTTCTACAATAAGAGATATTTTAGAAAGGTGAAATTTTTAAACCCTAAACCCTTAATATTCTTTAACTTAAAAAGACAAATGAGGATTTATACTATATAAATCCTCACTCAGTCTGTGAACGCGGGAGGAGTATTTTACTCTTTTTTATTTGTTCATTATATATTGATAATTAGTCTTATATGAGAAACTGTCAAAAACTGAGTGACAAAATTGAGACATTATAGCCCGATTAGTTGTTTTAAATGATTCAATCTTTCTGTTTGGTGTTTCATTATTTTATAAGTAGATTCCGTTATTTGTTCTATTTCTTTTTGAGTTTGGTATAATAGAGTAAATTCACTTTTTATATTTTCAATTCTTTTTAATGTGGTTTCTGAAGAATAATTGAATAATGGTTCGTTTAAAATATTTTCTGTAAAAAAATCTTTTCGCTCTGTAATTTCATTTTCAGTTAAAGTATTAATATCTACTTTATACTTCTCACAGAACATTCGAACTTTTTCCTCTGGTAATTTAACCCTCCCACTAAGTATTTCAGTGAGATTATTGTTGGATTTATATCCCATTGCGTTAGCAACCTGTCCTTTTGTAGCAATTTTTTTCTTCTTAAGATCCTCTACTAACGCTTTGAATTTCTTTAGATTTATTTCCATGATATTGTTTTTACAGAAAATTTTCACAAAAATTTCTGTAAAAATTTTGTTTTCACAGAAAAATCTGTAACTTTGTCAGGTCACTCTGTAATAATACAATGTAATTACAAAATGTAATGACAAATATAAATAATTTTTATTATGAAATTAGATAAAAAAATCCTACATAAGATTATTTCTGACTCTGACTTTAGTCGGAAGTTATCAGAAATTTTAGGAATAAAGCAGAATAGCGTAGAGCGTTCTGCTAAAAGAGCATTAAGTGGAAATTCCAAACCTTTTTCACTAATGCAGCCTGTAGCCATTAATTTTTATAAAGAAAATGGCTTTAATGAAGAAGATATCGTTGGTCAAGAATCAGATGATTCTATAAAATCTACCTCATAGATTTTATAGGTCGTCTGGTTTTTTTAAAAATATATTCAATATGGAAAAACTCCCCTTGAAATTGAACATTTCGGAGATGATAGAAAATATTAATCATCTATCTGAAATAAAATCTATTAAGTTGTTAAAAAATCTATTCCAGTATAAGAAAGAAGGAATAATTACGGCTTCTGATTTAATAAGAATAGGTATGGGATATAAAGTGTCCATTGGAGAATTAACTATACAGTTACTCAGCATCGATGATGAAGATAAACTGATAAAATTCTGTGAATTTATTAGTGATTTGAGCCGTTTTGGGTTTATAGAAAATATTTTCTTACTGAGGAAAATAGCAAACCAAAGATTAAAAAAAATATATGAAGAAAAATAAAAAATAAAGTGGCGTAAGGTTAGTCAATATTAATATTTGGGTGAATGACAAGCCCGATGACTACGACAACGATGCTTCTATCCAAGTGCAGCTGAAAGAAGAATTTATAAAAGCAGGGGAAAAGAACCCCTACATTGGAAATCTCAAGAAGCATACGCCAAAAATCACAGAAGCAAAAGCTGAGGATTTTGAAGAAGATGATGATTTGCCTTTTTGAAAAATGTGTAACTGTATTAAATATGAAAGTAAAAGACATCAAATATACTATAACAGAAGAAGATTTAAAGTCTTTTGAAAAATATCTTGCTTCTCAAGAGAAAAGCAAAAACACAATTGAGGTTTATCTCTATAGTGTCAAGTTATTTTGTGAAAAATTTGGAACTATTACAAAAAACACCTTAATGGCATATAAAGCCTATTTAACGGAAAATAAAGGAGCAAGTACGGTTAATCTTAGATTACAGGCGATTAATAGTTTTTTAATATTCAAGGACTTTGACCCAAGGTTAAAGGTAAAGTTTGTAAAGGTTCAACAGAAGTCTTTTTTAGAGAATGTAATTTCCATCTCGGATTACAATTTCCTTAAAAACAGACTTAAGGAAGATAATAAAATGAAAGACTACTTTATGATATGGTGTTTGGGGGCAACAGGGGCAAGGGTTTCAGAATTAATTCAGTTGAAAACTGAAAATTTTGAAGATGGCTATCTAGATGTTATCTCTAAGGGCGACAAGTACAGGAGACTATGGCTTCCTAAAACACTTTGTAAAGAAATTAGAAAATGGATTAAAGAGAACGGTATTAGAGGATATGTTTTTCAGAATAAATTTGGCGAACGAATTACTACGAGAGGGATTGCAGGACAGCTCAAACATTTTGCTAAAAAATACGGGTTAAACCCCAAGGTGGTTTATCCTCACTCGTTCCGTCACATGTTCGCTAAAGAATTCCTTAAAAAACTGAATGATATAGTTTTTTTGGCAGATCTTATGGGGCATGATAAACTTGAAACCACGAGAATTTACCTCAGGAAAACAGCTGAAGAACAAAGAGCTTTGATTGACAAAATAATAAAATGGTAATCAATGAAACTCACCAAGAAACAAGCAACACTTCATAATGAGGCAGAAGTTCTTTTGAAGAAAGAAAGGCTTACTGAAGACGATAAATACTTCATAATGGAGCACTGGCACGAAGCAGCAACCAATGTTAATTCCATAGCTGGAGCATTTTTTACGCCCCTGCAATTGGCAATGGACTTTGCTAACTGCTGTATTCCTGAAGGTGCTAAAGTTATAGACTTATGTGCAGGGATTGGAAAGTTGGCGTTTTTCGCTCATCATTTTAAAAAGTGTAGTGTTACCTGCGTTGAGCTTAATCCTGATTATGTTAGGGTTGGAAGGAAGATTCTTCCAGAAGCCGAATGGTTAAATGCTTCTATTACAGATGGAGCAATATTAGAATTATCAGATTTTGACATAGCTATATCTAACCCACCTTTTGGATTAATAAAAACAGCTTCAAACAAAACTTGTAAAAGATACACAGGTTCTGAATTTGAGTTTATCACGATGGATATTGCCTCTCAAGTAGCACAGCTTGGAACATTCATTGTGCCACAAAAAAGCACACCATTTAAGTTTTCACAAAACACCCATTATGAAAGGGTTAAACCTGTGGCTAAGTTGGATAAATTCTTAAAAGAAACAGGGTTTGAAATGGAGATTAATGCCTGTATAGATACAGCTTGTTATCTGAATGACTGGAATGGCGTATCTCCTCTTTGCGAAGTGATAGAAATAGATTTCAGAGGTAAATGAAGCAAAAAAAATGTCCTATCTGCAATGAAGTCAAAAGTATAGAATCTTTTGACCGATATTTTTCCAAAGAACGGCAAAAATATAGACCCCAAAATTATTGCAAATCTTGCATGAGGATTGAGGCTAATAGACGAGCTAAAGCGTATTATCAGAAAAATAAACAAAAAGTGCTGACATACGCCAAGGCTTATAGAGAGAGAAACAAACAGGTTTTAACTGAAAAATCAAAGCTAAAGAAAAGAAAGTATAGGACCATTCTGAAAGATTGTTATGTAAGAACATTGATTAAGAATAGAGATAATTATGAAAATATACTTTCTGAACCTAAAATGATTGAACTATATAAGGCTAACATTTTATTACAAAGAATTAAGAGAAAAATAAATAAATATGGCAAGAAATAAAATTGAAGACCTTAAAAATCATTTGTTCGCTCAGCTTGAGCGTTTGAATGATGAAACTATTTCAGAAGAACAAATGAGATCCGAAATAGAAAAATCTAAAGCTATAGAAGGTATTGCTAAACAAATAATAGAAACAGAACGAGTAACAATAGATAAAGCTGCATTAATGCTAAAGGCTGTAAATGATGGCTTTATAAACAACAATATTGGTTGTTCTGTTAGTAATATTTTAGGGATTGAACAAAAAAGTTGACAGAAGTAAAAGCTGAGGGTTTTGAAGAAGATGATGATTTACCTTTTTGAAAAAAATAAAAAAATGTGTGACTGTATTGAAAACATGAAAAAAAGATTGTTAGAACAACAGAAAATAGATGACAAGATCATCAAGGATATTGATTTTAACAAAATAAGTTTTTCAATAATAAATAATAGCATTGTATCTGCTACATATGAAGAATTTGAAGTTCTTCTTGAAGGTTTAAAACGCCCTAAAAAAATAAAGGTTATGCACACTTATTGTCCCTACTGTGCTGAACCTATATTAAATAAATAACAGAGTCTCTACCAAAGGTAACAATCCTACCTCGTTGTTAGAAAACAGGAAGTAAAAGAATCAAAAGCAATGCGGGGTAGTTTTTTTAAAAATAAATATGAAAAAAATCAAAGATTTTTTAAAGCATCTAATGACAATAGATAATTGCATTAGAGAAGCTCGTGATATATTTTTCGACAATCAAGGAATTGAAAAAGAGAAATACACCATTGAAGAGCTTCAAAAATTAAAAGAGTTGTTTACCACTATTATTTCATCTAAAAAGAAAATGAATAGAGACTACAGCGAGGAGTCTTCTATTTTAAATGAAATTCAGATGAAAATAGATTCAAAAATATTTGAATGACACATTTCATTTTCATATTTACTATTTTTTCCCTGCACTGCCATCGTGCAGTGCAGGGTTTTGTTAACGCAATATTTCATAAGCCTAATGAGTTTCCCTATAAATCAAGATAATATTTTTCAAGCGACCAACGGAGGGCTGGATCTTATTACCAGGTTTCTGCCACAGGCTCGGCTGAACAAGCATTTTAAAATTCGTCAAGAGGGTACGGAGTCTGCTAATATTTCTAAGAAAGACGGCGTGTATTTCGTGAAAGACTGGGGCGATACAGGTGGGTTTTACAGCCAAAGCCGAAATGGAATTCATATTTACGCCAAGGAAATGGGGCTTACTTATTTCGAGGCGTTGCTCCAGCTAGGCAAAGAGTTGGGAATTCTTGATGATTCCAAAACCAAGCAAAAAAACATCTCCTTTTGCCAGTTTTCCGAGTTCCAAGGTGAGCTGAATGAAGACGGTTACTGCTATGAGATTAAAGAATTTACAGACTATGAACTGGAAGTTCTTGGCCCATTGGTAACCAAGGAGGTTTGCCAGAAATACGGACTTTATTCCTTGAAGTCTTATTCCTGGCTCAAAAAAGAAGAGAGCGTACAGCGTGAGCTGTGCAAGGTATATACGGTGGAATCATCGGACACTTTCCCTGTGTTTGCATTCATCGTAACCGAGGGCGGCGGAAAGCCTAAACTATCTTTACAAGAGGGCAAACCCTCCGTGGAACAGCCTCAGCCACAAAGAGAGTGGCTCAAAATCTACAAGCCAAAATCAGCTGATAAGAAGTACCGTTTCTCTTATTTAGGCAAAAAACCAGTACAGCATATTTTCGGACTGGAAAATGCTAAAAGCATATACAATGCTTTGCAAAATGAGATAGAATACGATGAAGAAGGGTACGCTATAGAACCTCGGGAAAAGAAGCTGGAACGCATCGTTATCTGCTCAGGCGATAGGGATTCACTCAATATGGCTTCCACTGGGGAAGTAGTTGTCTGGTTTAATTCCGAGACAGCCGACATCACTGAAAGTCAAATTGGGATGTTGTTCAAATATGCCGAAGAAGTGGTAAATGTACCAGATCTTGACCCTACAGGTTATGAAGCTGGGAAGAAATTGGCCTTAGAACATATCGAAGTCAAAACGGCTTGGTTGCCTACTGAATTGGGCAAGAGAAAGGATTTTCGTGGCAGTCCGATGAAAGATTTCACGGACTATATGAAAACGGAAGCCGAATTTGGCGATAAAGAGCAAAGAGAGCTACGCCGTAAAGTCAAAAGACTGCTGGAACTGGCAAGACCTGCACGGTTCTGGACGGTAAAATACAAGCGAAATAAGGAGGGCAAAATAGTAGATGGTACACCTACTTATTCAGTAAATTATAAAAACGCATTTAACTTTCTGAAGCTAAATGGTTTTTTCAGAATCAAGGATCCACAACGCAAGGAAGGGTACTACTTTGTTCAGCAGACCAAACATATACTTCGTGAGGTTAATTCACAAGAAATCAAAGACTTTTTCAATGTTTTTTTAGATAAAAAACAAAAGGAAAAAGGATTGAGACTTTTCCCCGATGAACTGTTAAATATGGTCATCGGCACAGAGGCAGTGAGTGAGAAAAAGCTCGTGAATTTGGAAACCAAAGAATTTGATTTCACAGATTACACGCCTAAATCCCAGTACTTTTTCTTTGATAAATTCATTTGGGAAGTGACCAAAGACAAAATAGAGAGAATTGATAAGGGGTATCGTAACTATGTGATGGAGCAAGATATTCTGAACGAAATCATCTTCAGGCAAACTCGTTGCGAAATCGATTCGTCTAAACTCACGGTAGAAGAGCCGTTTTTTAATATTAAAAAAGACGACAATGGCAACTGGGACCTGAGTATTCTCCGCAAGGACTGCGATTTTATGAACTATCTTATCAACGCCAGCCGTGTCTATTGGAAGGAAGAACTGAAAGAAGTTAAGACTTATCAGTACGACGAATATCTGAATGAAAACAAGTTCATTATCGATAAGCATACGCTTACTGATGATCAAATCTACGAGCAGGAGTTACATTTCATCAATAAGGTATTTTGCTTCGGCTATATGCTCCATCGCTACAAAGATCCGTCCAAAGCCTGGTGTCTCTACATTATGGACAATGAGGTGGTGGATGATAACGAGTCGCACGGCCGCACAGGGAAATCCCTATTCTCATCCCTGGCACTCAGACTATTTATGAACTCTAAATATTTAGGTGCAAGAAAGAAAGGGTTATTGGATAGCGAGTTCTTGTACGATGGCATCACGGAACAAACGGATTATGTTCTCTTTGATGATGCCGATAAGCGTTTCCAGTTCCAGCAGTTATTCACAGACATCACGGGCGACTTAAATGTCAATCCGAAGAACCAAAATGCTTATCTCATTCCGTTTTATTTGTCGCCAAAATTCTGCATATCTACCAATTACGCTCCCGTAGGCTTAGATTCTTCCTCCAAAGGCAGGGTGCTATTTATGTCTTTTGCCAATTGGTATCACGGTGAAATAGACGGTTTTGCCGAGCGAAACCCAATGCACGATTTTGAACATCGTCTGTTCTCGGAGTGGGATATGCCTCAGTGGAATTTATTCCTGAATTTCTCGATGCAATGTCTGCAGTTTTACCTTTCGGTAACAGAAAAAATAGGAGCACCTGAAGGCAATATCCGTAAACGCAATCTTATTGCGGAAATTGGTGTGGTATTCCTGGAGTGGGCTGAAGATTATTTCCAAAATGAAAATGTGGACAATATGGTGTGCCGTAAGGTGGCATACGAGCATCTGAAGAATTACAATAAGACGATGCAAAATATCTCCTCCACGGCATTCAAGAAGAAGGTTCAGCAGTTCTGTGAGCTGAAGGGCTACATTTTTAACCCTGCAGATAGAGTAACGGACAAGTCTAACCACCGTATTATGGCTTGGCACGAGGGCAAAACAGAGGAACATTTTTATATAGAAATTCCTAAGGAAACCCACGAGGATAACGAAGAAAACGACGATCTATATGGCTGATTTTTTCAGAACAACAGATGAAATGCGGAAAATGTTTCCAGCGTTTTCCTTGCATTGCTCCCTGATGAATATTGACATAGTCGGTATTTGGATTCTCAAGACAGGGCAAGTGATGACTATTTTGTACAGACAGGGAGAAAAAATAGGCTTTACCTATGAAATGGAAGGGCTTACAGAGGATAAACAGACCAGAGTTTATAAGGACATCCCAAACCGTATAGAAGACTTAGAAACCTGGGAAGAGAAATTAGAAGGTAAAGTGCAGGTAATTCGGCCACGCCGTGAGCATTTTGTTTGGGTAAAAGACCGGCAGCTTGGTATATTAAGAGAGGTAAGAGCGGGGATAAAGAATATAAAAACCCGTAAAGAGTGGAAAAAGAAAAAATTAAAACAAATATCAAAATGAAGTCATTGTTTCTTACGGGATTTACCCAGGTATTTTTAGTGGTGCTAAACACCTACTTTATTGCTAAGGATTTCATTATGGGATTGCTGATTTGTGGTTTCCTAATCAGCTATATATGGTCTCACAATGTGAAGAAAGTAGCCTTTGGAAGTGAGAAACAACGGGTAATTTACTCACTTGGAGCGATGTGTGGCAGTTTAGCCGCTTTCTATTTTGGTAAAATACTAATCAAGTAAAAACCGCGAGATTTCATTATATCCTCCCGTGCTTCGGGAGGATTTTTTTATGCCATTCTCAGCGATTGGGAGCGTCCTAATTTACTGAAATTATAACGAGATTTTACACCGTAGCCATTCGGCCGAGCGGACCACTACCTGCTCCCCACTCCCCTCGTAAAAATTGTAAAAAAATTGTAAGACTGTAAGGAATTACCGAAAGTGTCGGATTTGTAAGGATTTAGAGCATTACAAAATCTTTTTTCTTTTTGTAAGGAATAGGATAGTCTTACAAAAAAAATGTAAGGAAAAACAGCCTTACAAAATCATTTTTGCCGTTTTGGGCTTCCTTACAAATTAAAATTAATGCACAAATGATTGAAAATTATATAGTTATGTCAATCCTTACAATCTTACAAAAAAAATCCCGTTTTTAGAGTTTATTTTAATTCTGTGATTTTATTTTCAAATAAAATCCACACAATTAGAATCTCAAAATAATGAATAGGAATACAGGATGTTTAATATTAATTTTTTTACTTTAAGTAAATAATTTATTTTATTATTAATCATTGTTTTATGTTTGTTTTTTTGTAAATTTGTTTTATGAGAAAAAAGCAATCACATATATTGAAGGAAATAAAACTTATTTCTAAAGATTTGCTCGAAAAGGATATGAGTAATGATGAAATCTTGCATATCGCTCAGAAAGTAAATTCTATTTATTGTACTCCAGGTACAGCAAAAATGACAATAGAACTAAAACAAGATAAACAAGGAAGTTTTTTCGAAAAAAAAATTATGTATAGTGTTCCTAGTACACTATTACCTTCAGAGTTGAATAATATTTTTTCTGTGGGAGCGATAGTCGTTTCCACAGAAAAAGAATTTTTATTTGTATTTTACGGTAATGATTATCAATCGAATGCACCTTTTTCTTTTGATATTTCATCAGATGAGAAGAAAACAATTATTAGTTTTAGTACATTATCGCTAAATTATGATTAGAATTTGCCCTATAGGTGTTCCTGGTTATTTGATTCCCTTTATTAAAAAAGAAATGAATGGAGTTACCGTAATGAAAGATGAAGGGGATTTCACTGAAATAGAAGTGGATCCTAAATCTATTTTAGGCATGTTTCTTACAAGAAAAATCAGACCAGATTATAAAGTAAAATTTTATGCCCTTACTTTATATTCTACTAAAGTGGGATATAAAAGAGCGTTTTCTTCTGAATTATTGGAATTTCAAAACTCTGCTCAATTTCGTGTGGATTTGAGTTTTGAAGAATTGGATTCTTTTTATAAATTTTTAGATTGTAATTTTCGTTCATCATTTTATTTTTTTGTGAAAGGATACAGTCTAGGTTCTAATTCTCATCAAAAGATTAAAGAAGCTATTGAGAAGTTCTGTGATCATTATGAACTTCTTGAATATGGTTACTCTGAAAAACAGCTTCGTAATATGTTTAATCGTTTTCAAAAGAAAGGAGGTATTTACAAACTACATAAACACGAAAGGTTATCGGGTTTATTCATGTAAAATAGTGATGCACGATAAATTCCGTGCTCATTTTATTTTTGACAAAAATTTGTCAATGAGTAATTTCCGTTTGAATGCTCGTAAGCCTCAAAGAAATAACGCTGGATTAGGAACTCCGAAGGGAGAAATATTTTTATTATATCGAGAAGACATCGTATCAATGCCTGACATTGATAAAAGAGGGGTTCTCACTTCTGGTGATATAATGATTAAAGCAGGAAGGAGGTTTCATATCCTATATACTACGCCTACATCTCAAGTACATTATCGTGAAACAGAAGGGGATGTGGATTCTAGAGGTTGGAAAAAGAAAATAACAGGTCATTACCCTGGAGATGAATTAGAAATAAATGAATTTGTAAAAAATAATCTCAATCAGGGTTTTATTGCTATCATAAAATCATGTGACTCTGAATTTATGAGAATCTATGGTTCTGTAAATAATCCTCTTTATTTTACTGGTTCATTTACAGATGACAATGATAAGAAGGGCTATGAGCTTACTTTTGAGCAAAATTTTGCAGATGAAAATCCTGTGCTTTTTTATCAAGGGAAAATTATTGTAGATGAAGATATTACTAGTTCTGGAGTAGAATATAATGATTTGTATGTAAGGCTGGATGGTAGCAATATATCTGAGCAGCATAAAATATTTTTAAAAGATATATTAGAAATAGGAAATTTACCTGAGAATATAGCAACAATAGATTCTGAAAATCAAATTAATAATGGTAATGTTTATACTAAAGAGCAGATAGAAGAAAAACTTAGAACTAAAGTAGCTTTTCCCACAAGATATGCTACGCCAGCAGGTTCCCTTTTAGGACTTGCTGGGCAACAGTTCTTAGTAGGCTATGAAGAGGAACTCAATACAGTGCCAGGGCAGAACGAACCTCATTATAATGTAGTGCGGTACAGCTTGGAAGATATTGGTAAGAATTTAGCAAATTCCAATCTAAAAATCCCACAAGGACAAATCCGTGAGCTTGATGTCACGGGGGCGAAATTGAGGATTAAAGGTTTGGAGGACAAGTCTGCGGACGCATCTTTCAATAAAATGAAAGTTCAGAATGAGCTAGGAGAAGAGGCAGTCAGCAGTGGTAAACCCGTAATCGAGAGTCTGATGCAGGGCTTACCAAGTAATAAACTGAGTAATAATTCTTACGACCCTGCTTATGCCGAATATTTGGTATTTAACCCTGCTACGGGGAAGATAGCTAAAAGCGATAAGCCTCAGATAATTACCAATTTCACGGTGCCCAACTCAATAACAATTAATCACAATACCAATGTAGCCAATGTAAACTGGCTACCCAACCCGAGCTATCCACAAGATTTGACCGATACGCTGGATTTCGTTAAGAGTATTGATAGCATTGGATTTACGCCAGTATTGGCGAACGAGTTTGTCGTAAGGAAGCTCCCTAATAGTAAGTTTCCTTCTTCGGCGTCATCGTTTGTGATTCCTGATTTTGAATTTAGAAATGGCGAAATGCTTTACAATGGTAACGCAGTGCAGGTTCCCGCTGGATTCAGAGACTTAGACTACCAAGCTAATAACGAAGAGAACAACGCGTTGATAAACATCTTTATCAACAAGGAATTACCTGTGGATAAAGATTGGGTACTTAGGTTTAGACTTTTCGGTTCTGATTTGTTAGGTGGGGTAAATAGTTTCTTTGGTTTCAGAGAAAGTGTTAATCTAGAACCTAATCATGATTTAATCAATGATGTTGTTTTTACAAGGTTTGGTAGTGGGGGATTCAGAAGTTCATTTGATTATAGGAATAATTCGAGATTAATAGCGAAAGATTTTTTAGATTTTAAGAACAATGACTTCTATATGATAAAGAAGGGAAACATCGTAACGCTCTTTACTAGGAGCTATCACGATGGTATTTTGCAAATGGGGGCAATGGGTTATATAAATACTATGAAATACATGGTTTTCGGATTAAACTTAAATGCCATAATATTCTCCAAATTCTACATGAAGGATGTAAGCTATTGGATTAAAAATTAATTTTATATGAAAATATTATTAAAGCAACAAATAAGCGGGAATCAGCTATTCCCAAAAGTAAAAAGATTTGTTACGGTATATGGAACTAATATTGACGGTAGGCATGAGCAGATCGTTATCGATGCAGATTTTATGCACGAAAACGAGAATGGAGAAGATGTCTCTCATCTATTTGTTAAGAGAATTAAGGATTGGATTGTAAATAACGATACCAAGACGACCATGAGAGACTTAAGCGGAAACCCCATCCCTAATCCGAATTATGTAACACCTCCATCAGAAGATGAAGAAGATACAAGAACGGAGGATCAAAAGGATGAATACATGAAAGCTCCTAGTTTTGATTATTTTTCGGAAATAATTTTAAATCCAGATGCTTCTAACTTGGTAAAATTACTCTCAATTCATATTGCACAAAATGATGCCGTTGGTTTTTTTGATGAAATTTTAAAGTAATGAAAATATTATACTTACATAAACCCAAAGGAGTAAAATGGTTTGAACTGTTACCCAAATCCGAACAATATCCCCGCCATTGTAGATTATTAGAAGACTTAGAAATACAGCTCTCTGACGGCTATATTCTGAATATTCCCAAAGGCTACATTTGGGACGGTGCAAGTGTACCTAGCTGGTTACATTGGCTGTTTCCTCCCGTGGACGAGGGGGTTATTGGGGATTTAATCCACGACCGACTTTGGGAGGACAAGCAGGGGCAGTTCCAGTACTTTGGGTACAACATATATAAAGCTCGGAAGTTCGCCGATGACGAGCGGAAACGATGGCGAAAAGCCCACGCCCCGAAGAAATGGGCGTTTAACTGGATAAGCCACGCCGTGATTAGATTAATAGGAGGGTTCTACTACTCTCAGCAACTAAAAATACCTAAATAGCCATGATATTAGACATTTTAGATAAAAATTACGACAAAATATTACTCACACTACTCATCGTTTCCATAGCGTGGTTAGCTGTAGGTTTAGCAATAGGCATAGACCTAATCTTCGGCGTAAAAAAGGCAAAGAGTTTAGGCGAATGCACTACCTCTGAGGGATTTCGCAGGACGGTAAACAAAGCCACCTATTATTATGCACTGATGACATTCGGAGTGATTTTCGATGTTTTTGATGTCGTTACACCTATCTTCATTCCGAATAAAATAGCTACAATTCCATTCTTTACCATCATCGTTGCTTTAGGCTTGGTGCTCAATGAAGCAAAATCTGTTAGGGAGAAAGCTGAAGATAAGGTAAGACGAAGAAGCGACCAAACATTCAGAGAAGTAATAAAATTAATCAAGGAGCGACAAGACTTAATGGATAATTTATTAACACATTTAAAAGATGAAAAAAACAAAACCGAAAATCATTAGCTTATTGCTTATAGCTTCCTGCCTATTGCTTATAAATTGCGGAAGCCGTAAAATCGACACTCGGAAAAACGAAAAGCAGCAACAAAAGACTGAAACGAAAATCGAGTACAGAGATGTCGTCAGGGAGAGTGTTAGAACCGTCAGAGATACGGTTTATTTGGAACAAAAAATCGAAGCCAAACAAGAAATTCAACAGCAGAAGCAACGCCAAAAGACGAGCAGAAAAAAAGAGTACCACGAAAACGGTACGCTGAAATCCGAGTCAGAGGAAAGCATTACAGAATCAGTGCAGATAAATCGGCTTACTTTGGAGAATGATTATTTAAAATCATCGGCTGTTGCTTTGAAAGAAGAGAATGAAAAATTAGAGAAAAGAGAATCTGCCTACAAATCTGAAATCCACTCTCTAAAAGAAAGGAACAAAACGAAAAAGACCGAACGAGAAGCCTATCCGTGGTATTACTGGGTAATCGGCAGTATTATTATTTGGGAGGCTTTGAAAATCATTGTGAAATATATAATTAAATAAACATGGCAGTATTTAGCAAAAGAAGTCTTGATAATTTAAAAGGAGTTCACCCTAATTTGGTAAAACTCATGCAAGAGGCTATTAAAGATAGCCCCGTAGATTTTACCATTACCGAGGGCGTGAGAACGGCAAAGGCTCAACAAGAGTATTACTCTTGGGGCCGAACTAAAAAAAATCCTCACACGGGGAAAATGACCAAAGTAACTTATGCAGATGGTGTTAAACGGAAATCTAATCATCAAGTTAAGGCAGATGGCTATGGCTATGCTGTAGATTTATACCCATTCATTGATGACAAAGTACAAACACGGGGTGATGATGTTATTCCAGCATTAAAAGAGATTTCTGACCATATCAAAGCTACGGCTAAGAGATTAGGGATTAATATCGTTTGGGGTGGTGATTGGCGAAAGCCTTATGACCCGCCGCATTTTCAGCTAGCATAGATTAAATTCAGCTAATCTCATATCAAAGAAAAAGACTGACAAATAACTTTGTTAGTCTTTTTGATTATTCAAATGTCTTCCGAATAGTGAGGCATGGAGATGCAATAAGTAATATGATTTTTGCATTATGAATTTAATATCTGAAATCATTCGTGGTACTTGGTTGCTAGAGGGAGCTAATCTTCAGCATTATGAGAAAGTAGCAAAAGCTATATTAGAAAATGCTTCAGTAAAAAAAATTGAACCACAAAGCTATAGTTATATATCTAAACAGGAGATAACCAGTAAAGGGGAAGTTATTGAAGTGGATAAAGTAGCAGTGGTCTCTATGATTGGAGAAATGACCAAATACGGAGGGGCTTGTTCTTTTGGTGCAAATTATTATACCAATGAAATTTTAAAAGCAAACGCCAATCCAGAGATAAAGGGGATTATCTTGTCCATTGATGGACCTGGTGGAAATGCTGATGCTATTACCCTCTTTCAATCCATCAAGTCAAAAATCAAAAAACCTGTTATCGCTCTAGTAGATAGAGCATGTTCATTGCATTATTGGATTGCGTCTATGCTTAGTGATCATATAATGTTAGGAAACGATTTTACTTCAGAGTGTGGTTCTATTGGTGCTATGATAGTTTTTCAAAAACCAAAAGATGAAATCATTATCATCAGACCTCCAGAATCTCAAGATAAAAATGAAGATGTTATTAATGCTTTGGCGGGGAATTATGAAGGGTTGGAAAAAAGACTTTCGATAATATCTCAAAGATTTATGAATGATGTTAAAACTTATCGTCCACAGGTAAAAGATGAAGCTCTTCATGGTAAAACTTATTTAGCTAAAGAAGCTATTAAAGTAGGGTTGGCAGATAGTATAGGAGACATGGATAAAGCATATAATCTAGTATTAACACTATTTGAACTTAAACAATTAAAATAATTTTATATGAAATTTAAAAAAATGATTATGAAATTGTTAGGGTTATCTACCTTAACAATGAGAGACAGCAAGATGGAGCTATCTGCTGAGCAAATGGAGATTTTGGAAAGCTACCTTGGAAAAGAAGATGCTTCTCTTTTGATTTCACAAGTTAATGAAGAATTAGCAGAAGTGAAAACAGCAAAGCAAGAATTGCAGGAGGTAAAAACAGCACTTGCGGAAAAAGAAGAAGACGCAGAAGTAAAGGCAAACACTATTACTGCATTGGAAGAAAAAGTAGAGCAATTGGTAAAAGAGAAAGCTGATTTATCTGAAAAAGTAACAAAGCTCAGCAATGAGCCTGAAACGGAAATTTCAGCTATTGTAGAAAAAATAAAGGAAGGAACTATGACTAAGGTTTTTGCTATAGCGGGACAGTTATTTGGTTTAGAAGGTAAAGTGTGGGATATCTCTGCACCATGGAATGCTTCAGCGTTAAATGGTGCCAAGGGGTCTACTACGGATTTTGGATCTTCTGCAGTGATTCAAAGAATGAATGATGATTTCTTGGATTATGTAAGGCAGTATCCCGAGAAAATAGAAACTTTATTTAATGAGTATTTTAAATTGCCTGAACATTGGCCTCGTGTTACTGGGGTAATGGATAGACTGATGACGGCTACTATTTCCGTAGCTAATGTTACTCAGCCAAGAAAAGCGAGATGGGCACCTAAAGGAGACATCGTTTTCAAAGCTGAAGAAATGAGGGTGTATCCTACCCAAATTGACTTGCAATTCAATTATTGGGAAATGCAAAAGATTGAAACCAACTGGTTGAATGGATTCAACAAGGTAGGAAATCAAGCCTATAAAATGCCTTTCATTGCTTTCCTATTGATGGAGTTCTTGAAGAAAGCAAGACAAGAAGATGCGGATGTGCTAATTCGTGGGGTGCATGTAGAAACTCCAGAAGATAGAGAAAAAGACAAACCTGCTCATTATCTATTCAGAGCGAATGGATTATTGAAATTAATCTTTGATGCAAAAACTGCGGGTAAATACAGACCGTTCAATCTCGGTGCGTGGTCTTTTGCTGGGGCGGTAGATTACATTGATAACTTCATTAAGCAGCTGCCAGAAAATGTAAGAAATACCGAGCAGTTGCAGATGGTATTGGCTCCTTCCAAAGTTTTAGACTACAAGAGAAGATACGAGCAAATCTATGGTGGAAATACCGATTACACTGGTTATCCAGAAACTCCGAAGGACTACCAAAATATTAAATTCGTGCCTGTTCCATTCTTGGAGGGGTCAGACTTGATTTTGGTAACCACTATGGACAACATCAAAATTTTGGAATATAAGCCAGAAGAAAAATCATTGTTCACTATTGAAAAATTTCTAAGAGATGTATATGCTTTTGCAGACTACAGATTAGGAATTGGTATCAATCACATTGGATTGGCTACAGTAGAAGGAGATCCATTGGCATTGGTTAAACAGGTCATTTGGACCAATAATGTTCCTATGTTTTCGTCTAATTTTTTCGCAACATCTTATGATGATAAAACGGGTATTTTAAAGGTAAACCATAACAGAATAAAACCAGATGTAGATTTTACTACAGATATTAGGGAAATATCCGGTAATGTAGGAGATCTGTTAATTATTCGTGGAGATATTTCTCTTGGTAGTGCCGTAAAAGTAAAGCATAGTACTAAGATTAAATTAGCTTCTAATGCTGATTTTAATCTTAAACTAGGTGGAGATTTAACTTTGATAAAAGTGGCTGATGGTACTTACAAAGAAGTTTCTAGAACTGCTGAGCCTTATTCAGAGGTTACTACAATGGAGTTTGATTCTAGTGTTCTAGATTATAAAGCAGATAATCATTCATTTGTTGGTAGTGGTGCTACTACACTTACTAAAATTAATGGAGGTGTAGAAGGAAATAGATTGAGAATCTATGGTGGTGCAAATGCACTTACTGTCAATAATGTGGCGGGAAATATAAAGGTGGATAGTCAGTGCGTACTAAATAATGCTGCCAAGTATCTCGATTTAGTTTTTGTAAATGGGATTTGGACAGAATTAGGTAGAGGGTAAATTTAGCAGCCATTGGCAGATAGCTAATAGCCAATGGCTTTATTCAAAATAAATAATGTTATTATGAGACAGTTATTAAAATCAAAAAACAATGCAGGACTGCCTACTCCGAAACGCGGGGAAGCCATTGCGGTACTGAATAAAGATGTATTGAAATTTCCTAAACTTGGAGCTGATGGAGTTACATTAGAAGGAAATTTCATTTTTAAGCCAGGGAAGTCTTTCTTCAAAATTTATATGACTTCTTCTACTCAAGCAGCTACTTCTGAGGCAGGAGGTAATCCTGATGGAATGGGCTCTAAATCAAAATTTGTGGGAGAACATCCTGGAACGGAGAAAGAAGCAATGGCATTTTTGAAAAAATATGCCAATGAAGGGTTTATCATTCTTTACGGAGGTTGTGGGACAGATGAATACAAAGTAATGGGATCCCAATGTCACCCTATGAAGTTATCTGCTTCCACCAAAGATGATAAAGATAGTAACATTACTACGCTTACTTTTGAGCAAGAAATGCTCAATGATGATAGAGTAATGTTCTATAATGGTGTCATAGATTTTATTTCTGCTTTTTCGGCATCAGGAAACTCCATTGCTTTACAGAAAGCTAATGGAAATATAATTCAATTAGCTTCTGCAAATACCACTGCTGATATTGCTATCACAGCATCAGATTTTCAGCATGATACTATTGTTTCATTTATAGGAGGGGGTGGAAATGATCCATATAAAATAAAGAATAAACCTTCAGGAACGGTATCTATATTGACAAAGGAAGCAAGTGATTGGGTAGCACTACAAGGAGCAGTGATTGATTTCCGCGTGGTAGTTGCTGAAAAAACTTACTTGGTGGAAGTAGCACGGCGATAACCTGATTTTTTGTTAAATAGTGAGGCACGATAATAATCGTGCCTTTCCTTTTTTTGTAGCATGAGAAAAATAAACATCTACAATGCTCTTCGTGCTATGCGAAAGCTTTCAAAAGAAAATATTCCCTTCAGTATTGAATTTATCTCCTGTAATAGAAGTGAAAAAAGTTCGGAAGGTTGGAAGCGTGTAGATAAAGCCATTCTCGTTCAAGGTTATAGGAAAGATCAAAGTGGTTACGCTATGAATCTAATCGCTTATGAAAATGCTGAAACAGGACAAAGACGACATTTTTGGCTGCCTCTTTTAATGAAATTTAATGGAATAAAAATTACTTATGATAGAGTTCATAGATGATAATAATGCCATCGTTGCTGACGCTAATAGTTCATTCACTTATGAGGTGATTGATAGCAAGAGAGATACACATCAGCCATGGTCTCCGCTAGATGTATTTGATGCCAAACCATTTGTATCTCGTTATGGAGATTGGAATGTTTTTCCCTATGGGGAAAATAACCAGTTACCTTTAATCATTCGGAACATTGTTTATGGCAATTCCATTGCTCCTGGTATTTTGAATAAAAAAACGCAACTTAATTGGGGACAAGGTCCAAAGTTGTATGAAGAGCGTTTTGAAAATGGACAACTTCAAAGGTTCTATAAAGATGATTCAGAGGTACAGGCATGGTTAGATTCTTGGGACTATGAAGATTATTTGGCTCGTTGTGTTACTGATTTTTCTCATATTGAGAGTTGTTATACTAAAGTCATTTTAACTAAAGGATGGCGTATAGGCTCTCAGCAGAAAATAGCAAGATTAGAACATATTTCTCCTTGTAAACCAATGGTAGTAGGTAAGAAATTTACTCCTACTCATATTATCATCCATAGAGAAGATGAACCAATGGAGTACAATGTTTTCCCAATATTTGATGAACAAAATCCGTTCAAAGCAGGTATTTCTGTGAAATACTCAAATCTTTATACTTTTTGTTCAAGTTTTTTTAGTATTCCCCATATTCTAGGGTCTATTCCTTGGATAGTTCAGAGTAGCAATGTACCTAAATTTTTAGCGGCACTTTCTAAAAATTCTATTAACATTAAGTACCATATCACATCTCCCAAAGAATTTTGGGATGCAAAAAGGGAGGATTTAAAAAGGGAATGTGATGATAAAAATATCGAGTATAGAGAATCTATGCTCAGAAAATTCCGCAGAAAATTATTAAAAGAAATAACGAATGTACTTTCTGGAATTGAAAACGCTGGGAAATTTTGGCATACAGAAAATGTAATGTTTGTGGAAGGTCATAATTTGACCGAATTGGGCTGGAAGATTACCGTAATAGACCAAAAAATGAGAGACACGGTTCAGTCTCAAATAGATATTGCGAATAAAGCAGATGCTTCTGTAGCTACAGGCATCGGAATCCATTCTGCACTGGGGAATTTATCTCATGGTGGAAAAAGTGATAGTGGTTCGGAACAATATTATGCTTTTGATAATTATTTAAAATCTGGTATTGATATGCCAGAAATGGTAGTGATGAAGATGATAAATACTGCTTTGAGAATTAATTTTCCGAATAAAAGGCTAAAAATGGGCTTTTATCACACCACGCCGAAAAGACAAGAAGAATTAAGTAAAAACGATAGAAATAAATTTGAAAACTATGCAAAATAATAATCCTCCAAAAGGCTGTAAGTTCATAGCTGTACTGCTTTTCATCTTTATGATGTTTTGCACAGGCTATGGTTTTTATAAACTATTTGAACTAATTTTCAGATAAATAATGAAACTGTTATTTAGTAAAGAAAATTTTTCCGAGCAGTTTAAAGCATTGCTCGGATTTGTGGATGCCGATATGCGATTTAATAGACTAAAATCTTCTATTGAAATTGCTACTTCAGAAATGATAGATCTTATTGGTCAAAGTGTTTACGATTCATTTTCCAATGAATCAGAACCTAGTGAAATACATCAGATGGCTAAATATGCTATAGCCTTACAGGCATATAGAATATATGCTCCTACGGCAGATTTAGCTGTTACTAATAATGGGCGTTTGATGCGAAGGGACGAACATAATGTATCTGCGTTCCAGTGGCAGATAGAAGAGAACGATAAGGGATTAGCGAATCTCTATTACCGTCATTTAGATAGACTTTTGAAATATATGAATGAACATAATATCACCATTCATCTTCAGAAGTATGACCATTCTAAACTTATCATACCGAACTTGAAAACCTTTGAAAGTTTTTTTAATATCAATGAATCTCATTATCTATACCTCAAACTTATTCCCGCTATTCGGGACTTTGAAGCAAGTGAAATAAAGCCAAGGGTAAGAGATTTATATCAAGATAAAAATACTTTAGTTTCCAGAGGTATATGGTATCATATTCAAAGTGCATGCGTAGATTATGCTATGTCTTGGGGGCTTCGTAGATTAAATATTCAATTGTTCCCTAATGGAGTTTTACAAACTTCTAAAGCTATCAGCCAAGGGGAAAATAAAAAGCGTGGAGATAAATTAGAGTATTTAGAACTCGCCATGCTTTTTGAAAAAGATTATGAGAAAAAATTAAAAAAAATAGAAGAAGAAATTGCTAGAATACACAAGGAAAACAATTCAGTACAGAAAGGAAATGCTGATTTGGATTTAGGGTTTTGTGTGGGTGATGGATTTGTGGATTTATAATAAAATACATGTAATGATTCCTATAGATATTCCTTCCTTGAATAAAACGCTGTACTTTCCAGAGAATTTGGCTGAGTGTGATGCTCAGCAATATGCTGATATGGCAAAGCTACTATATATGTATCAAGCCAAAGAAATCTCCTATTTTGATTTTAGAGTATTGGCGGTGTATGCACTGCTCAATTTAAAAAAGCCAAAAGATTTAAAAAACATCAATCAAAATAGTCTCAAATGGCAAAATATTTACCAATTATCAGAATTGGTAGATGATTTTTTTTATAAAGATGATAGAAATGAAACTATTACGATAAAATTAGATTTTATACATAATAATCTCCCTGATTATAGAATATTTACAAAATATTACGGACCTGAAGATGGTTTTCAAAATGTGAGTTTTGGGCAATATGTAGATGGTTTAGAAGAGTATATATACTTCCACGAAACAGGTGATGTGGAAGCACTACGATTGCTCTTTTCTATTTTTTATCTACCAAAAGGCGAAATTTACAATATAGAAATGAGCAGAAAAAGAGCAAAAGGCATTCTGAAATACACGGACATACGGCATTTGTTCGGATTTTATTTGTTCTTTACTTCTATGCAGCATTATATTCTTAGTGGGCAGCTTTCCGTAATGGGGAGTGAAATAGATTTAGCCATTATCTATCAAGATATTGGAAATGAAAAAGAAACAAAATCTACGATTCCAGGTATAGGGATACATAGCGTAATTCATGATTTGGCCGAAAGTGGAGTATTTGGAAATTACAAGGAAGTAAGGGCTACCAATATGTGGACGATACTTCTACGGCTATATGAACTAAAGAAAAAAGCAATAGACGAAAATAATAAAAGTAATGAGTCCAAAGGAACTCCGTGAATTTATTCACGAATTAAAAACAGAGATTAAAGGCATCAATAGGGCATGGTTGGTAATAGATGACAGCCAATTGGTCAATACTCTAGAACAAAGGGAAAAGGTAGACAATGCTTATATTATAGGTGTATTGCCTTCCTATGGCACAAGGGTAAAACATAATGATGCCTACAAGCGTACTCTCATTTCTCAGATTCTGATTTTGGAAAAAACAGACTATTCTGAACTAACAGAGGATGAATTTATAGATGTTTTTGAGCGAACTTATCAGTTAGCAAAAAAAGTGGCCGATAAGCTAGTAGAAAAAATTTCAGAGAATTGTTTCAGTCCAGAGCTAATGCTGGAGATAGATGATTTGGATATTGTACCTGTATGGAAAAAGGGACAATGCAATGGCTGGAGCGTAGAATTTTCATTGGAATAATATGATAATATTTAATGCATGTTAATATCTGAACGCAATTCTTCCGATGGCGTTATAGAAGCGAGATTTATCCGTGCTGCCCTCCAGCGGTATGGTGAAGATGTAATGGATTCTAGTAAAAAAGCTAGAAGCAAAGCCCGAACTATAGATACAAATAGAACGGGCAAAAAACGAAAATATAAAACAGGATTTAGCTCTTCAGAGTGGGATAGTGCTTCTACCATTAAAGTAGATAAAAATAAGATGACATATACCATCCCTAAACCCATGCGTTTTGTGGATATGAAGAAACAAAAGCAAAAAAAGAAACGCAATCATCCAGTACATAATAAGCCTACTTCTGGACATAAACGCTATTTAATTCGTACACTTTCTTTTGGATTTACAGAAGAAATAAAAGAAAAATTCAGACAATTGGAATATGATGTAAATAATTGATGAACAAAATGATAAGATATTTGAAATCCTTAAAAATTTTGCATTGCCTTTAGGTGATGCTTTTTTTTCAAAAAAAATATAAAAAAACTTGCATATAAGTATATAAATGTATATCTTTGTGCTGTTGAATTGATAAAGATAAAAGTTCTATGAAATGTAACGAGTTTTTCAGAGAAATCAAAAAGAAAGGTTGGCGATTTCTCAGACAAGGAAAGGGAAGTCACGAAATTTGGACAAACGGAACAATAGAAGTGAGTATCCCCAACCACGGAAGTAAGGAAATACCTTACGGATTAGAAAAAAGTTTAAGAAAACAAATGGGGCTGTAAAAAGCCCCTATTAAAACCATAATAGCAATGAAAAAAATAGAAATCATAATAGAAAGAGCATCAGACGGTACATACGGTGCTTATGCGAAAAATGTAGAGGGGATTTACGGAATGGGCGATGATGTAAGAGCAGTGAAGCAAAGCATCTTAGATGGTATAGATACCATAAAAGAAAATTTTTCAGAAGTGCCTGAAATATTGAAAGGCTCTTACGAGATAGCATATAAATTTGATACAGAAAGCCTTTTGCAGTACTACAAAGGTATATTGGGAAATCCCGCCTTTGAGAAAATCACGGGCATCAATCAAAAACAAATACATCACTATGCTACTGGGCTGAAAAAACCACGAGAAGCCCAAAGAAGAAAAATACAAGAGGGACTTCACGCTTTGGGAAGAGAACTTTTACAAATAGAACTTTAGTATCAATTCAACACTTTTACTTCAGTTCAACCGCCCCACAACTAATGTGGGGTTTCTTATTTTTTTTCAAAAATTTTCCTCAAAAAACTTGCGTAATAATAAAAAGATTATTATATTTGTAGTGTTAAAAAAATCATACAAAATGAAAGTATCAGAAGAAAAGCAGAAAAAGATAGACGAATTGGTTTTCTATCTTACCTACTACAAAGAGCTAAGTGTAAGGTCTCCAAGAATGAAAAAGACAATGGATAATGAAATAAGAGACTTAATGAAAGAAATTAAAAAAATGGATTAATAACTAAAAGCCCTCTAACAAGGGGGCTTTACAATAAAAAAAAACAAGATGATAGATAAAGTAAGAGAGCTAAAAGAACGCTTCGTAAATGCTACGAATGAGCAGGAAAAAGAAGCCATAGATAAAGAAATGCAACTACTCATGAATGAAGACAGCGAACAATGGGCAGAAGCAATGGTAGAAACTTTAAAAGAAACAAGAATACACGCCGAAAAAATAGTGATAAGGCAACAGCTAGAAAGCGTTTTGCCCATTTTACCACTATCCTATATTGCAGAAAATTATTTCGGTAAATCAAAAGCGTGGTTCTACCAAAGATTAAACGGAAATTCCGTAAATGGTAAACCTGCGTCTTTTACAGAAGAAGAGATAAAAACCCTAAATTTTGCCCTGCAAGATTTATCACAAAAATTAGGCTCTATAAGTGTTTCTTTGTAGATACTTGTATGATTTTTTAACACCACGCCCCAAACCTTGAGCCGAGTTTGGGGCTTTTTGTCTTTACAAAGTATATGGACAAAAAGAGTATATTTGTGGGAAAATTTAAAAAATATGAGAACACTATTACTTTTATTATTTATGCCATTTTTAGCGTTGGCTCAAAAATCTGATTCCTTAAATTTTTTTGCTTCCATTGATATTGATACTCCGTTGTACAAAACATTTTCACAAGATGGATGTAAATTGTCTAATAAAGTATTAGATAGCGAAGCGTATAGAGATAGTCTAAATATTTTCCAAGTGAATGATGTATATAAATGTGGGGATAAAATTGTTTTTAAAGGTTATCATACAGGGGGTGAATATTTTTCAGAATATGATGCTGAAACATTTCTTTTATATAAAGATACTGAAAAGATAGAACTGAATCAATTTATAGATAATGTAAATATCGCAAAGGAAAAAACAGACCTTAGAGAGTATTCTAAACAGAAATCCATAGTGAATCTGAAATATTTATTTTTAAAAGAATTTGAAAAGCTTGATTCTTATAAAAAGTATGGAGTAGCTATTATGAGGGCTGTGCCTACGGATAATTATTCTATGACTGGGGCAGAGTTTAAGATAATGAATGTTTCTAAAAAAACAATTAAATACATTACTTTCAATTTCTATGGGCTAAACCCTGTAAAAGACAAGGTCTTGTATAAAGCTGGTGCTTATAATGCTTCAAGAAAAGGTATAGGTCCAGTAGAACAATACGATACAGGTTCTTGGGAGTTTGATAATGTATGGCTTACAGATGTGGTAAATACGCTCAAACTTTTCTCTGTAAATATTATATATATGGACGGAACTTCTAAAGCCGTTAAAATAACAGATGATGTTTGGCTAGATGATGATATAATAGATAACATTAATTTATTGAATAGTCTATTAGATAAAGCGGAAGGGAAATAAATCTAAAAAAAATCTGCAACTTTTTGCAGATTTTTTTGTATTTACTCTTTGTCTTTACAAAATGTCAAGACAAAAACTATTTAAGCGTATATTTGTAGGAAAAAATATATTATGGATTTTGTTGCAATAGATTTTGAAACAGCGAATGAACTTCGTTCAAGCACTTGTGCTGTTGGGGTTTGCGTGGTAGAAAACTCAAAGATTGTAGAAGAAAGAGAATGGCTTATTCAGCCTTTTGAAAATCGTTATAGTAAGATAAATATCAATATTCACGGTATTACTCCAGAAATGACAGCTGACAAACCTACATTTATAGAGGTGTGGGATGAAATAAAACCTTACATTGATAACAGAACTATTATCGCTCATAATGGAGAAAATTTTGAAAGAACTGTTTTAGAACAAACTTTGAAGTTATACAATCTCTCCATTTACGACCTTTCTTTTAAAATGGTTGATACGCTTACGCTTTCTAAAAATTTATTCAAACATCTAAAAGATTATACACTTCAAGATATTTGTCAATTGGTTGCCGTTCCTTTTGAAAATTCAAAGTATCACAATGCTTTATACGATGCTAAGAAAACAGCAGAATTGGGATTGTTGTTATATGAGCATTTTACTTTGGATTCTAATTTTAATTTTACTTTAGATTATGTTCCTAAATCAAGAGCAAGAAAAGGAAGTTTATTAGGTAGTAATAAAGAAGAAATTGCTAAAAATAAGGAAGCAAGAAAAATATCATCGGAACTAAAACAAATGAAAACTGATGTGGAAGACACCTCTCATCCTTTATATCAAAAAAGAGTGGTGATAACGGGTGTATTTCAGTCGTTTCCTGTAAGAGAAGAAATGGCAAAATTACTATACAACATAGGAGCAGATATTAATACCTCTATATCTTCCAGAACCGATTTTGTAGTAATAGGCGAAAAGGCTGGTCCAAAAAAGTTGGAACAAATAGAAAAACTTGGAATAGCCACCATAGATGAACAAGAATTTTTGAAACTATTCAACTTATAATTATGGCAAAAAGAGTGAATTTCCCCAAACCATTATTTCTTAATTCTAGAGTGATAGATATTTTCAGAGAGCGTTTTTTGGTGAATGTTAGATTTAATACATTTTCTGGGATATATGTATATTGTTCTAAAAACATTAAAGAGAAATCCATACCTTACAAAGTAGGCGAATTTAATGGGATATGTGTAAGTGATTCTTGGAAAGAGGAAAAAAATGATTTTTCTATTTTCATTATCAGTGATGAAGATTATGACAATGCTTTGAATGGTAATTATTCAGAAGATGTTTTGTTCTTTATTAATAGAGTGAACAAAAGGCAAAGCCTTGCAGATGAAAAAAATAAAAAAATATCTGCAGATGTTATGATAATAAAAGAAACGGATTTTTTACAATATTATTCTGATAGAAAAAGGTTTATACAAAAATATTTTAAAGCAGAATACCAAGATAATTTGTATGAGGAGATGTTAAAAAAGCCACAAAACGAATTATTTTAAAATTTTTCTTTTTTTGTCCAAACAAAATGTCTATATTTGCACCGCAACACTTAATTATTTGCGGGGCATTCCGTTAGATTTTATCATATTATATATAAACGCATTGGCGTGGTGATTCCGTTCTATTTGTTTCGCAAGTAGTGAGTGTTGCAACTTAGGGAAAGCCACGCTTTCTTTTTTATCAAAATATATTTTTTACAAATGCAACACTCGGTAAAAAATCACACACAAGGGAATAATAGTATCTTGTCTGTAGCGGCTACTCCACGACACGGAGCCATTTCTAAAAGAAGAAGAAAGCTATTCAGCTTAAAAAAGTCATTAGTTTCTCCAGCTCAATTTATTAAGCTATACGGTGGTTCTTTCCAAATGAAGAGAGAAAACGGCGTGTATTTCTGTCGTTTCAAAAATAAAGAGCAAAATGCGTACGCTTGTGGTGCTACCTTTACTAGAGCGTACCGCAGATGCCTGCAGATATTCCACGAGAGATATTCTGAAATATCAAATATCAAACTTCAAATGTCAAACCCTAAAACCGTAGCGTAATTATAATGGAGGATTTTACTTACCCACTTGCTATATTCTTAGCAGATTTTCATGATAAGGCTAAGGAGGATAAGAAGTTTATCTACAAGATTCTGGAAGCACAAAAAGAGATACTGAAGACTGATGAAGTTTCGGAAACAGAGTTTATAAAAGAGCTTCTGGATGAGATTATAAAACTCCATCATCTTTGCGAAGCATATAAGGATGAGTTTTATAAGTTTTTACACGCATTTGCAGATCTTAACTACATATTCAGGAAAGAAAATGGATAGCATGGAAACGAGGGTTTACTATAGGAATACGGTAGATTTAGAAGATGAGAATGAAAATTTCGTAGAGGCAGAAAGTCTTTTCTACCGAGAAGGGGACACAATGATATTAGAAGATGAAGATGTGTACATTACTTTTCCATTTGATAAGAATATTTTTAGATATGTGGGGATGGCGGCTTCATCTGTAGGATTAGTTAACAAAAAAAATCACTATAAATAAGACATTTGACCAACGATTTTTCTTATTAAATAGTGATGCACGGCAACTCAAATGAGTTGCCTTTTTTTGTGTAAAATTTGAGATAATGAAAAATAAGGCAATAGCGATTATTAAAAGCACGAAAAGACCACAAGAAAAATTCAATGAATTTTTGAATATCCTTATTCTTAGCAGCGGTAATCCTAATTTGATTCGTAGTTATAACGCCAGAGGATATACAGAAGAAGGGTTGGTTTCTTTGGAATATGATATAAAGCAACATCTACAGATATCTGATTCTGAAATCAGAAATTTCAAGGAAGAAGAAGCTAAAATCAATACACAGGAAGCTGAAAATGAAGTAACAGTAGGGCGTCAGCCATTGAAAAGCCGTTTCTCTGAAATCCTCCAAGAACTCAATGACGAAGAAAAAACAGGGCTAAAACTTTCTACCAGTTATCCATTCCTAAGAGATGAGAATTGTCCAGTGGAATTTAAAATTTTGGTAAATGATGCTATCACTGCATTTACAAAGGCAAAGGAAAAGCATGAGGTACTACAAGCAGTGGGAGATAAGGAAGAAGCAGAAAATAATGAAGAAATTTATGCAATAGCAGAGGACCTTCTGAAAAATTTTGAACTCAATAGAGAGATACATGCTGAGCTAGAACATTATGCCAAGACTGGTGAAGTTCTTGGGGAGCATGAAATTTTTGGAGATCTAAGGCTTCAGAGAAAGGTAGATGCTATGAGCATGGAAGATTTAGCCAAGGCCCGTAATAATGTAAAATCAAATATTTCTAAGGCAAAAAAGAAAATAGAAGAGTCTCAAACTACAGAAGACAAAGAGAAACACGCTAAAAAACTGGCTGAATTTGAAAAAGAGCAATCTCTAATCAATGAAAGGCTTAAAGCAGAATAAGTTTTTTTCGTTAAAAGATTTTAGCGAAAAAAAAGAGCTGCCAAAACTGGGTGAATCCAAATCCCATTCTGCCTATCTCAATAGTCATTTGGAACGGATTGATAATCTTAATGATTTGGTGCGTATTCCTCAGGAGGGCGAAATATTTTTCTTGCATACAGTAAAGGCATTTAATGCCTTTACTTTTATCCCTTGGTTGGCAAAAAGGCATTTTATAGAAGAACTCTATGCTTCTACTTACAGCATCAGTAGGCGTGTGATAGAAGCCTTGCAGGAACTGCAGCAAAAAGGAAGAATAGGTGAAGTAACTCTACTTATCTCGGATTCTATGATAAAACGGAATCCCGTTACCATAGATGTACTAGAGGGCGTAGCAAAACATAATGCTAATTTTCAAGTGAAATACTTTTGGAATCATAGCAAAGTGTGCCTGATAAAAGCGGGGGATTTTCACCTTGTTTTAGAAGGTTCTGGGAACTGGAGCGAAAACGCTCAGCTGGAGCAGTATGTTCTTGCCAATTCAGAAGCCATATTTAACTTCAGAAAAACGATATTTGAATGATAGAAATCTTAAAAATGTTCGCACTGGTATTGCTCCAAAATGCCAGCTTTACAATGGTAAGCCGTGCGAGAAATAGCAATAGCTTAGGGTATAATGCCATTGCCAGTGTTATCAGCAATGGCATTTGGCTATTGGTTATTCGCGAAATAGTTCAGAATTTTGACCGACCTATTATGATGATAGCCTATCTCATAGGCTCTGTATTAGGTTCTGTATCCATGCAATATATTTCAATGAATTTTTTTGAACGGTGAGCCACCGTAGGCAATTATTTTATCACTTTTTTTTAAAAAAATATGATAGCCACACTTCGTCTTGCCGATGAACAGCTGGAACAAATAGAGCAATTGGCTGGTGCAGGATATGCTCCTTGGCAAATAGCCATGTATCTAGATGTACCCAAAAAGGAATTTATGAAAGATTGGAACAATAAAGATTCCCTTATTCGTTATCATTATGACAGAGGTATTTTGCTGGTAGATGCACAGGCTGGGATGAAATTGGCAGAAAATGCAATGGCGGGGAATATTACGGCTCATCAGCAATTGGAGAAAGTAAGAAGGGGGCAAAAATTAGATGCATTGAAAAAAAGGATTTTATATGGCGAAGAAGAGATTGATTGACTATGAACTTAGTGATTTGTACGAATGGATAGAAGAAGGGCAGCCCTCAGCGGTTCCTGAAGCATTTGCCTCGTATGTCAGTCTGCTGGATAAAATCCGTGGTATGATGCTTCGGCACGACATTTATGGAAGTAAAGAAGCTATTATAAAACATCTTATTGCCTTTGAACCAGAACTGAAAGGTAATAGATTAAAGGCTACACAATTCTATAATGAAGCCATAGAGTACTTCTATTCAGATAATCAAATTTCCAAAGTAGCTTGGAGAAATCTCTATGCCGATGAACTAGATAAGGCATATAACCTAGCGATAGCTTTGGCCGAAAATACTGGAGATATAGAAAAGGCTTCCAAAATAAAAGAAAGAGCCGCCAAGATGCGAGGCTTGGACAAGGATGATCCTGTACAGCTTCCAGATGAAGCACTTCAAAAGCCATTTAAAATATACACCATGGAAATGGATAAGCATTTCGAACTGCCTAATGAAGATAGAAAAGCCATAGAACTATGGATAGACGAAAATACACCAGAACTTACAGAGAAACACAGGGAAAGGCTGAAACAAGAATCTTTGATTTTACCAGTTAAACTTTTTCAGGATGAAGAAGAAAATCCACGCAAGGACTGATTTTAAAGATGTAGAAGTGCGTTTTGCTACTTGGCTCAAGATGGTTACAGACCTGATGCAAGTTAAGAATCAATATCTTATTCTTGGGCGTGGTACGGGAAAAACGACCGACTATCTGGCTGAACGCTCCATGGACATCTGCTATGAGATGCCAGGATGCTACATTGCCATTGTGGGAGATACTTATACTAATTTGCTGAAGAATGTAGTACCTTCCCTTATTGAGGGTTGGAATAGAAAAGGTTGGGTGGAAGGAATTCATTATGTGGTGGATGAACCACCTCCTGCTCATTTTAAAAAACCGTACAAAGCCCCACAAACTTATAAGCATACTATTTCTACATTTACGGGGAATTTCTTCAATTACATTTCCATGGATACGCCCAGCTCTGGAGCGGGAAACTCTTATCAGCATTTGATAGGAGATGAAACGAAGTATTTGGAAAAAAAGAGGATAGATAGACTTTTCCCCGCCTTGCGTGGAGATTCTACTATTTTTGGGCATTCTCCATATTATTTGGGAGTTACATTTACTACTGACTATCCTAATGTGATTATGCCAGGGGAGTATGACTGGATTTTGGATAGGGAAAAGGAGATGAATGTGCAGCAGATGAAATATCTGCTACAGATTTCTTTGGAACTGAATGAAGCCAAAGCTGATGCGTTGAGATATGCACGGAAGAGAAACAAAGGATTGCTAAACAAGGCTAAAAGGAAAATAGCCAAGTTGTTGGAGCTTCATACGCGGTTAAGAAAGGATTCTACATTTTTTTACATCGCTTCATCGTTTGTTAATGTGGATGTGCTAAGGCTGGATTATTTTAAAACAGCCTTAGCATCACTAGGAGAAATAGAGTTTAACACTTCTATATTATCATTTAAGCCACAGGTGGAATCTGGAGACAAATTCTATGTATCCTTTGAAAATAGGCATATATATGATGATGGTATTGACTTCCATTATTATCAGCGGTTCAGTACTGGAGACGATGCGGAACTAAACGCTGATGGTTTAAAGTACTGTAATCCGAATATACCATTGGAAATAGGGGTGGATTTCGGTTCACAATGTTCCATGGTAGTGGCTCAATCAAATAAATCTCTGATTAGAATACTCAAGAACTTCTACACTTTAGCTCCTGAATCATCGGAGCAACTTTGCTCTAAATTCTTGGAATTCTTTAAAAATCATAAGAAGAAAGTTATCGATTTATATTTTGACCGCTCAGGAAATCAATATCAGAACCTAGGAAGGGATTGGGCATCGGAGATTAAGAAATTTTTAGAATTCGATGCCAATGGAGTTAAGACAGGGTGGTCTGTTGTTCTCAAAAGTAGAAATCAAGGAAATATAGAGCAACAAACAGAGTTTCAAATGGCAAAAGCGATGATGAACGGAACCTATAAAGGATTGCCTGAAATCCTCATTGATAAATATCAGTGCCGTGAACTTATTTCGTCTATGAATGTGGCCAAACAGATCGTGAAGCCCAACAAAAAGGGAGTAAAACAGTTGTTCAAAGATAAAAGTTCAGAGAAATTGCCACTAAAGAAACTGCCTATGTACTCTACAAATATGTCCGATGCTATGAAGTACTTGATATGCCGTAAAGAATGGCTGCAAATTCTGGGAGATCAAAAGAAAATTCAAGACTGGGGAACTCCTGAAGTTCTAGGGGATTGATAAATTTTAACAAAATTTTAACACTTGAAAATTTGGAAATAAGGCGTAAACGCCTTATATTTGCAGTATAAATAATTCAATAACTATTTAAAACTCCGGAGCAGGAGGATAAAGTCAGCGAACGCAAAATGAAAACTTTTTTAATTCAGTCGCCTTGTTACAGAGCTAACGGACATTATGGTTCTTATTATTCAATTGCCTTTACAGATAATGAAGGCAATGTAATTAAAGGATACGGAGACCACATTTCCGAATTATCTTACGGAGTAAAAAATGTATATGAAGCAGAAGGCACTTCTTTCTCAGATTCGGATAGATTTATAACCATAGAAGAAGTAGAAGTAGATGAAGCAGAATTTGAAACGTTTCTTGAAAAAAGACGAGAATACAACAGATTATGTGAAGAAGTAAACAGAAAAAGAGATAAGCGTTTCGGCACTAACACATACAAGTATGTATATGGGCAAAAAAAAGGGCAAAAAGAAAGAGAGCAAGAGTTAAGAGATTGGGAATTAGAGAATAGAGTCCCTTATGTCGATTACTACGATTTTCTAAAAAGCGTTAAAAATGGCAACTTGGGATAAAATATTCATAAACTCCCAAAATATTATTTCAGAGACTGACCGGGCATTTCTAATAAAAATGCCCAATAGGTCTCAATATAAGGGATATGCATTTTGGCATCCGAAGAAATTAGTTCGGTTACAAGGAGGAAAGGGCTATCATATAACTTTTTCGTTTACAGAAGATTTTGAATTTCGGGTAATTCTTTACGGGCAAGGAAGATTTAATAGTAAAACCATTATTCGGCAAGAGTACCTAACTCCGAATGAAATGCGAGAAGCCTTCGGGGTAGTAGATAAAGAGGTAAACCGAGCTGTTGAGCAAGAGACCTTGAAAATTATAGAAAAAGAAACGGTAGAAGTGGAAATAACCCACCACGAACCCGAGAGGGTAGAGACTATTTCAGATAACAGCATAAAAGATTTAAAGAAATGAGGCTCTTACCCCAACAAGAAAAAGCCCTTGCCCACCGCTCTGACTGGAAGGTGGGGGCTTTATTTATGAAAATGGGTACAGGCAAAACCCGTGTTACCGTTGAGTTGGTCAATCAAGTAGAAGATTTAGATTTAGTAGTATATGTCGCTCCCCTGCGGATAATTCAACCGAAAGAACCAAATATTCCGAAGATTTCCGATGAAGTACAGAAATGGGGCGGCTTCAAAGCCAAAGAAGTGATTTACATCGGCGTAGAAACTATTGGGCAGTCGGATAGGCAATTTTTGCAGCTGTTCAAAAAAATATCTACCACTTGGAAGACTTTCCTTGTCGTGGACGAGAGTATCAAAATTAAGAACATCGGTGCCAAAAGAACCCAACGGTTGCTGCAACTATCGGAAATGGTAGAGTTCAAATTGATTTTGAACGGTGAACCCGTAACCCGTGATTTATTGGATTTGTACCCGCAGATGAATTTCCTTGACCCTCGCATTTTGCGAATGAGTTTACCAGAATTTAAAAATACTTTTTGCAGATACACCACTGTCACCAAGCGTTTCGGTGGGTATAAGGAGTATTCCAAAGAGTTCATTACAGGATACGAAAACATTGATTATCTGTACTCACTCATTGGGCAATATGTATTTGAGTCCGATTTGGATTTACAAATTCAGCAGATTTACGAAGATGTTAGCTACTCCATTAGTGATGAAGATAAGCAGGAGTATTACCGATTGAAAACGGAATATTTAGACGATGAAAAGCTGATGATGATGAATAATAATATTTTCTTGGAACTTACGCAGAAAATGCAACACGGCTACTGCTGTTCCGAAGAGAAATTTGAAGCGGTCAAAGAGTGGTTCGGGAAATATCCCGAAGAAAAAAGCATAATTTTCGTGAAATATATCCGCTCAATGGAAGAATGCAAACGGAGATTTCCGAAAGCTACCGTACTGAATTACAAGACGGGAAGCTACGGACTGAATCTACAGCATCTACCATACACGGTGTATTTTGACAAGACTTGGGATTATGGCGATGTTGCCCAATCCAAACACAGGAATTATCGTGTTGGGCAAGAGCAAGACTGCAGATATTTGAGCCTTACTGGAGATGTCGGGCTTGAAACCTTGATTTCTGAAAATAATAAGAAGAAAATTGGAGTTTCGGAATATCTGAAGAAAATTAGTAGAGAACAATTAAGAAAAGTGTTATGAAAAAATATTTGGTTTCCAATAGTATTCCCGAAAGAATGCATTTTATAAAAAAAGTAAAACCATTCGGGAAGCGATTTGCGGTTTACAACAAAATACCGTTAAGGGGTTTGGAAAGTTATTTTGATAAATTCATAAAGCTGGATGAACTTTATGACGATCAAACCTTTTTAAAACTTTTAGGGCAAGTGGATAGCAAAACGACTTTATTTTTGATTGATTTAGGGTTAGATTATTGCTCATTCCAAGCGAATTACATCAAGCCTTACACGAAGTTGCATCCGCTTTCGCAACAAGCGAAAGAAACTTTTATCATTGACGGGTTTGCATTCTACAACACGGAAAAAGCAATTTATCGCCCATTTTTGTACATCGACCCAAATATCATAGGAAGCTCAGTACAAGAATTTTATAACACGGGTGCATATAAAGATTTTGATGGGAATCAAGTCGAAAACTATTATAAAAAAATTGCTCCGTATATGCAGATTTCTACCCAACCGCTGGAATTGGAGGTTGTGAAATATTCGCCTACAAAAAAAGAAAAGGCAGAATATGAAAAACTGAAAAAACAGATTATTATGGTGGATAAATTCAGCAAACCGAAAGTAATCCGGATGCTTATCGATTACATTGAAAATACCGAGAGCAAAAAGAAAGCGATTAAAAAAGAAATTGATGCGGACGCCATTCAAATCATTCGCAACGATGCGAATGGCAGGAAAAATTTATACAAAGAAATTCTGTTGAAAAATCCTAAAAAAGTAATTTTTTACAGTTCTGAATATTACGGAGCTGACGAGATAGAATTGTCTTTGACCTTTGGAGCTTTGGAACGACATAACAAACTTATAGCGTTACTCAATGGCTAAAAAAATATACAATAGAGATAAAAATGTGTATCAAGCTGCCTTGGAGCGGATGGAATATATTTTTGATAACTACAAAAATGTAGTGGTTTCGTTGTCGGGCGGGAAAGACAGCACGATTTGTACTTACTTGGCTCACGAAGTAGCTCAAAAAAAAGGAAGAAAATTTTATTTGTTCTATCTTGACCAAGAAATTGAATACAGCAGTACTATTGATTTCATTGATAAAATGATGAAATTGCCTACAGTTATTCCGCTGTGGTTTCAAATTCCGTGTATGCTTACGAACACCAGTTCGATGAGTCAAAACGAAATAGACCCTTGGAATCCCGAAAAAAAATCGGTTTGGATTCGTGGACAAAAAATAAAGGCAACCAAAGAAATTACTTGGGATGTTTCCGATGTGCCGTATCAATTTCCTGAAAAGAAAATGTACGGATTTTACGGATTAGTACAATGTATGGAGGCTTTGTTCCGTAATGCAGAATCAACAGCACAAATTATTGGGTTACGAGCCGATGAAAGCCTTGACCGATTCAGAGCTGTAACAAAGAATCCCGGCGTAAAAGGCATACCTTGGTCAACCAAAGGAAATCATCACATCAAATTTTATCCGATATACGATTGGAACTTCCGAGACATTTGGATTTACTTGGCAAAGAATAATTTGGACTACAACAAGATGTACGATTACTTTTGGCTCAAAGGTTATTCGCCTAATAAAATGCGATTATCCAATCTATTGCATGAAAAAGCCTACGAGTGCATTGCCGATCTGCAGGAGTTTGAACCGAAACTATTTGACCGAATGATTGACAGATGTCAGGGAGTTTCCACAGCACAGGAATACGCAGGGCGTGGTGGCGGAATTTACAAAGCTGAGAAATTGCCCAAAAACTTTGCTACTTGGATCGAATATCGGGATTATCTACTGGACACACTGCCTAATCAGGAACACGCCGATATTTTTCGAAAACGATACTCCAAGCAATATCAGAATGATTATGTTGTGAAGCAACAGGTAAATAGGATACTTATTTACGACATTCACAACTTCAAGAAAATAAACAATTTTGAATTTGACCCAGCAGAAAAAATACGAGAAAAATGGATGCAAATTTTATAAAAATAAATACTAAAGAAGATTTCCTAAAATGGAAGTCCAACCAATGTATATATGAAGAAAATGGGATAAAATTCCCTGTTTTGAACGCCGTTTTGGTTCATAAATCAATGATTTTACCCAACGATTACAACCCTAATCACGTAGCAAAGGATAAAATGGAGTTACTGAAAACCTCCATCGTTGAAAATGGTTTTGCTTTCGGGATTGTCGCTATTTTTGACAATGAAATCGACAAATTTGTTATTATTGACGGGTATCACCGTGATGTTATCACAGGGAAAAAGTGGCTTGATCTTACTTACAAGCCATTAGTTATTCTTGACCATTCTATGGAAAAAAGATTAGCAGCAACGGTACAATTCAACAAAGCTCGGGGCGTTCACAAAATCGACTTGAATGCTGAACTGGTTAAGCGAATGATAGAACTCGGTATGGAGGATTACGACATTTGTAAACAGTTAGGCATAGATGCTGACGAGTTTTTACGACTAAAACGAAACGTAAAAATCGCAGAAATATATAAGGATTTAGAATTTTCAAATTCTTGGGAAGTAGGTAATTAAATTAGAAAAAATGGAAATAAAATTATGTTATCTATTTTCAAAAAAAAACAAGACATAGTACCTCTATTAGAGGTACTTATCTCAGATATAAAGAATAAAAAAATATTGACTTTGAAAAACAAACCTTATAAAGATAATTCCTTTCACTCGGGGCGTACTGCTTTGGTAAATCTCAAAGAATTTTTATCTGACGCCCCTTTGTATATCAATGATTTTACCACTGATTTCTTAAAAGGATTTGGTATGTTTATGAATGAAAAAGGATTGTCAATGAATAGCGTTACCAACAATGTAAAGTCTCTTATTACGCTAGTAGATAGATTGATAATAGAGCGTAGAATTACTGTAGGCAAAGATTTCAAAGTGCCTACTATCAATATGCCTAAGGAAATTACAACGGCAGTTTTCACAACAGAAGCTGAGATAGATTTACTTGCTAATATGGATCTCAGCCTTACTGAAAAATTATGTAGAGTGCGGGATGTGTATATCATTCAGGCTTACACAGGATTGCGTTTTTCTGATATGATAAAAGTAATACAATCACCACAATCCTATTATAAAGAGCAAGATGGAACAGCTTATTTTTGTTTAAAATCAACAAAAACAGAGCAAGATTTATTTATTCCGTTAAAAAAAATAGTTGTAGATATTCTTGTTCGGAGAAATTTTAAATTTGGAAAACCTTTCACATTACATCATTATAATAAAAGACTAAAAGAATTATTTAAGTCTGTAGGAATAAATGAAACCATAGTAAAATATATTACCATAGGAGGCGAACGAAAAGAAATTCATTTGGAAAAATGGAAAATGATTTCCAGCCATACGGCAAGAAGAAGTTTTGCAACAAATGCCTATTTAAAAGGGGTACCTACATCTTTTGTTAGAAAAATCACAGGCCATACCACAGAAGAAAGTTTGCTCCGATACATAAGAGCAAATAATCATGAAATTGCGTTAAAATCGAAAGAATATGATTTTTTTAAGTAATTTTGCCGGAAATAATATCGTAATGGCAACAGAAGAAATTATAAAGAAGCGACAAAAAGTCGCCGAAATTATTAGAAATAAAAGAAAAAGCATGGGATTAACACAAGAAGAACTTGCCGAAAAGGTGGGCTTCAATACGAGTACTATATTAAGGATAGAAACTTGTAAATTTTCACCCAATGCAGACCAATTGTATCTAATCGCCAAAGTATTGGACATAGAAATCTCCTTTGATGGAGAAAAGATATAAATGAATTCCTCTGCTCGGCTGAGACGCCTAAGCGGCGAAGCCGAAATTTTTTTTGAGCATAAAAAAAGCCGTAAAAAAAATACGGCTTTAAATTTGTCCATTGTCTGCAAAACTATAATAATCATCAAGCGTCAAAATGATATGGTCTAATAATTTAATATTCATAAGTTCGCCAATGTCTTTAATCTTTTTAGTTAGCAAAATATCTTCCCTGCTTGGTTCTAATTTTCCCGATGGATGGTTGTGGCAAACTATAATTGCGGTTGCCAAACATTGAAAAGCGGGTGCAAAAATCAATCTGACATCGACTACCGTGGAAGTGATTCCCCCTTGTGAAATTTTACGCCATCCAATGATTTCATTAGAATTATTAAGATAGAGAGCATAAAAAGACTCGTAAATTTCCAAATCTTCATAAATATTTCGAAATGCTTTAATTGCATCTTCATCATTTGTTATGCCGTATTTAAATGAGGATTCAGTTGTTTTATCTAGGTGGATTTTAATTTCCTGTAAATAAGTCATTTGGGTGTATTTTTAAAATTGATAATCTGCAAAATCTGAATGTTCATTGAAATAATTGAGAAATAAATCTATAATTCTCAGAGGAAGTTGTTCCTCTCTTATCCTTTCATTTTTTGCTATTTTCTTAAAATAGTGATAATCTACCCAATTGAAATATTTGGAAAATCCTAATTTTTTAAGCTCTTGAAAAACAATGTCAGAAGTTTTTTGTAGTTTTGTTGCTGTAGAATTCATTTTGTTTACTTTACTTATTTAACGAATGGATTTTTAACCCTCCCACTCTGCCAAGTGAGAGGGTTCGTTTTTATATTTGGAAAGTCGATATTTTTATTTCGCTTTCTCTTATCATTTCATCCAACTTATCAGAACAAATATCAAGCAGTTCACTAATGATAGTCCCGTTGGTTATCTCAAAACTTTCGTTATTATCGTTCATAATCATTAATTTTTCCTTAAACCCATCTCTAGAAACCATAAAGGCAGTAAGAGTGTCCCTTTTTTCTTTCAAAAATTTGTGCTTATCAGCCATTTTTTGAAACACTTCAAGGTTTTTAATTCTTTGTTCTGCGTTCCCTGAGTTTAAAATAGCGTTTAATTCTATTTTTTTGGTTTCAAACTCTTGTTTTGTGCTTTTTGCCGTTACATTTGTTTTTGTTGTTTTAGCGTTTTCTGTGGCAGTTGCTACTGTCTTCACAACTTTGCCATTTTGTCCTATAGTACTCATTTTGATTACTTTACTAATGTAAAGATACGAAAAAATAAAATGATATACAAATATATACCTGTTAAATAATACTTTTTTATACATTTTAGAAAAATTCTAAACAAGTCTTTTTTACTATATCATTTTTTATTTTTTTCAGATAAAAAAATAAATTTAAAAATTAAGATACTGAAAATCAACAATCAAACCTATCGTGTAAATTTATACGATAGGTTTGATTGCGTTCCCCTCCGACGCCGCTCCCTGACCTTATTGCCGTTGCCTTGTTTCTTGCTTATATAGAAATATGGCAATAGCCTTTAAACCCCACCATTTAAATAAAAGCACCACAGGTGCGATTCCGCTGAAATAGTGAGGCATAACCATTGGGCAACGATGCTTTACTTCGTACAAAAAAATAATGGCAAGAAAGATTTCGGATGAATTAATTGATTTAAAAATCGTAGTGAATGGCGACGAAGCTCAAAAACGCGTAGCTGATTTGGAAAAAGAAAATGAAAAACTATCTGAAAGCCTGAGAGAACAAAAGAAGATTATGGAGAATCTTTCTCGGCAAAGAAAAAAAGATTCGGAAGAATATAAAAATGCTGAAAAAGAGGTAAAAAAACTTACTGAAGCTATAGCAGATAACAAAAAGATTATAGACATTGAAATACATGGTATGAATATCATGTCATTGACTATGCAACAATTACAAAAGAGAGCTAACGATTTAAGACATGTGCTGACTCATATGGCTCCAGGTACGGATGAATTTAAGGCAACCCAAGCCGAATTATCACAGATTAATACGCGTATAAATGAGCTTCGTTCAGGTTCTCGTGCAGCAACTAGTACGCTTAACAATCTAGCAGATAAATTCAATCACTATTCAGGAATGGCAGTAGCACTGTCTGCTACATTAGTAGGTGTAGGTATGAGCATTCAGTCCACCATTGATCTTAATAATAAGATGGCAGATGCTCAAACTGCTGTAGCTAAGACTACAGGGATGACCGATAAACAAGTAAAAGAACTTACTAATTCTTTTTCCGAATTCGATACAAGAACAAAAAACATAGACTTACTCAAAATAGCAGAAATAGGCGGTCGTCTTGGAGTACCAAAAAACGAAATCAAAGAATTTACCCGTGAAGTAGATAAGGCTTATGTAGCACTTGGCGATTCATTTAGTGGTGGAGTAGAAGCGGTGGCAAATAAGTTAGGAAAAATAAAAGGATTGTTTAGGGAAACGAAAGATCTGGATATGGCTACTGCTATTAATCAAATAGGTTCATCTATGAATGATCTAGGTGCTTCGGGAGCAGCTTCTGAAGAAAATATTGCTGAATTCACTGTGCGTGTAGGAGCCTTGCCAGATAAGCTAAAGCCTACTGTAGCGGAAGCTATGGCATTAGGTGCTGCATTTGAAGAAAGTGGTGTAGACGCAGAACGAAGTGCTACGGCCTATTCTAATTTTATAAAAACAGCAGCCACAGATACTGAAGGATTTGCTAGGATAATGAATGTTCCTGTTCAGCAGGTAAAGGATATGATTAATTCAGATCCTACAGAATTCTTTTTAAAATTCTCAGAGGGACTAAAAGGATTAGATGCTACGGAAGTATCTGCTATATTAAAAAGTTTAAAACTCAATGACCAATATTTAACCTCCATTGTAGGAGCTGCTTCTGAAAAAACGGAGCTATTCCGGAAATCTATTGAGAGATCTAACCAATCATTAACAGAAGCTACATCTTTACAAGAAGAATTTAATAAAGTAAATAATAATGCAGCTGCCATTTATGAGAAAGTACAGAAAAAGTTTTTGGGGATTTTCCAGACAGAAGCCGTTGCCAATACTTTGAATTGGCTGATAGAAATGTTCGGAAGACTATTAGGCGTTACTATCGATAATGGAGAAGAACAAAGTAAATTATCTAAAATACTTATTGGAGTAACAAGAATCATAGCAATTGTAGGAGCTGGAATTATTTCCACCAGCGTTGCAATGGCTTTATATAATGGCTTAATAAAAGAGAGCATAGTTAGAACTATAGCTTTGGAAGCAGTAGAAAAAGCAAGAATGTTAAGATTAAGGCTCATTACTATACTTCAGACAGGTTGGAATTTAGCTATAGGTGCAGGCGGTGCGGCTGTGGCAAAATTCATTTCTCTATTGGGATTTAAAACAATAGCCACAAATTTACAAACGGCAGCACAAACGAAATTAAATGCAGCAATGTCTGCAAATCCAATAGGAGCGGTCATTGCCTTAGTTGGTCTTTTGGTTACCGCTATTCTTACTTATAATAGCGTAATAGGGGATACAGAAAAGAAACAAAAAACATTAAATGATGTGATGAAAGATGCCACGGATAGGGCGGCAGATGAAACTTCTGCATTGGATATCCTCTATAAAAAAGCTACTGATGATAAACTTAGCAGAGAAGAAAGATTAAAAGCAGTGCAAAAGCTACAAGAACAATATCCTTCTTATTTCAAAGATATAAATGCGGAAATCATTATGAATGGAAAGGCAGCAGATAGCTATTACGCTTTGCGTGATGCTATTTTAGCATCTGCCAGAGCGGAAGCTATCAAAGATGAATTAAAAGAAAGACAAAAGGAAAGGCTTAAGAGAGATGAACAACTGAATCAAAAAATTGAAAATGAAAAGAAGAAATATACTGAATTGTCGTCTAATGAAAAGCACGAAGAAACCATTTATTTAGGTGGGGACGAATTTGGCATTGGTCAAACAGTAACTTTAAAGAATAAAGATTTAAAAGTAGCTAGTAAAAAGCGATGGACTAATTTAGTTGCACAGCAAATGAGAAATAAAATAGAAGATGAAAAAGCAGACTCATTTTTAACAGATGCTTTGGTTAAAGAAGAAAAAGCTTCAGCAAAATTAAGAGCAGATAAAGAAGCTGCCCTAAAAAAACAATTGGAAAAATCTAATTACATTGTTCCTACAAGCGGTGGAGATGCTACAGGAAAAGATCCAAAGAAAACTGAAGCGGAGCGAAGAGCCGAACAAGAAGCGATAAAATACAAAGAACAAAAGGATAAGCTGCTGAAAGAACAAGAAAAGTACGATGAGCAAAGTAAAGCCATTGAACTGAAAGCACGGGAAATGAGAATGGAACTGATGGAGGAGGGATATAATAAAGAATTGGAAAAAATACGATTAGAAGAAGCTAAAAAATTAAATGAACTGGAAAAACAAAAACATTCCGAAGCAGAACTGAAAAAGTTAGATGAAATAATTGCTAAAGAAACGGGGGAAGAAAAACAAAAGTTTGAAGCAATCAAAACCCAATGGCTAAAACATAACGCAGACCTTACCGAGCTTAAAAAGCAGGAGGAAACCATTTCAGCATTAAAGATTAAAGTTTTAAAAGAAAAATTCATCGCCGAAGACCTTAAAAGAGCTGAAGAAGTCTTTAATAAAAAGGTAATGGAGCAGAAGACAAAGGAAAATGAAATGATTGCTTCGTTGGAAACCGTCGAGCAACAAAAAGCCTTTCTAAAAGATAAAATCTCCAAAGATGAGTATAATAAAATTAGAACCTGGGAAGATGGCAAAAATGCCTTGCAAAAACATTACGCCAAAGAAAGTCTCAAAATACAGGAAGCATATATAAAAGAGCAGATTAAAAATTTGGCAGATATTCCAGATGCAGCACTTACACAGGAACAGGTAAAGGCCCTTGAAGGAATGAAGGCTAAATTGGCAGAAATAGGCGTAGAGTTAGGAGTTATAAGAGCAGGTGAAGCCCAAAACAGCCTTTCCACACTATCAGGATTTAGCGGTTCTGCAGATATTTTGGGATTGACACCAGAACAATGGGAAGCAATGTTCATTAATTGGGACACTTTGGAAGGTAAAATACAAAGAATAGGGGCTGCAATGAAAATTGCCCAAAACATTATGACATCTTATCATCAGTTCGCTAAAGCTAATCAAGAAGCTGAACTACGAAGATTTGAAGTAGCTCACGAAAGAAAAAAGAAAGCTCTAGAAACTCAATTAGCAGCAGGATTAATTTCTCAGCAAGAATACAAACATAAAACCATTGCTAATGAAAATGAATTAGCAATGAAAAAATGGCAATTAGAATTCGATGCCACAAAAAGAGAAAAAAATATGAAGATAGCAGATGCTGTTGGGAACACCGCATTAGCGGTAATGAATATTTGGTCCAAACATGCCAAAAATCCTTGGATGGCCGCTGCACTTACTGCTGTAGCTACTGCTATGGGAGCGGTGCAAGTGGCAACCATAGAAAGACAGCCACTACCAGAACCGCCAGTGGTGGTAGGTGCACAAAGTGGTTATTATCCTGTAATTCGTAAACAGGATGGCAAAATGTTCCAAGCTAAAAAGCAAGTAAGCAAGAGTGGTATTTATGATGAACCTACAATGCTGGTAGGTGAGCAAGGAAAAAACTTCCCTGAATTAGTAGTTTCCGGAAAAGCAATGAAGCGTATAGACCCTAAACTTAAGAAGGATTTTATGAATGAAGTTGCCCGGGTAGAAGGATTTGAAAAAGGATTTTATCCTCAATTAGTTATGGATTCCAAGACTTCTGATGAAGTAATGAAAAAGATATTGAATGCTTTAGAAAAAAATACTGAAGCATTAGAAAAATTAGAACGAAATGGGGTAAGAGGTGTTTTTGAAAAAAATGCCAGAACGGGTAAAGATCTCGAAGAAATGCAAAAAGAATACAGAAGATTAATAGAAAAAAACAAACATTAAAATGACAGATAAAAGCACTTACTTTATTTCTTACAATGTATCAACTGATGAGTTAGAAGGAGATTTAAGCATACAATGTAATCCTGCAGGAACAGGAGCAAATAAAAATTTAAAGTTTCATCCATCTACTACAGATTTATCTTTTTTAAAAACAGGTAATGAAACTTTTTCCATTCAAAAAGGAAGCAGTTTTGATACCTTAAAACACCGTTTATTAAATGGTGAACAAGTAAATTATCCTGCCAAAGAATTTTTGAGCACTGCTTTTAGTTCTCGTCCTGTTTATGATTTCAATGTAAATATTAAGGCTATAGCTAGTACTGGTTCTGAACCATTAAGTGTTTTCCCTACTGCTTTAAAATTTGATTTAGATCGCTCAAAAGGTGAATCAAAATCCAAAAGTGTTACTCTTTCAGTAGATAGTTCTACGGTAAGTATTTCTGCACCATATTGGCTTACAGTAGAGCCTATTGGTGGAAATCAAATTGAAGTAGTTACGGCTAATTCTGCCATGCTTTTCCCAGGTATATACACTGGGCAAGTAATTATCTCTGACAATGTAAATCAAGTTACTATTGATTTAATTATCAATGTTATAGAAGCAGAAGTTATTAATGAACTTGAGCAATATAATTTTTGCTTAGACGAAAATAAACTTTATTTTCATAAGTATAATCTGAATTCCAAATTCAAAAAAATTTCCATTCTTGGTACTCAAGATATTTTGGGAAATATCATTTCTTTTTCAGAGCATTATCATGTGATGTATTTTAATGAAAAAGCCGAAATTGATGTTGGGAAAAAAATACATCAGTTTATTAAGAGAAATGAATTACTTTTATTAAATGCTCCTTTAAAATCTCATACGATGAAGCCCATTAAAGTGGAAATACATCTTGAAGATCTTGATGAAAAATTCAGTTCATTAGATAAGGTAAAATTAGGAGATTTTTACTTTTACCCTGGGAAACGACCAAAATGTTATCCCTTACTCACCAATCACAAATTTAGACGAAGAGTAACAGGGTCTAAATTGTTAATTCCCTATGTGGAAGGAGAAATTCATCCGTTTGCTTGGGGAGTTCTTCAGACTATCGTAAATGGTACTCATAGAGAAGTGAGTACATTAAAAATAACGGATGAGAACATGAATTTTCCTAAAAAGAAAAATTTTGGAACGGTAAAAGTAGTTACATTTCCAAAGACCAAACATGTAATTCATGTTCAGTGGTTGAATCAAAATTATTGTTCTGAATGGGCATCTTTTACAGGAGAATACCAAGTAAAAGGTAGTTTTAATCATACTATTTCTAGAAGCGTTTTCTCCGATAAAATAAAAAAATACGATTCGGAAAAAGAAAAGGTCATCGAAATTAATACGGGTTTCATTTTAAAAGATGAAATTTCGATGATAGAAGAAATGATGGAATCTCCATTAGCGTTTATAGAATTAGAAGATAGAATATTAAAATGCATTCCTAATTCTGAAAAAATAAATGGCGAAGATAGTACAGCCCAATTAATTGCCTTTGATTTACAACTATTAATTATTGATGAAATATGGAAGTGATATTTTATTCTGATAAAGGTATTTTAAATCTTTCTTCTTTGAAAATTTCTTTTCAAGAAGAAAATTCTAAACTAAATGATAAGCAACTTACCAAATTTACATTTCCATTTGAAGTGTATATGGATGATGATTTCATCCGAACTTTTGGTGATTATATTAGCCATGAAAATATTGATTTAGAAAAGTTTATCAATGGGCATTTACTTTTTGAAGGGAAAATGTACGAAGCAAAACTTGAAATTATCAGTATTGAAGGTATTTTTCTCACGGGGCAAATAGATTTTGGGTTTGACCAAATTCCTAATTATGATAAAAAACTTTCAGAACTTCCTCTAGAGGTTTTAGAAGTAACGGATATTTATAATCATGCGGCTGATATAGTATCTAAAAAATTTCCTGAAACTAATTACAATTTCCCAAGAATATACACTAATAAATACAGTCCTACAGAAGTAATGTGGGATGCTTTTGAAGGGTATTATAATCATACCATTATAGAAAATGGTGAGTTGAAATTTGCTAAAAATGTTTTTCCTACAGAGCAAAATAACTGGACAATAGATAATGTGAACATCATACATCCATGTCCTTATTTACTCTATTTATTGAGTATAGGCTTTGCAGATGCGGGATATGAGCTTAAGGGAGATATTTGGTTAGATGAGAATATAAAGGATAAATGGGTTTTTTCAGGAGGACAATATTTCAAAAATCAATGGATATTAAATAAAGAAGTATTAAGGATTAATAAAAGTCAGTACAAAACAAAGAATATTATTAAAAACCCTCCTAAAACTTATGGAGAATATATATATGAAGGCATTTTTACCATTGAAAAAGCTGATGAATATAGATTAGATTTCCATTTCTCGGCATCTCAGCCCACATGGGTAGCACCCCGTATTATTTATTTAAAAATAGAAATAGATGGGATAGTTACTGTGGTTCCCACCAATAATGAGTTTGATTTTTCTAAATCTCATTTTTTTAATATTCAAAATCCTAATACTCAGGTAAAAGTTACATTTAGGTATGATATGGAATTAAGAAGTGGAACCGTGGGCGGTTTTCATGGAAGCGGCTCGGGAACAGATCCTGTAATTCCTGAAATTCTTGTTGCACATCTTCGTTCTCAGTCTGCTCAACAGACTGATAGTAATGAAAATGCAGAAGAATATAGAGTAGTTATAAATGAAAATAAAATAGATCTTAAAAGGGCAGTTCCAGACATGACATTTAGTGAGTTAATAAATATTATTCAGAATTGGTTTAATTACGATTTAACAATCATAGATAAAAATGTTTATATGAACAAAGTGGTTTCTCAAACCACTCCAATACCAAAAGATTTTAGAAAATATGAAATACTAAAGCCTAAAAGAACTCTTCAGGTAGATAAGTCTTTTTTATTGAAATTCATGGACTTTGATGAAGGTTATAAATTGGATTCAGTTTTTTATGATAAAAACGGAATGAAGCTCAATGGGAAAGAAGAAAAGGAAACAAAAGTAATTGAAATCAACGGATATGTAATGCCAGTAGCAAAAGCGAAAGAAAATCATACTGCAACGGCTCATGTTAAAAAAGATTCGGATACTATACTTTCATTAGTACATTACGAAGGTTTAGTGAATGGAATTAATAATGCCACTTATCCTACTGGAACTACTTTCCCTATTCTATTCAAAAATTATTGGGAAAAATGGCTGAATCAAAGAGTAAACAATGAGGAATATTCTTGGAATTTTATAGCCAATATCTCTGAATTTAGCCAATATGATATATCCCACTATTTGTATTGCTATTCAAAAAAACATATTATCAAAAGAATAAATAAAGATAAGATAGGAGATAATACCTATCAAATAGAAATAACCACCGAAACGATAAAATAGTATGTCTCCGACATTAATGTCGGAGACATACTAATCAAGCAGTTTCATAGATTTTATAGTCTCTGACTCCACAATGTGTACATAAACCATTGTGGTTTTTATATCGGAATGAGCTAAAAGAATTTGTAAATCTTCCACTTTTCCACCACGACGAAGATAATTAGTGGCAAAAGTATGTCTAGCAATATGACAAGTAACATGCTTTTTAATTCCAAGAAAAACAGCTATTTCTTTGATAGTTTCATTGATAGTTTTTGCTGTTACTTTGTTAATAAAAAGTTCAGGATCATGGGTCAAGATCTTTTTACATGTTTCATTGGTCATTAATATTTGTTGTTTTTTTGATTTTTGATTCCAAAAGTTAAAAAAATCTTCATTCAACTGTTCTCTTTTGAGCCTGAGTAAGTCATTTATTCTCAATCCTGTCATACAATTAAATAGAAAGTATCCAAGCGTTTTTTTATGACTCTCCTTAATGAAGTTTGAAAAATAATATTCTTTCATTCTTTCTACTTCTGCTAGAGAAAGATTCGTCCTATGGCTTCTATGTTGCCTGATTTTTATTCGTTCTAAGTCAATATTTATGATTAGTCCTCTTTTCTTTGCTAATTTAATATAGTGTTTTATCACTTTTATATTACTATCAATGGTTGCTTCTTGATTGCCTAATTTAGTAGCTAGATATTGTCTATATTTAGCTATAAAAAGTTCATTTATATCTGCGAATAAAATATTCTGTTTGTATTTTTTCAGTTTTTTAAGTACGGATTCATGGTTTTTTATTGAATTTTCTTCCATCAACTTTAAACTCATCTCGTATTCTACAAAAGATATAAAATCAATAGTAAGATCAGGTCTTTTTAAGAGATCTGCACATTTATCGACTGTAAGAATTTGATTACTCAATCTGAATTGAATTTCTATTTCGTTAATTCTAGATTCAATGTTTTTAAGAATAAGATTATAATCAAAATGATTCTCGCATTTTTTTGAAATTCTTTGTGTGCTTTTTGACCATTCACTTGGAGTAATGAATAAGTTAATAGGAATTCTTTTTCGTTGCTTATGAATATAAAGGTTCAGATAAAGAGGACATTTCCCTTCTTTATTAACATAAGATTTTTTTAGAAAAAAAGAGTACTTCATAGCTTCCAATTTATTGGGGCTATGTCTCAATATGTCTGTATTTACTAGCATTTAAAGGTATTTAAATTTAAAATACCGTTGGTCAAATGCTTTTTTTGTCACCCAAATAAAAGCATGGGGACAAGAGTGGTGACAAAATATGGTTTAATCTTTATAAATTAACCCCCCTCATAATTTTGTAAACTACTCACCTTTAATTAAATGAGGACTAACATTAAATGAAAGTCCTCATTGAAAAACTATATATCGTGAACGCGGGAGGAGTCGAACCCCCAACCTTTAGAGCCGTAATCTAACGCTCTATCCAATTGAGCTACGCGTCCCTTTGTTTTTGCGTTTGCAAATATAAGAATTATTTCTTTACTTTGGTACATGAAATCTACTTTTTTTTATTTTTTTATACTTTTTGGCTTTCTTAGCTGTGAAAAGAAACCACAAACTATTACCGATACAGAAATAAAAATCTCTGAGAGACTGTCTTTTAGCCATAAAAAAGAGGGTATAAACATCCAAAGTGGTACGATGAGACATTTTATTGATAATAAGAGTTTACCTTTAGAGAACATCATTTTGCTTAATTCCAGTCTCATCGGTTATTTTGAGATGCTAGACGCTTTAGACCAAGTGAAAGGGGTGACCTCTCCACAATATATTTATAGCCCATCTGTGCATGAAAGAATACAGAAAGGAACTATACAAGTCATTGGTAATGAACAGAAAATAGATATAGAAAAAATATTATCTCTGCAACCTGATGCCGTTTTTTCTAATTATATTGCTACACAGGAAAATGTGTATTCTGTACTTAAAAATAATGGAATAGAGGTTATTTTCATCGATGAGTATTTAGAACAAAATCCTCTAGAAAAATCTGCGTATATACAATTATTTGGTGCACTGCTAGGGAAAAAAGAATTGGCAATAAAGCAATACAATGCCATAGAAAAAAAATACAATACACTCAGAGAAAAAGTGAAAAAATCCCAAAATGCACCTCTCGTAATGACCAATGAGATGTATGGGAATATATGGTATATGCCGGGTGGAAATTCGTTTTTGGCAAAAATCATCTCTGATGCAGGTGGAAATTATCTCTTGAAAGATAATAGAGAAGTAGGCTCTGTATCCATGTCTTTTGAACAAGTGATATTAGACGCTAAAAATGCTCATGTTTGGGTAAATGCTGGGGCTTATTCTTCTAAAAAAGAGCTACTAGCTGTACATCCACAGTATCAGTTAATTCCCGTGGTTAAATCTGGTAAAGTTTATTCACTGATGAAAGCACAAAAGGGAAGTGCCAATAATTTTTTCGAGCAAGGTAATGTAAGAGCAGACCTTGTACTAAGAGATTATATCACAGCATTTCATCCGCATATTTTTCCTAAAGATAGTCTTACTTTTCTACAAGAATTGGAATGAGATTTTCTGTATATTTGCACAAAAATGCTTTGAAAATATGTGGAAATTCATAAAAAGGGTAGTACTAATAGGTCTTTTAGCACATATTATTTTTATTTTTTCTGGAAAATATTTTAATCCACCTTTCACCATTACGCAGTTGGGAGGACTCATGGAATATGGAAAATTAGAAAGAAACTATATCTCATACGAGGAAATGGGAACGCAGATAAAAAAAGCAGTCCTTGCCTCTGAAGACCAATTGTTTTTTCAGCATAATGGCTTTGATATCAAAGCGATAGAAAAGGCATTTAAAGACAATGAAAAAGGAAAAAAACTGAAAGGCGGAAGTACTATTTCACAGCAAACAGCTAAGAATATTTTTCTTTGGCAAGGAAGAACTTGGACGAGAAAAGGATTAGAGACCATCTATACTTTCATCATTGAAAAACTTTGGGGCAAAGAAGTGATTTTAGAAAGATACCTCAATTCCATTGAAATGGGACAAGGCGTTTTCGGTGTAGAGGCGGCTTCCCACTATTATTTTAATAAATCTGCTAAAAATCTCACCAAGAGTGAAGCTGCATGGATAGCGGCTGTATTACCCAATCCTAAAAAATATGATCCTAAAAATCCTACACCTTATCTTCGTAAGAAGCATAAATGGATTATGAAGCAGATGAACCATATTTCTATACCATAAACTGAAAAGATGATTTTATCCAATCAACAATCATTGCAAACTATTTTCACCAAATATTTCGAATTTAAAAATGACACTCGTGCATTAGAAGCTCTTATTGAGGTTTTTAAAGTGGTTCGAAAACATGATTTCAATGATGTATTGTCTCTTTTAAAGGCAAATACAGAAATTACCGAAAATTTCACTTATTATATTCACAATATTTTTAGGGAAAGACATTTTAATATTTCCCTGACAGAAGCCAATATTCTTTCGGAAAACGGTTTTTTTCCCGAATTAAAAAAAAGAATCCTTAATTCCGTTCTTCCCAATGTGGAAAATGAAAATTCTATTTGGTATTTATTTGATAATATATCCATTAGGCCACACGCAGATTTTAAATTTTTAGCATCTGTTCCCGAAGAAAAATTCTTTGAACTGATGCAGCTCTTGGGCTTTGAAAAACTTATTACTCAGAAGTTTGTAAAAAATGAATTGTATTTATCTGCCAATGTTTTAGCATGGCGTGCTATAGGGAATGCCTTAGATGTAGAAATTATCAATATGGCTCCTGAGTACAAAGATTTTGATAACCCTTTCATGGCGTTGCAAGATGAACTGGATATTCTAACTGCAAAATTCCAAGAAAATCCAGATTTCACATTGCATTCTAAAGAAGAACACTATAAGCAAATTAGAATTTATCTTACACAATGTCATAATTTTATAGATACCGCTTATAAAAATGTGGATAAAAAAGGGATTTCGGGTAAAATTAATCTTTCATTATTAAAAATTCGTCAGCAGCTCAATAGAATTTCTGAAATCATAGACTTGCTCATTATTGATGAAGAAAAAGACATACTATCAAAAGGTAGAAAACTGATTTATAACACCATAGAATATAAATCTCATAAAAATAATATTGCTGAATTATTTAATGATTCTACTCGGCTCATTTCGCATTTGATTACTAATCACACTGCTGAAACAGGGAGACACTATATCGCAGCTAATATTAAAGATTTTGTCAAAATGTTTTGGAAAGCCAGTGGGGGTGGAGTAATTGTAGGTTTTCTCTGTGTACTGAAAATGCTTTACTCTTATGGAGAAGGTAGTGAATTTTCTCACGCTTTTATGTATGCTTTTAATTACGCTATGGGGTTCATTATCATTTATTTAATGGGATATACTCTCGCTACCAAACAACCCGCAATGACTGCCTCTACCATGGCAAAAGTACTCAGTGAAGGAAATAATAATAAACCTAACTACAGGGAGTTTTCTCACCTCATTGCACAGCTTTCTAGAACACAGTTCATCGCTTTTGTGGGCAATGTATTATGGGCATTTCCGGTATCTTTAGTCCTCATTTATGGTTTAGATGTCTTGCTCAATCATAATCTTTCTGCGGCCAAATCTAGCTCATTACTCAAAGATCTTAATCCTCTAGAAACTAGTCCTTTTCTTCATGCTTCCATTGCTGGAGTCTATCTCTTTATTTCAGGTATTATTTCTGGAAATATCGGGAATAATTCAGTCTATTACAGGATTCCTGAAAGAATAGCTAAAAATCCTACACTCAGATTAGTTTTTGGGACTAAAGTGGCAGAAAATTTATCTAAATTTTACAAGAAAAATTGGGCAGGTATTGCTTCTAATTTTTGGTTTGGGGTATGTTTAGGCGTTACGGGGTCTATTGGTAAATTTTTAGGCTTAGACTTGGATATCAGACACATCACTTTCGCGGCGGGTAATTTTGCGTTAGGGCTTTATGGTAAAGATTTTGAAATTTCGCTCAATTTATTTTTGGTTTGTGTAGCCACTATTGGACTTATTGGTTTCTTTAATTTCATTGTAAGTTTCGGATTGTCTATGATTCTGGCACTTCGCTCCAGAAAGGTGAGTTTAGGAAGAACAGGAGACATTTTTAAGGATATTTTCACTTATTTCATAGAAAAACCATTGATTTTCTTTTTCCCTATTCCTTCTAAAGAAATGGACGAAAGAGTAAATAAAGTCATCGGTAGAAATATTAACGAATGATGAGCGTATGAAATGTGCCTTCGCCAAACTCTGCGTTAAATTTTGCTAAATAAAAATCAGAACGCATCCTAAAATCGTTTTTGAGTAACGGCGATGCAATGCTTATGGTAAGAGTGCCACTTTGATAATCCACTTTTTTTATTTCAGTAAATAAGGAAGCATCTAAATATTCTTCCAAAAATTTCTTTACCTCAAAAGCGAATAGCTTGTCTTCAAAGCCATATTTTCTGGCAATGATTTGCACCAATTCGGAGGCAGAAAAATCTCTTTTTTTCTTAGTCATGACAAATGAAAAATTTGTGCTTTTGCATCTATTTTATGTACTATTTCGCTGGTTCTCTCTAGGTGCGTATCGGTGATAAAAATTTGTCCAAAATTTTCTTTACTCAGTAAATCAATAAGATTTGCCACTCGGGAATCATCTAGTTTATCAAAAATATCATCTAAAAGTACAATAGGATTTTTTCCTGTAAGTGATTTTATCCTAGCTATTTGAGCTAATTTTAATGCAATGAGAAAAGATTTTTGTTGCCCTTGAGAACCTGTTTTTTTAATGGGTAAACCATTCATTGCGAAAAGCAAATCATCCTTATGAACTCCTTTTCCTGTATAGGTGAGGATTTTGTCTTTTTCCAGATTTTGGTACAACACCTCTTGCATAGTTGTTACTTTGTCATCTTCCTCTAAATTAGAAATATAAGATACATTTATTACTTCGTTTCCTCCAGAAAGAATGGTATAAAACTGCTGTACAATGGGAGATAATTCCGCAATGAATTTCTTTCTTTTTTGGAAAATATTGTTGCCATTATTTGCTAAAGGTTCATCATAGATTTCCAGAGAATCTTTATCAAAAATTCGATTTTTATAGAAATATTTCAGTAGTGCATTTCTTTGTTGGAGTGCTTTTTGGTATCCCATAATTTGATGAAGATATTCACTATCCGTTTGTGAAATCATGGCATCCATAAATTTTCTACGGCTTTCTCCAGAATCCGAAATGAGATTAGAGTCATACGGTGAAATCATCACACTAGGTAAATAACCGATATGATCGGCCAGCCTTTCATAAGGTTTATCATTTTTTCTAATGATTTTTTTAGCTTCTTTCTGATAAGAAATAGTAAGTGCATCTTCGGTTTCTTCGCCTAAAATTTCCGCACGAATAGAGAAAAAAGCCATTCCCTCCTCTTCTTGTTGTCTAAAATAAATATTTTGGACATCGCTACTTCCTAAAAAGCTTTTTCCTACAGAGAGATAGTGTAGGGCATCCAGTACATTAGTTTTACCCATTCCATTATTCCCTACAAAGCAATTGATTTTCTCTGAAAATTCAAAATCTTTATAGAGATGATTTTTAAACTGGGTAATATTTAATTTTTTAATAATCATAGTGATATTTTTCTCTATGAAGATGAATTCATTGCTTGTTTTTCAAAAGTCTTCTGGGTAAGATACGCGAAAATTTTACCGATGATGAAGCCCATAATAGCCCCTGTAAGAATATCTAATGGAAAGTGTACTCCTAAGTAAATTCTACTGTACGCAAATACAGAGGCCCAAAGAAAAATAATTACCCCGAAGCCCTTTGCTTTTTCTTTCAAAAAATGAGTGAGAAAGGTAGCGATAAAGAAGGAATTAGAAGCATGTGCAGAGTAGAAACTAAATTGCCCTCCACAAGTTACCTCTCTAATCAGTCCTTCCAAAGTTTCATCATGACATGGACGAAGCCGCCCTATACCTGTTTTGAAAATATTAGTCAGCTGGTCACTTACTGCAATGCCCAATCCTATGAAAATAAGGAAATAAAGTAGTTTTTTCCAGCCATAGTTTTTTACCAAAAGATATAATGCCGTGGTAAATAAGGGAAGCCATATCCATACTTTAGTTGCTGTAAGCCAAAAAGAATCAAAAGATTCACTTCCTAATGTATTGAGGAAAATAAGTGCATTTTTGTCTTGAAGGATAATTTCTTCCATATCTATTTTCGGCTTACTGGGCCAGAATATTCATCGTCTAAATGATTCGGTTTTTTAGGATTTTCATCCTCTATAGAAAGTGGATTTTCTAAATCTGAAAGTGGATTATACTCATTTGCAGCATTTTTCACTTTTTCTATTTCTCTTTTAATTTCAGATATTGGATTATCCGTTTCCTTAAGAATTTCCGTTTTAATGTCCTCTACTGCTCCTTTCATTTTACGCACACCCGAACCCAAATCCCTTGCGATACTTGGGATTTTATCAGGACCAAATAATATGATGATGAGTAAGGCAATGACCATTACTTCTGTAAAACCAACTTCCATTTTGCGAAGTTACGATTTTTTTTAGAAATGATTTTAAATAGACTTTTATGTTACAAATTTTCACCTATAAATGCTTAAATTTGTAGTCTAATTTTATAATATAATACAATGTCAAAAAAAGCAATATTAGCCATTCTGGATGGATGGGGATTAGGAACCAATCCTAAGGTTTCAGCAATAGACCAAGCCAATACACCTTTTATGGATAGCCTTTATAAAGAATTTCCTCACACGCAACTCCAAGCAAGTGGAATGGCGGTAGGGCTGCCTGATGGACAAATGGGAAACTCTGAAGTAGGACATACCAATTTGGGGGCTGGTAGGGTAGTGTACCAAAATCTTGTTCGTCTTAATATGGCAGTAGAAAAAGAAACCCTAGGTGCTGAAAAGCCTATTACAGCAGCTTTTGACTATGCAAAGAAAAATCATAAATCATTACATTTCATAGGATTAGTTTCTGATGGGGGGGTACATGCTCATATCAATCATTTAAAAGGATTATTAAAAGCCGCTTTTGATTTTGGACTAAAAGACAATGTTTTCGTACATGCTTTTACAGATGGTAGAGATTGTGACCCGAAATCAGGCTACGGTTTTATTTCTGATTTACAATATGCGATGGAGCAGACTACTGGAAAACTGGCCAGTGTAACGGGAAGATATTATGCAATGGATAGAGATAAACGCTGGGAGAGGGTAAAGCTAGCCTACGATGCCATGGTAAATGGTGTAGGAGCACTCACTAAAAACCCTTTAGAAGCAATAGAAAACTCATATAAAAATGATGTAACAGATGAGTTTCTAATGCCAATTATTCATACCGAAGATGGCATTAACCCAGTTGCTAAAATCCAAGATGGGGATGTGGTAATTTGCTTTAATTTCAGAACGGACAGAGGAAGGGAAATTACGGAAGTACTCACCCAAAAAGATTTTCCAGATTTTGGAATGAAAAAATTAGAGCTAAAATACATTACACTTACTAATTATGATAGTTCTTACCAAAATGTAGAAGTAGTCTTTGATGAAGAAGTGCTTAGTGAAACCATGGGAGAAGTATTAGAAAGAAATGGAAAAACGCAAATTCGTGTAGCAGAAACCGAGAAATATCCGCATGTAACTTTCTTTTTCTCAGGTGGTAGAGAGGCTGAGTTTAAAGGAGAAAAACGCATCCTCTGCCCAAGTCCTAAAGATGTACCTACTTATGACCTGAAACCTGAAATGGCAGCATACGATATTACTGAAAAAATTATTCCTGAAATAGAAAATAAAACCGCTGATTTTATTTGTCTAAATTTTGCCAATACAGATATGGTAGGGCATACAGGCGTATTTAGTGCGGCTGTAAAAGCTGCAGAGGTAGTAGATGAATGTATAGGTAAAGTGGCCACTGCTGCGTATGAAAATGGTTATGCCGTATTCATCTTAGCAGACCATGGAAACTCAGACTATATGGTAAATCCTGATGGCTCACCTAATACGCAGCATTCTGTAAATTTAGTTCCGTTCATTGTAATGGATAAGGATAAGACATGGGAGCTTAAACCTCTAGGAAAATTGGGAGATGTAGCCCCTACTATACTCAGTGTAATGGGCATAGATATTCCTAACGAAATGAGTGGAAATATAATAGCGGAATAATAAACTGTACCATGTATAATGTACGAAGTACAATGATATGATTTAGAATATTTTAATATACAATCTTTATATGTTTAATACTTATATTTTGCTTCGTATTTTCTACAAACAACACTGGAATCAGGTGAATATCGTTCCAAATTTTTATAGAAATTAATTCCATTTTTAATTATGCGACCTTTTGGGTCGCATTTTATTTGGAGGTTATTTTAATATTATCTTTTGAAGAATTTGCATAGATAAGATTAGGGGGAATTGCCCAAATAATGGTCAGTCTATTTTCATTCTTTCCGTTGTCTTTTCGGTTTTTTGGCTTCCTCTTGGGCTTTCAGCTGCTCTTGCTCTCGTTGAGCATTTTCCAGCCAAGGATTATTACTTTGATATTGTTCTTCGGGGTAGTTAGGACTCTCCTCAAAAATATCTTGCCATTTTTGGAGTCGGTCACGCGTATTCCAGTTGAACCCCTGAAGAAATCGTTTTTCGTTGTCTATCTTACTCATAGGGTAAGTTTCCGTTTGAGCACCGATATTACAGCTAAGAATCTGCATTTTTCTCTCTTCAAATAATGCTTCTATAATACCACAAGTGGATAGCGTAACGCCTATTCTTACTTTATCTAGGGTATTATTAGATTTTCTTTTCTCATCATCTACAAATGCTATAGACTGTCCATTTCCAATGACTTTTGCTAGTTTTACTTCATTGCCTTCATAGTACACCGTCATGAATTTGCCTTTCACTTGGTTAAATTCATCATCATTACTTATAGAATCCACTTTGCTAATAGCGAAAGCATTGTCTATGATTTTTAGAGAGTCTATTTGTTCTTTTTCAGTGTTAAAATACCCTTCTATTTTATCTCCTGAAACTTGTTTTGCACCGCTCCAAGCAACAGGTTTTCCGAAAAGATGAAGAACGCCATCGGTTTCATCAAAAGCCAAAGAATCAGCCCTTGCTTGGATGTTAGATTTAAAAAATCTAGATTGACGGTAGGCTCTTAGATAGCTCTTTTTTACTTGTACTGAATCTATTTTTTGAAAGGCAATGATTTTTTCTGCGGAAAAATAGATAGAATCTTTTTCTAAAATTTTCACAGCATAAGGTTTCTGCGTAACCATTGCCGAATCTTTTAGCTCATAAATCTCACCATACCCTCCTTTAATGAATCTATTTTCTTTAGGGTCATTGAGTATTACCTCGCCTTTTGCATTGCCATAGTGGGTACTTTGATTATAGTACATGGTGTTCCCTCTCAAGGTCTTACCATTATAAAAAATGATAGAGTTTTTCAGCAAGTGTACTTCTTTAGAGTTTTGGTGATATGTTCCTTTCTCTGTGTACACTCTATTTTGAGGATTTTTTCTATTAATAATCGTGGTAGGCCCGCTAAATTCTGCAATATTGGTAATTTGATTTTGAAAAATTTGTCCTCCTTCTAAAATATAGTCTTTATTTTCTATTTTAGTATTTCCATCCAAAGAAATGGTTCTAGCGCTGATATGATAAGTTCCTATTTTAGTATATATGGTACTTTGTCCATTGGTAATAGTTCCTCCGGTATTAAAATAGGCTTTATTGGCCAGTCTATCGTAGTACAAAGTTTCTGTACGGATGGTCTGTGTAGGATCTGTAAGCATCACATTTTTCCTTGCCAATCCTTTTTCTGTTTCGCCATCATATTCCATTTCTTGGGAAGTAATGACAGAACCATCAGCATTTAATAACTTTACATTACCAATAGCTTTGACAAAGTTTTGCTCTTGGTACCAAATTACCTTATCAGCAGAAAGCCTAGAGCCTTGGTGTTCAAATACCACATCTCCCTCGAAATAAGGGTTTCCATCAAAGTTAGTATCTTTTTTTACGCTGTTGGCATGTACCAATTTCACTTTGGGAGCCTCTTCTTTCTGAGTTTTAGAAGTGGAACTAAAAAAAGGATCTTTTGAAGTGACCAATCTCGGCTGAGTACTAATTTGTCCCCAGATATGAAAGCTGATGAAAAAGAAAAATATAAAGTAACGATTCATTAGTCCTTTTTCGTACCGTAAAGATAAAGGGAATGTGCATCTATTTTTACGCCAAAAACTTGCTCTATTGATTCTTTGATGGTTTGGATTCTAGGGTCACAAAATTCTATGATTTCCTCAATCTCCTTATCGCTATCTTTTTTGTAAATCACAAGATGATCATGCTGTTTATCAAAATAAGATTTTTCATAAGAAGAAGATGACGAATTTTTCTCATCAAACTGATGTTTGCGGATGAGCCCAGCATCTAAGAAAATCTCTATCGTATTATAGATAGTAGCCTTAGAGACATGATATTTCTTTTGGAGCATTTGCAGATAGAGATCATCCACATTAAAATGGTGATCCAATCTGTAAATTTCTTCCAAAATAGTATATCTTTCAGGTGTATTTCTAAACCCTTTTTCCTGAAGGTACTGTCGCAAAACGGACTTCGTTTGCTCAATATTTTTTTCTAATTGTTCTTCGTTAGTAATCATTAATACAAAGATAAGAAATAATTACATTATATCCATCCTAAATTAAAACAGAGAAAATTTAAGTAAACTGTAAAAACAAAAACAAGAAATTTGAATAACCAAATAATAATTGATCAATTCTAGAAATTACATTTTCCCATTTTTTTATTCAATGGCTGAAGCTTTCCTTTCAATTTTCAATTCTCATCTGCCTTTTTGTCCATTTGATAGACTATGGCAAAACTTTTGACAAAACACCACCATAAAACAATGATATTATGTCTGAAAATAAAGCATCTCAAGAAGAGCATCTACAAAATGAAGTAGAGAATAAAGAAATAAACACAGAAGAAACTACAGAAAATTTGTCACAAGAGAGAAGTACGGAAGAAATTTTGGCAGAAGAAAAAGATCGTTACATTCGTCTTTATGCTGAATTTGAAAACTATAAAAAAAGAACAGCAAAAGAAAGAATGGAGTTTTTCCAATACGCAAATCAAGAAATGATGATTTCCATGCTGGGTATTTTAGATGATTTCGAAAGAGCATTGAATGAAATGACCAAAAATGGAAACGAAGAACAGCTGAAAGGCGTGGAACTTATTTACCAAAAATTTAAGTCTAAATTGGTAGAAAAAGGACTCAAAACCATAGAGGTAAAAGCAGGAGATGATTTTAATGTGGATTTCCATGAAGCTATTACTCAGATTCCTGCACCTTCAGAAGAGTTAAAGGGAAAAATAGTAGATGTCATAGAAACAGGCTATACGCTGAACGAAAAAATTATTCGTTTTGCTAAAGTGGTAACAGGAAATTAATTCCTATTTTTCTACAATAACAAAAAATAATTATGTCAAAAAGAGATTATTACGAAGTTTTAGGAGTTGCAAAATCTGCCACAGCAGATGAAATAAAAAAAGCCTATAGAAAACTTGCCATCCAATATCACCCTGATAAGAACCCTGGAGACAAAGAAGCCGAGGAAAAATTTAAGGAAGCGGCAGAAGCCTATGAAGTATTAAGCGATTCTAATAAAAGAGCCCGATATGACCAGTTCGGGCACGCAGGAACGCAAGGTGCAGGTGGCTTCGGCGGTGGTTTCGGTGGCGGAATGAGCATGGAAGATATCTTTGCACAGTTCGGAGATATTTTTGGTGGTGGATTCGGCGGTTTTGGCGGTGGATTTGGTGGTGGCAGAAGACCACAGCAAGTGAAAGGCTCTAACCTCCGTGTAAGAATCAAGCTCAATTTAGAGGAGATGGTAAGTGGTACCCAGAAAACCATTAAAGTAAAAAGAATGAAAGCCGCTGCGGGGGCTACCTCTAAAACTTGTCCTACTTGTAATGGTAATGGTGTACAAATAAAAGTGATGAATACCATGTTCGGGCAAATGCAGACGCAAACAGAATGTGGTACCTGCCATGGACTAGGAAAGGTAGCAGATCATATCCCAGCAGGAGCCAATGCTCAAGGGCTTATCAAAGAAGATGAAGAAGTAGCCATTAATATTCCTGCGGGAGCCAGAGAAGGAATTCAGCTCAGCGTAAGAGGAAAAGGGAATGATGCTCCTTTTGGAGGTATTCCAGGGGATTTATTGGTAGTAATAGAGGAAGAAGAGCATCCAGAAATTAAAAGAGAGAATGATAATCTTCATCAGGAAATCTACATCTCTTTTGCCGAAGCCGCTTTAGGTACTTCCAAGGAAATTTCTACCGTTAGCGGAAGAGTAAAAATTAAAATTGATGCAGGAACCCAATCGGGGAAAATCCTCAGATTAGCAGGAAAAGGGCTTCCTAGCTTGGAAGGGTATGGAAAGGGAGATATGTTCGTTCATATTAATGTATGGACACCCCAAAAACTTTCTCCTGAACAAAAGGCATTTTTTGAAAAACAAATTCAAGATGGCGAAATGCAAGCCGAGCCTTCTGGGAAAGAAAAAACATTTTTTGATAAAGTAAAAGATTTATTTAGCTAAATAAAAATCCCCAACCTTTATAAGTTGGGGATTTCTTTTTATCGTTGTGGAGGATAATTTTTCATAATTTCTGCCACTATTTCAGGAATTTGCTTTCGTTTGGTATTCGGTCTATCCACTGCTATTCCGCTTCCTATTCCTTGCCAAACTAATTTTTGGGTTTTGCTATCTACAAAATCAAAAATCAATGCCCCCTCATTATAGTTGGAAGACCATGTTCTGTTCATCCCAATACCCCAACCCAATGGACCTCCCCAGCCAAATCCTCCATATATCCCCATTGGAGAATGCATTCTGATGTCTGTTATTTTCTTATGATTTGCCTTAACATTGACTATAATGTCTGGATTTTCTCCTGGCTGTAAACCTTTGGACTGCAACTGTCTAGAAAGTTCATTAAGCACTCTGTCCTTGTCTAAATCATTGAGTTTTAGATCATCTATTCTCAATTTATAAGTTCGGTATTGATTAAAATTTGCGGTAGCAGCATAGTCTGTTCTTACCTGAAATGGTGAACATGCAGTGAGTGCCAATGCAGAAACCATTACCGCTGCGAATAATATTTTTTTCATATCGTTTTTATTTTATAGTTTTCTTTTTGTTAAATGAATCCGTTTTCCTATCATAGCCATAAGGGCAATGCTTACAGCCATTTTTACAGCAATATCCTCGCTTGAGATGAAAAGCCTCAGTGAAGACTTTATAACCATTCTCATTGTAGTAAAAATCAATATTTTCTACCAATTCGTTCTTCTTTTCCATTTCAAAGGAAATTTATTACATTTGTTGAATGATAATTGTATGCCAAAGACTTCTCAAAAATACAAAAATTAATGCAATTACACTTTTTCCTTTTATTTTACTTAAAAATCAAAAGGGTAGGGGAGATAGAGTACTGATGAATCATGAGAAAATTCACTTTCGTCAGCAGCTTGAAATGCTTGTGGTGCCATTTTATATTTGGTATGTGATAGAGTATTGGATGCATTGGTTTCGATTAAAAGATGCATATAAAGCATACAGAGCCATTTCGTTTGAAAAAGAAGCCTACGCTCAAGAATTTAATTTTTCCTATTTGAAACAACGAAAATTTTGGCAGTTCATCCAATATTTATGAATACTATTTCCCCATTTTCATCATATTTTTCAGTACCGATTCAGGAGATTCTTACTTTCCATGAGGTTACGCTTTGTATGAAAAGAGAAGACTTAATCCACTCAGGGATTTCGGGCAATAAATTTTGGAAACTCTACCATAATATTGAAAATTATCGATTAAAGCATCCTTCTAATCCATTCATCATCACTTTTGGAGGTGCTTTTTCTAATCATATTGTAGCCACCGCTTATGCAGGAAAAATAGCCAATATCCCTACTTTGGGCATTATCAGGGGAGAAGAATTAGAAGCAAATTTTACAGAAAATCCCTCGCTGGCATTGGCATCTTCATTAGGAATGAAATTTCAATTCGTGAGTAGAGAAGCGTATAGAGATAAAAAAAACATCGAAAAAGGATGGATGGCTCATTATCCAGACGCCATAATCATTCCAGAAGGAGGTACCAATTTGGCCGCCGTGGAAGGCATTAAAAATATGCTTAATACATCAACCAAAGATTTTGATTACCTTTGCACCGCTGTAGGAACAGGAGGAACTGTTTCGGGGCTGAGTAAATACGCAGAGGAACATCAGAAAATATTAGGTTTCCAAGTAGTAGAAGACCCTTCTATTGTACAGGTTATCCATGATTTATCAGGAAGAGATAATGTACAGCTATTTACTACCGAACCCAAGGGATATGGAAAATTTGATGAAAAACTCATAGCCTTTATCAATGAATTTTATCAAAAATACCAAATTCCATTAGACCCTATTTATACAGGTAAAATGATGATGAAACTATTTCAGCTTATTGAAAACGATTATTTTGTGCCTAAGACTAAAATTCTCGCTTTTCATACTGGTGGAATACAAGGCGTATTGGGAGCCAATCAATTATTAAAAAAGAAAAAGAAATTAACCATTGATTTTAATCCATTGCAAATATGAAAAAATTGATGTTGAGCTTTTTGGGAATGATTGCTACTTGTAGCTTCGCCCAAACATGGAAAACAGAAGACCAATACATTCAGAAATTTGCCCTTATGGCGGTGGAACAAATGCAAAAATATAAGATTCCTGCTTCCATTACTTTGGCACAAGGCTTATTAGAAACTGGTGGAGGACAGAGCAGACTGGCAAGGGAAGGGAATAACCATTTCGGAATTAAATGTAAAAATGATTGGACAGGAAAGACCATGAAACACACTGATGATGCACCGAATGAATGCTTCCGTGTGTATGATGATCCTGCACATAGCTACGAAGATCATTCCTTATTCTTAGTCAATAGAAAACACTATGCTAAACTTTTCACCTTGGATATGTTGGACTATAAAGCATGGGCTCATGGGCTGAAAAAAGCAGGCTATGCTACCAATCCAAGATATGCTTATGCATTGATTTCTAAAATAGAAAAACATACCTTACAAGCGTTTGATAGGCTTACTCCAAGGGAAGTAAAAGAGGCTTTGCTGAAAAAATACCCTGCCTTATCCGAAGATTCTACTTTTATGGCACAAGGAAAAAGCAAAGAAAAGAAGGAGAAACCTACTACACTCAGAGTGCCTTATCAGCAAGGAGCGTATTCTAAAATAGTGAAAGAAGTAGAAAAAAAACAAGCAGAACTGCTGAAAAACAGAAAACTTACCGATGAATTATTGGTAAGAAATCACCCCAATGGTGGACTAAAATACATCGTGGTGCCTCAAAACATGGACTTAAAGCTGATAGCAGACAAATATGAAATTCCAATGATGAAACTCCAAAAATGGAATGAATTAAATAGAACCCAACTAAATGCCAAGGAAATCATCTTCTTAGAAGCTAAAAATAGCGAGGGGAGTGTGCCCCATTATACTACTATAAAAGGGGATACCATGCATAGTATAGCTCAAAAGTTTGGAATCAAAATTGATAAACTTTATAGTAAAAATGATATGATTCCAGGTTCAGAACCCAAAATAGGAGAACTCATCTATCTCCAAGGAAGAAAACCGAAAGGATAAAAAAATAAAACGCTTTTTCATAAGAGCGTTTTTTTATTTTCATAAATTTGTACAACCAATTTTTTAAAAAAAGATTCATGCGATACCAAAGAAGTTCTGCTTTATTTCAAGAAGCACAAAAATACATCCCTGGAGGCGTAAATTCCCCAGTAAGAGCATTCAAGTCTGTAGGGGGAGTACCCGTTTTTATGCAATCAGCAAAAGGTGCTTACCTTACCGATGTAGATGGAAACCAATACATTGATTATATTAACTCTTGGGGACCTGCAATTATAGGTCATGCCCACGAAATGGTAGTGGAAGCAGTAAAAAAACAAGCCGAAAGCGGTTTTTCCTTTGGAACACCTACCGAGCTGGAAACAGAGATAGCGAAACTCATTACCGAAAGAATTAATGGAATAGACCAAATCCGTATGGTTTCCTCTGGAACAGAGGCTTGTATGAGTGCCATTCGCTTAGCAAGAGGATTTACAGGGAGAGACAAAATCATTAAATTTGAAGGATGCTACCATGGACATTCAGATGCTTTTTTAATCAAGGCGGGAAGTGGTGCCATTACTTTTGGAAATCCTAATTCACCAGGGGTTACACAAGGTACAGCAAAGGATACGCTACTGGCAAGGTACAATGATTTAGAACAAATAGAAGCATTATTCCAAAACAATGAAGGAGAAATAGCGGCCATCATCATAGAGCCTGTGGCAGGGAACATGGGCTGCGTATTACCAGAAAATAATTTCTTACAAAATCTGAGAAAAATATGTGATGAAAACGGTACACTACTTATTTTTGATGAAGTAATGACAGGTTTTAGATTGGCATTTGGAGGAGCTCAAGAACGACTGGGAGTAAAGGCAGATATTGTGACCTATGGAAAAGTCATTGGTGGAGGAATGCCCGTGGGAGCTTTTGCAGCACGAGAGGAAATTATGGACTACTTGGCACCTAAAGGTGCAGTATATCAAGCAGGTACACTCAGTGGGAATCCATTGGCGATGCGTGCTGGACTAGAGACACTGAAAATCATTTTATCCGAAAAAGATTTTTATCTATCATTAAACGCACAGACAGAAAAACTGGCTAGTGAAGTAGCGAAAGCATTGGATGAAAAAGGAATTCATCATTGCATCAATAGATTAGGCTCTATGATGAGCGTATTTTTTGATGTAGATAAAGTTCAAAACTTTGATGAAGCTCAAAATGCCAATCACCAGAAATTCAATCAATTTTTCCATCACTTGTTAAATAATGGAATTTATTTGCCTCCGAGTGGTTATGAAACATGGTTTATTTCATCTCATATCCAAGATGCAGAGATAGAAAAAACAGTGGAAGCAATAAGGTCTTTTTAGAAATATATACCATAAAACTTTGCTCCCTCGTATTTTTTCTTAAGACCATTCCAAAATGCTTTGCCAAAGTTTTTTAGTACTTTGGCAAAGCATCTAAAAGCGGTGAAAATCACTGAATTCATTTTCTTATTTCCGATAAAAAATGTACTTCATTTTTTCTTTCTAATGGATATTACCAAACAAGTTGATATATCTTACTATGAATAAAATAGCATTATGTATTGTATTCACATTAATTTCAATCATTGGGTTGGGGCAAAAAACACAAAAAGAACAACTGGATAGTCTATTTACCTCATTGTTTGAGCAAAAAATGTTTAATGGAAATGTACTGATTGCCGACAAAGGGAAAATTATATTTGAGAAAAGTTTTGGGTGGGCAAACGAAGCAACAAAACAACCTATTAATTCATCCACGGTATTTGAATTAGCCTCGGTTTCTAAGCAGTTTACGGCAATGGGTATCGTATTACTGGAAAAACAAAAAAAACTAAAATATGACGATAAAATATCAAGGTATATTCCAGAGTTAGCATTTTATGGTAATATTACCATTCAAAATTTGCTACACCACACCAGCGGACTTCCAGATTATATGGAACTTTTTGAAGAAAAATGGGATAAAACAAAATTTGCTGTTAATCAGGATATTGTAAATGAATTAGCGAAGTATCAACCCAAACTCCATTTTTTGCCTGGTGAGAAATACGAATACAGCAATACAGGCTATGCTCTCCTGGGACTCATTATAGAAAAAGTGTCTAAAAAGTCTTTTGGTCAGTTCCTGAGTGAGCATATTTTTACACCATTGAAAATGAAAAACACTTTGGTGTACAGAAGAAGATTTGCTCCTAAAACAATCAAAAATTATGCTCATGGCTATATCATAGATAGTTTGGGAAATAAGGTACTTCCCGATAGTTTTGGAAAAGAATATTATACTTATTATCTTGATGGAATAGTAGGTGATGGGATGGTAAATTCTACTGTTAGAGATTTATTGAAATGGGATAGAGCCTTGTATAGTAACAAGTTAGTAAATGATAAAGATAGAAAAATCATTTTTAGTAAAGGAAAGACCAATGACGGTAAAACAGTTGATTATGGATTAGGTTGGGCGGTCTTAGAAAATAAAAAATACGGTACCATTGTCAATCATTCAGGCGGTTGGGCTGGGTATATCACTTTTATTGAACGCCATTTGGACAACGATAAAACCATTATTTTACTTCAAAATAACATCACCGAAAATTCCAGCCTGCCCATAGAAGAAGTTTATAAAATTCTTTATAATGAATGAAGGCTATTGCTGTGAATTTCTATATACTGATAAGAAAAAAAATTCTTGGAGTAATTTTTTCTTTTAGATGAAATTTTAACCCCAATTTATAAAAATAGATTAACGGTATGTGAGAAAAAGAACAAGTCTATTTTTCCTTTGGCATATTCATCTCACAGTCCAAATTTCCCATGCTTTTTCGGCTTGCCCTATGAGCATTTCTTCGCCATTAATTACAGCAGCTCCTTTTTCTTTACATTTTTTCATAAAAAGTGTTTCTGATGGATTGTATATTAAGTCCATAATGAAATGTTGTTCGGTAATCGCTTCAAAGGGAAAAGGTAAGACTTCTTCTACATTGGGGAAAGTGCCTACGGGAGTACATTGGATGATAAGCAAATGCTCTGATACCATATGATGACTAAGATTTTCAAAGTGAATCTCGGACTTTCGGGAAACAGTAGTCCATGGAATATTCATCTTATTAAAAACAAAATGAATGGCTTTTGCTGCTCCGCCATCGCCCAAGATCAATGCTTTGGCATTCTGATGGATGCAAGGGTTCCAGTGATGTTCTAATGCTTGTCTAAACCCAAAAGCGTCGGTATTGTAGCCTTTGGTTTTTCCGTTTTGGATGGTAACGGTATTTACAGCACCTATGGTTTGGGCTTCCTCACTGATTTCATCCAAATAAGGAATAATTTCTTGTTTGTAAGGAATGGTTACATTCACCCCAATGAGCTGAGGAAGAGTAAGAATATCAGGTACTGAGGCTATATTTTCTATATCAAAGTTTTCGTAGGAACAATCTGTGATGGATAGATTTTTAAATTTTTCTGCAAAATATTTTCTTGAAAAACTATAACCGATATTTCTTCCGATGAGTCCGAATTTTTTCATGGATTGAAGATATAAAAATAAGGTCAAAGTACAATTACTTTGACCTTAATAAATTGACTATTTTACAATTATTTTCTTAGTAAATTTCTCGCTTACGATGAGATAAACACCTGAAGGAAGTGATTGTAAATCAATGTATTTTTGATTTTTAAAAGGATTTATAATACGCTTCATCCATTTGCCATCTGCAGAATATACATCTATTTTCTTTATATTCTCATTGTCTTTATCTTGGATGAAGAGTAGTCCATTTTCCATAGGATTAGGATAAAGAACGATAGAACTTTCAGCATTTACTTCGGATGTAGAAAGTGTATAACATTCCCAAGATAAATCATCTATGGCAACTCTATTATTGGTATTATTAGCTATGGTAATATTCACATCACCTGCGATATTGATATTGTCAATGGTCCATGTCTCTACCGGATGTGTACTAGCTGAAGCACCAGCATGATAATTAATAGTTCCTACAGTATTTCCATTTACTTTTACATCTAGAGTACCATCGGTTCCTGTATATTTTAATTGTGTTTTAAATGTAATCGATCGGATACCACCGCTGAAAATATCACTTGTAAGATTTCCAGATCTGATGGTAATGGCTTTACCGTTAATGGTTTGGTCTGTCCTAGAATCGGTTGCAGTCCAAGCAATTCCATGATTAGTCCAAGTATTGGTGCTATAAGAAGTGCCATTATCAGGAATAGCATCAAAAGTTTCTGTAGTAGTACATTGTGGAGTAGGGGTAGTCCCTGTAAGCGTAGTTCCTGTAGCAGTGTTACTATTGCCCGAAAGATTTCCTGCTGCATCTTTTGCCACAATATAGAAGCTGTATAGTGTATTTGGTGTAAGTCCAGAAATAACGGTAGTATTGCTAGTGCCTGAAACAGTGGTATGTAGTGTTCCGTTCATATAAATATCATAACCTATCACTCCTACATTATCTGTAGATGCTGTCCAGGTGAGCGTTAAACTATTCGCCATAGGCTGAGATACAGTCACATTAGATGGAATGGTAGGTGGAATATTATCCACAGTGGCATTCGGATTCCAAACGAGGTTTACCCAATTAGGATGATCAATATAAGGATTCCTATTTCCTTGATAAGTATAAGCGGCATTGTTTCTAGTAATTTCTGACGCTGAAACAGGGTCTTGATTATGCCAAGCAAGAAGCACCTGAAGTTGCCAATCTTGAAGAGAAGGATAAGTATTCTGTGCAAGCATATTCCCCGTAGAGAAACTATTCATTCTATCTTGGTAACGCGTAACAAAATAGAAAATCATCCTTGCGATATCTCCTTTAAATTCATTGATAGGTTCAAAGACGGTTCCAGAATATCCTAGTGTAGCGTTAGCTCCTTTTTTAGAGCCATTAAGAGAAGTATAGTTTGGGTGATTTACCACGCCAAAAGGAAGATTTCCTCTTTCTCCATTTACTTTTCCATCCGAAGGTCTTACAAAATGAATATCTGACTGCATAGGGGTAGCAGAACCAAAAAGACTCTGAGGAATGATATGTTCCCTATTGTAGCAATCGCCTTCTTGGCTGTAATTGCCACATCTATCTCCAGATGAATGTGTGTAATTATAAGGATCTGTTCCTGAAGGATTTTCAGAATACATATCAAGCACGGTATTATCATTTTCATAGAAGCTATCCTTATCCGTTGTCTGATATCCTGTATAAAGCTGACCGTAGGATTTTGTAACATGCCCTGATTTAATGATATTATGCAATTGTGTTTTAAGCTGTGCCCCTGTAAGCCCCTGAGTACCATTATAGTAATGAGCAGGAGGCTGTGCTAGGAAGAGTGTGAACATAAAAGTTCCACTCAAAGTCAATAATTTTCTTATCATGATTTTATATTTCTATAAAAATAAAATTAAATCCTAAATTTTTAATTTCTTGGTTCTAGAAAAAAGCCAAGCGATAATGATTCCAAAAAATAAAGCGACACTCACCACAATTAAGTAATTGAGTAATGTGATTTTTACAGGGAAGGGGAATACAGGACTAGCCATAAAAAAACCCGTTTGCATCTGTACAAAAGTAATAATGGAGCCTAGCATAAGCCCTAATACCACACCTACCAATACAATGAGTACTCCTGTATAAAAATATATTTTCCTAAGGTCTAAAAAGCTCATACCGAGAGATAAAAGCGTTTTAGCCTGTTTTCTTTTATCCAATTGTAGAATGATGATGGCACCTGCAAGGTTAAATGTAGTAACAAAAATAACCAATGAAAAAATAAGATAGATAAATAATTTCTCTATATTAATCATTTTCCAGAATGCTGCATTTTCCTCTTTCTTAGTGGTGAGTACAAAATCTTTACCGAGCTTATCAGATAAAGCATCTCTTAGTTCATCTGTAAATTCAGGGTGATGTAGCCGAATGACTATTTGGTAAGCCTCCCCTTTGTTCAGCTGTAAAAGCCCTTGACTAAGTTCTATAGGAGCAATAATAAAATTATTCATCTGGTCTTTTCCCTCGAAAGCTCCTGTACTGTAAATTTCTTTCTTATTGAAAATGTCAGACTCTTGGGTAACCAAGCCTTTTCCTGCTTTCGGCATAAAGATAGACGCAGAAATATGAGTATCAAGCCCCGTAGGAAGTCCCAATCTATGTGCCAGAAGATATTCTATAATCACTTCGTTTTCAAAATTAAAACTCGGATAGCTTCCCACAATGACACTGTGATGAATAGGGTTTACAGCAAGATAATTTTCATCTACACCACGCAAATAAGCAATATCTCCCTTTCCATCATGCTCTATATATACTTTTTCTTCAATGAGTTTAGAAAAAGCAGCTATTTTTTCTTCCTTTTGGAGTATTTTTTCTACATTCTGTATATTTTTCAGCACTTTACCTGAATTACTTTTAATGGTAATATCTGCATGTAAATCTTTAATGATATTATTATTCAGCTCTTCTAGTCCTGAAAATACGGATAAAATAATGAACATAGCCGCCACAGCCACCATCATCGCTAAGGCTGAAAGCCATGTGATAAAAGTAACAGCGGTACTTCCTTTTTTAGCGGTAATATACCGAAGTGCGATATAAAAAGCAGTATTTCTCAAGGAGGGTTCTGATTTTTTAGAGGATAGGATTATCACCCTCTCCTCGGAGTTCTTTTTCTATTTTTTCTACATCATCTAGCGTAGTGTCTAGGAAGAAATACAGCTCGGGTATGATTCTTACCTGTTTAGCCATTTTTTTTCCAATAAAATTGCGATACTGAGATTTATTGGTCTCTATTTCCTTCATAATGGCAGTTCTATATTCACTTGGAAATATGCTTAGATAAATTTTAGCAATACTAAGGTCTGCGGTTACTTTTACATCAGAAACCGTAATCATAAACTGCTGAGGGCTTTCCGCAGATTGTTTTCTAAAAAGTTCAGCAAAATCTTCTTGGATGATTTGTGCTACTTTGCGTTGTCTGTTCGTTTCATTCATGGCCACAAAGGTAAGATTTTGTTTTGAAAATGAAGAAATGAAAGAAAATTGGTTTTATCAGGGGAAAATACTACGGACGGTATTTAGAATCATTAAAAATCTCTTGTGTTTTTTTGGATAAAAAATGAGGCAAATCTTTGGCGTTTTTATGAAGGTATTGGTCACAGATAGACTTTCCTACAAAAACACCCACTTGTGGCGAAGCTTCTTTATCTATTTCCGAATAAAACTTGGAAAAAGGAGCTTGGGAAATAAATCTTTCAACAAGTTTTTGGTCTTCACTGAAAAGAACATCCTTCTCTATGAAATAATTCCATATATTCGCTTCGTTTTCTTTTGTCCATTGGTATTGTGATTCAGTAAGGTACATTCTTAAATGAGCGGGTAGGGTAGGGCAAAATGCCTCCTGAAGTACCTTTACTTTCCCCTCATAAATCATTAATTCCACAAATTTTTGCTCCTCTCTATGGAATGGCACCATGGTTCTAGCAACTGCTTCTGCCATCTTAGGAATGATATGCGCTGGAGTCATGCTTTTTTTGAGGTAATTCTCTATGTCTGTATAAGCCGCATGATTTTCACCCAAAAAACAAGATAAATCTATGAAAAGTACTTTTTCTTCGGGATTATAAATAATAGGGTCAAGATACATTTGACCATCAGAAGAATAAGTATATACTTTAGGAGATTCATATTGTGGAAAATACATTTTTATTCTTCTAAATACATCTGCTATTTCTTTTTCTAAAGAAATGTTTTGGGTGCTTTTTTTTATGTCATTATAGATTTGGAGTGCATTTGCATCTGTTCTTCTGGCTGAAAAAAGACTATCTGACACGGAACCTTGAAACCAAGGATATTGCTGTTTAAACTGTTCATCGGTAACATTTTTATCAAAATAAGTTTCAGATAAATCAATGATTTTTACTACTTCCTCTGGTGTGGAAATCTTTGTATCCCAAAGGTTCTCATCAGAAGAGTTACAGGCAGACAAGAATAGTGAAAAAACAATTATTGCAGTAATTTTTAGTGATTTCATAAGGATAGTTTCAATGGAGACAAAAGTAGTAATATTTATCATGATTCTCAAAATTCACAAAAAACTGTAAAAAATATTTTGGCAGAAAGAAAAAAAGTTATATATTTGCACCACTCAAAAACAGAGTAATGGTTTCTTAGCTCAGTTGGTAGAGCAACGGACTGAAAATCCGTGTGTCCCTGGTTCGATTCCTGGAGAAACCACTTTAGGTGCCTTAGCTCAGTTGGTAGAGCAACGGACTGAAAATCCGTGTGTCCCTGGTTCGATTCCTGGAGGCACCACCTCAAAGGGATTACCCAAAAGGTAATCTCTTTTTTTTATGTATCTTCACCTATGTTTCATGCCTTTTTTTATAATCTGGAAAATTTTTATATCCATCCTAATTCCCACGATGAAGATTTACTCCAATTTTCAAAGTTAAAGAATTGGAATGCAATACGATATGAGAATAAATTGCAAAAACTAAATCACCTTTTTTCTCTATTTAAAAATCAATATTTAAGACTACCTGCCATCATTGGTCTATGCGAGTTTCAGGGGGAAAATGTTTTAGAATCCATTACTAACCTTTCTATTTTTGATGGAAATTATACATTTCTTTGCACACAAAATTCAGACAAAAGAGGAATGAAAGTGGGTATGCTGTATGATACATCTATAGTACATATTCTATTTTCAAAGTCCTTGTCATTAGGGAATGAATTGGGGGCTAGAGGTTATGTTCCCAGAGAAATTTTACACTGTAGATGTGAAATAAAAAAACGAGTGTATGATGTCTTCATCGTTCATTTGCCCTCAAAAAGAAATAAAGACGAAAATAAATCATTGAGGGCCAATATTCTATTAGAACTAGAAAAAACAGTTAAACATAGTTTATCTCAAGGATATGAGGTATTACTTATGGGAGATTTCAATCAAGATTTTTCTACTCGCTCTAAAGATGAGAACTGGCTTACAAGCTTTTCTAATAAGCTACTTTTTTCTTTTCCTACTTCATTTCATCATCGAAAAGGAATTTATGTAGATGCCATTTTTCATTTTCAGCCTAATGAGAATGAACTGGTGCTTCGTAAGATGCCCATTTCCGTTTTTAATACAGGATTTCTGACCCATTTCGAGAGGAAAAAAATAGGAGAACCTTTACCTACTTTTTTGGGGACGAGGTATTTGGGGGGCGTGAGTGATCATTTTCCTGTTTTTTCCGAGATAAAATAAGGTAAAAAAGAGATTATTTCTTACCTTTGACTAACATTTTTTATAAATCTTATGGAGAATTTAGCACAATATTTAGACTCTACCTACTTGAAATTACCCGAACAAGCAGAAATTAGCTCAGAAGAGACGGAAAAAATCGTATTCAATTTAGTAGATGAAGCCATAGCCCATAACATTTTTGCGGTGATGATTCGTCCTCATTTCGTTTCAAAAGTAAAACAGTATCTTTCTGAAAAAAATAGTACCGTAAAAGTAGGAACCGTCATTGGTTTTCATCAAGGAACGGCTTCTCAATCAGAAAAATTAAAAGAGGCTAAAAAAGCGATAGAAGATGGTGCGGATGAACTAGACTTTGTGATGAATTATGAAAAATTCCTCACAGAAGGATGGGAAGCAGTGAAAGAAGAAATGTTAGAATGTACTCAATTATGTATTGAAAATCAAAAAGTAGCAAAGTGGATTATAGAAATTGCTGCACTTACAGATACCCAAATTGCTGAAGTAACTAAAAATATAGCTACACTAGTAGAAGAGAACTTCCCTGAAAACACCTCAAAAGTATTCGTAAAATCTTCTACAGGTTTTTATGTAACTGAAAATGGAAAACCTAATGGTGCTACGGTAGAAGGAATCAAGATAATGCTGGCAAATGCTGGGCAACTTCCCGTAAAGGCGGCAGGAGGTGTGAGAAATGCAGAAGAAGCAAAAGTAATGATAGACCTAGGCGTGAAAAGAATAGGTACATCTGCTGCAAAAAGCATAGTAATAGGAGAAAATTCACTATCTAATTATTAATTTAAAAATGATTAACATGAAAAGATTAGTTTTATCACTTGCCATTTTGGGAGGAATATTTACCGCTTGCAATAATGGTATATCTGAAAAAGAACAAACTGCTAAGGCATCAGAAATATTATCCGCATATCCTAATGCTACTGTAGAGGTAAAAGATGGCACAGCCCATGTTATGGGGACTTTCAGTTCTGAAGAGGAGAAAAAAACAGCACTTTCTGCCGTAGGAACAGTGGAGGGCGTAAAAGATGTAATGGATATGGCAGTAGTGTCTGCAGATGGAAAACCCGTAGAGAATATAGCTGATGCAATGCACATCCATCACAATCAAGAGAAAGTAAAGACAGCATTAGAAAATTTTCCAAGTGTAAGCGTGGAAGTGATTAATAATGAGATTACTCTTACCGGAAATGTATCTGCTACTCAAGAAAAAAGAATTAACGAGATTATTAAAGAATATAAGTTTCCTATTCATAATAATTTAGTAGTTAAATAACAATCTATTATCAAAAGTGAAGGCTGCCTTGGGGGCAGCCTTTTTACATGAGTTAATACTGATATAATTTTTTGTGATAGAAACCTTGTAAAATCAATAAGTATAGGCTTCCGCTTACTACTAATAGTATTTTAGTTATTCACAAAAACATTTTGAAACTGAATAGAAGTTTTAGCTACTAGCTCTATTCCTTTTACGGTAGTAGTATTCACTACCTTATCATTAACCAAAATAGAAACGGTCAATTCTGAATCTGCATTAACTCCCGTAGCCGTAGCAGACAAATGCACCGCCCCTTGCTGGGTATTTACTACAGTACCATTACTTGTCCATGAGGTGGTAGTAGGGGCTGTAGTGTAGTTACTCGTTTGGGCAGTACCGATTTGTGTAACAATCGCATTGATTCGGGTTCCTGCAGTGGCATTTACCTTAAAAACCACATTCACATCTTTGTATTCCACTTCTGCCTCATCTCTACAACTGCTTGTTAGCAAAGCAAGTGCGGTAAAAAAACTTAGGAAAAATGCCCATTTTCCGAATTGAATAGATTTTATTTTCATGATGAAGTTATTTTTTAATTACCAAATATACTTATTTTTGCGATTCTAAAAGATGTTTTTTAAAAATATTTAATTTTTTTACATAATATGAGTTTATTTTATTCAGTACAAGCTCCCGAAACCATCACAGAAAATACTCGTGCCATATTTTATATTCATGGCTATGGAAGCAATGAACAAGATTTACTAGCACTCACGCAAGATTTACCTAAAGATATACTACATGTTTCTTTCAGAGGTAGATTTCCTGTAGAGATGAGCGGTGGCTATGCTTGGTATGATATTAATTTTAATCATCCCGAAGAATATTTCCACAAGGAACAAGCTGTAGAATCCCTCAACGCATTGCTGAATGCTTTTGTAGAAATTCAAAAGAAATACGGTATCAAAGACGGGAACATCAGTTTATGTGGATTCAGCCAAGGAGGAATTTTAGCGTATGCTTTAGCATTTAAAAATCCACACTTATTCTCTAAAATAGCATGTATGAGTGCCTATCCAGAGGAAAAATTACTTAATGATATTCCAAAAGATAGGAAAAAACTAAACCAACTCCGATTTTTTATTTCTCATGGTACCGATGACGCCATCATTCCTATAGAGTGGGGAAAAAAAGGAGCTGATTTACTCTATGACTTGAGCTGTTATTTCACCTTTAGAGAATATATGTTCGGGCATGGAATTAATCAGAAGAACTATATAGACCTCGTTGAATTTTTATCTAATGCCTAAAATTTCTATTCTCAATAAAAAAGCTACCTCAATAAGGTAGCTTTTATTTTTTTAATCATCACTCACAATGCCTTGAATGATGGAAGTAATTACAGAGAGACATATACTGAATATCAATGCCCACCAAAATCCATCAATTTGCATTCCATTAATAAAGCGTTCTGCGATAAGAACTACTACTGCGTTAATCACCAATGAAAAAAGCCCGAGAGTCATCAGATTAAAGGGAAGTCCAATGATTTTGAGTATAGGCTTCACCGTAACATTAAGAAAGGATAAAAAGATGGCAAATGCCAATGCTGTGGCAAAAGCATCAAAGTGAATACCTTCTAAAAAATGCCCGAGTAACATGGCTACTACTGCGGTAATAATCAGTTTAATAATGAGTTTCATAGATTTTAGGCTTTTTTAAAGTAAGAGAAGATTTTCTTTCCTAATAACATGATGAATAATACTGCAAATCCACCTACTAATCCTAAGATTGCTTCGGTAAGAATACCAGGTAACATCGGTAGGAAATGATGGAAATAATCAATATTATGTACAAAAATTCCACCCGCTACCAATATCAGAGCCACTGTTCCTATTACGCTTAAAGAACGAATGATTATAGGCAGTGCATTAACTAAAAATTTTCCTAGTTTTCCTCGGAATCCTTCTTCTCCGTATTTTTTAATCATCATAAACCCAGCATCGTCCATTCTTACAATGAGTGCCACTATGCCATAAACCCCCACCGTAGCAATGATGGCCACAGTAGATACCGTCAGAATCTGGGTACTTAAACTTCGGTCTAATACGGTTCCTAAAGCAATGATAACAATTTCTACAGATAGGATAAAATCTGTAGAAACTGCTGCTTTAATTTTATCTTTTTCACTTACCTCTACGGTAGGAGTTTCGTGCGTATCATTTCGATGAAAAAGGTAGTGCCAAATCTTTTCTGCTCCTTCATACGCCAAATAAAGTCCTCCCAAAACCAAAATGATTTTAATAAGTACAGGCAAAAAATAATTCAGCAATAATGCCAATGGTACAATGATGAGTTTGTTAATGAACGAACCTTTGGTAATTGCCCAAAGTACAGGAATTTCTCTAGAGGAAACGAATCCCGTGGCTTTATCAGCATTTACCGCCAAATCGTCCCCTAAAATTCCTGCTGTTTTCTTGGTTGCCAATGCCACATCATCCATCAGTACCGCAATATCATCTAATACTGCAAAAATTCCAGATGCCATTATTTTTTATTGTTTAAATGATAATAAGCTAACATCTTGTAATACAATTTTGCTGCCAAAAATGCTGTAGGTTTAGCATAAGGGCTTCCCATAAGCTCTACAATGTCAAATGCTACTACATTACACTTTTCAAATACTTTTCTGAGTAATTCTAAAGTAGGGTACCACTGTAGTCCTCCCGGCTCTGGAGTTCCTGTAGAAGGAGCAATGGCAGGATCAAAAGCATCTAAATCAATGGTAATATATACATTCCCAGATAGCTTACTCAATACATCATCTATCCAATTAGGATTAGAAGCAATGGTGTGTGCCCAGAAGCATTGCTCTTCATTTACATGTTCCATTTCAGATTCATCACAAGAACGAATACCTACCTGCACTAGATTCAGTTGTTTAGAAGCCTCATACACAGCACAAGCATGGTTAGAAGTAGAACCGTGAAACTCTGGACGAAGATCTGTATGGGCATCCAATTGTAACACCGTGAGATCAGGGTATTTTTCACCCAAAGCTCGAATAGAACCGATGGATACTGAATGCTCTCCACCAAAAAGTGTAAATAGTTTGCCCTCATGCTGAATCATTTCCTTAGTTTTTTGATATACCGCTTCAGTCATCGCTTCGGGAGAAGAGTTTTCAGAAACTTCTCCTGCCATCCATACCCCTTCTAAATAAGGCTCTGTACGAGTTTCGATATCAAACAATTCCATATTTTCAGAAGCATCTAAAAAAAGCTCTGGTCCTTGGTCTGCTCCTTTTCCCCAAGTAGAAGTACCATCATACGGCACTGTAACTAGCATTACTTTAGAAGTTTCAAGCTGTGCATTTTCTTCTGGAATACCTGCGTAAGTTCTCATATTTATTTTACCAAATTTATTAAGGGGCAAATATACTCAATTCGTCTTTAGCTGAAAACCTTGTCTCATTTTTTTGTCCTAATAGTTCAATAAACTTCATCGTTTGAGGTACTTTGGCAAAGTGTTTTGACAGTATATAGAACTCAGGCAATTTAAGCAAAATAAAAATACAAACCATTATTGCCATTTAACAAATATTTAACGGTAAAGAAAAAGCACGCATTTGGTGGTTTTGGGGAATATTTGTACTTTCGACCTTCTAAATCAGTACTATGTCAGAAACATATCAAGCGGAAGATATTCAAAACTTATCTGAACAAATTAAAGAATTAAATACGCATTTTTCACTCCTTAGAAATCAAATTAATAGTGTAATTATTGGGCAAAATTATATGGTAGATAGGCTGTTAGTAGGCCTTTTAGGGAATGGACATATCCTTTTAGAAGGAGTCCCTGGTCTTGCTAAAACCCTTGCCATAAAAACCCTTGCAGATGCAGTAGAAGGACAGTACTCCAGGATTCAATTTACGCCCGATTTACTTCCCGCAGATGTGATAGGTACTCAAATTTATAATGTTAAAGAAAATGATTTTTCTATAAAAAAGGGACCTGTATTTGCTAATTTCGTTCTCGCGGATGAAATTAACAGAGCACCTTCTAAGGTTCAAGCTGCTCTTTTAGAAGCCATGCAAGAAAAACAAGTAACCATAGGTGATGAATCTTTCTCTTTACCTAAGCCTTTTCTTGTATTAGCCACTCAGAACCCCATTGATCAAGAAGGTACATATGTACTTCCCGAAGCACAGACCGATCGTTTTATGCTCAAGTGTAAGATAGATTATCCACAATATGAAGATGAGAGAAAAATAATGCGAATGGTTTCTACTTCAGATATACCTAGCATAAAAGCGGTAATAAACATAGATATCATCAGCAAAGCGAAATCTCTTATTAATACAATTTATTTGGACGAAAAAATAGAAAAATATATTTTAGATATGGTTTTCGCAACCAGATTTCCTGAGCGTTACGGCCTGTCCGAACTAAAAAATTATCTTTCTTTTGGTGCATCGCCCAGAGCTTCTATTAATTTTTGTATTGCAGCAAGAGCCTACGCATTCCTGAAAGGTAGAGCTTTTGTAGTACCAGAAGATGTAAAAGAATTAGCTAAAGATGTACTAAGACATAGAGTAGGACTGAGTTTTGAAGCCGAAGCAGAAAACATAGATGCGGATAAAATAGTAGATATGATTTTAAGCAAAATCCAAGCCCCCTAATCTGAAAAAATAAAAACAATGAAATTAGTAAATATAAAACATACTTTTTTATTAGGAAGCCTCGCATTTGGATTCATGCAATGTACTGTACATACCTCATCTTCCAAACCGAAAACTGCAACCACCAATAATAAAATTTCTACTCATACCCAACCGGTTAAGAAAAAAAATAATACCACCAATAAAGTGGTTAATCTACCTCCGAAATCTGCTGGAACTACACCTGTTAAGGAAAAAATAGCTAGTCGTTCCTCTACCAATAGCCTATCTATCCCTCCCAAAAATGAAGCGTACAAAACAGAAAATAATAAAAGAAACTCTGTACAGCTCCCTACCATAAAGAGAGAATTTAGAGCTGTATGGATTGCTTCTGTAGCAAATATCAATTGGCCTTCGAGAGGGAATTTTTCCACTGAGGGACAAAAATCTGAGGCTATAAAACTCCTCAATATGTTACAAAAGGCGAATTTTAATGCCGTAATTTTTCAGATAAGACCTTCCGCAGATGCACTCTATAAAAGTAACCATGAACCTTGGTCTTATTTTCTTACAGGAAAAACAGGCAAAGCACCATCGCCCTATTATGACCCTTTAGAGTTTTGGATAGAAGAAGCACATAAAAGGGGAATGGAAATTCATGTTTGGCTGAATCCTTACAGAGCTCATCATACCGCAGCAGGAGCCGTTACAGGAGAAAGTATGGTGCATAAAATGGGGAATAAAATCGTTCGGTTAAAAAATGGAATGTACTGGATGGATCCTGCTGATGAAACAGTCCAAAACCATGTTTCTACCGTGGTAAAAGACATTGTTAAAAGGTATAATATAGATGCCATTCACATAGATGATTATTTCTATCCCTACAAAGATTATAACGGTGGGGCAGACTTTCCTGACCACACCTCTTGGGCAAATTACCAAAAAAGAGGAGGAACGCTTTCTCGCCCGGACTGGCGTAGAGCAAACATTAATCAGTTTATTAAAAGATTACATACAGAAATAAAAAGAGAAAAATCTTTCGTGAAGTTCGGGATTTCACCTTTTGGAATTTGGAAACCTGGCTATCCTGCAGGTATTAAGGGGTCTTCTCAGTACGATGAACTTTTTGCCGATGCAAAACTTTGGCTCAATGAAGGGTGGTGTGATTATTTTTCTCCGCAGTTGTACTGGAAAGATGGCGGTGCACAAAGTTTTTCTGAACTTCTAAAATGGTGGCAGCAAGAGAATTATAAACAAATTCATCTCTGGCCTGGTCTAAACACCGTAGCACTGAAAGGAGTGACAGACAGAACAGAGGAAATTTCTTCCCAAATAGAGCTTACGCGTACCATTGTCCCGAAAAGCCCTGGTGCCATCCATTACAGCATGGATGGACTGCTAAAAAGTCCTGCCATGTTACAAAAAGTGGCTCAAAAATATTCTGATGCGGCATTACCTCCGTTAAGCCCATGGATTCCCTCTATCCCGATGACTGCTCCAAAAATGAGTGTTCAGACCGCTGGAAATCAATATAAAGTATCATGGAATAAGAGTGATGATGCGTTCCGTTGGATACTATTTGCACAGTATGGAACTCAGTGGGAATATATTATTCTTACCAAAAATGAAATTATGGCACATTATCCAAAGGAGAAAAATGGACAAGCATTAAAAGGTTTTGCCTTAAAAAAAATTAACCGATTGGCCGAGGAGTCAGAAGCTACATTTTGGATGCCATGATGAATTTTAATGAACTCAAAGACCTGCTAGATGCCAAAGTAGAGCAGTACAATACACCTGATTTTATCCTCAATGACCCGATACAAATTCCGCATCGGTTTTCTGCGGTTCAAGATATAGAGATTTCCGCTTTCCTTACCGCTACTATCACTTGGGGAAATAGAAAAAGTATCATCAAATCAGCGGATAAAATGATGCAACTTTTGGGAGATGCTCCTTTTGAATTTGTTCAAAATCATACCGCAAAAGATTTAGATTTCATTGAGAAACAAACGGTTCATAGAACTTTTAAGGGAGAAGATTTAGTATTTTTCATTCATAGACTTCGTTTATTGTATCAAGAGCAGCCCTCTTTAGAGCATTTCTTTTTACCTTTGGAACATGAAATCAATATGAAAGAAGCACTGCATCGGTTCAGACAAAAATTTTTGGGCGAAAATCCTCATAGAGCATTTAAACATGTGAGCTCTACCTATGCCAATGCACCTGCGAAACGACTGATGATGATGCTCCGGTGGTTAGTAAGAAGAGACCATAAAGGGGTAGATTTAGGCATTTGGAAAAAAATTCCTACCGAAATACTTTCACTTCCATTGGATGTTCATGTAGGAAATTTGGCAAGAACTTATGGGCTTTTAACCAGAAAACAAAATGACTGGAAAGCGGTGGAAGAACTGGATTATATACTGAGAAAAATGGATGCAGTGGATCCTGCAAAATATGACTTCGCCCTCTTTGGAATGGGCATAAATGAGAAATAATTTGAAAAACAATAATGATATGACATCAGCTGAAAAAGCACAAGAAAGCATTTCAAGATTAGAAAAAATATGCAATAATATTATGTACTGGATGGGCTCCACACAATCGCTCATAGTACACACGCTTATTTTCATTTTGTCATTTTTACTTCCTGTTTTTAATATTGTGGATTTTGACAAAATGCTCATGGTACTTACCAATGTACTTTCTCTAGAAGCAATTTATTTGGCCATCTTTATTCAAATGTCCGTAAATAAAAGTTCTGAGCATATTGAAGATCTTAGGGATGATGTAACTGAAATTCAAGAGGATATAGAGGATATTCAGGAAGATATTGAAGAGATTTCAGAGGACATCGAAGAAATTTCTGAAGATATTGAGGAAATCTCTGAAGATATTGAAGAAATTAATGAAGATATTGAAGATATTCAAGAAGATATTGAGGAAATCAACGAGGAAGAAGAAGACGAAGATCACAATGAAAGAGCAAAAACAGTAATGCTCAAAAGTAATGTCTATACCAATAAAAACGCCATCAAATCTCTTCAGGAGAAAATCCAAAAAATGGAAGAAGAGCTGAATAGACTGAGAAATAAAGAAGAATAACAAAACAAAAAATAACCGCATTCAAGAATTAGAATGCGGTTATTTTTTATATCAACAAAAAGATTATTTTGTAGCTTTTTTAGGGCTCATCATCATAATCATTCTTTTTCCTTCTAGTTTAGGAAGTTGATCTACCTTACCTACATGCTCTAGGTCTTGTGCTAGTCTCAGAAGAAGTATTTCTCCTTGATCTTTAAAAACAATGGATCTCCCTTTAAAGAAAACATAAGTTTTCAGTTTAGAGCCTTCCTCTAAAAACTTCTCAGCATGCTTTTTCTTGAATTCATAATCATGCTCATCAGTCTGAGGTCCGAACCTTATCTCTTTCACTACCACTTTTACTTGTTTAGCTTTCAGTTCCTTTTGTTTTTTCTTTTGTTCATAAAGGAACTTCTTGTAGTCGAGAACTCTTGCGATATAAGGTTCTTGCTTATCACTGATGACTACTAAGTCTAACTCTTGGCTCTTAGCAATATCTAATGCCTTAGCCAATGGATACACGCCCGGTTCTACATTATCTCCTACAAGGCGAACTTCCTTGGTGCGGATTTTTTCATTAATCTGATGAGCGTCTTCTTTCTGTATCGGACGCCTCGGGCCTCTGGGGTTAAATCTCTGTGCTATTGTTTTATATTTTTAAAGTTATTATTCTATTATTCACCGAAAGATATAGGTAATTCCGCTTCATCTTTGAACTTTTGGATAAATCCTTCTACGCTCATAGCTCCTAAATCTCCCTCGCCACGCTTACGAACGGAAACCAATCCATCTGCTGCTTCTTTCTCTCCTACGATGAGCATGAATGGGTACTTATTTACCTCTGCATCACGAATCTTCTTACCTGTCTTTTCGTTTCGGTCATCAATTACGCCACTAATATCGTGAATTTCTAGCAATTGACGAATTTTTTTTGCATAATCTACGAATTTTTCTGAAATAGGTAGTATGATGAACTGCTCTGGTGCCAACCATAATGGAAACTCTCCTGCTGTATTTTCTAATAAAATAGCAATGAACCTTTCCATAGAGCCGAATGGTGCACGATGAATCATGATAGGTCTATGTTTCTCATTATCACTACCTATATAGCTAAGGTCAAACCTTTCGGGTAGGTTATAATCCACCTGAATGGTCCCTAACTGCCACTGTCTTCCCAAAGCATCTTTTACCATGAAATCTAGTTTTGGACCATAAAAAGCAGCTTCTCCGTATTCTACCACAGTATTGAGCTTTTTATTCGTTGCAGCTGTAATAATTGCTTTTTCTGCTTTTTCCCAGTTTTCATCGGAACCTATGTATTTTTCTCTATTGTCTGGATCTCTGAGGGAAACCTGAGCTACAAAATCATGGAAGCCTAAGTTACCGAAAACATACATCACTAGGTCTATTACATTTTCAAACTCGTAAAGTAATTGGTCTGGTGTACAGAAAATATGAGCATCATCTTGGGTAAAGCATCTTACTCTGGTAAGTCCGTGAAGCTCCCCAGACTGTTCATATCTATATACCGTCCCGAATTCTGCTAGCCTCTTCGGTAAATCTCTATATGACCACTGTCCCACCTTATAAATTTCGCAGTGATGAGGGCAGTTCATCGGTTTAAGTAGATATTCCTCTCCTGCATGTGGAGTAAGAATAGGCTGGAATGAATCAGCACCATATTTTTGATAATGTCCCGAAGTTTTGTATAGGTCAATATTCCCAATATGTGGTGTCATTACAAATTCATATCCTGCTTTTTTCTGTGCTATAGAAAGGAAATTTTCTAATTTTTTTCTCAGTGCAGCTCCTTTAGGTAACCAAAGGGGAAGCCCTGCACCTACTTTTTCACTGAATGCAAAAATTCCCATTTCTTTACCTAGTTTTCTATGGTCTCTTCTTTTAGCTTCTTCTAGTTTTTCTAGATAATCTGTAAGTTCTTTTTGCTTAGGAAAAGAAATACCATATACACGCGTGAGCTGAGGTTTCTTTTCATCACCACGCCAGTAAGCACCTGCTGCATTGAGTATTTTCACCGCTTTTACAATACCCGTAGAAGGGATGTGCCCACCTCTACAGAGATCTGTAAAATCATCATGTTTACAGAAAGTGATTTCCCCATCATTAAGGTTTTCTATCAGTTCTGTTTTGAAAGGATTATCTGCATATTCTTTAAGTGCTTCTTCTTTGGATACAGAATAAAGATTAAATGTAGAATTTTTCTTTGCATTTTCCAGCATTTTCTTTTCTATCTTTTCAAAATCTTTTTCGCTGAACGCATGGTCACCAAAATCTACATCATAGTAAAACCCTTGTTCTATTGCTGGACCAATGGTAAGTTTAGCATCTGGGAAATAAGCTAATATAGCTTGTGCTAAAAGGTGAGCAGATGAATGCCAAAATGCTTTTTTTCCTAAATCATCGTTCCAGGTAAACAGTTGAACCGTAGCATCTTCTGTAATAGGTGTGGTAACTTCTACCTGTTTACCATTAATAGTTGCAGAGATGGTATTTCTGGCCAATCCTTCACTAATAGATTTGGCAAGGTCTAACGGAGTGCTGTTTTTTTCGATTGCTCGAATGCTGCCATCTGGAAGCGTGATGTTTATCATAAAATTAGTTATTTTTGTTGTCGTGCAAAATTAGTAAAATATTTATTTCTATTTTTTAGAATAATATATTTTTTTACAGAAAAAAGGGTTAGAGATGTTCTATAGGAATGGTTTGGGTGTTATCGACAATTTCATAGTTCAATGCTTTTGCTAAAACAAAGATTTGCTCCAGATTCACAAAAAGTTGTTTTCTACCTTCCACTTTTAGCTGCTCTTGATTCACACGCTGAATAGCGGTGGCTTTGGCTTGTTCTGTAATTTTCTTCAAATCGGTATCTTTAATTCTATTAAGAAAGGAATCATCTATGGATTCTATATCTACCTGAGGCGTTATTTTTACTTGAGGTTCAGGGAGTTCCTCTATAATGAGTTTTCTCTGCACAGAATCTATTCTCACTTTCATTTTCGTGAGATCATAGCTCACTTGAGCATTGGTTTTAGTAAGTGTCATCACTTTTGTTCCCATCATTTCTTTTCCCAAAAAAGAATAAGACGAGTTGTTTTTTTGGATAAAGCTAAAATCTTGCTCTACCACCACCATTTTATTCATCTTAGAAATTTGGTTATTGAGGATGAAATAATGGTTAGTCTCTTCTTTTTTATTTTCAGAAAAAGGATTTTTCACCCATAGAAAAAGTACGATAGAGCACAATATCCCACATAAAATTCCGATAAGAAATTTATTTTTCATTATTAATTAAAAGGATTTTTATTGTTTTTATAAAATGTGTTGATAATCTCTACCAAATCTCTTTCTATATAGCCCGATTTCGGAAATTCAGTAATTCTTCCTACTTCTTTACCATATTTAGAAACGATAAAGGTAGGTACTTTATGAATGTTATTAATTACTTCTTCTCCCGTAGGGGATTGTTTTTTAGTATTTACAGTAATAATTTCCAGCTTGTCCATCGGATATTGAAGTTCCTCTAAAATTCGGATAAATCTAGGAAATTCCCTATGGCTATCTTCACACCAAGTCCCTACAAAAGCCGTAATCTTAAAAGTGTGTAGCTTCTGTTTTTTCAGCTGTTGCATTCCTTTGCTGTCCAGCTGATATTCTGATTTTTCTTGACTATACCAAGTATTAAATGGAGCTTTTTCAAACTGACTAAGCGATTGTAATCCTAAAAGCATCTTTCCATGCTGAGAATGTTCTACTTCTCTATTAATCACTTTTTTCTGTGGTGAGCAATGGGTAATACTCAATAGAGTGATGGCAAAAAGGGTAGAAGAGATGATTTTTTTCATTATTATTCAGAGATAATTGCATTAAGATTAGCTGGAGAATAGTTTACATTTTTGAGTACTTTTTTATCATCATTCCTTAAAACGATGAACTTATTATCCTTGGTAATAATATGACTTTCCATTCCTTTTTGTTGATAAACAGCTACTGTTTTTTGAGCTTCTTCTTCCGTACTACATGCCTTAGACATATTAGAACGATGAACTTCATTAAAAAGTGTTACAAACTTCTCCCCCAAACCGAATTCTAAAACTGCTCCACTAAGGACATACTGCAAATCTGCAAGTGCATCTGCTATTTCAGTGATATTTCCATCTGCTATGGCTTGTTTCATTTCGTTTAATTCTTCCTGTAAGAGATTTACTCTGAGGTTGGCTCTTTCTTGTGAAATGAGCTGAGGAGTATCTAAAATGGGAGCACTGAAAGTCCTGTGAAATTCAGCTACTTGGTTAAGACTATCTATTTTTTCAAAATTTTTCATACCAACAAAGTTACTAAAAAAAGGAATAATTTTAAAATTATGTGTATTTTTGTGCATTCGTTTTTTAGAGGAATTACGGTGAATCATGTGAAAATCATGAGCTGTCGCGCAACTGTAATTTGTTTTGATACAAAAAGCCAGATCCCGTCTTCTAAAACTACTTCGCGAAAACCATGATGCTGAAAATGATTTAGCTTCATAATAAATAAGTAAACGATAAACAATGAATTACGAAGACAGAATTGCGGATTCTATTACCCGCGTGTGTAAAGTAGTGTTTCCTAACATTACTAATCATCACAATACCATGTTCGGAGGTACCGTTATGGAAATGATGGACGAAGTAGCTTTTATGACTGCTACTAGATTTGCCAGAAAATCTTTCGTTACGGTAAGTTGTGATAAAATAGATTTCAAAAAGCCTATTCCTGCAGACACCATCGTAGAGCTCATCGGGAAAGTAAAATATGTGGGCAATACCAGTATTAAAGTAAATGTAGAAATTTTTGTAGAGGAAATGTTTGCCGAAAGCCGAGAAAGGGCTGTTTCAGGAGATTTCACTTTGGTAGCAATTAATAAAGATAAAAAACCTGAAAAGATTTTTAATGGTGTAGAAGAAATTACATCTATTGGTAAATAATCCTTAAAGCTACCTAAATAAAAGTTTTTAGAAGTTAGAATTTGTACAATGTAAAATGTACAAAGTACAATGATATATATAGGTTTAAAGTTAAAGACCTATTGGCTATTGCTTTTTTAGAAGTTAAAAACTTAGCTTTTAGGCTTGCTAAAATATCCATACTGAACATAACTGAACCATTCCAATAAATTCAAAAATTATTCAATATAAGAAATTCTATTTTTGTTTTATTTTTTTATGGGAAACGCCGAAATTCTAATGAGTTTCGGTGTTTTTTTTAATTAAAAACCCTTTCAGAATTTATTGCTCTAAAAGGGTAATCATTTAATATTAAATATAATTTATTGAGTAATAGCTCTCCCAATCACTAATTTTTGGATTTCAGAAGTTCCTTCTCCAATAGTACAAAGCTTAGAATCTCTATAATATTTCTCCGCAGGGAAATCTTTCGTATATCCATATCCTCCAAAGATTTGTACTGCATTATTAGCTATTCTCACACATGCTTCGGAAGCATAAAGTTTTGCCATAGCTCCCTCTTTAGTCATTTTTTGTTTTGCATTTTTCAGTGTAGCAGCTTTATTGATGAGAAGTTCGGCAGCATCTATTTCCGTTGCCATATCTGCTAGCATAAAGTTGATAGCTTGGAAGTTAGCAATTGGTTGCCCAAACTGGTTTCTTTCCTTAGCGTATTTTAAGGCCGCTTTGTATGCTCCTTTTGCGATACCCAATGAAAGTGCAGCGATAGAAATTCTTCCTCCATCTAAAATTTTCATGGCTTGTTTAAATCCTTCTCCCACTTCTCCCAGTCTATGGCTATCTGGCACTCTTACATTATCGAAAATAAGCTCTGCCGTTTCAGAAGCCCTCATGCCCAGTTTGTTTTCTTTCTTACCAGAAGTAAATCCAGGCATTCCTTTTTCTAAAACAAAAGCAGTAGAATTGTTCTTTGCTCCTTTTTCACCTGTTCTGGTCATCACTACGGCAATGTCTCCAGAAATAGCGTGTGTAATGAAGTTTTTAGCACCATTAATCACCCACTCATCACCATCTTTCACAGCAGTGGTGGACATACCTCCAGAATCCGAACCTGTATTGTGCTCTGTAAGCCCCCAAGCTCCAATTACCTTCCCAGTAGCCAATTGGGGTAACCACTTCATTCGTTGTTCTTCGTTCCCGAATTCATAGATATGATTGGTACAAAGTGAATTATGTGCAGCTACAGAAAGCCCAATGGAAGGATCTACCTGAGAAATTTCATCCAAGATGGCCACATACTCATGATACCCCAATCCTGAGCCACCATATTGCTCTGGTACCACGATTCCCATGAACCCCATTTCTCCTAACTGATGAAAAAGCTCTACTGGAAAAGTTTGGCTTTCATCCCATTCCATAATATGTGGACGGATATTTTTCTCAGCAAACTCTCTTGCTGTTTCTGCAAACATTTTTATTTCATTACTCATTTTTAAGTTTTTTCCAAAGGTAATGAAAATATTTGAATATTACCAATAGCAGGAGGGAAAAACTAATTCTGGGCAGGTGCATCATGGAAATAGCTAAAAATAATTTCTGCTTTTTTCTTTCCTACGATTTCTTCTAAAATTTCTTTAGAACTTTCTTTCACTCTTTTTACAGATTTCAGCTGTTTTAGGAGAGCCTCTGAGGTTTTTTCTCCTATACCTGGAATGTGATGGAGCTCTGTGCCTAGGGTGCTATTTTTCCTTCTCGTTCTATGATGTTTTACCCCAAACCTGTGGGCCTCATCTCTTACCCTTTGGAGAATTTTTAGCGTTTCTGATTTTTTATCTAAATACAGCGGAATAGGGTCTTCTGGGAAGAAGATTTCTTCTAACCTTTTAGCAATACCAATAATGGTAATTTTTCCATACAATCCTAATCTTTTTAGGCTTTTTATCGCAGAGGAAAGCTGTCCTTTACCACCATCAATAAGGATGAGCTGAGGGAGTTCTGCATCATCTTCTAAAAGTCTTTTGTATCTTCTGTATATCACCTCTTCCATAGTGGCAAAATCATTGGGACCTTCTACCGTTTTGGGGTGGAAGATTCTATAATCTGCCTTAGAAGGTTTTCCATTTTTAAAAACCACACAGGCAGAAACGGGATGGGTTCCTTGGATATTAGAGTTATCAAATCCCTCTATATACCTTGGCTCCACAGGCATTCTGAGAAGTTTTTGCATCTCTGCCATAATTCTATTGGTATGCCTTTCAGGATCTACTATCTGCACTTGCTTGAGTTTTTCTACTCGGTATTCTTTAGCATTTTTTTCAGAGAGCTCTACCAGTCTTTTTTTGTCTCCTATTTTGGGAACGATGAGTTTCACATCAGGAATTTCTATACCCAAATGAAAAGGGATGAGAATCTCTGATGAATCGGAATTAAATTTTTGACGAATTTCTATGATGCTTCTTTCTAATATTTGCTCATCCGATTCTTCTAATTTTTTCTTCAGCTCCGTGGTGTAGCTTTGGATGATATTTCCATTTCTTATCTTAAAATAATTCACATATCCTGCGGCTTCATCACTGGTCATCCCGAAAACATCTACGGCATCTATAGATGCGTTTACTACGGTATACTTGGACTGATAATCATCTAATGATTCTAGTTTCTCCTTCACCATCTGGGCTTTTTCAAACTCCAAATTCTGTGCATAGGTCATCATCTCCTCCATGAGATATTCTTTTGCCAAACCAAAATCTCCCTTAATCATTGCCCTGATGGCATCTATTTTTTTATTGTATTGTGCTTTACTTTCTAGTTGTTCACAAGGACCATCACAATTTTTAATATGGTATTCTAAACAGATTTTGTATTTATTTCTTTCAATTTTCTCATCAGACAAGTCTAGACTACAGCTTCTTATTTTATAAAGGTTTTTAATGGTTTCTAAAAGTACTTTGGCGGGTTTTATTTTGGCATAAGGTCCAAAGTATTCGGAGCCGTCTTTTATTTTTTTTCGGGTGAGGAAGATGCGTGGGAAGGCTTCATTTTTGATACAAATCCAAGGGAAAGACTTATCATCTTTCATCATAATATTATAGAAAGGCTGATGCTCTTTGATGAGATTATTTTCTAGCAGCAGTGCATCATACTCACTGGGAACTACGGTGGTTTCTAGGTGATGTATCTTCGCCACCATAATTTTTGTTTTATAGCTATTTTGGTTTTTATTAAAGTAAGAGAGTACTCTTTTTTTCAGGTTAATGGCTTTCCCTACATAGAGCAATTGGTTATTTTTATCATAATACCGATACACACCAGGTTCTGAGGGGAGGGTTTTGAGCTGAATTTCTAATTGTGGAGACATTGGGTAAGCTGTTTTTAACGGGAGTTCAACAAAACTGGTGCAAAAATATTATTTTTTCTGCTTTTCACCCTGCAGATGACCTCGGAGGTCATATTTATTATAGAGGTTGTACAATGTACAAGGTATAAAGTATAAAGACTTTTGGTGTATAGTTTACTGCCAGATTGTATAATGTGTAAAATAAAGAGTACAAAGATTTTTAGCGTATAGCCTCCTGCTAATAGCCTTAAGACCTTGCTGCTTCCCAAGCTATCATCATGGCTTTTCGAGTGCTTCCCCACATATATCCTCCTATGGCTCCAGAAGAGGGTAGTACTCTATGACAAGGGATAAGAAAACTGACAGGGTTTTTACCTACAGCCGTTCCCACCGCTCTATAAGCCTTAGAACTTCCCACTTCATGAGCTATTTCCCCATAAGAAGACCGCTTACCGAAAGGGATTTTCAGCAGACTTTTCCATACTTTAAATTGGAAATCTGTTCCCCAGAGATGGAGCTTTACTTTCTGAACCTCTTTACCGATATTTTGAAAAACCGCTAATGCTTGTTGCTGGAAAATTGTACTTTGTTCAGTGAATTTTGCTTTGGGAAATCGAGCTAGTAAGTCCTTAAATGCTTTATTTTCTCCATCTTCGAAACCTAGATAGCATACTCCTTTATGTGTAGAAGCCACCAATATTTTCCCAAAAAGGCTATCTGCATAATGGTAGGCAATGGTAAGTTTTCCATCCTTATTTTGGTATTCATCAGTAGTCATTCTTTGGATATATACCAAGGCATCATGGCATATATCGTTTCCTTTATCAAATTCAATACGAGATGACATTGTTTTTTATAAATATTGAATAAATCTATTGAGATATACTTTTTTGAAGCACAATATCTACCCATTGCTCTTCATTTTCAGGATTTAATAAAACATCAGGCGTTATTCCTATCATTTCTAAATTTATATCATTACTAAAAATCATGCGTTTCTGGGTAAGTCCAATCCGAGCGGGAAAATCTATAATTTGTATTTCACGCCAATCTCCATAAGTCAGAGCTCCCATGGTGTTTTGTCCAAAAGTTTTCACCTTCTTACTTTGTTTAGCATTTAATATGAAGCCTTCTGTAGAACTTGCACACTGTTTATTTTGAATAATATATACATTTTGAGGAAAATCATAGATAGAAGATACAATAGTTTTCTTCGAAGTATTTTTCACAGGTTCAAATCTACCAATATATTTTCTAAGTGCCTCCATTTTTTTGTCCGCATTTAGGCTATCTTTTCGGCTATCAACTCCATATTTATACCTGTCGTTATAAAAACTCTTAAAATTGTCTTTACTAAGAAAAATAGAAGCAGCTATGATAGGCTTTTCATATTCCTTTTTATCCATAATATAAGGTAATAAAAGCTGATAACTCCAGTCGCTACCACCTTCATTTCCTCTTACATCAATAATTAAGTTAGGTTTTGTTAATTTCTCTTTATTTGCCGAAAAAATAGAATCTATATTTTTCTTATTAGCGTAATCAAATGAATGAATTCTAAAGTAATTTGTATTCTTATTAAGTTCTTTAAAATAGGTTTTTGAGGGCAATTGGAATTTTTTCTTTTTTTCCTTGCTCACAGAGTTGCGATAAAAAGTAACATTCCCAATTTTTAATTTTTGGTCTGAAAATGCCAATTCATATGCCATAGGTTTTTGTCCAAAGTCCCAAAAAATTGCTTGTAAATTCCCTTTGTAATTCCTATAAATATCAATTTTCACATCTCCTTTAAACCCTAAAAACTGATTATTTATTCTGACATCTTGAGTTAAAACACCTACGAAAGGTCTTTCTTTCTGATTCGTTTTCTGAATCTGAATATTAAAAATACCAGATTCATGATGCCATATCCCCTCCATACCTTTATTTTCATTATTTTTTAATGAAATATTTTCCACATTTTCTTTAATGAATTTTTTTACTGAAACGGTATCAGAAAAAGTAGTAAATGGATAGTAATCATTGGTAACAAATATCCCTTGATGATTATCCTTCAAAAACGAAAAGTAATATTGTAATACCCCCAGGCATTGTCTATTAGTAAAAGCAGTTTTTGCTATATTTTCAATATGCTTTTTATGTTTTCGATAATCAGATTTCTTCTTTTGTGAAATTACCTGATGATGATATGATGCAGAGTTTTCCTCCACCTGTTTACTTACGAAATGAATGATTTTCTTACAATCGCATACATTTTTTGAATAAACGAATACAGAAAATAATATTAATAATAAAGATATTTTATATTTCATGTTTTGTATGAAATTAATCAGTTTATATAGCTTTCGTTAGTATTATTTTATGATGATGAGAGATTGTAGTTTATAATATTTCTTGCACTATTTTCATATCCGTTTCTATAACACCGTCTTTAAGTACTACATTGCGTTTGGTTTGTGCCGCTACATCGGGTTCATGGGTTACGATAATAATAGTTTTTCCCTCGTTATTAATTTCCTGAAGCAATTTCATAATATCATGTGTGGTTTTACTATCCAGAGCACCCGTAGGTTCATCTGCCAGAATTATTTTGGGTTCGGTAATTAATGCACGAGCAATGGCCACCCTTTGTTTTTGTCCTCCTGAAAGCTCATTAGGGTAATGATTCGCCCACGGTGCCAAGCCTACTTTTTCTAAATACGCCATAGCTTTTCGGTTCCTCTCCTTTCTAGAAACATTCTGGTAATAAAGGGGAAGAGCTACATTCTCTAGAGCGGTTTTATAGCCTATTAAATTAAACGACTGAAAAACAAAACCTAAAAACCTGCTTCTATATTCGGCTGCTTTTGTCTCGTTGAGATGCTCTATGGGAATACCGTCCAGCTCATAGATACCACTGTCCTTTTCATCTAAAATTCCGATGATGTTCAGCAAGGTAGATTTTCCCGAACCCGAACTCCCCATGATGGAGACAAATTCCCCTTGTCCTATTTCCAAATTAATTCCTTTAAGAACATGAAGCTTATTCTTACCCGTATCGTATGATTTATGAAGATTTTCTATTTTCAGCATCTACCTGATTTTTAGTAATTGGTAGTAAAGATAAGCAATTTGTTACACTGAGAGGAATAAAAGTAAACCAAATATTGTTTAAACTTTATACATTGATTTTATGATAATTAAAATATGCTATTTAATACAATTTCTCAAAATAAGCCATATTTGTGAAAAACAAATGTGGATAACTGAAAGGAAGAAATATTTTTTTTTAATAAAGGATTTTCTAATTTTGTAAAGCTAAAAATGAACAAAAAACAGCCTACTTTTTCATATATTTTTTTACACAAGGAGGGCTTAGTATCATTTTTTTAACAACATAAAAAAACAAAGCAAAATGGGAATTTTTGATAAACGCATAAGCTATAAACCTTTTGAATATCCAGAGGTATTACAATTTATAGAGGCAATTAATAAATCTTTTTGGGTACACTCTGAAGTAGATTTTACTGCGGATATCCAAGATTTTCACTCTCAGCTAGAACCCCATGAAAAAAATGCAGTAAAACATGCACTTTTGGCAATTGCTCAAATAGAAGTTTCCGTAAAAACTTTTTGGGGAAATCTCTATCAGCATCTTCCAAAGCCAGAACTCAACGGGCTGGGAGCTACATTTGCAGAATGTGAGTTTAGACACTCAGAAGCCTATTCTAGATTATTGGAAGTGCTCGGTTACAATGATGAGTTCCTCAGCGTGGTGGAAATACCTGCAGTAAAGAAAAGAATAGATTTTCTTAGTAATGTATTGAAAAATGCCAATTCTACTACGCCAAAAGAATATGTATCATCACTATTACTATTCTCCATTCTCATAGAAAATGTCTCTCTTTTTTCTCAGTTTGCCATTATTCTATCGTTTACCCGATTTAAAGGCTATATGAAAAATGTGAGCAATATCATCGCTTGGACCTCTGTAGATGAACAAATTCATGCCAATGCAGGAATCTATCTCATCAATAAAATCCGTGAAGAGCAACCTGATCTACTTACAGACCAAGACATCGAAGAAATTTACCAGCTTATAGACGAGTCTTTAAAGGTAGAGAGCGAAATATTAGATTGGATTTTTGAACTGGGCGAAATTGATCATGTTTCAAAGGAAAATCTACTCCATTTTATGAGATACAGAGTAGATGATTCTCTTAAAAAGATAAGTATGCCTACTCGCTATAATGTATCAGAAGAAGAATATAAACCTATGGTTTGGTTTGAGGAGGAAGTTTTCGCCAATTCACTAGATGACTTTTTCGCCAAAAGACCAGTGGACTATACCAAACATGATAAATCCATTACAGCAAACGATTTATTTTAGCTTCTTACCCCAGAGGGGCAATTCTATAAATTAAGGGGCGAATTTTTATTCGCCTATTTTTTTAAAAGATAATTTTTAGGTTGTTTTCATAAATAATCTGAGTAATCACATATTTTTATTTGTACGATGGAAGAACAAACGCACATATGGTGGCTCAATGAAGAGTCTGAACAAATGCTCAATAGAGGGTATTTATTAAAAGGTGAAACCGTGGAAGGAGCTATCGATAGAATAACGATGGCTGCTGCTAAACGCCTTTATAAACCAGAACTTCAGTCTGCTTTCAAAGAAATGATTGTGAAAGGGTGGATTAGCTTTTCATCTCCTGTTTGGGCAAATATGGGAACACAAAGGGGCTTACCTATTTCTTGTTTTAATGTACATATCCCAGATAGTATAGAGGGTATTACGCATAAAATGGGAGAAGTGATTATGCAGACGAAAATAGGAGGGGGCACTTCGGGCTATTTTGGGGAGCTGAGACATAGAGGGACTGCTGTTACCGATAATGGCAAATCTTCGGGAGCTGTTTCTTTCATGAAATTATTTGATACTGCAATGGATGTAGTATCACAGGGAGGGGTTCGCCGTGGAGCTTTTGCCGCTTATCTGGATATTGACCATGGGGATATCGAAGAGTTTTTATCCATTAAAGATATAGGTTCACCTATTCAGAATCTTTTCATCGGAGTTTGTGTACCAGACTATTGGATGCAAGACATGATAGATGGGGATCTGGAAAAAAGAAAAATCTGGGCAAGGGTACTAGAAAGTCGCCAGCAGAAAGGACTTCCGTATATTTTCTTTACCGATAATGTCAATAGGAATAAACCTCAAGTGTATAAAGACAAAGGGCTCATGATTAATGCGAGTAACCTTTGTTCTGAAATCATGCTTCCATCCACCCAAGAAGAGTCTTTTATTTGCTGTTTATCTTCCATGAATTTAGAACTTTACGATGAATGGAAAGATACCAATGCAGTGAAATTGGCGGTGTATTTCTTAGATGCTGTTTTATCTGAGTTCATTGAGAAAACGGAAGGCAATTATTATCTACAATCGGCAAGAAATTTTGCTATTCGCCATAGAGCATTAGGTTTAGGTGTTTTAGGGTATCACTCTTATTTACAGAAAAATATGATTCCTTTTGAGAGCTTTGAGGCTACCCAATTTAATGCGAAAGCATTTAGGCAAATTAAAGAACAAGCCGAAGCAGCATCCAAAGAATTGGCAAGTATCTACGGAGAACCAGAAATGCTGAAAGGCTATGGACTGAGAAATACTACCACCATGGCTATAGCTCCTACTACTTCTAGCTCCGCAATTTTAGGACAAACTTCTCCAGGAATAGAGCCTTTTGCTTCTAATTATTACAAAGCGGGACTAGCCAAAGGAAATTTTATGCGTAAAAATAAATACTTGGCCAAGCTATTGGAACAAAAAGGATTGGATACCGAAGAAACTTGGAGAACAATTATGCTGAATCACGGCTCAGTGCAGCATTTGGAAGGACTTACGGACCACGAAAAAGCTGTATTTAAAACTTTCAAGGAGATTTCACCTATGGAAATCATTTCTCAGGCTGCCCAGAGACAGCAGTATATAGACCAAGCTCAATCGTTGAATTTACAAATACCTTCTACCATGCCAGTGAAAGATGTGAATTATTTATTGATAGAAGCATGGAAAAAGGGAGTGAAAACACTGTACTACCAGAGAAGTTCATCGGTTTCTAAAGAACTAATGGTGAACTTTGTAAATTGCACCAGTTGTGAGGCTTAGTAACACTACTAAAAAACAATAGGCTACCTAAAAAAGGTGGCCTATTTTATTATTTGTGCGTTTTTATTATGAGTCTATTTGGATAATCATCGTCAGTAAAGGAAATTCAATATAGTGATTTTTTGTAAAAAATCTATAAACTTCATCGTTTTGGATGTTTTAGCAAAAAGTGCTTTGAAACACAAAATTCTGAAAGAAAAACAGTTATTACATCGAGTCTATCTTGACTTTTTGAAAACAAACAAGGAATTATGATTTTTGTGGTGTGAAACATAAAAACCTAAGACCTTGTTTGTAGTACTGGACAAAGATACGATAGTAGGAGAAATTATCCCACATTTACCTAAAAGAAAAAGAGGGTTTAAACCAAAATCACCTATTAGTGAGATAATTAACTGTATTTTATACAAATTGAAAACAGGTATTCAATGGGCACTTTTACCAATGGAACAATTATTTTCAGAGGTAGTTCCGAGCTATAAAACCGTGTTTGGACATTACCGGAAATGGTGTGAAGAAGGTGCTTGGCAGACTTGTTGGGTAGAAATTTTGAAGAAAAACAAATCGAAAATAGATTGTTCAAGTTGCGATTTTGACGGTAGCCAAACACCCGCAAAAAAAGGAGGCGAACAAGTAGGATATCAAGCTCGTAAAAAAGCAAAAACAACCAATAGTTTGTACCTGTCCGACAGGCAAGGTTTGATGTTAGCAATGTCTCAGCCTATATCTGGCCAGCATCACGACTTGTATAATATAGAGACTCATTTTCAAGAAATTACATCCGTTTTGAAAAAGGCTAAAATCTCCACAGAAGGTTTATTTGTGAATTTTGATGCAGGTTTTGACAGTGAAAATCTTCGGAAAATAACCGCCTCAGAAGGTATCATAGCCAATATTTGTGAAAACAAAAGAAACCAAAAATCCCCCTCTGAAACGGAACATTATTTCGATAAAAAACTCTACAGAGAGCGTTACACCATTGAAAGAAGCAACGCTTGGATGGATAGTTTTCGTTCAGTTTTAAATCGTTTTGATACTACCGTAAGTAGTTGGATAGGTTTTAATTACCTTGCCTTTGTCGTCTTAGGACTCAGAAAATTTAAACAAAAGAGAAAGTCGAGATGAGTTCAACATTGTGTTTATTATCAGAAAAATTGGAAAAATTTCTTAATTTTCCAAAAAAAGTATCATTTACGCACCATTTTATTTTTTCATATTTTTTATTTAGAGTTTTATGATTACATTTGTCGTTATAAAATTAAAGAAATATGAGAGCGTTTTTATCTATTGGTTGTATGGTATTATTTTTAATTGGCTGTAGTGTAGCAAATACTCCTAAAGATGTTGCTACTAAATTTTTTGAGCATCTCAATAGGGGAGAGATAGAGGAGGCGAAAAAGTATTGTGATGGACCTACGGCAGATTTATTAGGTGCGGTGAATACCTTAGTAGGAAACAGTATTAAGGAAAAAACAATTCAAAAGAATAATAAAAATGTGGAAGTGATTCGTGTAGAGGAAAAAGGAAATAAAGCAAAGGTATATTTCAAAGGAGAGAATGATAAAGAAGAGAGTATAAATCTTAAGAAAGTAAATGGTAAGTGGAAAGTATATATGAATAAGGAGGATGAGAAAAAAGAAGATGTTCCTTCTATGAAAGATGAAGAATCTTCAGCCACAGAATAATACTTATGTTAAGAAGACTTATCGGTACATTAAAGGCACTTCCGAAACCCATTTTATGGATAATGGTTTTCGGAGGTGTTTTTTTATTTCTATTTTTAAGCATTGAGTTTTTCTTTTATACCCATAAAAAAGTGGAAAATCATAAAGTGAGAGAAGATAAATCTTTAGCTCGGTTATCCACGGAAGAAATGGGAAGGCTACAGGAGGGGGATATTATCTTGAGGAGAGGCTATGGCTTTTTTAGTGATATGATAGCTACACATTTTAATGATAGTCATTATGATGTAACTCATGCGGGAATTCTTTATCAAAAGGAAAATCAGTGGTGGGTCATTCATTCGTTATCTTCAAAAGTTTCAGAAATAGAAGGCGTTCAGGAACAGTCATTGGAAGATTTTTTGTACTATTCTGTACCGAATAAAATAATGGTGGTTCGCTTAAAAGGTATTCAAAAAACAGAGCAAGAGCAGTTGGTATGTTTTGCTCAGGAGTATGTAGCGAAAAAAACACCCTTTGACACCAAAGGTATTATACATGATGACAAGTCTTTATATTGTACTGAGCTCATTTGGCATATTTTGATTCACAAAATGAAAAAAGTGCCATTACCAAAGGATATGGAAATGAGAAAAGAGCTATTCTACTCCATGAAAGGAATGTATCATCCTCATTATTTTGATATGATTATTAATACTTATGCCCAAACTCCATCGGCTAAAATAGAAAATTAAATCTTCTAAAAATAGATAATATATCTTTTGAGTTAATAAAAGTTTCTGAGCGTTACATCTTCTTTATATCCGAACATTCCTCTCTCCTTAATGGTTTTGGCTACACCTGGTGGCAAAACTTTTTCCCATCCTGCTTCACCATCCTGAATCATTTTTAGTACTTTTCTGGAATGGATGTCCAGATATTCTTTTGTGTAAGTTTTGATATCTTTAATTCTCTGGTTATGTTTAAAGAATTTGTATAATTCTTTCAGATTATCGTTTACACGGAGGTTGTTAGAATCTAGTAAGCAATTATTTTCTTGATCAAGGTAAGGGTAGAGGTACACCGTAACATCATTCCTAAAAAATTTACCAAATGCCTCTAGTATTCCCCCCGAAAGGTTTTTATAATAATGCTCATCAAATACCATCAGAAGATTATTTACCCCCATAGCAATGCCTATATTTTGTGTAGTGAAAGAAGCGAAATAATCTATCAATCGGTAATACTCAGAATAATTAGAGATGATGACGGTATAGCCTAATTTTGCCAAAATATCTACACGATTTAGGAAGTCTCTTTCGTCTATTTCTCCCTGACTTTTTAGGTTAGAAATGGTAATTTCAAAAAGAACTTCTGTGTTTTCTTCATTACATGCCATGTCTTCATAAAATGCTTCCAGCCCCTTTTCAAACATATCCACATTTACTCGGGTTACAGGTCTGAAACTTCCTCTTACGGCAAAGATGTTTTTCTTGTAAAGGAGGTCTGCAGGGAGCATATTAACGCCTTCAGGATTAAAAATTACAGCATCGGTCATGCCATTTTTTACCAGCTGAAGGCTCATCAGTCGGTTATCTACATAAGCGAAAGCGGGGCCACGAAAATCAATCATGTCAATCTCTAGTTCATCCAAAGCAATATCATCATACAGAGATTCTATCAGTCTTCTAGGGTTATCGTTATAAAAGAAAGCACCATAGATGAGATTTACTCCTAATTTACCTAAGGTTTCTTGCTGTAGGGTAGCATTGTTTTCCTTAAATTTAATGTGAAGGATGATTTCGCTATAGCCCTCATCATGTTCTCTCTGAAAACGCACACCCGCCCATCCGTGTCCTTTAGAAGTTTTAGTAAAATTAATGGTGGTTACGGTATTGGCGTAGGAGAAAAATTTTCTTTTTGGGGTGTTCTCTCTTGTCAGTCGTTCTTCGATGAGTTCTACTTCATAACGAAGCATTTTCCTTAGACGATTTTGAGTAACATACCTGTTTTTGGTTTCTTTACCGTAGATGGCATCAGAAAAATCTTTATCATACGCAGACATGGCTTTTGCTATGGTTTGGGAAGCCCCTCCTGCTCTGAAAAAATGTCTTACCGTTTCTTGTCCTGCACCTATTTCTGCAAATGTTCCGTAGATGCTAGGTTCTAGATTAATGGCTAAAGCTTTTTGTTTTGGGGTAAGTTTCGGTGTCATCGTTGGCATTAAATATTTTTTGTAGTTTTACAAAAATAAAAAAAATCCGAAAAATAAATGCAGTTAACTTTTTTAGGAACGGGAACATCTCAGGGAGTGCCAGTGATAGGATGTGCTTGTGATGTGTGTACTTCTTTGGATATCAGAGATAAAAGATTGAGGACTTCGGTGATGATTACTACGGACAATGGAGAAAAAATTTTAATAGACTGTGGCCCCGATTTTAGACAACAGATGCTTCGCCAAGGAGAAAAGAGAGTGGAAGCAGTTTTTTTAACCCATGAGCATAATGATCATGTCATCGGTATGGATGACCTTAGACCGGTGATTTTTAGAGAAGGGAAGGCTACGCAGGTGTATGCCTACCCAAGAGTATTGGATGAAGTAAAAAAGCGGTTTCCCTATGCTTTTGCAGATAAAAAATACCCTGGAGCACCTTCCTTTGATTTAATACCCATTCATGGAGCGTTTTCATTATTTGGAGAAAATATTATTCCTATAGAAGTGCTTCATTTTCAGTTGCCAGTATTAGGATTTAGAATAAAAAATTTGGCATATATTACCGATGCAAGTGATATCTCAGATGAAGAGAAGGAAAAACTTAAAGACTTAGATGTTTTGATTATCAATTGCTTGAGAAAAGAAAAGTCTCATATTTCTCACTTTATTTTACCTCAAGTACTGGCATTGTACCAAGAACTTCGGCCTAAAAAAATGTTTCTCACTCATATTAGTCATGAGTTTGGGCTTCATAGTGTTGAAAATGAAAAACTTCCATTAGGAGTAGAAATGGCGTATGACGGGTTGATGATAGATTTTTAATTTTTTTTATGTGAAAAAGTTGCATATGAAAATTAAACACACTACATTTGCAATCGCAATTCAGTAATGCCCAGGTGGCGGAATTGGTAGACGCGCTGGTCTCAAACACCAGTTCTTAGGAGTGCCGGTTCGATCCCGGCCCTGGGTACAAAAAAGAGGTTATCTTTCGAGGTAGTCTCTTTTTTTGTTTATAGGTTTTGAGTTAAATAGAGTAGTTTATTGTTTTAGGATAACATACTATAGTTATTTCTTTTCAGAAAATTTGAAAAGAAGAAAATTAAGCCTTACTTTTGTAGAGTAAAAAATATTAAAAAAATACAATTATGTCAAAAGCATTTTCCCAAGTTCCAGTGGCAGTGAATGAGGAAGTTCGTTCTTATGCTCCAGGTTCTTCAGAGGTGAAATCTCTCCTCGCCATGTATAAAAAAATGTGGAATGAAAAGGTGGAAATCCCAATGGTCATCGGAGGGAAGGCGGTTACCACAGGAAATACAGTAAGAGTAGAATCTCCGCAAGATCATCAGCATGATTTAGGTTTTTACCACGCAGGAGACATGACTCATGTAGATGCGGCTATTGAGGCTTCATTGGCGGCAAAAGAAAAATGGAATGCTCTCGGATGGGAACAAAGAGCGGCTATTTTCTTAAAAATGGCAGACCTTATTGCTGGACCGTACAGAGATAAATTGAATGCGGCTACCATGATTGGTCAAGGGAAAAATGTTCATCAAACGGAAATAGATGCAGCATGTGAACTTATAGATTTCCTACGATTTAATGTAGAGTTTATGACGGAAATGTATGCTGAACAACCCATTTCTGCAGAGGGAATGTGGAACAGAGCGGAGTATAGACCTTTGGAAGGATTTTGTTTTGCGGTAACGCCGTTTAACTTTACAGCTATTTCAGCGAATTTGCCTACTTGTATGGCAATGATGGGGAATGTAGTGGTTTGGAAACCTTCTAACTCTCAGATTTATTCTGCCCATGTATTGATGGAAATCTTTAAAGAAGCAGGATTACCAGATGGGGTAATTAATATGGTGTTTACAGATGGGGCTAAGACCGCAGAAAAAGTACTTTCTCACCCTGATTTTTCAGGATTGCATTTTACAGGTTCTACATCCGTTTTCCAAGGAATGTGGAAGATGATAGGGGATAATATTCATAAGTACAAAACTTACCCTAGAATAGTAGGAGAAACAGGTGGTAAAGATTTTGTGATGGTACATCCATCTGCCCATGCAGTTCAGGTAGCTACGGCATTGGTGCGTGGTGCTTTTGAATACCAAGGACAAAAATGTTCTGCAGCTTCTCGTGCTTATATTCCGAAATCACTTTGGAATGAAGTGAAGGAGATTATGGGAACGCAGCTTGCCAGCATTAAAGTAGGTTCACCTGAAGACCCGTCTAATTTTGTGAATGCAGTGATTCATAAAGGTTCTTTCGAAAAGTGTGAAAAATACATTAAAAATGCTCAAAGTGCTTCGGATGCAGAAATTATTTTCGGTGGAAAATGTGAAGGCACTAAGGGGTGGTTTGTAGAACCTACGGTGATTTTAACTACCAATCCGAAATATCCTTCAATGACAGAAGAGATTTTTGGACCTATTTTGACAATATATGTATATGAGGATGAAAAATGGGCAGAAACATTAAAATTGGTAGATGAGACTTCGCCGTATGCACTTACAGGGGCTATTTTCTCACAGTGTAGATATGCAATAGATGAGGCTACCAAGGCACTTGAAAATGCTGCAGGAAACTTCTATATTAATGATAAACCTACGGGTGCAGTGGTAGGTCAGCAGCCATTTGGTGGAGCGAGAGCTTCAGGAACTAATGATAAGGCAGGTTCTAAAATGAATCTTCTTCGTTGGGTTTCTGTTCGCTCTATTAAGGAAACATTTAATCCTCCTACAGATTATAAATATCCTTTTTTAGGTGAATAAAAAAAATAGAAAAGATTCGTATTCAGAGAGCTATCCATTTTTGGATAGCTTTTTTATATTGAGTGTAAAATATTTTAGCAAATTAAGAAAGGTTTTTAGTATATTTGTATTCCTATCGATAAATATATTATTGATGGAATATTAAATTAAAAAAGATTATAAAAATAAAGTGAATAGATAGTTTTTAACAATTTAATTGTAAAATGTCATGTGGTTTAGGAGGTTTACAGATAAGATATACAGCGGTAATAACATTGTTAATTTCAGTGAGATGAGATATCTTCCTAGATGGCTGGTACTGTTTATAGATATCGTAATTTTGTGGGTTTCTATGATTTTATCCTACTATATTCTCATGAGACTTAATATATGGAAAGCCAACCAAATTTCTACATGGAATACATTTGTGTTTGTTACTCTGGTGAATGGTGCTTTTATGTTTTTATTTAAAACTTATGCGGGAATCATTAGACACTCTACTTTCGTAGATTTACTTAAGATTTTCTTTTCTAGTATCTGTACATTTATTGTTTTAGGAATACTTAACTCTGTATTTCGTTTAGCGGCAGGGTATAGTTGCTTAAACTTTTCTTTTTTAACGATTTATTTTACCATCTCAGTAGTAGGCTTGTTTTTATTTCGGTTAATAGTAAAGGAAATTTTTCATTTTGCAAGGGAATTTAGAAGAAGCACACTGAAAAAAAGAATATTAATTCTGGGAATTGATGAACAATCTATTTCCATAGCCAGAGCTATTTTAGATAATCCTCAGTTGCCTTATTCGGTGGTGGGCTTTTTGACAGAAAGAAAAGATTCATCTATGGCAAAACTTTTGGGCAAACCGATATTGAGCAGAAAAAAAATAGAAGAATATGATGAGAAAACAGAAGATATAGATGGTGTATTAATTAATAGAAATCAGCTTACTAAAGAAGAGATGACCGATTGGGTAAATATGTTTTTATCTAAAAATCTTCAAGTGTTTAAAGCTCCTACCGTGCAAAAAGTAAGAGGAGATGAACATCAAATTAATATTTATAATCTTCAAATAGAGGACTTACTTAATAGAAAGCCAATTGTTATTGAAAATCAAGAGGTCACTAAAAGACATTTCCAAAAGAATATTTTGGTAACGGGAGGAGCAGGTTCTATTGGAAGTGAATTGGTAAAGCAAATTGCACAGTTTAACCCTTCTCTGATAGTGGTTTTAGATCAAGCAGAAACACCTCTTTATGATGTAGAACTGGAGATGCGTCATTGTTTTCCAAACATTCGTTTTAAATTTGTTTTAGCAGATATTACTCAAAAAGATAGAATGGAGCAGTTGTTCCAAAAGTATCAATTTTCTATGGTGTACCATGCGGCAGCGTATAAGCATGTGCCTTTGATTGAGCAAAACCCACACGAAGCAGCTAGAGTAAACATTCAAGGAACTAAAAATATCGCTTTGCTTTCCAGTAAATATGGCGTGAATAGATTCGTGATGGTTTCTACAGATAAAGCGGTGAACCCTACCAATGTGATGGGGGCTTCTAAGAGAACAGCAGAGTTATTCGTTCAGGCTTTACAAACTGAAAAAGGGCATACCACGAAATTTATTACTACTCGTTTTGGAAATGTACTCGGCTCTAATGGTTCTGTAATTCCTTATTTCAAAAAACAAATAGCAAAAGGAGGTCCTGTAACCATCACTCATCCTGATATTGTTCGTTATTTTATGACTATACCAGAAGCATGTGAACTGGTTCTTCAGGCAGGAACCATGGGGAAAGGGGGCGAAATTTTTGTATTTGACATGGGAGAACCTGTAAAGATTCTTCATTTGGCAAAAAAAATGATTAAATTATCTGGATTTGAACCCGATGTAGATATAAAAATTGTTTTCACAGGATTGAGACCAGGCGAGAAGCTATATGAAGAACTATTAAGTGATAATACGAAAACACTTCCTACACATCATGAAAAAATCATGATTTCTAAAGATGAACCCATGGCTTTTGAACAGATTAATTCATTGACAGAAAAAATATATGAACAAACTCAATCTTGCAGCCCATTGGAAATAGTAAAAACACTCAAAGAAATAGTAAAGGAATATAAAAGCAATAACTCAGTATATGAGCAATTGGATAAATAATTTCTTTTTATCAATATTCTGTGTGGTAGATGAGTTTAGTGAAAACCGTATATTTGCGGATTCAGATTGAAATATAGTAAAAGTATGAAGATAAAAATCATATTATTCGTATTAGCAGCTTTATTGCTTTCATGTAAAGCACAGAAAGACATAGCGTATATGCAAAATATAGAGCAAATAGCTCAGGAAGCATATACTAAAAATGTACAATCTACTATTCAGCCTAATGATCAGCTCCTCATTTATGTAGCTGCAAAAGATATGATGGTGGCAGCACCGTTTAATCAAAGTGTTAGCACTGATGGAAATAGTTCCAGAGTAGCTTACTCCCAATCCAGTACCAATATGCCGACAGGAAATCAAACCTCTCTCTCGGGGGTATCTTATACCGTATATCCCGAAGGGTATATTGATTTTCCGATTATAGGTAAAGTGGAAACCCAAGGAAAAACTCTAGAAGAACTCAAAGTAGAACTTACCCAAAAAATTAAAAAATACATTTATAATCCTACCGTGAGCGTAAGATATGGAAATTTTAAAATTTCAGTTTTAGGAGAAGTAAATAGACCTGGAGACTATATTGTCCCTGATGGTAGAGCTACGCTTCTCAGTGCATTAGCCATGGCAGGAGATCTGAATCTATATGGAAGAAGAGATAATGTATTAATCATCAGAGAGCAAGATGGTGTGAGAACCCAAACTTATATTAATCTTAAAGATGCTAACTTTATTAATTCTCCTTACTATCATATTAAGCAGAATGATGTGATTTATGTAACGCCCAATGAAACTAAAAAACAGTCTGCAGCGTATGGACCACAAACAGGAATTTACATATCAGTAGCATCTGTTATATTAGGACTCCTCACATTAATAGTAAGATAATTTTTTGGATATAAACACTATGGATAATAATAAAGAAGAAAGAATCAACGAATCTAAAAGGGGAAAGGAAATTAATATTCAAGAAGTCATCAAACCTTATCTTAGAAGATGGCATTGGTTTGTTCTCTCAGTTATTACAATGACCGCTTTGGCGATTGCCTATATTAAAATTTCTGCTCCTGTATATCAAGTAAAATCCACCGTTCTAATTAAAGATTCTAAAAAAGGTGGTGGGGATATGGATATTCTCAAGGAAATTTCAGGAATAAGCGGTATGACCTCCAATAGTATTGATAATGAACTGGAGATTTTTAAGTCTAAAAAATTAATGCATCATGTGGTAGATGCTAAAAATTTACAAACGGCTATTTTTTCCGAAGAACAATTAGGAGAAAGGGAACTCTATGGAGATACGGCACCGATTATTGTTCATGTCATTTCTGAAAAAAAGAATAAAAAATTTCCTAAAAAACCTGTTTTTGTTAGCTGGAAAGGAAATGAAATCACCCTTGCTTCAGAAGAGCTTAACGCTGATGTTAAAGCACAGTTTGGTAAAACCATTGGGCTTCCGTATGCTAATATTATCATCACGAAAAATGACCAATTTGATGCAGTAAAAGCAAAAGAACTCGGTAGGATAAAGCTCAATTTTAAATCTAAAGCATCTAGAATCACAGCACTACAAGAGCCACTCAATGTACAGCTCGTGAATAAAGATGTTACTGTTGTTGCACTTTCATACAATCATACCAATGCTGATAAAGCGAAAGACATTATCAATGGATTGGTATATGCGTATAATCAAGATGCGATTAATGACAAAAACTTCCAGTCTAATGAGACCATGAAGTTCATAGAAAACAGAATAAAAGTAATCTCTGATGAATTAGAAAGCATTGAAAGTCAAAAACAAAATTTTAAAACACAAAATAACCTTACCGATATCGGTACCGAAGCAAAAATTAATTTAGAAACCACTGCAGAAGCTAGAGCAAAACAATTAGAAATAGATGCACAGCTTCAGCTTACTGATGCACTCATCGGATACCTTAATAAGCAAGGAGCATATCAGGTGCTTCCTTCTGCATTGGGGCTCAATAGCCCTGCGGCCTCTGCAGGAATTAATTCCTATAATGAATTGGTACTGGAGAGAAATAGACTCTTGGCAACTGCCACGCCTGAGCATCCTGCAGTAGAAAATATTTCTAAACAACTCAATAATTTAAAAACCTCCGTAATTCATAGCTTACAGAAAACTCGTACGGGGCTTCAGATTTCCAGCAATGAACTCCAAACGGAACAAAACAAAGCCATCGGTAAAAATTCTAGGCTTCCTTCTATAGAAAAAATGTTCAGAGGAATAGAAAGGCAACAGGCTATCAAAGAGCAACTCTATCTCCTCCTCCTAAAGAAAAGAGAAGAAACAGCAATTTCTTTGGCTATTACTACCCAAAAAGCCAAAGTTATAGATGAAGCGTATGCCATGGATAAGCCTGTATCTCCTAAAATCCCTATTATCCTTATTGGGGCGATGGTGTTAGGACTTGTTCTACCTTTTGCTTATATCTATATCAAAGAATTATTAGATACCAAAGTAACTACTAAGCATGATATAGAGAAGCTATCTTCTACACCAGTGATTTCTGAACTGCCTTCGGTAGCAAAGGGACAAAATGAATTGATAGGAATGAATGACTTGTCTCCTATGGCAGAGGCATTCCGTATTCTTACTACCAATATGAATTTCCTGTTGCCGAAAAAAGAAAAAGGAAAAGTTATTTTTGTTACTTCTACCATTAAGGGAGAGGGGAAAACATTTGTTTCGGTAAATCTTGCTTTGATTTTGGCTGCCCCTGGGAAGAAAACCATCATCATCGGTTCGGATATTAGAAATCCACAGCTCCAAAGGTACAATGACAGCCGAAAAGGCTTGGCAGGACTTTCAGAATTCTTGTATGATGAAACCACTCCGCTGGAGAGTATTATTCATGTTTCTTCATTTAATCCACATTTGGATGTAATTTATTCTGGTAGCATCCCTCCTAATCCTACGGAGTTGCTTACCAATGGTAGGTACCAAGTGTTATTAGAACAATTAAAAGAGGAATATGATTATATCATAGTGGATACTGCACCGCTATTATTAGTAACAGATACCATGCTGATTTCAGATTTGGCAGATGCTACCCTCTATGTAACTCGTTCACAATATACAGAGAAACAACTCATAGAATTTGCCAATAAAAACATTGCTGCTGGAAAAATTAAAAATGTAGGTTTCGTGCTGAATGATGTTTCTAAAAGTAATTATGGCTATGGAAATAAGTACGGCTATGGCTACCACGCCACGGAAGAAAAAAGTTTTATACAAAAACTGAAATCTAAATTTTAAATGAATTCATAATGATGAACTTGATACTTTGTTTTTCACGGTATCAAGTTTTTTGTTTAAACGGCATAATCATTCACAAACAAATTATTGTATTACTATGAAAAACTATCTTTTATTATTCATTATTATAGGTTTTGGAACGAAGTTTTTGGGTCAAAATACCCTTCAGGTGGTAGATGCTAAAACGAAAAAACCACTTTCTAAGGTAAATGTGTATTGTAATGATGAGCTGGTAGGAAAAACCAATGCCAAAGGGACTTTAGCGTACAAGACGAAATGTAAAACCATTGATGTGCAGAGAGATGATTATGATGAAAAAACCGTCAGTGTAGAGAAAAATATGACCATCGCACTCCAAGAATCCTCTGAAAAATCAAAGAAAATACAGGCAATAGCCATTCGTAATGCGTCTGACCCAAAAGCACTACGCATTCTGGATAAAGTAGTAAAAAAGTATAAAGAAAATAGCCCTAAATCTTTAGACGGGTATCGTTTTAAAAAATACTCTAAAATATCCATAGATGTAGATCAAGATAGCCTTGCTTCGTATAGAGCATTTGTCAGCCGTAGGGCAGATTCTTTGGCACAAATAGGGCATACCCCAAAGAAACAAACGGAAAAAGATAAGAAAGATTCTCTCATGACAGAAAGCTTTTTTAATATAGCTAAGGAGTCTAATTTTTTCCTTTGGGAAAAAGCCGAGGAATATAAATTTTCTAAACGGCACGGAGAGAAAATAGTGGTTCTGGACAATAGAATGTCGGGGTTCAAAGATCCTATCTATGAATTCATGGCATTGGGCATTTCTAATTTAGACCGTATTCCAAGACAGGTAAATCCAGATAATAGGCATCTGTATCGTTTTTTTCTTTCAGATACCATTATGGTAGAAGGTAGGAGAACCTTCGTTATTAACTTCCGAGAACTTTCCAGTAAACAAAAGCAGAAGAGCAATAAATTCGCTGGGAGTGTTTTCATTGATACCGAAACTTTTGCCATAAAAAAAATTACTTCTCATAGTACCAAAAGGAACCAAGGCACGGTAACTTCTGTATGGAAACCTATGGCAGGAAAATGGTTTTTAGATACTGAGGATATTCGGTTTAGAATAGGGCATCAGGAGTTTGAAACAGGAAAAAAAGAACCTGATGATGCAACTCAAAAATCTAAATCTACCAAGAAAAAATTTGGTAATTATGCTTTCGTAACGCACAGATTTTTTGATGTAGAGATTAACCCAGAGCAGAAAGCCGAAGAGTTTCAGGGCTATACTTATTCCATACAAAATGCAGAGGGCAACCAATTGGAAAAATACAGAACAGCCCCTCTTACCGAAAGAGAAGCCAAAACCTACCAAGGTATAGACAGCTTAGTGCAGAAATATGATATCGAAAGAAAAGTAAAAGCATTGACTTCACTCCTCCGTGGACAAATCCGCGTAGGGAAGGTAAATATTCTGCCTAATCGAATTTTTTCATACAACCCGATTGAAAAATTCAGATTGGGTATTGGGCTAAAAGCCAATGAAAAATTCAGCCCAATCTATTCACCAGACCTCTATTTAGGATATGGTTTCGGTGATGGAAAACTGAAATACGGAGTGGGTTTAGACACTCGGCTTTCATCTATTAAGACTTCTGTTTTTAGGCTGGAATATGTCAATGATATGAAAGTCTTCGGTAGGTTTAATAGAAACCTGTGGCCACAGAGCATCGCTTTTATAGAAGGGGCAGGGGGTAGTCTTTATCATCCTCATTACCTCCGATACCAAGGCGTGGGAGCATCTTACCTCTATGACATTACCAATACGCTTACCGCAAGATTTTCTGCACATTATCAAAAGCAGAATCCTGTAGGGGATTATCAGTTCAATGGGAATACTACCAATGATTATCATGATACGCAGCTGGCACTTACCATAAAATATTCTCCTAAAGATAAAAACATGATGACACCGCAAGGAAAGTATACTTACCATACGGGATACCCTCATTTTTTTATCAATATAGAAAAAGGCATTAATGCCCTAGGGGGAAATATGAACTATGCCAAGGCAGATTTTCTCGCCATTCACAGCGTAAGAACCCGATGGGGAACCAGTAGAGCTTATCTCTATGGAGGGATTTCCTCTGGAAGCGTACCGATTTGGAAGAATTTTGAAATTACGGGGAACACTTCTTCCAGTGAATCTCTATGGCATAAACTTAACTTTGCCACTTCGCTTTCCCACTATGCCATGTTTTCAGGAACTTTTTATGCCGATCGATTCTTAGGCTTTCAGTATAGGCACACGCTACCTTTTATTTTCAGTATGGGCAAAAGACACTCCCGATTGAGCCTTGGGTACAATGCCGTTTGGGGCAATTTTAAAAATCCACGCCAGCATAATATATCCTTTGATACGCCTAAGCATGTATATCAGGAGGTGGGCATCACTTGGAATAATTTCTTAGGAACTATATACCATATAGGGCTTTATCATAGAGTAGGGCATTATACCAGTGCCAAGACAGTGGATAATATAGGAATTACCTTAGGATTGGGCTTGTAGGTGAGGAGTTTTTAGTGGTAGGCTTTTCAAATTTTAAATCTTAAAAAACGGAAATTGCATTTTAGTTGAAACAGATTGGGTGGACTTACATGCAGTTGCATTTTAATTCAAACAGATTGCGTGGACTTACCTGCAGTTGCATTTTAATTCAAACAGATTGCGTGGACTTACCTGCAGTTGCATTTTAATTGAAACAGATTGAGTGGACTTACCTGCAGTTGCATTTTAGTTGAAACAGATTGCGTGGACTTACTTGCAGTTGCATTTTAGTTGAAACAGATTGCGTGGACTTACCTACAATTGCATTTTAGTTGAAACAGATTAATTAGAAATCTTTTTCGTTTTAACAAAGAATGAAAAAAGAAGTGCGATAGTAATAAGTATAGATCCTAAAAAATAGGAGTAAAAACCTGCTTCATCAGGATTTTGGTCTTTCAGCATAGCAATGATTTGAGGGCCTACAATTCCGCCTATTCCCCAGCCAATGAGTGTAATTCCATACATCGTGGCCATCATTTTCATTCCGAATTGCTCTTTTATTAATGAAGGCAAGATACCAAATCCTCCGCCATAACATAGAAGGATTACACAAACACCGATGAAAAATAACGGACTATTTCTACTGAAAATCAATACTATAAAAACTATCAACTCCAATAAGAATAATACTCTGAAAGCCTGTATCTTTCCTATCCTATCCGAAATATTTCCCCAGAAAAATCTCCCTATTCCATTACATATGGCACTTACGGCTATGAGTGTTGCCCCTTTTTGTTCCAAAACAGAAATATTATTTTGTCCTTCGTCCATTAAAATATCTTGTAAAAGAGGGGATTGAAATGCAATAAAAATCATCCCAGCAATGATATTAATAGAAAAAAACAACCAAATCAGTACATAATTTTTTGAAAAAATATATTTTTTTATATCAAAACGATGTGCTTCATTGTTATTATTATCTTTTGTGAGTGCATTATCATAGAGAAAAAGGGAGAATAAAGGGAGCAAAAGCAGTAAAAAAATGCCGATACCTAAAAAAGAAAACGCTAAATCTCCATCAAACCATTGTAGAAAAAAAGGAGCTAATAATTTAGACATTACAAAAGCTCCTAGTCCAAAGCCCATCACCACTATTCCTGTAGCTAGACCTTGCTGATCTGGAAACCAAGAAGCTACGGTAGCCACAGGAGTTACATACGCCATTCCTAATCCGATGCCTCCAATAACACCAAACCCTAAATACAAAAGTGGTAATGAGGTGTATGCTAAAGCAAAATATGAAATTATATAGCCCAAAGCATACAAGATTCCGCCTGTACATGCTAATTTTCTTACGCCTATCTCATTCATCTTGCTTCCTGCCCAAGCTGCGGTAACTCCTAACATGAAAATAGAAATACTAAAAGCCCAAGCCGTTTCTCTTTGTGTCCATTGATAAGTTTCACTAATCGGATTTTGGAAAAAACTCCACGCATATACCGTTCCTAAAAGCAAATGAATACACGCACCCATCACAGCGATATGCCAACGATTCTTAATTTTCATCATGACGGAAAATTTTATTTCTGAAACCTCAATACCTCTCCTTCTAAACACAATGGTGATGGGAAATTATTGGTAAAAAGTCCTCCTGTTCCTAAACCTTGGGGCATAGAATTATTTTTAGTGAAAGTATATTGTGCAATAGCATTTAGCCCGATATTACTTTCTAAAGCAGAGGTAATCCACCAGCCTATTCCCAATTTTTCAGCTATGGCAATCCACTCATCACATCCGCTGATTCCTCCTACCAATGAAGGTTTTAAAATGATGTATTGAGGCATAATACACTCTAGTAATTGTTGTTTTTCTTCCAATGAATGCACCCCTATTAGCTCTTCATCTAAAGCAATAGGTGTAGGTGTTTCGGCACAAAGCTGTTTCATTTCGCTGTTCTGATGAAAATGCGTCATCTTTTTAATAGGCTGCTCTATAGAATGAATTTCTAATGCGTTCAGCTCCTCTAGAACACGCCACGCTTGTGAGTAAGAAAAAGCACCATTGGCATCTACTCTAAGTTCTAATATCTCTTTAGGAAATTGATTTCTTAGCTGTTTTAAAATTTCTTTTTCACTTTCCCAATCCACCCCTATTTTGAGTTTAAGACATGAAAACCCTTTTTCCAGTTTATCTTTTATCTGAGATTTCATGAAGCGTGCATCTCCCATCCATATCAGTCCATTAATAGTTATTCCTTGCTTTCCTTCTGTAAAAGCAGACGGGAAATAAAGGTCATTCTGATATTTTAAATTCAGCATAGCCTGTTCATAGCCAAAAATAATGGATGGAAAACCATATAACTTATGGATAATTTCCTCCTTGGTGAGATTAATATTTTCTCTTAACCAAGCAAGTTGCTCTTCGTATTCAGGTACATCATCTGCACTTAGTCCTCGGAATAAAGCACATTCACCTATGCCTCTTTGGTTATTTTCAAACACCTGCAAAATATATGTATCTTTGGTATGTAAAACGCCTCGGGAGGTTCCTCCAGGTTGCTTAAACTGCAATGTGTATTTTTCTATTTGTGCTGTTTTCATGACCGACTGAATTGTAGAATGTACGCCTAATAAATGATGAGATGATTTTAGAGAGAAAGGCGAGGTTATTTGAAATTTAGTATCATATATGGAATTTCGACCCCAATTTTGGGGTCGAATATTGATTTTAAAGGATGATACAATCATTTCACTACGCCATATAATATACAGGAACCCAAAACGAAACACATTTAAAAGTCCTTATCCAAAAGCGATAGTATGATGGCATCTGAATCTTGCAGAATAACGATAATAGATTATCCGTGCATTGCCTTGGTTTCTTCATCTTGGCTCATAAATTCCTCTGCTTTTTCCACCATATTTTTGGAGCCACAGAAAAAAGGAACACGCTGATGAAGTTCTGTAGGCTGAAGCTCTAAAATACGCTTATAGCCATTGGTGGCTTTACCGCCTGCTTGTTCTGCTAAGAAAGCCATTGGATTACATTCATAGAGTAATCTCAGTTTTCCATTGGGTGCATTAGCATAAGAAGGGTACATATAAATACCTCCTTTTATCATATTTCTATGAAAATCTGCCACCAAAGAACCTATATATCTGGAGGTATAAGGTCTATCTCCTTCCTGTGCTTGGCAATATTTAATGTAATTTTTTACCCCTTGAGGAAATTTAATATAATTCCCTTCATTCACAGAGTAAATTTTTCCGTTTTCAGAATATTTCATATTCGGATGTGAGAGGTAGAAAATCCCTAAACTTGGGTCTAGTGTAAAACCATTTACCCCATTTCCAGTGGTGTAAACTATCATGGTAGAAGAGCCGTAAATCACATATCCAGCGGCCACTTGTTCTGTTCCTTTTTGGAGGAAATCTTCTATTTTCACTGGCGTTCCAGGCTCAGTTACTCTTCTGTAAATAGAAAAAATAGTACCTACAGACACATTCACATCAATATTAGAAGAGCCATCTAAAGGATCTATCAATACTACATATTTACTCAGATGCCCATTGGCACCACATTTTATTTCAATGATGTCATCATTTTCTTCAGATGCTATTCCACATACCACCTCTCTCTGGGAAAGTGCTGTAATGAAAATATCATTAGCTATCACATCTAGTTTTTGCTGTTCTTCCCCTTGCACATTGGTATTTCCATGTGCACCAGTAATATCAGCAATTCCTGCTTTATTCACTTCTCTATTAACTACTTTAGCAGCTAATCTTATCGCAGATAATAAACGAGAAAGCTCTCCCGTAGAGTATTGAAAGTCATCTTGTTTATCAATTACGAATTCTCCTAAAGTTTGTAATGGTTTATCTGTCATAGTGATTTATATTTGAAAGTAACAAATTTGCTAATTTTTTTCCATTCTGAAAAACATTTTTAAGTTTTTCTATTACATATTTATTTCAATAAAAAAGAAACTGTCCTTTCGGAACAGTCTCAAAAAAATAACTTTTAAAAAAATGAAAAAACTATTATTTTCCCAAATAAGATTTTAAAATCTTACTTCTGGTATTATGTTTAAGGCGTTTGATGGCTTTCTCCTTGATTTGTCTTACCCTTTCTCTAGTCAAGTCAAAAGTTTCCCCTATTTCTTCTAAAGTCATGGGATGCTTACCGCTCAACCCGAAATATAACCGGACTAAATCCGCTTCTCTTGGAGTAAGGGTTTGCAGTGCTCTTTCTATCTCTATTTGTAGAGATTCTAGCATAAGTTCCTTATCAGGGCTTGGAGATTCTCCAGAACGGAGTACATCATAAAGATTAGAGTCTTCTCCCTCTACTAACGGTGCATCCATAGAAAGATGACGACCAGAATTTTTCATTGATTCCTTAATATCCTCTTCGCTCATATCTAGCACCTCTGCCAATTCTTCTGGTGAAGGGGGTCTTTCATTCTCTTGTTCTAGGTGGGCATACGCCTTGTTAATTTTATTAATAGAACCAATTTTATTCAGTGGTAACCTAACGATTCTGGATTGCTCTGCTAAGGCCTGAAGAATAGATTGCCTAATCCACCATACCGCATAAGAAATGAATTTAAAACCTCTGGTTTCGTCATATCTTTTTGCTGCTTTCATCAGCCCTAGATTTCCCTCATTAATAAGATCCGGAAGAGAAAGACCTTGGTTTTGGTATTGTTTAGAAACTGAAACCACGAATCTTAAATTGGCTTTGATGAGTTTTTCTAGTGCTACTTTATCCCCAGCGCGGATTCTTTGTGCCAGCTCTACCTCCTCATCTGCCGTAATCAAATCTACTTTTCCTATTTCTTGAAGGTACTTATCTAGAGAAGCCGTTTCCCTATTGGTTACCTGTTTAGTGATTTTTAATTGTCTCATAAAAATATAATTGCTTTTTGCCCTATGGGAATTTTACCCCAGCATTAGTATATACGAACGAAAAGAAGTAAAGGTTACAAAGGAAATCAAAATTATTTTTGAGTACAAGCATCAAAAGTTTCTATACCAAAATAAAAAACCACTAACCAAGCAATACCTTTCAAGGTAAAAAATGCTAATCCTGCCCAGCCTACCTTTTTGAGCCACTTTTTAAAACGATTATCCATAAATAATAAAATATGAAACAAAAGTAATAAAATTTAGAAAATGTAATTATATACTTTTTCTTTTTCCCAAAAAATGACTACTTTTGATTTCCGTAAAAAATAAACCGTAATAAACTATCACAACTTTTGAGATGATTCAATTTTACAAAAAAAGGGATTTTGGAGCCTTGATGAATGATACATTTAAGTTTTTTAAGCTGTATGGAAAAAATTATTTTAAAAACTTTTTACTGCTCAATGGGCCTTTTATTTTAGTACTTATCATCCTCATTTACATAGGCTATGATGTATTTATCAATCCTACTCTGAATGGTAATCTAGATGACAGAGCATTTTTCTTTGAAGAATATTTGGAACAAAATATTTTTCTTTTTACCATTGTAGGGATTTTGCTACTCATTTTTTTCATCATCATGGGAATACTGAATTATATATTCCCTGTTTTTTATATGAAAAAACTTGCAAACTACGGAGCGAAAGAAATTACGATGGATGATTTACTGCAAGAGTTTAAAGGCAATGCAAAGAGAATTTTTTATTTTTCCATAGGGACTATTTTTGTTACCGCTCCACTTTTCGGAATCATCTTTGGGCTGGTGTATCTCAGTGTTTTTCTACTGATAGGTTTATTGTTAATTTTCTTAGTAGGTCCTTTCCTTATCAATGCATTTAGCTTTCATCTCTTTGATTATTTTAATACGGAGAAGAGCTTTTTTGAATCCCTTAGTTATGCTCTCAGAAGCCAGTTCAGCTATCCAGATGGACAGCAAAAATCTCCATTCTGGAAATACCTAGGACTTACACTAGTGATGTATTTCCTCATTAATACCATCTCTACTCTTGTGATGGTATTGCCTGCTATCGTTTTTATTACAGGTTACTATACAATAGATTCTATGGGAAGTATGAGCAATGACCAAATTTTTATTTTAGGTTTTTCCATCGCTTATATCCTCATGATTTTGGTAAGCATCATCCTTACCAACCTCATTTATGTAGGTGTAGGATTTATGTATTATGATAATAGAACTGACCTCCATAGAAAAGAAACACTCTCTGAAATAGACTCCATAGGTAATGATTCGTAAAACATTTTTATACCTCTTTTTTATTTTTTCTAGCTCCTCCTTCGTTTGGGCTTCCATGGAGCAGGATTCTACCGTAATAGAAACTATAGAACTAGATACTATTATGGCTACTTCTCCTCAAACTAAAAATGATATTCTTCTAGATGCGGATTCTTTACTCTTAGCATATCCTAGCTCTGAAAGTACGCTCTTTCCTAAACAGTTTCCACAGCAGTTTAAGAAAAAATACCAAACCGAAGAATTTAACTATGATAAAAATAAACCTAAAGTATCTATTGCTGCCAAAATCAATAAACTGATTAAGCGGTTTTTAGAAAAAATATTTGGGAAAATAGACTTTAAATACGAAAAAGATGTAATCAATTTTCTAGCTATCCTTATTATTGCTGTAGCACTTTACTTCATCATTTATTTCTTCATCAGAAAAGGTGGACTAGGCATTTTTGGCACCAAGAATAAAAAGGTAAGTACCAATCCTAAAGAATTGGCTGAAGATATCCATGAAATTAATTTTGGTAAAATCATCGCTGAAAAAGAGCAACAAGGAAAATACCGTGAAGCTATTCGATACCAATATCTATATGTATTAAAAAAACTTACGGATAAAAATCTTATAGAATGGATTCCTGAAAAAACCAATAAAGACTATGTGAAAGAGTTTCAGCATCCTACACTTATGTATCCATTTCAGCATCTTTCCGCTATTTTTGATTATGTTTGGTATGGAGAGTTTCCTATTACATCTACACATTATCTGAAATACAAAAATCAGTTTAACGATTTTACCATCTAATGAAAAAGACTTTTAAAATATACCTTTTCTTCTTTGCTATACTCACCGTAGGTTTAGTGGCATTAGAACTTTCTAAAACCGATGTCATTGACTGGAGAAAAAATTTTGACCCTAATGAAAAAACACCTTTCGGGCTCTTCGTATTGAACGAAGAAATAGATAATATGCTCCAAAAACAATTGACCAAAACCAATGAATCTCCCTATCAATATTACGAAAAAAGAAAGAAAAACTCTCCGCATAATATCATCATCATTGCTAAGACCATCGATGCTACTTCTTGGAAAAAAGTAGAAAAAGAAGTGGAAGCGGGAGCCCAGCTTTTCTTTTTCTCAGAAAATTATTATGACTTCCCAGAATTTATCTACAGTAAAACAAGAGCAAGTGCTGTTTATGATTATAACAGCGTTACCATACAGCTTACAGATAAAAAATTAGCCACAACCAATCTTATTTTAGATCAAAGACCTCATGGTGGGTATTTTAGTAGAGTGGATAAGGGAATAGAAGTTCTAGGAAATTTAGTAGTACAAAAAGATAGAGATATCAAGCGTGTTAATTTTATTCGGTTCAAAAAAGGAAAAGGCATGGTGTACATTCACTTGGAGCCACTTTTCTTAACCAACTATTACCTTCTCAAAAAGAAAAATGAGAAGTTTGCAGAGGCTGTCCTATCTTACATCCCTCCACAAGAAACCATTTGGTTTGTAGATGACTCTACCTTGGCTGTATCTTACTCTCCTATGAGGGTAATTCTCAGTCATTCCCCTTTGAAATACGCATGGTGGATATTATTGGGCGGACTGATACTCTTTGCTATTTTCACGGCTAAAAGAAAACAACGCGTAGTTCCAATAATAGAACCACCAAAGAATAAATCTGCCGAATTTGTAAAAAGCATAGGAAACCTTTATCTCCAAGAAGGAGACTTTCATGATATGATGAACAAAAAAGCACAGTATTTCCTATATAAAGTGCGTACCGAGCTGCTCATTGATACTACACATCTGAATGAAGTTTTTGCTAAACGATTGCACACGAAAACCAATCAGCCTATGGAAAAAATCAGCAAAGCCATTGTTCTTATTCAGAAAGCACAAAATCCTTATGCTACCGTTCAAAAGGAAGATTTGGAACAGCTTAACCAATTGCTGGATGAAATCCTAAGAAAATAACGATTTACACAGTATAAACTTTATATTTTCAAAAGTATTGGCAAAAACTGTAGTTTGGATTTCTTTTTCAGATTTCCAATCTACCTCCGTAATTCCTTCCTCTATTTGAGGCACCGCTTCGGAAGTTCCGATGAATTTCATTTTATACCAATGCGTAGTCTTGAGAATTTTTTGAGTCTTTTCACTGTAAATATGATAAGTTTTCCCCACGAAATGCTCCACAGCCAGTTCATCCAAACCGGTCTCTTCCTGCACCTCTCTCACTGCAGCATCTTGGATTTCCTCTCCCTTTTCTATTTTTCCTTTAGGCAAATCCCATCTTCCTAATCTTTTGATAAATAATACTTTTCCATATTCATTAGAAACTATCCCTCCAGCAGCACCTACATTTTTAAAAAAATCAGTAAAGCCTTTCCATACTACTTCTACATCTGGGTGATATAGGCACACTTCTGGCGTAGAGGTATTCTCCATCAAATCCAAAGCAATTTCTATGGTAGTTGCATTGTCAAATAATAATGATTTAACCCCTTCTAAAGGCTCGTTTGTTAAAGATATTTTTTTTTCGTTGATGAAAACTTTATACATTTGCAGAAATTAATCGCACAAAAATATAAAAATGAATTTACAAGGAAGAAAAATTGTACTAAATAAATCCGTTTCAGAACTGCTAACCCTTTTAAAAGACCCTAAAAAGTATGAAGAAATCATGCCTGAAGGTTTACAAAAATTTGAATATTGGGAGAATGGTTTTAAATTTGGTCTCAAAGGATTACCTGAAATTTCTCTAAAATTAGGCGAAATTACGGATAAAAAAGCTACTCTTGTTTCTGCAAGTTCTAGTTTGGATTTTGAGTTAGCCACCCATCTTCACCCTTTGGATGCTGAAAAAACAGAAGTATCTCTGGAGTTCAATGGTAAGTTTAATCCATTTATTAAAATGATGGTAGAGAAACCTCTAAAAAACTTCATGGAAGCATTAACGGATAAAATAGAATCTATGTTTGGATAATTAACAAAAAGCAAATCTTAGAAAGATTTGCTTTTTTATGGTAGTAATATCCCCGAACAATGATTTCTACTGCTCCCAGTGGCAGAAGCCAGTACATTATTTTCTCCTCTTAATCTAAGCACCCCCATCAATGCGAAAATAAGAGCTTCTTTGAAATGTATAATTTCAGGAGATGGAACCAGCCACTCTGTAGAAGAATTTTCCATCAATCTATTGATAATAAAATTATTAAACACACCTCCACCTGTTGCTAACACTTTTTTTAAAGCATATTGTTCCGTTACATTGCATAGCTGATGTACAATATGCTCTGAAAAGGTAGCTAATGCATCTTGAGGAGCTAAGGAGGCTAGCAAAGGAAAGATATTCGCTTCTACCCATTCTAAACCTAATGATTTGGGAACAGACTGATGATAATAAGATAAAATATCCAATTGATTTACAATATCTTGATTTACTCTTCCTAAAGCAGCCATCTTACCTTCCGCATCGTATTCTTTCCCTAGTTTTTGGGCATAATGATTTAAAACGATGTTAAAAGGACAAACATCAAAAGCTATCCTTCTTTCACTTTGTCTAAAAGAAATATTACTAAAACCACCTAAATTAAGACAAGCATCAAAATCGGAAAACAATAGCTCATCTCCAATAGGTACTAATGGGGCTCCTTGCCCACCCAGAATTACATCTTGGCTTCTAAAATCATAGACCACAGGATAAGGACAAACCTGCTGTATTGCTCTGCCGTCTCCTATCTGTACCGTAAATCCTTTCTCTGGCTGATGATGCACCGTATGCCCATGGGAAGCGATGATATCTAACCTTTTAATGTCATATCTATGGATAAAATCTTGCACTTGTTGCCCCAAATATCTTCCATATGTGGTATTCAGTGTAAATAATTCCACTGCCGAAAGCCGAATGGCAGTAGAAAGCCTCTTTTTCCATTCTTCGCAATAAGGAAATGTATGAGCATCAAGAACTTCAAAATTCCATTTTTCATCTTTAGAAAAACGGACATACGCTATATCTAAACCATCCAAACTGGTTCCCGACATAATCCCTATGGCAAAATAACTTTTCATAATTGAGAATTGGATTGGGGTAACTAATTTCTACGAACTATTCTTAAATTTTTATTTTTCTTAACTTTGTGGAGTTTTATGCCATTTCAAAACACTTTGTCAAAGCACCAAAAATATGGAGTATAGACTATAATCATTACACTTTTGACTTCTAAAGTCTTTATACTTTATACATTGTACTTTATACATACCTTAAAACGCTATCTCTATTTTTTTAGATTTTACGATACACATACATGGTAATATTTTCCCTTCTTTTTCTTCTTTTTCTGTGAGAAATTCATTTTCTAATTGCTCCACCTCGCCTGTTATTAGGGTGGCCATACATGTACCACAAATCCCTGATTTACATGAATAAGGAACCTCCTCCCCCTTTTCTAACAACATCTGTAGCAGTTGGGAAGAATTATCTGCCAAATGCACTGATTTATTTTTTCCGAGATAAGAATAATCCACAGCGATAGACTGAATTAAAGGTACCTCCACTTCTATAGGGTAAATAGATTCATGGTAAGATTCAAAAAATTCAAAATGAATATTTTCTTTTCGGATACCATTTTCATAGCAAGCATTCGCTACTTCTTTTACCATTCCCGCAGGCCCACAAATCAAGACCTCATCCACTGCATCCCAAATGGTAGATTCTTCATCGGTATCATCTAAGGTTAGAAATTGATTGATAATCAGACTAATTTTCTTCTTATCCACTCTCCCTTGATACAGCGGCTGTGTAGCTTCTTGGCTCAGGAAATAATGTACTTCTAATCTCTCCGCATACTGAGTTTTAAGTTGCTCTATTTCATCATGAAAAGCAATATTTTCTTTAGTAGTATTACCATAAAAAAGAAAAACTCTGGTACGAAATTCGGTATGTAAAATATTTTTGAGATGACTGAGAATAGGCGTAATGCCTATTCCTGCAGCAAATAACAATATAGTTCTAAATTCATCGGGTTTTGAGACTAAAGTAAACCTTCCCTTAGGAGAGGAAACCATAATCTCATCGCCTACTTGGTAATTTTTATACAAATGTGCTGTGGCTGTTTCTTCCCCATGTATTTTAATGCCTAAAGAAAGAAATCCCTCATGAGGAGTAGAAGTCATAGAAAAATCTCGCTCTATTTTTTGCTCACCAAACTGCCATTGTAGCGTTACAAATTGTCCTGAATGATAATGGAATACCGCTTTCCATTCTTCAGGAATTTCCAGTTCCAAAGCAAAACTACTTTTGGTCAGTTGTTTTTTTTTGACTATTTTTATCGGATAAAATTTTGAATTTTTCACAAAAGATTCAGTTTAATGGTTCAAAAATACAAAAAATGAAATTGAAAGTACTACAAGCATTAACGTTAGCCATCGTTTTGGCTTCTTGCGGAAAAAAGGACAACACCATTCCTGCGGATACCATAGATATTACGGAAAACTTTCAGCCTAATACCATACAATTAGGTCATTATGTAGTGAAAGAAAGTTCTGTGGCAGAAATAGAAAAGTTAGTAGGTGAACAATCTAATGATACGCTCTATGTAACCAATTTTTTTGCCACTTGGTGCGGACCATGTATGCGAGAGATTCCACACTTCAAACAATACAAAGAAATGATGAAAGGGCAGCCTGTTAAGTTCCAATTCGTCAGTTTAGACCCTAAAGAAGACTGGGCAACGGAAGTTTCTGATTTCGCAGTAAAAAACCAACTGGAAAAAGACATTTTCTTGGTAGATGGGAGAAATATCACACCGGAGTTTTATTCTAAAAATTTTGACCAATGGGACGGCAGTGGTATTCCATTTACTCTTTTTAGAAAAGGAAATCAAAAAAGCGAATATTTCGGAATGATGACTGAAAATGAACTGAAATCTCAAATCAATGCCTTGATGAAATAATGTGCCTTTCCTGATAACGCACATGTAATTTTCATGAAAAAGAAAAGCTTTAATATACTTCTTGTTTCCCTATTGGTAGGCATTTTCCTATCTATAGGGATTAATTTTTCCGTGGGATATGCTCCTATTTCTTTAGCGTCATTTTTCACAGAAGATGACCTCTATCATTCTGTAGCAATGCTGCGTACCTACCGTGTCCTTGCCATGATATTGGTGGGCATTTCTATTCCTACTTCGGGGTTTATTCTCCAAGAGTATTTCCAAAATCCTTTGGCAGGTCCCTCTGTATTAGGCATCAGTTCTGTAGCCAGTCTTGCTGTGGCACTTTTTATTTTCGTGTTTCAGAATGTAGAACTCCCTCAGTTCGCCCATTTTAGTGGTATGAGTATGATGGCAATCTCTGGGAGTATCCTTATGATGTTCGTCCTTTTAGCTTTTTCTCATCGGTTCAGAGATACTTCCCATCTTATTATTTTTGGGTTTCTCATCTCTGCCTTAGCAGGAGCTATCATTTCTCTTCTACAACTTTACGCTGAAAATCAACAACTCAAAAATTATATTCTTTGGAGTTTCGGAGCCAATGCACTGCTAAATGGACCACAAATCATTGTCCTCTCTATCCTCACACTGGTAGGAATTATCTTTTCCTTCTTCACCATAAAACCACTTATAGGAAGTGTATTAGGAGATCAATATGCCCGAAGTTTCGGAGTCAATGCCGCTCATCTCAAATGGTGGGTCATTACTTCCTCCTCAATACTTTCGGCGGGAATTACTGCATTTTTAGGGCCTATACTTTTCATAGGAATTGTCATTCCGCACTTTTCTAGGCTCCTTTACAGTCCGTCCCAGCTTTGGCATCAGTGGATACTGAATATGGTATTAGGAGTATTGGTTTTACAGGTTTTCTCTATTCTCTCAGAGCTATTCACTTTACCCATTAATGTGATTACCTCACTCATTGGGATACCTGTAATTTTCTTAATGATGATAAAATCAAAAAAATAAAAAATAAAAATTATGACTGCTATCCAACAAAGATTATCATTTATTTTACAAAGTCCTTCTGACAATATCGAGGACAAACTGCTCAAAGTATGCCAGTTATTGGACGCTGAAATAGAATACTACAACTGGACGGGGTTTTATTTCCGCAATGGAGATAAAGAAGAATTGGTTTTAGGTCCATTCGTAGGGGCTGCTACAGACCATACCGTAATTCCTTTCGGCAAAGGAATTTGTGGACAAGTAGCCGTTTCTAATGAAACCTTTGTGGTTCCTGATGTAAACGAACAAAGTAACTACCTAAGCTGCTCCATCGATACCAAAGCAGAAATCGTGGTTCCTATTATCAAAGACGGTAAAAATATTGGGCAAATAGATATTGATTCCCACACGCATAATCCTTTTACTGACGAAGATAAAGCCCTCTTAGAATGGCTCTGTGAGGAGGTAGCCAAAATCATGTAAAACTTAAATTTTTCCCTAAATTTGCGAGATTCAATTGCTTATATGAAAACCCCAAAAGAAAAAAAAAGCCAATCGCCAATCGCCAATCGCGAATACATAGAAGTCTATGGTGCCAGAGAACACAACCTGAAAAATATTGATGTGAAAATCCCACGAAATGAGCTGGTAGTCATCACTGGACTTTCGGGGAGTGGAAAATCTTCTTTAGCATTTGATACCATCTTTGCCGAAGGACAAAGGCGTTATATAGAGACTTTTTCTGCCTATGCAAGGCAGTTTTTGGGAGGACTAGAGCGTCCCGATGTGGATAAAATAGAGGGGCTTTCGCCAGTAATTGCTATTGAGCAGAAGACCACCAATAAAAATCCGCGTTCTACGGTGGGTACGGTAACGGAGCTGTATGATTTTTTGCGTTTGCTCTTCGCTCGTGTTTCTGATGCCTATTCTTTGGAAACAGGAGAACAAATGGTAAGCTATACCGAAGAGCAAATTTTGGAAACCATCCGAAAAAACTATCAAGGTGAAAAAGTATTGCTTTTGGCTCCTATCGTAAGGTCGAGAAAAGGACATTATCACGAGCTTTTCATTCAGTTGGCAAAAAAAGGCTATTCCCAAGCGAGGATTGATGGCACGCTACAAGATATTGAATACGATTTAAAACTCGACCGCTACAAAACTCACGATATAGAAGTGGTAATAGACCGCTGGATAGTAGGCGAAACCACTTCCGAAGCCAGAATGGAGCAATCCCTGAAAACGGCTTTACAAATGGGAGAAGGGGTAGTGATGATTCAGAAATTAGGAGCGGAAGATTTTCAATATTTCTCCAAAGACTTGATGGACATCAGCACGGGCAAAGCCTTACCCATGCCCGAACCGAATACTTTTTCCTTCAATTCCCCTAAGGGAAGCTGTCCGCACTGTAAAGGCTTAGGAGTAGTAAAAAAAATCAACCCAGAATATTTGGTTTCCGACCCGAAATTATCCGTACAGCAGGCGTTGTTGCCTCTCGAAACGCATCAGTTTAGCAAATGGGTAACCAACCAAATCAAGCTGATTCTGGAAGTTTTTGATTTAAGTTTTAAAACGCCTTTCCAAGATATTCCCAAGGAAGTTCTCCAGTATATCTACTACGGATGGCAGGAAGACTTTGAAAAAGACCTGAAACATGCGGGGATTTCTAAGAAAATTAAAATTAATTTCGAGGGACTCATTCCGTATTTGGAAAAATGTATTGAGGACAAAGAACATTACGGAGCTACCCAAATAGAGCGAGATTTTTCAGTGGAAGAAACTTGCCCAAGCTGTAAAGGAGCAAGGCTTCAGCCTGAAAGTTTGGCGTTCAAGATTGCGGGAAAAAACATTGCCGAAGTCAATGCCATGAGCCTTTTGGATTTGAAAGATTGGCTCGGAGAAATTAAAGGGAAATTTAGTGAGAAAAATAAAATCATTGCCCACGAAATTCTCAAGGAAATAGAAACTAGATTGCAGTTTTTACTGGATGTAGGTTTGGAATATTTGAGCCTCAACAGAAGCTCTAAAACCCTTTCGGGGGGCGAGAGTCAGCGAATCCGTTTGGCTACGCAAATCGGTTCTCAGCTGGTGAATGTCCTCTATATTTTAGACGAACCGAGCATCGGGTTGCACCAAAGAGACAACGAAAGGCTCATCAACTCCCTTAAAAACCTTCGAGATTTGGGCAACTCGGTTTTGGTGGTGGAGCACGATAAGGATATGATTTTGGAAGCCGATGAGGTGCTGGATATTGGTCCAAAAGCGGGGAAACACGGCGGTGAAGTGCTTTGGCAAGGCTCACCCAAGGATTTAATCCAGGCAAAAACCATTACAGCGGACTATCTCACAGGACGAAGAAGCATAGAAATTCCAAGCGAAAGGCGAGAAGGAAATGGTAAATCTATTCTCCTGAAAGGAGCTACGGGCAACAACTTGAAAAATGTAGATTTGGAAATTCCTTTGGGGAAATTGGTCGTGGTAACGGGCATCTCGGGGAGTGGTAAATCGTCGCTCATCAATGGGACGCTGTATCCAATTCTCAATCGCCATTTTTACCGTGCTGTACAAGAACCTCTGCCTTACCAAAGCATTGAGGGGTTGGAGCATATCGATAAGGTGGTGGATGTGGATCAAACGCCTATCGGGCGTACACCGCGTTCTAATCCTGCTACTTACACCGGCGTATTTTCGGATATTAGGACGCTTTTTGCCGAGCTTCCAGAGTCTAAAATCAGAGGCTATAAACCGGGGCGTTTTTCCTTTAATGTGAAAGGCGGACGCTGCGAAACTTGCCAAGGGGGTGGACTGAAAGTCATTGAAATGAACTTCTTGCCCGATGTCTATGTGCATTGTGAAACCTGCAATGGCAAACGCTTTAACCGAGAGACCTTGGAGGTTAGGTACAAGGGGAAATCCATCTCCGATGTGCTGGAGATGACCATAGATGAGGCGGTGGCATTCTTCCAACCCATTCCGAAAATCTACAACAAGGTGAAAACTCTGCAAGATGTGGGGCTGGGCTATATTACGCTGGGGCAACAGTCCACCACGCTATCGGGTGGGGAAGCCCAAAGGATAAAACTCGCCACGGAACTCTCCAAAAAGCAAACAGGAAGTACCCTCTATATCCTTGATGAGCCGACTACAGGACTGCATTTTGAAGATGTGAAAATCCTGATGGACGCCATTCATCAGCTCGTGGAATTGGGCAACTCGTTCATTATCATTGAGCATAATATGGATGTCATCAAACTCGCCGACCATATTATAGACATCGGCCCCGAAGGTGGCAAACACGGTGGAACGATAGTTTTTGAAGGTACACCCGAGGAGATTGTGAAGTGTGAGGCTTCTTTGACGGGGAAGTTTTTGGGGAAGGAGATGGAATAAATTAGTAACTTTATCACACTAAATTATAAGGTTATGCAAAGAAAAAAGATAAATAGAAAAAAAATCATAGAAAAAAAAGAACGCGAAGAGGTCATAAAGTTTGCTAAAAGTGCTTCCTTTGATGCACAGCGGTCTTCTAAAGCATTAAACATTAGCTATCAGATTATAAAAGATGGTTCAATATATGAGGTAAATGTCAAAAATGTAGTAAAAATTAAAGATTTACAAAAAATAAAAGCACAAAAAAACAATCTCAAAAAAGGTAGTGTTATATGTCTAAAGCGAAAAGACTAAGGCTCTTTGCAGGTCCGAATGGTTCAGGAAAATCTACATTATTCGAAGCGTTTAGAGAGAATCATAATCCGGGGATATTTGTAAATTCTGATTGGGTGGAAAAAGAAATATCAGAAAAAGGATTTATTGATATGAAACCATTCGGTCTAGAGGTAACTCAAAATGATTTATTGGATTTTTTTCAAACGCCTAATGCTCAATCCTTATTACAAAAATCTAAAACAGAGGGGCATGCCATTGATATAGCAATTAAAGAAAATATCATTGTAGATAAATCCAAAAATACACACAGCTACGAAGCTGCTTTAATCACTTCTTTTATTCGAGCTTATTTATTAAAAAACGGAATATCTTTTGCCTTTGAATCTGTCATGAGTCATCATTCTAAGCTTGATGAAATCCAAAAGGCAAAAGAAATGGGCTACAAAATTTATTTGTACTTTATCTGTTTAGATTCTTCAGATATTAATATTTCCAGAGTTCAAAATAGGGTACAAAAAGGGGGACATAGTGTAGATGAACGAAAAATTGTTTCCAGGTATCATAATACATTGAAAAACTTACTTCCTGCTCTGAATATTGCAGATAGAGCTTATATTTTTGATAATTCAAATCAAATGTTACTCATTGCCGAAGTGAATAACAACGAACTAAAAATAAACATAGAACCCGAACATTTGCCCAACTGGTTTACGGAATACTGTATCAATAAAATATATTCCTGATAGGAAATTTTTGGGGAGAGATTAGATTCCAAAAACAATCCCCTCCAATTCGGAGGGGATTGTTCATTTAAACACATCACTGGTATGGATTTTCAGTTGCGGAAAAAGGGGCGAGTGGATATAATCATCTACTATAGGTTTTAGCCCGATGTATTTTCCATTTTGTAGAGAAAAAATGGTAATATTTTCATCTAACGGATTCACTACCCAGTATTCTTGTACACCAGCCTCTTCGTAGAGTTCATATTTGTATTTCATTTCTTTTTTGGAATTGCCTGGTGATATAATCTCAATCACCAAATCGGGAGCCCCTACACAACCTCTTTTGTCCAGTTTATTTTCATCACAAATCACACAAAGGTCGGGCTGAACTACTGTAAATATATCCTTATCCTCGGTTCCTTTTTGGGGGAGTCTCACATCAAACGGAGCAGAGAAGAACCTACAAGATTGTCCTTTAATTACGGCATAGATTTCCCCAGCTAAATTCATAGAAACTTCCTGATGTTTTACATTAGGAGCAGGAGACATTTGGAAGATTTTACCCTTAAAAAGTTCTACCCTTTCCTCAAATTTCCAAAGGAGATAATCTGCATAGGAATAGACTTTATTGAGGTCAAGCTGATTAATATTCGTTATTGTTTTCATATTATTTTGCTTTGAATTGTAGTACAAAGATAAGGAAATCATTACTATTACAGTAGTCTTATCCTTGTCATCATAAAATGTTTTTTATCCCCTATAACACTCTCATTTTCTTTAAAAACCATCAAGACCCATCTAGGTCTATCCCCTTTCGTTATGAAATCATCAAAATCCCAGATGGCTTTTTGAATATTCCATAATGAACTCCCTTAGCCCTAGATAGGTCTAACGCTTTTCAAAATGATTTGAACAAAATTCTAGATAGGTCTTGTATATTTTCAATTCAAAATAAAGAAAACCCATATAGGTCTAGCAGTTTTTTAAACTCATTGAAGAAATTTTGAGTGAAAAATACTTTCATAAAGAAAAAAATAATAATTTTGAGGAACAAATTTTAATTATTATGAAAGAAATTGCAGAAATTACAGTAAAAGCACTCAATAACGCCGCCTATTTCAGTTTTCACTCAGATTTTTTAAAGGCGTTGGAGGCAGATACCAAGGTAAGTGCCAAAGTGAATACTCAATTACAAGCCTACAAAACCGCTTTACAAAAGGTAGATGAGGCGATGGTCATTTCCCAAAAAAGCCATAAGACCGATGAAATTAATCAAGCCGACCGCGAGAGGGATCAGCTCTACACTGGGCTGAAGAATGCCGTGAAATCTTTCGCACACATTCCAAACGAAGAGATGAAATCGGCTCAAAAGGTCATCGCACAAGTGATTAAAGACTATGGTATTAAAACCATGATGCAACTGGACAAAGAGACGGGGCTCTTGGTGAATTTCATCCAAGATTTGGAAACGAAATACCAAAATGAAGTGCAAACACTCAGCTTACAGAATTTCATAACGCCTCTGAAAACCGCCAACGAAAAAGTGAGAACCGCCCTCTCCCAGCGTACCGAAGAGCAATCTACCAAAGAAGCAGGAGCGATGAAATCTGCCCGAAATACTACCGATGAGGCGTATAGACTTTTGGTGAAGCACATCAATGCCCACGCACTTTTGGAAGGGGAAGAGCATTATGCTAATTTCATTGATTTTGCCAATGAACACATAGCCCGATATAAGAAAAGAGTGATGAAGTAAGAGAGTATAGTGAATGGATAATTATTAATAATTAAACATTAAAGGTAATATGCTTAATCTGGTTATAAAGCACCGAATTATGTAATTATCTTGTTTTTTTGTACTTTTGCGTTTCAGTAAAAACTTTATGGAAGAAGAAAAAAAATCGCTTAACTTTATTGAGCAAATCATAGAAAATGATTTAGAAAACGGACTGCAAAAATCAAAACTCAGATTTCGTTTTCCACCAGAACCGAACGGATATTTGCACATTGGGCATACCAAAGCTATTTGTATTAATTTTGGTTTGGGAGAAAAGTACAACGCCCCTGTGAATCTCCGTTTTGATGATACCAATCCTGAAAAAGAGGAACAAGAGTATGTGGACTCTATAAAGAAAGATGTAGCGTGGCTGGGTTTCCAGTGGGATAAAGAGGTATATGCTTCTGATTATTTTGAGCAATTGTATCAGTGGGCAGTGCAAATGATTAAAGAGGGTAAAGCCTATGTAGATGAGCAGCCTTCCGAAGTGATTACCCAGCAAAGAACTAATCCTACCGAACCTGGAATAGAATCTCCCTATAGAAATAGACCTGTGGAAGAATCTTTGGCACTCTTTGAAAAAATGAAAAATGGAGAAGTGGAAGAGGGAAGCATGTCTCTTCGTGCCAAGATAGATATGAATTCGCCGAATATGAACATGCGGGACCCTGTGATGTACCGAATTCTGAAAAGAGCCCACCATAGAACAGGCACCGACTGGAAAATTTACCCGATGTACGACTGGGCACATGGGCAGAGTGACTATATAGAGCAAATATCTCACTCACTATGTTCATTGGAATTTGAAAATCATAGACCGCTGTATGATTGGTATCTGGATCAAGTATATGATGAAAACCAGCTCAGAAATAAACAACGAGAGTTCGCACGGATGAATGTCTCGTACATGATTACCTCAAAAAGAAAATTGCATAAACTCATAGATGAAAATATAGTTACAGGCTGGGATGACCCAAGGATGCCTACTATTTCAGGACTGAGAAGAAGAGGATATACGCCCGCTGCCATCCGAAATTTCATAGAAAGGGTAGGCGTAGCCAAAAGGGAAAACCTCATTGATATTCAGCTTTTAGAATTCTGTATCCGAGAAGATTTGAATAAAAAAGCCCAAAGGATGATGGCAGTGGTAAACCCTGTAAAACTCATTATAGAGAATTATCCAGAAGATAAAGAAGAGTGGCTAGACACTGAAAATAACCCAGAGCAAGAAGATGCGGGTACGCGTAAAGTGCCTTTCAGTAGAGAGATTTGGATAGAGAAGGAAGACTTTATGGAAGAGGCACCGAAGAAGTTTTTCAGATTGACCATCGGGGGAGAAGTGAGATTAAAATCGGGCTATATCATTAAGGCCACCCGTGTAGAAAAAGATGAACAAGGAAATATTACCACTATTTTTGCCGAATATGATGAAAAATCGAAATCCGGAAGTGGAACGGAAGAAAGCCTTAGAAAAGTAAAAGGTACGCTCCACTGGGTTTCTGCAAAACATGCCCTGCCTATAGAGGTGAGAGTGTATGATAGACTTTTTACCGTAGAACAGCCTGATGCTAATAAAGATGAGGATTTTATTTCTTTAGTTAATCCTAATTCTTTACAAATTGTCCATGGTTATGGAGAGCCAGCACTGAAAGAGGTGGAAGTAGAAACGCCTCTACAGTTCCAAAGGATAGGCTACTTTACCAAAGACAAAGATTCTACAGATGAAAAATTGGTTTTTAATAGAACGGTAACGCTGAAAGATTCTTATAAACCATAAAATAAAGCCTCTTTATAAAGGGGCTTTTTTAGTGTGAAAAATGATATTATAATAAGGATGAAAAAAACATAAAATGGGAGCGTTAAAAATCATAGGCGTATTTAGGAGAATTTATATTGTGATGCTTTTACCTTATACCATTATGCTTCTGTACTTTATGTTCATTGGTTTTGGTAGGGAGCAGTATGAACACCATATTGTTCGCTTAGTTCCCATTGCTTCTACTTTTAATTTTATCACCATCAGTTGGTGGAAAAACTCATTAATCAATGTGTTAGGAAATATTGTTATGTTTATTCCGTACGGATTTTTAGGCTGGATATTTCCTACATATAGAAATTTTAAAAGTCTTATTTTTAGTTTTTTATCGGTGCTTATCATTGTAGAGGCATTGCAGTATTTCACGAGGTTAGGCGTTTTTGATGTCGATGATTTTTTGCTGAATACCCTCGGTGTGAGCATTGGATTTGGGATTTGGAGACGATTAGAAAGTGATTCGTCAGACATTAGCAGATAGAGAAAATGAGGATAATTTTTACAAAATCAAAATCAAAATTTTTTATTCCCATTATTAAACTGTAAATTTGTGCATTAGATTTTAGAGGAAAAAAAGATGTTTGAAAAGATAAAAGAATACATCCAAGAAGTACAAAACTTCCAATCCACAGACCCAGCAGAGCTGGAAAATTTCCGTATCCGCTTTAATGGAAAAAAAGGCATACTTACCCAGCTTTTTGATGATTTTAAGCAAATTCCTAATGAACAAAAAAAGGCGTATGGACAAGAGATTAACGCTCTGAAACAAGCATTCCTTCAGAAATTTGAGGAGTTGAAATCCAGTACCCCAACCGCTAAAAAATCTACAGAAATAGACCTTACTAGACCTGGTTTTCCTTTCCAGTTGGGTACAAGGCATCCTATCAGCTTGGTGAAAAATAGAATCATTGAAATTTTTAAATCCATCGGTTTTGCAGTAGCAGATGGTCCTGAAATAGAAGATGATTGGCATAATTTTTCGGCACTTAATATGCCCGAATATCACCCTGCAAGGGATATGCAGGATACTTTCTTCATAGAGCAAAATCCTGATGTACTCCTCAGAACACACACTTCATCGGTTCAGATTCGTTATATGGAAGAAAATGAACCACCCATCAGAATTCTTTCGCCAGGGAGAGTATTTAGAAATGAAGCCATTTCGTCAAGGTCACATTGTATTTTTCACCAAATAGAGGGGTTGTATATTGATGAAAAGGTGAGTTTCGCGGATTTAAAACAGACGATACAGTTTTTTACCACAGAGCTTTTTGGGAAATCAAAAATCCGTATGAGGCCTTCCTATTTCCCATTTACTGAACCGAGTGCAGAGGTAGATGTGTACTGGGGACTGAACTCAGAGACTGATTATAGAATTACCAAAGGAACAGGATGGTTAGAGATTATGGGCTGTGGTATGGTGGATCCTGCGGTACTTAAAAATGTAAATATAGACCCTGAAAAATACAGTGGATATGCTTTCGGAATGGGCATAGAGAGAATAGTGATGTTACTTTACCAGATGGGAGATATTCGTATGTTCTTTGAAAATGATAAAAGAATGCTCCAGCAGTTTTCTCATGTTTAATGCACACAATCTCTGATTATCAGATAGTTTTTTACATTTTTTGATTCAAAATCTATGAAAAAAAATAAAAATAATACCATCAATACTGAAATTTTACTTCGAGCTTATACTCAAATGATGCAGGCGAGAGCCATGGCAGATGTGTATGAAGAGAATAGGAATATCACCCAATATGTACACTCTACCTCTAGAGGACATGAGGCTATACAGCTCGCTACTGCCTATCATCTTCAGCCTCAAGACTGGGTTTCTCCTTATTATAGAGATGAATCTATTCTTTTAGGTATTGGTTTTCAGCCTTACCAGCTTATGCTACAGCTTTTGGCCAAAAAAGATGACCCTTTTTCTGGGGGTAGGTCTTACTATTCACATCCTTCCAGTAGAGATGAGGACAAACCAAAAATTATTCATCAAAGTTCTGCCACAGGAATGCAGTCCATTCCTACCACAGGAGTAGCACAGGGGCTGAAATATATTCAAGAATTTAATCTTCAATCATTTGATAATAAACCTATTGCAGTTTGTAGTTTAGGGGATAATTCCGTTACCGAGGGTGAGGTGGCAGAGGCATTTCAGTTTGCAGCACTTCATCAATTGCCTATTTTATTTTTAGTTCAAGACAATGAGTGGGGGATTTCTGTTACCAAAGAAGAAGCCAGAACTTGTGATGCGTATGATTATGCAGCAGGATTTGTAGGTTTAGAAAGAATGAGAATTGATGGAACGGATTTTACCGCTTCTTATCAAGGCATGGAAGAAGCCATTCGTTTCGTAAGAGAGGAGCAAAGACCTATGTTGGTTTGTGCTAAGACAGTTTTAATTGGACATCATACTTCAGGGGTAAGAAGAGAATTCTATCGTCAAGAGGAGGAAATAGAGCAATGTAGAGCCAAAGATCCAGGAAATATCCTTAAAGCACAACTTTTCAAAGCGGGTATAAAAGAGGAACAACTGAATACCATAGAGAAAGAACAGAGAAAAGCGATAGAAGAAGCTTTTGAAAAAGCACAAAACGCTGAAAATCCAGAACCAAGCTCAGTGGAAGAGCATGTTTTTGCTCCTACGCCAATTACCGAAGAAGTGGGTACCCGTACCCCTGAGAATGGAGAGAAGATAGTCATGGTGGACGCCGCCATTCATGCCATTCAGGAGCTGATGTATAAGCATCCAGAGGCGTTGCTTTACGGGCAAGATGTAGGCGAAAGAATAGGAGGAGTATTCAGAGAAACGGTAACACTCGGAAAGAAATTTGGAAATAAAAGGGTTTTTAATACCGCTATCCAAGAGGCGTATATCATTGGTTCCACGGTAGGAATGAGTGCTGTGGGGCTGAAGCCTATTGTGGAAGTTCAGTTTGCAGATTATATCTATCCTGGTATCAATCAGTTAGTAACAGAAATTTCTAAATCTTGCTACCTTTCCGCAGGTAAATATCCTGTGAGCAATATCCTCAGAGTACCTATTGGGGTGTACGGTGGCGGAGGTCCCTATCATAGTGGAAGTGTAGAAAGTATGCTTGCTAATATTAAGGGAATTAAAATAGCGTATCCTTCTAATGCTGCCGATTTTAAAGGGCTTTTAAAGGCTGCTTATTATGACCCTAATCCAGTGGTGATGTTAGAGCATAAGGGACTATACTGGAGTAAAGTGCCCGGAACAGAGGAAGCAAAAACAGTAGAACCAGCGGAAGATTATATATTACCTTTCGGAAAAGCCCATATTGTAGTTCAAGCCGATGAAAAAGAAATAAAAGCGGGTAGAACCATGGTAATTATCACCTACGGAATGGGAGTGTATTGGGCAAAACAAGCAGCAAAAACTTTTGCAGGAAGAGTAGAAGTAATAGATCTTAGAACCCTTATACCTTTAGATGAGGAACTGCTCATGGAAAGGGTGAAACTGCATGGTAAATGTTTGGTGCTTACAGAGGAGCAGATTCAGAATTCTTTTGCAGAAGCACTGGCATATCGTTTATCCAAGTCTTGCTTTAGGTACTTAGACTTACCTGTAGAGGCGATGGGAGCTAGAAATGTGCCTGCTGTGCCTATTCATCTTAGCTTAGAGAAAGAAATGCTCCCTACAGCGGATAAAGTAAAGCTAAAAATAGAAGAAATCCTTACTTCGTAAAAATATTTTATCAAAGATAGGCTGCCCTTTTTTATGGGCAGCTTTTTTTATACACGATGAATAAGCTAGAAATTAGAGATTAAAATGTTTGAGAGACTGGATGTTGTTTGAAATCTAATCAGAATATTTAATGTATAGACTTATTAGCTCTAATCATTGCCCATTCTGTGCAGAAATGGCGGGGAAATATCCTAAGGATTTTAAATTCTGGGGTTGGCATCCTCACTGCCGTTGCACCACTATTCCTATTCTAAAAAGCTGGGAGCAGATGGATGAGGATAATGAAAGGCTAATTTTGGGACAGCCTATTCCAGAATCTCCAGAGCGTATATTACTCCCCAAAGAAAGTTTTAGGAATTGGGTAAGAGACAATAAAGACAAAATAGAAAGAGCGAAAGTAAAGCCGTTTTTTATTCAGAATAATGAGAAGTATTTAATGGAGAAAGGTGGAGGAAGTGAAATCAAGCCGAAAATAAAAAATTATAAACACCTCGCAAATAAGAAACAACCGCCAGTATTTTTTTCTGATATTACAGGTGGATTGATAGCCAACGCAATAAAACTTATCAATCAGCAAAAAGATAATTTTCAAAAGGTTTCTATTCTTAAAGAAATTACGCAAATGAGAGATTTTAAGCCAATTAGAAACTTATCAAATAATAAAAACACGATATATGGCTTTAACATTAAGCAATATGATGAGATTTTGAAACAAAAAGAAATGCCTAAAAATATTGTGATTGCTCAAAAATTACTTCAAAACAAGTATGATGTCTATCTTTTGCCGAATGTTTCAGGGGTAAAGAGTGCAGATTTCATTGCTACCAAAAGTGGTAAGTTGTTCTACTTTGAAGCTAAAACTATCAATGGACAATCTACTATCAAGCAAAGGCTTATAGAAGCATCCACGCAGTCTGATAGGGTGATTTTGGATATTGTAGGGATTGACAACGGAAGAGATATAGCTGATAATATTAAATGGTTTTTTGAGAATAATAATAGTGTAAAAGAAGTGGTTTTGTTTAAGAAATCAAGACTAATATCAGTAACGAATAGAAAAGTAGGTAGTAGGAACTTTATTAAGGACTTTAAGAAAGAATGGGGAAGAAAAAAATAAAGGGTTCTACATAGTAGCCCCCTTTAATAAATATACTAGCCGTGGCGGTATATTTTCACGAATTTAATCGGTTGCGACCGAGATTTTCAGGGTATCACTACCTTTATGTCCACCTCTCCGTCATACAGATATTGTACATCTGCTTCGCAAAGATATAAAAAATAAAAATATAAATGTTCTACAAATTCTCTTTATTCTTTCTAATCAATTTCTCTTTGCGGATAATAGCGTTTTTAGTTTTAAAGTCGCTACCAAATTCTATCTTTGCATTATAGAGTGTTTGCAGGGATATGCCTATTTCTTCGGGCAAAAAATGTTCAAACATTGCAGCTAATGAGCTGAAATAATAATCTTTTTTGCCTTTCATTTGCTCATGGAATTGGGGATTTTTTATTATTTGTACTAAAATAAATTTGGAATTATAGTTTTTGGGGTATTTTCGGGGGTATAAAAAAGAAAACCGCCCTTATTTTAGGGCGGTTTGTAGACTCACAGGGATTTTAACCTTATATACCTTAGAATATCATTAAATTTAAAAATATATAAAAATCAATATTTTATTATTGGATTGAATTTTATAATATTTCAAAATATCATTTGTGTATCATAAAAAATGGCTGTAAATTTGGCTGTAAAATTTATAATGTGATTAATATCAAAAGAAAGATAAATATAGAGCTTGAAAAAAGAAAAAAAGATGGTATTTTAATTGATGAAAATGTGCCAATTTTTTTTCGAGTTACATATAACTCAAACCGAATCAATTTATTCTCTGGTTTTAGAATTGACAGAAAAGATTGGAATGAAAACAAATCATTGGTTAAGAATGGAAAAACAAATCCAAACGGTCTAACAGCAGAAGAAATTAATACTAACTTGAGTAATCTTATAAATGATATTCAAACTTTCTTTATTAAATGTCAAGTTGAGAATAATATTCCAGATAAATTAGAGTTGAAAGAATACTTTACTCAGTGTAAAGATAGGGGAAATAAAAAGAAAAAACAGTTATTCCAACAGAAGAAATACCAGAAAAATCTTTCTTTGAAGTATATGATCATTTTACAGATTATTCTGGGAAAGTGAATAATTGGACTTTAGATACTCACAAGAAATTTAATGCATTAAAAAATCACCTTTTATCTTTCAATGAAAACTTAACATTTGAAGATTTTAATTCAGAAGGACTTCCCAAACTACTTTCTTACTTTTCAAATACATTGAAACTAAATAATGTTACCACAAAAAAATATTTGAAAAATATAAAGTGGTTTTTAAGATTTGCTGTGAAATTCGGCTACTGTGATAATCTTTACTTTCAGCAATTTTCACCTAAAATAAAAACGACAAATAAAGTCATTATCTTTCTGTCTGAAGAAGAAATAAATGCTATTAGAAAATATAATATACCCACTACAAAAAAATATTTAGAAAGAGTAAGAGATGTTTTATTATTTACCTGCTTTACGGGATTGAGACATTCTGATGTTGAAAAGCTTAAAAAAGCTGATGTTAAAAATGGAAAACTATATATTGTTACTAAAAAAACATCTGATTCTATCGTGATTGAGCTTAATGATATTTCAAAAAGTATTTTAGAGAAATATGAAAATTTGGATGGAGATAAAGCATTACCTGTTATTTCAAACCAAAAAATGAATGAATATTTAAAGGAGCTGGGAAAACTAGCTGGAATTGACGTACCAATTAATCATACTTATTTTATTGGTAATAAGCGAAATGACGAATCTAAACCCAAATATGAATATTTTTCTTCTCATATAGGAAGAAGAACATTTATTTGTTTATGTATTTCAAAAGGTATCCCTATACAAGTTATTATGAAATGGACAGGGCATTCAGATTACCAATCTATGAAGCCTTATATAGATGTTGTCGATACAACTCGCGAAATTCAAATGCAAAAACTTAATATTTTATGAAACTAACAGAACATTTTGATTTATTGTTAAATCTTGAAGGAAAATTAAAAAAGAATGAACAGAAGGAATTAACAAAAGAGCTAATAGATGAACTTTTAAACTTCCCATTTTCAATAGAATGTATGGAGTTTAGCGAATTGTTTGAGCACATTCGTCCAAATTTAATTTATAAAAATTATTTAGCAGTAATACATAGACTTAAAACTACACTTTCCGATGAAAGATATGATTTAGACTCTAAAAAGATTTATGAAATTATTGATGGCATGTGTAGTTTACAAAAGCATAATTACAACTACCATTACAAAAATATATTACTTCCAAAAAGTAACAATTACCTTGAATTGAATGGGAGATTAGAATCATGGTGTATGAGATATGATGATTCATCTTTTGAAATGATAAATTTAAGAAATAAGCATTCCTTTGCTAAGCAGGAATACAAAGAAGAGAAGATAAAAAGTAAAGAATTCTATGATGATTGGAAAGATAAAGAAAAAAGCTTGTTTTATCTATTGAAATTTAATGTAAACTCTATCATAGAACGGTTAACGGATTTAGAAATACAGCTTTTAGAGCTTAAATTTTTTGAAAACTATACAGGAGAAATTTTTATAAATTTAGAAGCAATAAATGATTTATATAAAATTTTTGTAAAATTAGAGTTGGTAAAATACATCAATTTCTTGGATTTTGCTAATCAAATGGCAGGTAAAGAAATTATGTGCCTTGAAAAGAATAAAGGCACGGATAAATATATTGCATATTCCATAAATAAAATTGGTGCAACTTTTATAAAAAAAGAATCATCTGAAAATTGGAAAAAAATAATGATTCACCATTTTGATATAAAAGATTATGAAAAGAAAATTAATCCATCTGATGATAATAAATCAGAAATACATAAAGAAATAGATGATATAATCTTAAAAGGACAGGCTGTACTTTTAAACTAAATTATACTTGTTAAATATCAAAAACCTGTAAAAATATGATGAAATAGATTCTATGAATCTATCTGAACTTCATTTTTACAAATTATTTTCTCAAGCGTTTAAAAATCAACATATTAATTATGTTGATTTTTTTTATTTGAATTTTTATGAATTTCAATTTTGCCACAATTTTGCATCAACAAAACAAAAAAAATGAATAAAGAAGAATTATTAAACAAGCCTATATGGCAGATGACGGGTGAAGAGTTTTTGTTTCTCAATAAACAAGAAATCAAGGTGAATAATAATAAAAATTCATCAGTTAATACTAAGGAAACAAAACTCGTGTATGGAATACGAGGAATTGCAAATCTCTTCGATTGCTCAATTGCAACAGCTAATAGAATAAAGAAAAGTGGAGTAATAGATGATGCTATTTCTCAGAGAAATAGAACGATTGTTATCGATACAGAAAAAGCCTTGAAATTATTTAAAAATAATGAAAATGAAAAATAACCAATTATATCACATAGAAAAAGGAACCAATACTGTTTTCGACAAAACGCTTGAATACATCAATAATAAATATAATTTAAGGTTTAATACCATTTCGTTAGACTATGAAATTAAACTTAAAGAATCCAATGATTGGAGCGTACTAAATCTTAATTCATTACTTATTGAACTAACTCGTGCGAGTATTAAGATTACACCACAGAAATTAGAAATTTTAATAAGAAGCGATTTTATTAAATCTTACAATCCAATCAAGGAATATTTTGAAAAATTGGAAGATTGGGACGGGAATGATTATATCAAAGAATTGACAAACTAAAGATGGACAAATTGCTATCACAAAAAATTTCATCATTAACGCTGATGAACTGGCGGTATTATCTAAATCAGATATTAATAGTCTAAAATCGCTTTTTTCAGCAACCAATGTTAAAGTTAGGCTTCCTTATGCACGAAAAGCAGAAACTCAACGCCGAATCTGTTCTTTTTTAGGATCAACCAATAAATGTGATTTCCTAACTGATGAAACAGGAAGTGTAAGATGGATTGTTTTTGAAATTAAAAATATTGATTTCGGTTATAGTAAAGTTATAAATATTGACAAATTTTGGTCTCAAGTATACTACAACACCTATAAAAGAGAGGATTTCAAAGAAGAGTTTAGCCAGAATGATATTTTGGAAAATGAACTTCGAAATGAAAGATATTTCAATATTAGCCCAGAACAAGAAGTGATTATCAAACATTTTGAAAAATCCCAAAATCTAACAGATTTTCTTACAGCTTCCGATATTGTATTTGCGATGAATCACGCTTTAGGAACACAACTCAATCACATGAAAGTGGGAAAAGCACTCACAAAATTAAAATACGAAAGAATCAAACATCCAAAACTTCAAGTTTATGGCTATTTAATCAAACGGAAAATATAAAATTTTCAAAAACGCAAAAATAGCTTACCTGCTTACCAAGTTACCTAAATATTATTCTATCCTGAAACTGCTTATCAATTTTAGGTAAGAAGGTAGATAGGTAAGCTAAAAAATAACATTTCAAAAATTAAATCAACAACTAAACAAAAAAAATGAATTACAGACAAGCGAACGAAAATATCAGTATAAAGGAAGTACTGGAGAGTTTCTCTCTCTTCCCAAGCAAAGAACATCCGAAAACCGCTTATTATTATGCCATCAACCAACAAGAACGAACGCCAAGCCTTTTGGTTAATTATGTAAAGAATATTGCTTTTGATTTCGGTACAGGAAAACAATACGATGTCGTGTCCATTATTCAAGATCTCAAACAATGCAGTGTTTCTGATGCCCTTGAATCTCTCAAGCGATTTGCTTTTTCTTTTCAAAAACAAAAAGAAGATTTAATCAACGGTAAACAGTAAAGCAAAACTTATCAAATTATAGAAATAAAGGACATTTCGCATCCAGCACTTTTAGAGTATTCGAAAGAAAGAAATCTGGAAAATCAAAAATCAGAACTAAAAGAAGTTCATTATCAAATTGAAGATAAAACTTACTTTGCAATTGCATTCAAAAACGATTCTGGAGGTTGCGAAATTAGGAACAAATATCTGAAGATAGCCTTGGGTAAAAAAGATATTACCACCATAAAAAACGACTCTGAAATTCTAAAAATCTTTGAAGGCTTCAGCGATTATTTGTCCTATCTCACTCTCAAAAAAGATGTCCAAAATTTCTCATCAGAAACCTCCGATTATATCATTTTAAATTCCGTTTCAATGGTAGTTAAAATTGAACATTTACTGGAAAATTATCAAAGAATTGAGTTGTAGATAAAGCGGGAGATTTGCTCGTAGAAAAATTAAACACACTCCATTTAAATGTTATCGACCAAAGAAAACATTACAAATATTTTAAAGATTTGAATGACTATCTCATTTCGAAAAAACAAGAAATACAGATTTTGTATTAAAGGGAAAAGGACTTGTAAAATGTGACTGGAAATTTTATGCTTAGTTTTAGTGCAAAAAGTACGCAAAGTTTACCATAAGCATACTCAAATGGTAACTTTCCACTTTTTGGTTTCTCCTATCGTCGAAACAGAATATAAGAATAGGAGTTTAAAAAATATAAAATCAAAATTCAAATCACGATTGAATATCACCAAAAAAATTAAACAAACCAAACTGAAATTTAATAAACATAAAAAAAACAATCTAAAATGACATCAGATGAAACAAGACTTTTTAACCCAATTTATTGTTAAAGCCAAAGAAGAGAAAGAGAAGATTATTGCTCTAGAAAAAAGAAAAAAACATTTCCAGAGCATTGGAAGAAAAGGTGGATTGGCAAAGAAGAAATCAGCTCTTTTTTCAAAGATTATTTCTACAAAAGTAACCGAGAAAGAATATCTTAGAATTAAAGTAAAAGCAGAAAAACTTAATCTCAAACTTTCCAAATACGCAAGATTAGTTTTAACTGAACAAGAACTTAAAATCAATGAGTTTAAAACTGATGAAGTCTTACTCCAATATGGCAATCACTTTATTAGAATCTCCAATTTACTTAGAAACAGAGAGTGGAATGAGTTTGAAAATAAGAAAAAAATTCTGAATGAAATTCAAACGGTTACTCAATTAATCAGAGAATGTCTTTATCGGAAAATTATTGAAAATGAACAACTCAGCAACCACAAGAAGGATTAGTAAAATTGCTATTGAGTATAATGGAAATGATAAAGGCACTGCAGAAATGGTGTATTCCCACAACCTATTGTCTGACAATCCAGAACTTCAATTCCAAGAAATGAGAGCTATTTCTGAAAGACATTTTAAAATTAAGAATTGGGCATTGACGGGTTATATCTCTCCCGAAAGAACCAAAGACAACGAAATATCCAATAAAAAACTCATTGAACTTACTTTAAATGCCTTAAAGAAAGTGGGAGTTACAGATGATAATCAGATAAGATTAGATATTCATAACTCTACGAAGCATAAACATATCCATTTTGTCGTAAATCGTATCAACACAAGTGGTATTAATACTATTGAAGCTCACAAAATCGGTGAACGCTTTGGAAAAGCAGTAAGGGAAGTTTGTAAAGAAATGAAATTGAAAACCGATGTGGAAATTGGAAAGGAAAAGAAAGCTCAAATGCTAAAAGATTTGAGAGAGGTTTTAAAAACTGCAAAATCTTTTAATGAATTGAAAGAACTAATGAATCAGAAAGCCTATAGAGTCAATTTATCAGAAAATAAGAAAGTGGGAGTATCAGGAATGCGTATTGTAAAACATTCCGATATTAATACCGAAACCCCAAAAGAGTATCCAGCAGGATATAAACTTTCAGAGATAACAAATGATCTTAAAATTAAAAATATCAAGGAAATTCTTAATCGAAATTTAGAAAGTTATTACAATGTAAAAACAAATCTAAATCAAACCACAAAGGCGAGTTGGAAATCTGAAAAATCGGTATTTCAAACAGTCGAAGATACGGTTAAAGAATTTCTTTCTCCAACGATTATATCTCCAGAAGAGGATTGGTTTAAAAAGAAAAAGAGAAGAAAATAAAGCCCCATCATTGTAAATTAAAAATAATGCAAAATACAAACAATGAACAAACCTCAAGTCCAAACCTAGACGATGGCTTAGAGTTATTGAAAAAAGTTATTCAATCAAATGAAGAAAATGTAGAAATGGGAATAAGACTAAATAGAAAGATTGATGCTCTCAACAATACTGTTGACAAATTAGAATACACTATAAGAGTAGCCAACGATAATATCAAATTATTGGAAGTAATAAAAGACAATTTTTTTGAGCATTTCAGACAACTCATAGAAACAATGCCTGGAAGTATCGAAACTCATTTGTCCAGACAATCCTTTACGAAAATAGATGAACTTTACAAAGAACTGAAGAAGACTAATAAAAATAAGAACTATGGTAAAAAGCTGATGTTATTTACATTATCAATATTCGCGTTATCTGTATTGTTAGTGTTTCTGTGTTTTTATTTTTCAAAACAATGGTATGATACGAGCATCCAAACTAAAATGGAAATCAGGACGGAATTACTCCAAGAAATTAAGAATGACAAGAAAGAAATTTATAATCAAAAAGATGTTGAGCAACTTCAATATAATACCGAACTTATTAACAAGTGGATGAAGAAAAACCCGAAAGATGCTGAAAAATTCTTGAAATTTAAGGATGGATACGAAGCGAGGTGATTTTTGGAGTGTATATAATTTGAATTAGTCAAAACTTGACTTGACAGTTACTTGTAACATCTAACTGTCAGGTTAAGTAGTGGCTAGTACAGTTTACCTTTAGGTTCTTCTTCTTTAAACCTCATAAGAAAATTCTGGGCTAAGTTTTTTTTCCTGTAATTTCATTTTTCATTCGTTCCATCATTGTATTAAAAAAGAAACTTATAATAGGAGAGGTGTCTTTATGCTTATGTGAAGCTATCAAGGCTTCTACATACTTTTCCTTTTTGTCATCGGTAATAATAATAAGAGGGTGCCCTTTTTTAGCTAAAATAAAGTTAGATAAAATTCTACCTAAACGACCATTCCCATCGTGAAAAGGATGAAGGTAAATAAAAAACTTATGAAACATTGCACTTAGAACTACAGGGTGTACTTTATTTTCATCCAAAGTTCTCTAGGTTGATTCCAATAATTTAGACATTTGAGCTATATTTCTCTTATGGTCTCCAAACATAGTTTCACTCACTGCCATATCAAACTTTGTGTATTCTCCAAGCGGAGTTCCTTTTGTAAAGTTGATTGTATTTTCGGTAAGATAATAGTGTAGTTTTTTTACAAAATACTCAGTTAATGGCTGATCTAAATTACTCATTGCATATTTGTTAGCATTGAAATGGTCTAGAATTTCAAAAGCCTCCAGAATTGATTTATTATTTAATTTCAAACCTATGCCTTGTTCTCGAAATGCTCTAGTGTCATTTGCAGAAAAAGAATTTCCCTCGATTCTACAACTGTGAGTTATAAAGATATCACCTATATAATTCTCAAAATCTTGAGGATTAAAAGCTTCTACAATACTACTATTGTATTCTATTCTCAGTTCTTTATATCACTCTATCACCTTTTCCATAACTCAAAAGTAAGAATATATTTTCTACTTGTACTTTAAAACTTTTGAAAGATTTTTTCTTCTGTAAATACACGTTTAAAGAATGTTTTATTTTCTTCAGCCCGTTCTTGAACGAAGTTTAAATTCTCATTTTGCTTAGCTAATTTAGAGATTCTATTTTTTGCCATTAAAATATTAAACGCTATTGCAGAGTATTTTTTTATCTCTTGAAGCCTCTTGGGTAATTTTGTTCTAAATTTATCAAGTGTTTTTCTAATTCGTTAAGTAAATCAATGAGATTATTTTTTATTTCACCATTCATACTTTCCAACATCTTCTCTCCTCTCAGGATAATTCTCTCAATCATTTCTTTGTCTTTTAATTGTTTATCTCGAGAATAAATCATTTCTTCAGAAGGCAGAACATCAAAGTTCCATTGCTCATTTTTTTGCTCAAAAGTAATAATGTGACTTTTGCCTTGGTATGAATATATTTGAATTTTATCTACCACTTTTTTATTGTATAGTGCATCTAAAGAATTTAACACACCATCTACTGCAGAGTGATGAGATTTTATGTCAGCCAATCTTCCTACTCCTTGAAAATTAATTTCTTCTTGATATCTTGTATATAAGCCTATTTCAGTAAAAATAGCAGGTGCAGAAATAGCCAATGCTTCTACATAGAAACCGTTTTCTTTGAACATTTTAGCAGTATCCAGAGGAACTTTTGGATTTCTCATTGTTCCTTCTACGATGATGTTATACCTATTCTTTACCGCTTCTTTTATTAGCTCTTCTGTGAAAAAATTAGAGAAAATTTGTGTTTTCTCGGAATAAGTACGAGGGTCTTTTATCAAGTCCTTTGCGTGTGGGTGAAAACTTCTATAAATATCTCCATTGACAAATAAAAATCTTTTATCGGGGTTTTGCCGAATTATCGTATTGGCTAAATTACTTTTACCCGATGCAGGTTGTCCTCCCAAAATAAAAGCCAAAGGTTTATCCTGTGGCTCTAAGTTTTTTAAAAGTTCCTGTTTTTCAAAACTATAAACATCTTTAATACTATGCTCCCCCATTGATTTTTTTAACTAGAGGACTATAATAATTTATTATTTTATCTATTATTGATAATTTTAATAATTCATCTATTCCGTACAAAATTCTTTCTTCATTTAGATACATACTAATCTTGCTATCAAGATATTTTATTTCTTCGGAATCGGTTGCTACCTTTTTTTCTTTTATAGCATTTACTTTCAATTCTCCTACAATGGAAAGTGCTGTGTCTAAACTGATAGGATATTCCATACTATTTATCTTTTGATATACAAATATACGAAATAAATGATAATTATCTTTTAAATGTATTCACTATCTCTATTTTTTCTGCTTGAACTAATTTGAAAAATGTTTTATTTTCTCCAGCTCGTTCTTGAACGAAGTTTAAATTTTCATTTGGCTTAGCTCTATTTTCTTTATCTTTTCTGTATTGTTCCGTCAATTCATCTTTCATCTTAGGTAGTTCTTCTTTTATTACCCGTTCTATTATATTCTCTATTTTCTCAGCTGTATGTTTATTGAAATGTATAGACATTAGAGCTTTTTCATATGAATTATAAAACCAATCATAACCATTGATAAGACTTTTTAATACTAGAGTAAACTTAGATGTTCGAAAAATTTGAGATAGATACTTATCAGGGTTAACATATAGATTTCTTCCTCTTATTTCCTCTGATTGGACATTCAAAAATAACTTAATTTTCTACAAAATTTTGGGCTGATTTGGAGACGGATATTGTACCGACAACGGAACAAGAACTAGAACTATCCAATAATCCTTTTTTGCCTTCTATCTCAAAGCGAAGAATCCTTCCATTGTATTAGAGCTGGCATACAAGGCAAATAATCACCAAGGTTTTAGCCCTGTATTGACCAAAAGTTATCCATATTTTTTAGTAGTTTCCATAATTCTTTTCCCATTTCTTTTGGCTCTTTTCTCCATCCATATGTAAACAAAATACTTTCCAGTGAAACCTTTCCTCGAATAATTTTTCTTAAGGGTTCTCTTTTTGCATTTAGAATCAGTTCGGTATAAACTTAAACTCTGCCTTTTCTTTCAAAAACTCCAAAAACAGGTTGTTCCCAAGTTCCTCTTCCTCGCTTTTGTGGCATATTAATCATTCGTAATCGCCTCACTCTAAAATGAGCCTCATCTAACTCAACTTCTCCAAAAAAAACTTAAATATTCTTATTATTTTTCAAAAATTACCTCCGAAAAAGCCTAAAATATCGATTGATAGTATTTCTATTGAACTATAAAATTTCCACTGTTTTCGTTGCGCCAATATCGCTACAAAAACACTTCATTATTTTTTTACTTTATAAACATATTTATTTGATTTATAACTTTTTGTTCAAATAGTGAATATTAAATACAAACATCATATCATCCTTCACAAAACACTAGATAACCATCAAAAGGGGGCTCCTATTTTACGAGCACATTTTTTATAAAATTCTGATATATATATCTAAAAATTATAGTTATAACCTACTGTACAAGTTGTTTCGTTAAGATTAGGGTGTTCAATTTTTTGATCTGTATTTCTAAACATTTGAATAAAATTGAAATTAAAGTTATGCTGTTTCCATGGGATATAATTTGCTTCTAAACGTATATTAGTCACATTGATATTTGCCGTGGCACTTCCAGAATGGTTGTATGATGCTCCAAAGCTAGTTTTCAATTTTTCTTCTTTTAAAAATGATTTAGTAAGAGTGACTCCAGGTCCCCAAATCGTAGAAATTTGAGAAGTAGCATAAGTATGAGTAAAGTTAAAAGAGGTTGCTACACTTAGTTTTTTTTCGGGAAAGCTTAGGTTATAGTTTAGATTAGTATTATGAAACCTTGACAATCCTCCTTTTCTAACTATACCATTCTCTCTGTTAACCATATCATTTAATGAATAATTAAAATTAATATTTTGAACTTTTTCTTTACTACTTGACAAAATATAATTTACATTGATATTAGTATTTTGAGATATTTGTTTATAATCGATGGAATCTTTCGGTTGTTGAATAATCAGAGGATTATTATTGATTGTATTAAACTGATTCAATTGCTTACTAGTAAACATAGTAAAATTAGAATAGCTCACTGTAATCATTAGTTTTTCTGATGCTTTTAAGCTAGCATTAAACGCTCCTACCCAACGACTTGTCTGCTTAGCCTTTCTACTATCCAAATTATCCCTTTGTCGTCCTATATTAGTAGAAAGAGATAATCTGTCTTTTAATAGTGCAAACGAAGAATTAAAAGTAATATTTTCAAGGTCATTATTAAAGTAATATGCTCCAAGTGTTCTATAGTCAGGATCTATCCTTTCATACCTCACACCTATCATTCCTTTTTTTAGATTCAGATTAACACCAGTGTTATATGCTGAATAACTTTCCATAGAAGAGTTTGCTGAAATCAATCTTGAAGCGAACCCTTTTCTAATAACATCATTAGAACTTGCTCTCAAGTCATTTATTATAGCTGTATTAGCATATTCTCCATATACTTCAAGATTATTTCTTAGTTTAAAGGCTCCCGATACTGATAATACCAAATTTTCTTGAGGAAAAATATTTTTTGAATCTAAAGTATTTTTTAATGAATTAAGCTCGTCTTTAGCATAAAAACCTATTACTCCTAATTTATACTTATCTTTTTCCCATCTGAGATTAGCTCCATATCCCATTCTTTTGTATGCAGGTATGGTATTAGAATTTCCATCATCTTCTACTGCTTTATTTAATCTTCCTGCCATTAGAGCTACCTTTAGTGGTGTCTTTGGAGTTAATTCTAATCCCGCACCAGTAAACAATAATCCGTTATAGGTATATGGAGAAAAAGTCATGTTAGCATCTCCGATATAAGCTTTAATCCATTTATATTTTGGAGCAATACTTAATCTATTAAATTTAAAAGGGACTTGATAGCCCAAATTGCTGCCTTGATTGGTAAAACTATATGAAATAGGCATAGTCCACCTGTACAACCCAAGATTGAGATTTCCATTTAGAAAATAAGTGAATGGTTCTCTACCACTATATACATTTGAATTGTAAAATACAGAATTAGCAGAAATACCACCACTAATTTTAAATGGATTCTTTTTGAGTTCCTCTCTTGTTCTTTTTCCGATATTTTCTAAATCAACTTCTTGGGAGTAGCTTGTTACAAAAAATAATACTAAAAACAAGATTAATAACTTACTTAAATATGACATTTTCATAAACTAAGGCTGTTTTTGAACTTTAATATCAACTATTATATATGAGCTTGTACCATTCGCTGTAAAACTTTTTATTCTTATAGCTCCTTTTCTACCATCATTTGTTTTAAATAAAACTATCCTAGGTACATTTGTATTATTAAATGGTGATTTTCCCGCGTTGGTTTCATTAATATTAATTGAGTTAAAATCACTCCCTGAATTAATAGAATTAAAGCCAGCGTTAGTTAATTGTATTCCTACTAATTCTTGAGAATTAATTACCTTCGTATGTATTGCGTTTGGAATAGAGGAAAATACGGTATTTTGAACTTCATCTGGTGATATAAATTGATTGTAAGAAAATGTAGAGTTTAATCCAAAAAATCCGAAGTCTACTTTGGAACCATCAATAGAATTGATTTCTCCCTGTTTAATTACTTTACCTAAGTATGAAGAGAAAAAACATCCAATAGTAGTATGAGCACTATTAATACCCAATTTTACATCACTAAAAGACAACAAGTTGGTGTTAGGATGTATTATAATCTGTTTTTCTATAACTTTTGTTTCTTTATCATTTATAGCTTTCAAGATAATAGTATAAGTACCAGCATTAGTAAAATTAATACTAGGATTTATTTCAGTAGATAAAGATGGAGTAGCTCCTACAATACTCCATTCATAGGAAGTTGCATTGGTTGACAGATTATTAAGATGCAATAGTACTGGTGCCTCATAATCACTATCAATAGATTCTACACTCCAATTAAAATCAATAGTCATGGCAGGTTTTACCGCTACCTTCTTTTGCGTAGAATAGGTTTCTTTTCCGTTGGAAATAGTTAGTTTAATAGTATGTTCTCCTTCTGAAGTAAAAGTTACACTAGGTTTTGGGGCATTGGAGGTTGAGGGTAATCCTCCTTCAAACTCCCATAAATATTGAGTAGCTCCCTCCGATTTATCTATCATTTGTAATGTTACTGGAGAGATATCGCTACCTTGCATGAGCCAATCAAAATCAACTTTCATTGCTGCATCTACCTTTATCTCTATTTCTTTCTCATCCTTATTGCCATCTTTATTAGATGCTGTTAATTTTATTTTATATGTCCCAGCTTCTGTATAAACTATAGGTTTCGGAGATTTTTCTGTAGAACTGGTAACCGTAGCTCCTTCAAACTCCCATTCATAGGTTTCTGCTCCTTTTGACTTATTGACTATTTCTACCTTTACAGGAACAGAATAGTCTTCATCAACCACTTTTATTGTAAAATCTGCCGTTACGGGGATACCTTCTTCTCTTGCACAAGATTGTAATCCAAAAACAAAAATAGCAAGGAAAAACAAAAGGCAATATATTTTATATGTATTTTTCATAAATTTTATTATTTCACAATCATTCTTTTTACCATTACTTCATCACCAGTCTCTAAAATTACTAAATACATTCCCGCTGGTATTGAAGCACTAAATGGAACTACAAAATAAGTCGCTTGAGGTTGTGTTATAGAAGGAAATACCTCATGAGAAACCATATCCAAAATTCTTATTTTAATAGATTCTTCCTTACCTAGTCCTACTAGAACTTGAAATATACCATTATTAGGATTTGGAAGAATATTGAATTCTGTTATATTTGTAGCTTTAGCTGAAGTTAAATTAACTCCAGAGTTATTTTCTTCTACTACAACATTTTTATAAAAAGTCTTTACACAATCTCCTTGGATACCTTTTAATCCTATTTCATAAGAGCCTGTAGTAAGAAACTTTAGTTCTAAATAGTCATTTGTTTTGTTAATTACCTGTATATTATTGTTATTTGGAATTATCCATTCCACAGCTTGTGGTTTAGTAGGAGAGGTATTAACTAATACAACCGTAGCTTCTGAATAGGCATGAGTAGCCAACATAAACTGAGGGTCTAAAACTTCTAATGAGTTTTTAATTGTTACCGAATCTGTCGCTATACATCCTTTAGAATCTGTTATCAACACAGTATATGTTCCTACAGTTGATAAAGTAATCTCCGATGATGTTCCTATCACATTTCCGTTCTGATCTTTCCATTCATAGGTGGCTCCATCATCGTCAATTTTCACATTATATGTTTTAGTATCTCCTAAACATAAGGTTACATCCGCTCCTAAATCTACCCTTCTTTGCGCAGGATCTACCAAGGTATATTGTTTTGTTGAACTACATCCGTTAACATCCGTAACAGTAACAGTGTAATCTCCTGCAGAAATACCCGTATTTTCTGTACCTGTTACTCCATTAGACCACAAAATAGTATAAGGTGCCTTTCCTCCAGAAATAACAGTTTTTATTTCTCCATTGCTTGCCCCAAAACAAACAGGATTTTTAACAGAAATATCGGTAATGATAATTTGATCTGGTTGTTCTACTTGTACATTTCCTTTAATTTTACAGTTTTTAGAGTCTGATACAAGAACAAAATAATTTCCTCCCGTTAGCCCTGTTACGGTAGCATTTGTATCACCAGTACTCCATTCATAAGAGTAGTTTCCTGTGCCTCCTGTGGTATTTACAGAGACCATTCCTGAGCTTTGATTGTAACACGAAATAGTGTTAGCCGATAAGGATATAGCTAATTGTGGAGGATATACAAAGGTGTGCTCTGCATCCGTCATGTTATTATTCACATCATGTACCAAAACTTTATAAATTCCTGCTGAACGATTATTTAAAATAGGTTGTGTTTCTCCTGGTATGTTTTGAAAGATACCTCCAGTAAATATTTGCCACTGATAAGAATATGCTCCTACACCTCCTGTAACAACAGCTTTTAAGTTCCCATCTTCAGCTTCATCAGGTATGCCGTTATTATCTAAATCTAATTTAGATGGATAATTATTAGCAATGTTACAAGAAATTGGTTTTTCTACTTCTATTGTAGCGACCAAAGGATCTGGCTGTGTAACAATAAATTCTTGGGAAATAATTCCACAATTTCTTAATTCCGAAGTGGCACTAGTATAATTTTTATCTTTTACAGTTAAGTAATATTTTCCAGCTGTAAGATTTGCTAATTTTATGGTGTAAGGATTATTAATATTATCAGTAATAATTCCTGTAGAAATAATAGTACCAGTTGGTGTATCTTTTCTCCATTCAAAATTATAGCTTCCATCAGCATTAGGCGTTCCTCCCGTTACTCTTACCGAAATATATCCATTACTTAAACTGTATCCTGTAGGCTGTACCACTTCAATATCTGCATTTGGCAAGGAAATAGGAGCAGAAGGCTGAGTAATGGTAACAGTAATTTCTTTTTCTACGCTACTATTATTAGGTTCTTTTGCAATACACAAATTGGTATCTCTTACTTTTATTTTATAAGTACCTGCACTTAACCCTTGAATAGAAGCATTATTCCCATTATCAAAATTTGTCCAATCTAAAAATGACTGTCCGTCTTTTGTTACAGAATATTGAAATTGATTTTGTCCACCACTTGCCGTGAGGTTAATTATACCGTCATTCCCTTGAAAACAAAAAACATCTGTTTTAGAGGGTGAATCAAAGATGACAGGCGTAGGCTTTGTAATTTCAAAACTAACCGTATGGGTCGAAGCATCAGTATAAATGGGCTCTCCTTTATAGGTTCCCAATAAATCCAGTTTATAAACTCCAGGTGGAAGGTTTTGTAAGGTGTAAGAGGTACTGGTTTGTAAATTGGTAGTTACATCCTGATTAAGAACCGCCGCACCTGTTACAGTATTAACTAATGAAATTTTTAAGGTCTCTCCCACAAGTAATGTCCTATCGAAATTAAGGGTCGCCGTTCCATCAGTGGTGTCAAAACACTTGGTAGGCGTCACGGAACTTGTAGGCAGGTGTGGTGCTGATTGGGTAATAGTCAAAACTACAGGAGAAGATGCTGACTGATACACCCCGTTAGACAAGCATGAAGCAACACGGAAATAAATATTTCGTCCTACATATTGGGAATAATTAGCCCCGAAAAGGTCTTTCGCTGAAATGCTCAATTTATTTAAGGTAGATAGAGCAGGATCAATATCTATCCAAGTTACATTATCTAAACTATACTGATAATGATAAAGATTGGTAGCAAAACCTTGTTTAGCATAAAGATTTACCTTGTCGTCGCTCGGTAAAAAAGTATTTGGAGTTCCTGCATCTGTTAGGGAAACCAAGGTATGAATCGGCATTGCCTTCATTTTAAAAGATATCCAAGACATTCTTGGAGTGTGGGTGTCCACATTATAATTGGTCTCATTACAAATATTGATGGCATCATACTGGTCATACTCCGCATCTGTTCCTGTTCTAAAGTTTACGAATCCTTCTGTATGAATAGAAATTGGCAATTTCGAAGAGATTCTCGGAGGATTCATTCCCCAGTTGTTTTCATTATCGCCTTTTCTGTCGATGTCTCTATAATAGAGCGTCTCTTTTGAGTTATCGCTATACACCACCTCTATGAGCACGTGTGAGGTTGTAGAGTTCTTTACCCCTTCATTTACACTGTAATTAAGACCATATAGCTCAATCTTGTATTCCGCCTGTCCTCCTTGTCCCCAAAGAAAGGCGTTGGTTATAATGAGCAATAAAAATAATATCTTTTTCATTTTAATATTCTATTGTGATTTTTTCAGTTTTTGCCACTTGGTTATTTTTTAACATAGGTTTCAATAGGTAAGTGTAGCTATTTCCTACTTGAACTGATTGGTCTTCCAAAAAATTAGTGGTTCCTTGTAATGTCCCAAATAAAGTAGGTTTTTCTGTTCCTTTTTGTCTATAAACCAATATTTCACCAATATTTTCATCTCGTACTTTCCAAAGAAGCTCTATTTGTTTTTTATTTCTATTAACAGAACCTGAAAGATTGTTTAGAATAGATTTAGGTTCAAAACTACTACTTCTTAGTGTAATTTCTTGTGATTTATCCGATTTTAATTTGCTTTTATCTATTGCTAATAGGTAATAGATATAACTTTTATCAGCTTCTACTTCCTTATCTGTATAAGTATAGTTAGGCTGTATATTTTTAGTTTCATAAATTAGTTTCCAGTTTTTATCTACAGTCTCTTTTTCTTGACGATAAAGCTGGTGTATCTCTACATCTTCACTATAACTCTTTAACCATTCTACGGTTATCTTTCCATCTTCTTCTAGTTTATATCCTGAAAAAACAGGAGCTTGAGGTCTTACCTTATCTGGTTTTTCAAGCTCTAAAACTACTGAAGGTTCAGACTGATTTTTCCTCTTATCGGTGGCTGTTATATAATAATAAACTTTTGAATTAAGATTTTCTAATTCCACCTTGTCTTTATATAGATTTTGAGCAATTGCTTGAGGCGTTATCCTTACCATTTCTTCGCCTTTTTGTACTCCTCTAAAAATGTGATAGCCTTCTAAATCTTTTTCTGTATTGGCTTTCCATTCTAGATGTACCACACCTAGAGAATCTATTTTGCCTTTAAATCCTATAGGAGACTCTGGTGGGGTAGAGTCGTTAGGTTGTATTAACATAGAAAAAGACTCTCTTTTATCTCCCGCTTTGCCAATAGCTTGGATTTTATAATAATTAGATGGTGCTATACTTTTGGTAACTAGGGTTCTAGTCTGCACAGGAATTTTATCTTTAACAACTTTATAAGTATTCTGTAAGTCGGTTTCAGAGTGGAGAAGCTCAAACGAAGTAATATCTTTTTCATTTTCTTTTGGATACTCCCAAGTAATCGTAATATCTTCCTCTCCACTTATTTCAAAATTCGAAATCATAGGACTTGCTTCCAAGCTTTTCATTCCTTCTCCCGAAACAACATCAGAGTAAGGACCATAATCTCCAAAAATAGTTTTTCCCCTAATTCGATAACTAAATATCTTATTGTTTTGAGCCAATGAATCTACATAGGTCATACCTCGAGCAGTTCTGCCATCGGCATCATTCATATTCATTACTGGTAAGTCCCCCAAGGGTTGGAAGGTTCCTCCATTTTCTGATTTTTCCACATAATACGAGGTATATGTATCTCTTAGTTGTGAGTATTCCCAAGATAGAGTAACCGTTTTATCTTTAAAAACACCTATGAAATCTAAGGGCTTTGGCAGTTCTATATTATCTGAAACAGAGGCTAGTGCATCTCCCTTTTCCACGATTAGTGGTTTTCCTGTTGTAGTTGTATTCTGGTTAATGGTTACTGTATATAGATAGCGTTCATCTGCTTTTACTTCTTTATCCGTATAACCCCAACCTGCTAATTTTGCCACTTCAAAATCTAAATCTGCGGCTATTAAGGCATAGGCAAATCGTTGTTCTGTCTCTTGAGATTTATTAACTATTCCTTGTAATTTTCCTTTCTCACCCATTTCCACTTCAAAACTTTCACCAAAGAGTGACTGGGCAACAATAGCAGCATTATCATTTTTTTCTATCACTTTTTGCCATTCTTTTTCAGAAGCTGGCAAAAATATTCCTAAATCTTTTTCTTCTGGGCTTGCAAGAAGTTTTCCGTTACGCATCAAGGTATATCTTTTGAGGCGAAATCCTGTTTTATTAGCTCTTTGCCAAGACAATGGCTCGTCTACTGCCCAGCGAAGAGAAATCTGATCTTTTTTACTATCTACTTTTAAACGGATATGCGGAGTTACTGTTTTCTCTAATTCTTGAGAAAAAACAATACCTCCTACAACTACCAAAATTAGAATAAAGTATTTTTTTAGCATACGCTTTTATTTTTGCTATTTTAATAAATATATTTTAACAATGGCATACAATAAAGTAATATCTCTACTGTATGCTATAGTTTTTCTGTTTAGCCTTTTTAAATGAGTTCTCAAACTCAGATTCATTCTTTCTATATTTTGTATTCCTTTACAAGCTGTGTTATGTATTTCTTTTGGAATTAAAAATTGATAATTTTTTAATTTATCTGTTCTTATTAAAGTTGGAGACGAAACCAAAACATCATCTATAACTCTTTTTATAGTTTTATTGGTTCTGTTGCCTACAAAAAATCTTACTATCTTCTTACTGCCCTCTTCTAATGCACAAATAATCCAAACTCTATTTTGTTTATTTTTAACAAAGGTACAAAGTTCATCTATTTGATAGATTTTATGCAATGGCAATGTAGGAAATTTTAATGATTGGGCAATGCTTTTAATTCTTGATAATAATGTTGTTGTAGAGATACTAAGCAACCTTGCAATACTCCTAATACCACAACCCTCTTTTGTTAGCAATATAATGAGGGAGTTAATTTTATGATTATAAGCTTTATATGCATAATAAATCTGCCATGTTTTTTTACAAAGTTTACAATATAACCGCTGAGTGCCTATGCTACTCTTACCATGCTTTATGCCCTTTTGGGAACATTGTAAACAGTTTTCTTGCCTATAATTTTCTACCTCTATTATCATACCCACAAATTTAATACATCTATATTGTGTCTCAATATTTTAAGTTATCTATTTTTTATTATTTTCTTTGTTATGATAGTTTACTACCTCCTTATTTTTCATTTTTAATAGTTTGAAAGTTTTAAATATGTCTAATATTCAGTGCCTTACACTAAAACCCACAAATCTGATACATGACCTCTTTTCTTTAAAATCTGCTGGAGCCTTCTTCCCATCAAATATCCATTTGAGTTGGTCTAAGCTGGTTACGTCTCCCTCTGGTAAATATGCAATACTTGCTCGCTGTCTAATATATATATCTTATCTTCTGTAACTACTGGGGCTTCTATCTGTATGCCATCTTCTATATCTAAAAATTCCTCTTTTATTATTTCTTTTTTCTTAGTATCTATAATACCTATGCCTCCATCTTTATAAATGGAATAGTATAAATAATCTTCTTTTATGGTGGCTAAGTGGCTAACGGTATTCCTCTTATAATTTGGAAAACTTTTTTCATAAACTTCTCCTTTTAAAATATCTATTTCTGAATATGTATTATCGCCAAAAGTAGTTGAGGCAAAGCCATAGAGTTTATTGCCTTGCTGCTGATAGTGGATTAACCCTACCACCTCTTTATATAATATTTCTCCTGAATGGATATCTAAACCAACTAATGTAGTTTGAACGTTATCATCTATTTCTATAAATGCTAAAACCTCTTGATAAGCGTATAAATTCCCTTCTATCTTCCTGCCCTCTGGACAAGTGTAAGACCATAGGGATTTGCCTGTTTGTACATTTAGTTTAGTGATTTTTTTTGTATCATAATCATCTCTTAAAAAAATTATCTTATCATGCAATAAATTATAGTAACAAGGCTGTCCTGCTATCTCCCAACGTTTATATCCTTTTTCATATTTAGCAATATACTCTTTATTTTCTCTATTTATGCAAGCAATAACAGTTTCCTTATTAATCGGTTCAAAAAAAATTACCTCCTCATCTAATTCTAATATTTTTTCAAATTTCCTATCTTCCATATTATAAGCAAACAAAGAAGATTCGTCCTCTTTTAAAATAAAGTGCTTGGTATTATAAATATAAAAATCATTTATATTACACAATTGTACCTCTCCCTCATCATAAGTACAAAATTGATTTTTATTACATAAATAAAAGAATAAATTATCTAGTAAGAATATTTTATCTACGCTTTTTATTTTTTTTATTACTTTCATAATAATTTAATTTACTACTTCAAAAATTTTCTCAAAATTTTCTTTCAATTTAGACTTTAGTTTTGGAATATTTCTCTCTCCAATAATTCTCTCTGCTATTTTCTTATCTTTAATATCCAAATCCTCTATCGCTTTTAGCATCTTTTCTTTAAAATCTGCTGGGGCTTTCTTCCCATCAAATATCCATTTGAGTTGGTCTAAGCTGGTTACATCTCCCTCTGGTAAATATGCAATACTTGCTCGCTGTCTAATATATAAATTTTGTCTTCTGTAACCACTGGAGCCTCTATCTGTACGCCATCTTCTATATCTAGAAATTCCTCTTTTATTATTTCTTTTTTCTTAGTATCTATAATACCTATACCTCCATCTTTATAAATGGAATAGTATAAATAATCTTCTTTTATGGTGGCTAAGTGGCTAACGGTATCCCTCTTATAATTTGGAAAACTTTTTTCATAAACTTCTCCTTTTAAAATATCTATTTCTGAGTATGTATTATCGCCAAAAGTAGTTGAGGCAAAGCCATAGAGTTTATTGCCTTGCTGCTGATAGTGAATTAACCCTACCACCTCTTTGTATAATATTTCTCCTGAATGGATATCTAAACCAACTAATGTGGTTTCGCCCTCTTCATCTCCTTCTATAAATGCTAATACTTCTTGATAAGCGTATAAATTCCCTTCTATCTTCCTGCCCTCTGGACAAGTGTAAGACCATATGTTTTCATTTAATAAAGAGTCAAAACAATAAATTGTATTTTTTTTTACACAAAAACACAAATCTTTGATAGAGAGTTTAGGAAAATAATCAGTATTAACAACAGATTTTAATAAGTGAGTTTTTGTATCAAAAATATAAATTACTTTTAATGTGTTTTCTTTTCCTAGTATATAAATATTATCTTCATTTATATGAAAAGCACCTCTTAAAGAAAATACTCCATTAATAGTAATTTCATTTTCAGTATATAAATTTAACAAATAAAGAGATTCTAAATTATTTTCTTGATAAAAGATAGTTTCATTAAAAATATCATAATCGTAAACATTATTTAATACAAAAGATTTTTCTTTATCTAATAAATAGAGCTTATTTTTATTTGATTTACACAAAACATAATCTAAAAAAACGGAGTTTTTTTCTATATCTTTTATTAATCCTAATAATTTCATAATTTATCTAATTTATCTTTTGAAATATTTTCTTAAACCAACTTTCATTTTTGTATAAGGCTTGGATTAAGTCATCAGCATCAAGAAATGTTTCCCCTAATTCTTCTTCAAATAACTTTCTAGCCTTACCGTTAAATAAATTATCTTTTGAAGACTCAAGAGTCTTAACAAAATCTTTTTGAGGTAAGTTATTTAGTTTCTTCCCATCAAATATCCATTTGAGTTGGTCTAAGCTGGTTACATCTCCACGGCTAAGGTCTTTTATAAATTGCTCGGCAAACTTACCCGGAGGTACATCTATCACAGATTTAAGTTCGTAATAAATTATTTTTTTAGGATTTGTTTTATCCACCACATCGGCAATCCGTATCATTTTATTTTCCATATCGCCCCACTTTTCTGTAACTTCAAACATAATCTTTCTACCGTTGAAATGGGTAGAATTCTTACTGATATAGCGTAGCGTCCATTCTGCTCCTTGAGACCAACTGCCTCCTTTGCCTAAATCGGATACTAATTTAGATAATCCCTCTACTTGGGCTGGGTTTATATGGGTAGCAAACTCGTCTAATTGCTTTATCACATCTTCAAAAGATGCTCCTTTAAATCCTCTTATCTCCGCTAGTGCTTTATCGGTAATGCCCATTTTTTTAATATTGGGGTTAAGCCTTGCTTTAGTTAATGCTTCTACGGCATCGGCTTTCCTAAATAAGGCATTGGCAGCATTAGGGTCTTCTATACTCTCTTTTAGTAATTTCCAGCTTTGGGCATTCTCCAAAGTTGGCGTAGCTTTAAAGGTGTTCTTAAATAGTGCTTTATCGGCATCATTTAATCCAAGTTTAGCTGCTATATCATCTAATTTAGATATGCTCACCGCTATTTTATCTAAACTTGAGTTTTCCCCTACAAGCACTGGCACTTTTTCTCCATCTATATCAATCTCTACCAAGCGGTTGCCATTTTCGTCCTTAGGTAATTTGGCTAATCCTCCTTCATCATTTATTGCCCTATTTACTTTGTTGGTAATATCATCTATTTCACTAGGTGTAAGGCTACTAAGTTTCTCTCTCAACTTAACTTTTATATCCTGTATTGGGAAACCACATCCTAAGCCCGATGGTGTAACTTTAATATCTACTCGTTTAATAAATGTAACTCCTTCTTTAAGCACATATTTTATAGCTTTTCCAGACACATTTGCAACTGGTTTTAGTATTGTCCCCGCTATTTTCATAGTCTTATTAAGGAGCTGACCCATTACATCCAATTTATCAATAGTTTGGATAACAGCCGCAGCTCCTTTAATCTCACCAACTCCTATAAAACAAGAGGCTACAAACATAGTTACCTTACCTGAACCATAAGATACCATACAAGGGTTTGCTGTGTATTTGTTCCATTCTTCAGAAGCCATATCCTTTACATGTTTCCATGAGATTTTAGAAATTGCTTCAGCAAATTCAGTCCTTGCATTTTTCTCATTAGTTATCATTTTAATAAGAAAAGAACCTCCCTCTGGTATGCCCACTACAGTTTCAACAAGACCATTCCACACCCCACAAACAAATGCAAAATCCTTACGACTGGTTGTATACTTCCCATTTGCTTGTGTTAGTAGTATATCCAGTTCGTTATTTATCACATTAAGATTTATATAAGAGTAAATCTTAGCAGGGAAAGGGTTATAGTTTTGTTCATCAGGATTATAAAATCTTTCATGGATTTCCGCTTTCCCTATTAACTCTGCTACTCCATCTAAAATAGCCGTTAGAGGGTTAAAGTTGACGGTCCAAAACTTATCATCATTTATCCACTCTGGCTTTTGCTTGAGAATTTGCTCAATATTTTTAATAGATTCTCTTGCATATTCTGGAAGACCACTTCCATTATTAAGGTGAACTTCAAACTTTCTAGTTTTACTATTAACCTCTAACCATATTACTAGTTCTTTCTGCTTAGGATTGTTATATCTTGCTATGACTTTATCTCTTAGTATTTTGGTTGTATTTTCATCGGTAATGAATATTTTACCTTTAATACCTGTAGATTTTTCTGTAGAGAGTATATTACTCAACATAGTTTTTATCTCATCAGCCGTAAATCTTTCAGTATAATCTACTATGTCTTTAGACTCGTCTACTCCTTGTCCATTACCTCCTTGTCTATCATATAAATCTTCAATGGATCTTAGATTTGTACCATTTCCATATTTGTTGTCTTCTTTTTTCCATCTATTTCCTTCTTCAATACATCCTACAATTTCTTTTTTTCCAAGTTCAACCTTGTCAGAAATGGTTCCAAATGAGGCATTAGCATAGAATGATATAAAATCTTTAAGTGTTTTTCTGCTATTAATAAAATCAGATATTTTAACAGTAACGTAGGTACCTTCTCCACAAGGTTTTTCTTTATCATAGAACAAAAACATCCAGCCATCTTTTATAGTAGACAGGCTATTACTCATATCTATTACAGAATAACCAGATGTATCTGTATCAGAACTCACATATTTACCATTGCTCCACCAATATTTAATACCATTAAGCTTAAATCCAGGAAGGGTACCATCATTAGACAAAGCTCCATTTGTACTATAATCGGTTTTATCAATTATAGTATTTTCTGACCCTATAGTAAATATCTTATAGTCAGGACTAACAACATACCCCCCATTAAACTCTCCTTCATTTTGTCCTTGGAAGGTATATAGCTTAAACGCAGGGTCGTTTATTTGCTTCCAATCTGGATAAATAAAGTTGGTGTTCTCTGTATCATAGTCCATCAGGTTTTTAACTTCTCCTTGCCCCACATTCTTAAACACACTAAACGGATGTTCTAGGCGTAAGGCACCATGAGCCAACTCGTGAGCAATGGTTCTTGCCTTTTGGTCATATACAAAACCAAATTGCCCATTCAATCGCATATAACCATTTTGCCCATTGGAAGAAGGCTTGTCCGTTACAAATAGATAATATTCTAGCCCTACTTCATTCTTGGATTTATAGGCGGATATTATGGCATTTTGGGCTGGACTGTATTTTGATAAATCCCCAAATACATCTTCTGTAGGTAATTTCCCATCTACCAAATAGGGCGATATATCAAAAGGTGGTGTAACTTTTATAGATACATCTATACCTATTTTCTTATAAATGTTTTTTATTTCCTGCTGTTGAGGCTCAGTGATGCGAACGCCTGTGGTTGGGATTAAATTCAGCTTAATTTCCTTAGGCGAGATATGAACCAAATTAAATACACCTGCTATATTGTATTTATCTCCTTGTTTGATAACCGCTTGTACCTCTTCTGTAGCATAGCTATACAAACCTTTTAAGGTCAGTTCATAATCATTACCTATTTTTTTTGAGGCTATTTTTACCCCTTTAGATGTTTTAAATATCAAACTATCCGCAGATATACTACTATCCGTAAGTTCTACACTAGCAATAAAAGGTTCTTCTTTTTTGTTTTCTACCGCCTTAAATGGAATCAGTTTACCATTGAGTTCTTTGTAGTCGCTAGTTAATGCTTTAGTAGGTTCATCAAAAGCATATTGTGAGCGTGGACTGTTTTTGAAGATAACACGAATACCCTTCGCAGTAATTGCCGTTGCACTTCCTTTTGAATCTACGCCTGAAGTATTTTCTGGGGTAGAAGCTCCACCTTTAGCTACTTCGCCTCCTTTAGTTACATTACCCTCTTCATCTACTGCCCAAACATTTCCGTTTTTATCTATAATGGTATAATCCTTTCCAACAGGCAATTCTTGTTGGCTACTCGTTCCAGAACCTGTATCGTTGTTATTACCTGCTCCTGCATTACCTTCTATAACCAATTTCCCAGGTGGTGGTGTAGCTACATATTTTATATCCGATATTTCATAATCTATAGTAATATCTTTTACGCCTTGATCACCAAAAAGTTCACCTACACCTGCTGAAGCATACGCGACTGCAGTCTCGTTAGGATCATAAGTTGTTTCTATAACACCTTCTATAAGTTTCCTATCGGTATTGAGTTTAATATTATTAAAGCTGACTTTAACTTTGGTATCCGCTAAATAAGGTACTACTATATAACCTGTACCACTATAAATGCCGTTGCTTCCTTGGGCTTCTAGTACCGTTACAGGAAAGTCTCCTGCCATAAATACCTCATTGGCTCCTAAAAGACTTTGTAACGGCGTTTTGTTGGTAATGTCCACCGCAGGCATTACCCCACATTGGTAGTTTTGGTTTGTCTTGTCTTTACTATCAGTGGTAAAATACTGTATCCCACTATAAGCATACGTATTGCCAGCAGAGTGAATATCGGCTATAGGATTGTCATTATTGCCAGCAGTTGCTAGCTGCCCACAGGCATTACCTACTCGGTATTCGTATTCGGTTTGGTCTTCTAAACCTGTAATAATGTATCTTGGCTGGTAACTTTGTACGGTTTGCCACTGGGTATTACTTCCTTTTCTTCTATACTGTACTTGGTATAGACCAGATGGCTTACCTGATAAATTCCACGAGAGTTCTATTCGCCCTCGTCCTGCATTTTTCGCCATCAGAAGTGTGGGTAGAGTACAGTCTTCTACATAATCAAAATAGAAAATCTCTGTAAGTCCATTGTTCTTATAAACGCCATTGTCCTCCGTAGGGTTAGCACCTAAAACAGGGTTGCCACTCTTGGCTTGAACTTGCCATGCGTAGCGTTTCCCTGGCATAAGTTGGGGTTTGTCTAAACCATAAAATAGAGTAGGTGCATAGCTCTCCTCTTGCCACAAAACACGAGAGGATAAAAAGCCAGATATTGGACTCTGTCCTAAATCCCATAATTCTTTTAAGGTAAAGATATATTTGGTATTGGGAGCTATCTGTCTTGGCATCCACTGGAACACAATACCACTCCCGCCTGAATAGGGTGTAATAGCCTGTAGTTTTTCTCCGTTTTGAGGTAAATTAAGCTGTGGTGGGTCGTATTGAACTAAATAAACGGTAGCACAGCTTTTTTGTGAAAGATTGTTTTTAGTGTAATAATCGTACGCTTGAAAACAAAATTGATAAACCCCATCGGGCAATGCTTGGGCGTATTGCACAGAGTTGATACCGCTAAGGTTTTGGAGTTCAAATAGGGCTCTTACATCTATATTGCTTAGAGTGAGCTGGCTCCCTGGATAGAGGGTAAATGGAGAAAAACCGACAACAAAATCATTGCTTACCGCTAATGGAACTGCATTTAAGCCTGATTCTAATGAAAACTTCAGCCCTGTCTGATGTTGAGGTTCCATTAAGTCCGTCATCAATAGCTGGAGCTTAGGCTCTGTACTAGTGGCATAGTCCCCCAATTTTAAACTATACGGCTGAAAAATACTAGGAATAAGACGAACTGGGTATTGCTGAGACTTTAACGAAATAGATTGTAAACTCAGCAATAGAACCATTGTAAAAGCTAAAAACTTTTTAAACCTTAGGTTTCTATTTAGATTCGTATTATTTCTACAGGAATATCTCATCACTATGTATTATATTTAATTGAAGGACTATGTTTAATTTTTGTTTCTCTTAACTTATTTAAGCTCGTAGTTGATTTGCTTTTCGGTACCTGTTTTATCTCCTGGTAAAGTGTATTTTGCTTTTACTTTATATTTTGCCTTTGGAATTATACCATAGGTAGATTGCAATAAGTTATTGATGGCTTGAGATCTGGCACTGGTTTGAGTACCTACATATTTAGACGCTACCTTAGATACTAGCTCATACCAGTCGGCTTTATAGAAGCTAAACAAATCATACTTATATGGGAAGGTTTGTCTCAAAAATCTGTTTCCTCTATCACTTCCAAGGTAATGCAAATAGGAGGTAAATATAGGGAACGCTTTTACTGGTGGTATTCCCACAGAGTCTTCTTCATCTTCCGCTCTTAAAAGTGTAAGTTGGTCTATTGGATAACCATCGTAGAATAAACTCTTGAATTTTCCTGCAAAAGCATCGTCCATTAAAGCTGTAAGACTAATCAAAGGTTTATTATCTGTATATTTAGAACCTACAAGCTCCGTAATATCAAAATATTCATCGGCATTCATATCGTTTTGAAGAGATACAACATCTGAGCTAATCTTTATCCATAGAGGAGTAAAACTAAGGGCAGATAACTTATCAGAAAAAGTATTGTACTTACTTGTTTTAAATGTATATGAAAGGCGCTCTATTACACCATCTTTAGAAATTGCTTGTGCCTTTTTGCTCTCTGTTGTTACTGAAACTTCAGAGGACTCTTCCTCACCAGAGGTTTTTTCCTCAGTTTTTATTTCATGGGACTTTTCATCCGAAGCTTGATTGGTATTTTTAGCTATAATAGCAAACGTAAATTCTTTTTGTTTTGCCAAATCAGGAACATTAAAGGTTACTGTATTAGCTTCATGATTATAAGTAAAACCACTACTATGTGTTGTATTGCCATTTTTGAACTGTGTAGAAGTTTTCCAATTAGAGTCTTCAAAAAGATAGTCTTGTCCTCTTTTTAGTTTAATGTATCCGTTGCTAGTTTCTCCCTTATAGTAGTTCTCTTGCTCTACGACTGGATAAGCATATTGTATGTTACTAAGAGGGATAGTATTAGGAGCTGTTCCTGTTGTAAAAGTTCTTTCTTCTACTTCAACAGCTTTCTGTCCATTAGCCATTATTACCTCATATATTCCGCCTTTTTTCTCCATAAAACTTACTTGTACTATAGCTTTTAAAGTTTTATTTGGTGGAAGAATATCATCTGATACAAAATTGGCTACATCTTTAGAACGAGCATATTCTATTGCTCCTTTAATTTCTTTTCCTTGATCATCAACTATAGTCATTTTTTCAACCACTACTTTATAAGTATGATCTCCATCATCTTCAGGAATTACAATAGGCTCATTTACACGAACAGCAAATGTAGCTTGAGGAATGGCAAATACATCTACATCAGCATCTCCTTTTTTAGGAGTGAGGTCGGTAATAATTTTCATACCTCCTAAAACGGATTCTTTTTCTAGTTTACATTCTTCTCCAAATTCTAATTTGAAACGGAACCTACCTTTAATCATTCCGCCTAAAAGGTTATAATAGCCACCTAAATATCCTCTTGCCCAATATGGGTTAGGACCTCTAGCTTGTAACAAAGCTGCTGCTCCTGCTTTTATAATAGGAATTTTTTTACGCACAAACCATAGTTTAATTTTTATCCCTAATTCTCCTTGCAGGTAAACATAAGCCTGTCCATTGGCGTACCATCCATTAATTCCAATTTGTTCTCCACCTCTATTAGTACATTTAGCCTCTCCATAATTTTTCAGCATAATATCAGCTCCTAAACCTGCTTGAAATCTCGCATATAGGAATAAAGCCGTCATATCCCCAGTATCAAACTTCAAATGACTACCAAAGGCAAAACCTTTACCATCTCCAAGAGCATTAAGGTTTTTCATATAATCTATATCATCTAACTCTAACCCTAATATTTGGGCAACTTCAGCTGGTGGTGGTGGGCTACCTGGTATGTGATTACCAACCATAAAATAGCTTCCTGCTTGTACATAAAATCTATCAAATCCTACCCGTAGACCTATCATCTCGCTAGGCTTACCAATATGCAAATACCAGTCATTAGGCGCTATATGCAACACGGCATTTCCTGCTCTTCCATTTTGCCCTATCCCCTTAATAACCCCTTTGGCAACATCTATAAAAACGTCTAAATTAGCATGAAAAACACTATTATTAAAATCATAGTTCATCGCCAACTTGCTATAAATAGCACCTTCTATCTTTTGTGATAAAGGGTATTGCTCATTCACATCGTTAATATCTAAAAAAGATTTAACACGATCATTAGATTTTAGATCACTTAAAAATTTATCTTTTTCAACTTGTTTTCTAAATTTCTCTTGAAGAGCTGCAAATGGTTCTGTAGGCACTATTGCAGATAAATCACTCATAATTACCGCTTCTCCTATAAAACCTACATTAGAAAGTCCACCGTTAGCATTGGTAGAAATATTAAAGCCTGCCATAAAGGAAGCCACTTTCTTATCTTTTACAGCTCCATAAACTCCTGCACGCAATGCCAATCCAACCGACTCATCCGGAGTCATTACCATTGCTCTATTTTTATGTTGTAAACTCATTGCTCCATTAGGTATCATTCGATAAAATGCACCTCCTGTAAAACCTGTAATTTTTACAACTCCTGTAGGAATATTCAAGTTGTCTACACTTCCTTCAACCCCCCAATATCTAAACGTACTATAACCAAAAATAGCATTTACCCCTACTTCAACATTTTCCAAAGCACTAATTTTTGCATTAAGAAATGCTTTAAATCCATTTCCATATAAAGGGTCTTTTCGTAATAAATTAAGTGAACCCGAAACTGTAGCTACACCTATATCTACATTTCTTAGTGTAAGTTCTGTTAAATCAAATCCGTTATATGCCCAGTTTTGTCTGTGATTTTCATTGGTTATTAAACCTTTAATCTTCATTCCCCCTGATGCCGAAAAACGCTTTTCTTGTAATCCAACGGTAATGTTAAAACCTAGATTGGCATAATTTTCCTCCAGCTCAACAAAAACATTTTTAATACTTACAGGAAATCCCGCCAACCTTTGTTCTCCTTCCACACCAAAATAGTTAGCTGTAATATAAGGGGCTTGTGTTTGCAATGTTAATCCCTCAAATTTTACTCCAGTAAAATGAGCATCTTTCTTTTCTGAAGAGTTATCTTCTGATGATTTATTATCAGCATTTGCTTGAATACTCATCATTCCGTTCAGAATAGCCTTGGGTTGGAATTTTCTGTTTTTTACTCTTAACTCCACTGAAGACCCAGGGTATATAGTTGCCTTAGCACTCCACAAGTCAAACTTTAGAGTATTAACAGTATTAACAGAAATAAAATAATCATCGTCAGTAATCATACCTTCATACCCTAAATAACTTGGTAGTGTGTCACTTTTTTTATCCTCATTATTCTTTTGAAAAGGTAACTGAATTTTCCCCTTAAGATTTGCTCCTACTATTTTAGAAGCTGCTAAATCTATTCCTATTCTATCTAATGAATATCGCCATGCGTTTTCATTACTAGTAATTCCTTTCTCCAAACTAACAACATCATTTGCTGAAAAGCTTCCCGACACCCCATAGAAATCTATAAGTAAATTTTGTGCTTGGAAAGAAACCCTACGGTCGATATAGCCTTCTGCTTTAAACTCTTGGGGAAGCCCAACATAAAGAGATTGAATATAAAGCCCTCTCCATGTTTCTGTTCCCGCAATTAGATACCCTTTTTCTCTATAGTATTGTGGGAAAACTACACTTGCGTCTGTTCTTAAATCACTTAAATCAAGAATTGCATCATTTACAAAAAAAGAAAAATAACCTTTATCTTTATCTTGTGTTTGCTTAGTAATTGCAAATGGAGTAATACTTACTTTAACCAATAAATCATTCCAATCACTCGCTTTTAAAGCAAAATCTCCACGAACTCTGTTTGGTTTTCCATTGTTCCCTATTTCAGGAAGTAATCCACCTTTATCATCTAAGGGAACTAAAACATTCCTAGAAATCTGTACATTTCCCTTTAAAGATAACTCTTTGACTCCATCACAGTCTATAACTATATAGGTGTTATCATTAATACTTTCTCCATTAGCTTTATTTATTTCTCCACCTTTTAGTGTTAGCATCCATTGGTTTTGATTGAAAGGCATATAGATATCTCCCAAAAGAGAAAGTTTAGCATCTCCAATAATCCTACCATTATAGGATAGCTTTACTCCTTCCGCACCAAAATATAAGGTTTTCTTTCCTCCTTCCGTACCAGATTGCGGGGTAATAATTCTAGCATATACGTTGATGATAGCATACTCTGGAGTGAACTTAGCTTTAGTAACAACTATCCCATACTCAACATTAGATTTGTTTTCTCTAATCCCTATTGGGAATTCTGTAAGTTCATTTGGATTTATAGTATTACTAAAATTACCACTTTTATCTAATTCTTCAAAAGCTCCTATAGCTTTACCTATTTCCTGATCTGCCTCAGGGGGATTATTTGACAAAGAAGTTAAAAAATTTTCAAAAGAACCTTCTGTAGTTAAAGAAATATTAGGAATGGTTACGGCATTGTTACTCGTTATTTTATAACTAACTGAACCCTTAAAAAGACTTGCGTTTATATAATTTATTGATAACAATAATAGAAGGATACAATATTTTACTTTTATTTTCATAAAACGATAAATTAAATATAATCAATTATTTGTTAGCTTTTACCAACTTTATACAAAGATAAATTTTATTATTTAATATTGACAAGACAAAAAAACTTTTTTATGATATTGTATAATGAGAATAAATGGAATATACAATTTATTAGGTAAAATAATTTATTCCGCTCTAGTACTAGCAAATAATTAAAATTTATGTTTTTTTAGTTGTTGTTTGCTGTTGTAAAAATGAACTCATCTGGACTTTCTCTTTTGTTTAAATTTTCTGAGTCCTAAGACGATAAAGGCAAGGTAATTAAAACCTATCCAACTACTTACGGTAGTATCAAAACGATTTAAAACCGAACGAAAACTATCCATCCAAGCGTTGCTTCTTTCAATGGCGTAACGCTCTTTGTAGAGTTTTTTATCGAAATAATGTTCCGCTTCAGAGGGTGATTTTTGGTTTCTTTTGTTTTCACAAATATTGGCTATGATACCTTCTGAGGCGGTTATTTTCCGAAGATTTTCACTGTCAAAACCTGCATCAAAATTCACAAATAAACCCTCTGTGGAGATTTCAGCCTTTTTCAAAA
>NZ_JH932293.1:1586691-1803288 GCF_000301075.1 Bergeyella zoohelcum ATCC 43767
CCAGTACTACAAACAAGGTCTTTGGTTTTTATGTTTCACACCACAAAAATCATAATTCCTTGTTTGTTTTCAAAAAGTCAAGATAGACTCAATAAAAAAAATGCGGGTAACTTTTTAGACAAAAGTCGTAAAAAAAGTTATCCATGTTTTTTTAGTAGTTCCCATAATTCTTTCTCCATTTCTTTTAGCTCTTTTCTCCATCTCCACTCACACTCTTTAAGTGGACTGTAAAAGTAGATTTCACTTCATTAAATTTTGCTAATCTTCGCTTCGTAAAACTCCAAAAACTTTCTATTCCATTAATGTAAACACACCTCATATCTCAGCTGAAAAGCTACGATTTTGAATAAAAAAGCAGTCTAAAAAGCTATATTTTGCGTCTATCCGCACAATAATAAGCATTCTCGGAAGCATTTTAAGGGGAGGGGGGTATATGTATATTTTGATAAGAAATAATGCGTTAATGCTACTCTGATGAGGTGCGTTAAAAGAAACGACAAAAAAAGGGTATTATATATTATTTATCTTCCATTTTAGAGACTAAAAAAGAAATAATGCGTTATGAGACCAATAACAACCGAAGCCAAACGAAAAGCCTTTAAATACTTCTGTATGGGGCTAAACAGCAAGGAAATAGCCAAGCTATTAGATTGCTCCTACCGAACGATACAAAATTTTATGAGTGCGGAAAATTGGAAAGAAAAACGCCAAACATTGAAAAAATAATGTATCTTTATAGCTCCTAAAACATAAAAACATCAACGAAATTAAAGAAATTTGCCCCTTTGGTATGGTGGTGGTAGGCGAAAGCCCCGCAACGCTTTTATGTGCGTAGGACACCTAAACCGAAAGGGCTTTAATATTACCTAAAATATAATGACAAAGAAAGAAACCGCCGTAATGATAGACGGCAAAGCAATTGATTTAAAAGCGTGGTTTACATCTAACCAGGAAAAAGGACTAACAGATACAGCATTTGATGAAGTCAAAGATTTAGGGTATATCCTAAGCGATATTATCGGGGTTTGTTCTTGTGCCTTAAACCATATAGAGGAAAATAACAGCCTAAGTAATTTTGAGAAAAGCGAAATTTTGGGAGCAAGTCCGCTAAGTGTAGCCAATGTTTTACGATTTGCACAAACGCTGATACCTCATTCCGAATTAGAATTATTAACCGATATTCAAAATTCAATCCAAGAAAAATAATTTTTATAACCTCGCTTAAAAAAGCGGGGTTATTTTTTTGAGACCTCAGTAAAAAAATACGCTGGGGTTTTTCGTTTCGTTGGAAAAAATCGGCAAAATGTCGGCAAAATCGTTAAAAGAAAAAGCGTAAAACATTTAAAATCAATGTCTTACGCTTGTTAAGTTGTAGACTCACAGGGATTCGAACCCCGACTAAATGAACCAAAATCACTTGTGCTAACCGTTACACTATGAGTCTTTGTTTGTTTTTCGTGGTGCAAATATACGGCTATTTTTAAAACCTGCAAATTTTTTCGGAAGAAAATTTTAAATTTGTCCAAAATATTTTTTAATAATTAAGGAATGAATCATTTAAATACACTCAATATCAGTTATATAACATTAAATGTAGAACTTGAAAAAAAAATCAACTTTTTTCTAGAAGAATGGAAATCGGATGGAATTACCATGACTGTACAGACATCTGGCTCTACAGGGACACCCAAAATTTTTCAGATAGAAAAGGAAAAAATGAGAAATTCGGCACAGATGACATGTGATTTTTTACACCTAGAAAAAGGAAATACTGCACTTCTTTGTCTTCCCTTGGAATATATTTCAGGAAAAATGATGATGGTAAGAAGTATTATAAGAGAACTCAATCTCATGGTAACTGAACCTACGCTCACACCATTAAAAAATCTAAAACAAAGGATAGACTTTTGTGCCATGACCCCTTTACAAGTAGAAAACTCCTTGGATAAAATTCATCTAGTAAAAAAACTCATCATTGGTGGAGCACAAGTTTCTGAATCACTCAGAGAGAAAATAAAACAGCATCTGAGTACCCATCTGCATTGTAAAGTGTATGAAACTTATGGGATGAGTGAGACCCTTTCTCATATTGCTCTGAGGGAAATTTTCCCTAAAAATGAAGTGTATTTTGAGCCTTTGCATGGGGTAAACATTACACAGGATGAAAGAGGGTGTCTCATCATTGAAGCACCACAACTTAATCCTCAAAAATTAATTACCAATGACATTGTAGAAATAAATGAGCAGGGGAGTTTCAAGTTTGTAGGAAGGGCAGACTATATCATTAATTCAGGAGGTGCTAAAATTTCTCCTGAAAGTTTAGAAAAAGAACTAAAAAAAATATTGGCTAACGAAATGTGTTTTATAGGAGTAGATGATGAAGTGTTAGGCCAAAAGTTAGTTTTGGTAATAGAAGAAAAGAATGAGAAAAGACACCAAGAAATAGAAAAAATGGTTTTTAATTTTCCCTTCCAGAAGTCTTTTCATAAGCCTAAAAACATCGTTTTTATAGATGAGATTCCTAGAACCCCCAATGGTAAGGTAAATAGAAGGGTACTTGGAGGGCTATTAGAGCCATAGGGCATTTTGCCCTCTAATTCCCATGTATGGCTTTGTTATTATTTTATTCTGCTCTCAATGCCTCTATCGGTTTTATTTTACTGGCTTTGTAGGCGGGAATAAATCCTGCCAATAAACCTGAAAATACTAAGCAGACAAAAGCTACAGCAATTAATCCGATGCCTACATTAGGGTCTTTAATAAAGTACTTTTCTAAACTATTACCTATTAAATTTAGGGTGAGTACTGCCAGTCCTACACCTATTAATCCTGAAATTACTGTAATAAATACGCTTTCTTGTAAAATAAGTGCCACAATACTTTTCGGTTGGGCACCGATGGCTTTTCTTACTCCTATCTCTTTTGTTCTTTCTTTTACTATATACACCATTATATTACTGATACCAATAATTCCTGCTAAGAGGGTTCCTAAACCTATAAACCCTACTATGAGTGTTAGTACAAACATGAAAATAAAAGTATCTTTTAGGTTTTCTGCATTATTGTTTACCCATATTGCATTATCATCATCGGGAGATACTTTATATTTAGCTTTCAGTTGTTTTTCTATTCTTTTGCTATATGCTATAGCGTCTTCTGGAGATAGTTTAGGGTTATAGGTAAGCGAAATTTGGCTCAGCGTATCCGAGTTTTTTTTCATCTTTTGTAGAGTACTTACTGGAATAGAAATGGTTCTTTCTTCCCAATCTCCTCCTTCATCAGAAAATACACCTACTATTTTAAACATGGCACCATTGATATCTATATCTTTTCCAATGGGGTTACCGTATTTAATCAAATCTTTTTGTACCAGTCTGCCAATTACCGCTACATATTTAGACTGAGCAAGGTCGCCCGCGTTAAGATAACGGCCTTCCATCACATGCCTATTTTCTATTTTCTCATCGTCTGAATTAGTGCCCGATATTTGATAAACCCCTCCCTCATTAGCATATTTTACCATTAAAGAGGTGCTGTACATGGGTGCTGCGTATTCCATATTCTGAGGTTCACGGGTACTGATTTCTGTAAAATCATCATTGTGTAGGCTGATGGTTCTATTAGATTGTAGTCCTGCAAAGGGAATAGAAGTAACTCCCCCGAAAATGGAGATTCTGTTTTTAGCATCGCCAGCAAAATTGGTATTAAAGGCATTTTGAAGTCCTGTTCCTATCCCAAAAAGAACAATGAATATAAACAGCCCTAGGGCTACCGTGAAGCCCGATAAAATAGTTCGTAACATATTATTACGAATGGAACTGAATATCTCCTGCCAGCGGTCTATATCCCACATGATAATATTATTTAGTTTAAAATTTAAGGATAAGATGGTATTTATTCCCAATATTTTAATCGATTTTTCATCTTCTCTATTAGTCGTTATTCAAAGGAAATTGTTACATTGGTTTTGAGAAAAATATCGTTGTCTCTTGTCTCTAATTAATTATCTTTGCAAAAAATAAGAAATATGTCAGAAAGAAAGATGATTACCGCCGCTTTACCTTATGCCAATGGACCAGTGCATATTGGGCATTTGGCAGGAGTGTATATACCCGCTGATGTTTATGCAAGATTTCAACGGAAAATGGGTAGAGATGTGGCGTTTATATGTGGTTCCGATGAGCACGGCATCCCCATTACTATCCGTGCGAAAAAAGAAGGCATTACGCCGCAAGATGTAGTGGATAAATACCACGAAATCATCAAAAAATCTTTTGAAGATTTAGGAATTTCTTTTGACGAATATTCAAGAACCACCTCTAAAAAACATTACGAAACGGCATCGGAGTTTTTCCTAAAAATGTATGAAAATGGGAAATTTACCGAGGAGGTTTCAGAGCAGTTTTATGATGAACAAGCAGGAGAGTTTTTAGCGGATAGATACATCGTGGGAACTTGCCCTAAATGTAGTAATGAAAACGCTTATGGTGACCAATGTGAGAAATGCGGTGCTACACTTTCGCCCACGGAACTCATTCATCCAAAATCTATGTTGAGCGGAAATGTACCGACTTTAAAACTAACGAAAAACTGGTATCTCCCGCTGAATGAATATGAAAATTTCCTTAACGAATGGATTATTGAAGGGCATAAAGAAGACTGGAAACCCAATGTATATGGACAGGTGAAATCTTGGCTTAATGATGGACTGAAACCAAGGGCAATGACCAGAGACCTGAATTGGGGCGTACCTGTGCCGCTTCCAGATGCTGATGGAAAAGTACTTTATGTATGGTTTGATGCTCCTATTGGCTATATTTCCTTTACCAAAGAATGGGCAGAGAAAAATGGTAAAGATTGGAAAGATTATTGGCAAAATGAAAATTCGGATTTAATTCATTTCATCGGAAAGGATAATATTGTATTTCACTGCATTATTTTCCCTGCCATGATGAAAGCACACGGTGATTATATTATGCCGAAAAATGTACCTGCCTTTGAGTTTTTGAACCTTGAAAATGATAAGATTTCTACTTCTAGAAATTGGGCAGTCTGGGCACATGAATATGTGGAAGATTTTCCTAATCAGCAAGATGTATTGAGATACGCCCTGCTGTCATCTGCTCCTGAAACTAAGGATAATAACTTTACTTGGAAAGATTTTCAGACCAAAAACAATTCTGAATTGGTAGGGATTTTCGGAAACTTTATCAATAGAGTAGCGGTGCTTACTAATAAATATTATGAAGGTATTGTACCGCAATACCATGATTTTGAACAAGTAGATAAGGACCTGTACAGTGAACTAAAACAATTTCCAGAGAAAATAGGTAAAAATTTGGAGGAATTTAGATTCCGTGATGCCCTTGCAGAACTCATGAATTTAGCCAGATTAGGAAATAAATATCTGGCAGATGAAGAACCTTGGAAAGTGATAAAAGATAATCCTGAGCGAGTGAAAACCCAAATGTTCTGTGCTTTACAAGTAGCAGCAGCATTGGCCTATTTTTCCGAGCCTTTCCTCCCTTTTACCGCTGAAAAAATGAAAAAAGGGCTCCACCTTGAGGATAAAAAATGGAATGAAGTGTTTGACCATTTCTTGATTCCTGTGGGACATAAGATAGATAGTATGCCGCTTTTATTCTCTAAAATAGAGGATGAAACCATTGAGGCTCAAATACAAAAATTAGAAAATACAAAAATTAATAATAAAAAAACCAACCCTAACGCAAACCCTATGAAAGAAGAAATTCAGTTTGACGATTTTACAAAAATAGACCTTAGAACGGCTACTATTTTAGAAGCTGAAAAAGTAGAAAAAGCAGATAAACTTTTGAAACTCAAAGTAGATACAGGTGTAGATGTTCGTACTGTGGTATCGGGCATTGCAGAGAGTTTTACCCCCGAAGAAATTATTGGTAAACAAGTGATGATTCTCCTGAACCTCGCACCGAGAAAAATCCGCGGCATCGAAAGCCAAGGTATGCTTCTGCTTACCACGAAACCTGATGGAAAGCTTTCCTTTGTAACACCAGAAGATAAAGTGGAAAATGGTGTGGAAATAGGGTAAAGGGTTTGGAATGTCCAGCGTAAACAAGTTTCATTATTTTGAAATCAATATATTTTCAAATGCTTAGTAAGTAGATAAAAATGAACGAACAGCAAATTCTAAAAAAAATAGAGGCTTGGGATGACCAAGATAAAATTCAGCCAATTATTGATTTTATAGAAAATCTCTCTCCCGATGAACAGACTGTAGAAGTGATGGGGGAACTGGCAAGAGCGTACAATAATTTGTATTGGAAAAATCCTACTGAGGAAAATAAAAAATACCTTGAAAAAGCCATTGCTGTTTTGCTGTATTTAGAAAAAGAGCAAGGAGATACTGCTTATTGGAACTATAGAATGGCCTATTCTCATTTTTATCTCAATAATTTAGACCAAGCACAATACTTTTTTCAAAAAGATAAAGATTTGGGAGGAAATGGTAATGATACTGAAATTTATCTCAAATGTATAGAAATAGCAAAGGAAAAAGGACTCACGGGGGTAGAAGTATATAGCGGTGGAAAGGGAAATATAGAATATCCTTTAGAACGATTTCTTAATCATCTTAAAACACATGCTCCTCGGTTGGTAGAGACGCTTTTACCTGCGGTCTCAGATACGGAAATAGCATCTTTTGAGCAAAAAATGGGTAAGAAACTCCCTGAAGACTTCGTCCAATTGCATAAAACTTTCTCAGGACAAAAAAAAGGAAGTGCAATGTTTAATCCTCAATTTCAAAGATGGGTAGCCTTTTCGGAAATAGAGGAGGTACAGGAAAAATGGATAAAAAATTTAGAGGAAACTTTCGGAAAAAACTGGCAAACCATTTCACTCAATGAGGCTTATGCGGATGTAAATGAGGTGAAAAACACGCTTTATTCTAAAAACTGGATACCCTTTTTACAAGGACAAGACTATTTGATTTGTATAGATTTAGAACCTGTAAATGAGGAAAATTATGGGCAGGTGATTTGTATCTCTTACTCTGATTATGCTGAACAATACGCTGTAGAGGTACTCTATTTTGAGCTTGCTCATTGGTTGGGAGATATTGAAAGAGGATTGTATATGGGGCTCATTACTTATGATGAAGATTTGAATATGCTCCGTTTTAATGCTACAGAGAACGCTCCTGCTTATTATACTGATGATGAAATGACCGAGCTGGTATATAGTGTAGAAAGAGAATTTGGAGCTATTTCAGAAATCATGGAGGATAATGATGATGCGGTACTAAAGTGCGATGTCTTCGTGGTGCCACCCAATGAGGATAAGGATTATTATACCCTCATTACTTCTGGTTTAGGGGCTTATAAAATGGAGATGCCTGGTGATATTCCTTACGCAGAAAATATAGAACTGGTAATCAACTTACCTGCCTCTTGGAATCCCAATAGTCATGATGAAAAAGATGTATGGGCAGTACAGTGGCTGAAAAATATAGCAGCATTGCCCATTACTTACCATACTTATCTTTCTGGGGGACACTCTATTCCTATCGGAGGGAAAATTCCTGGTACAGATTTCGTGGGCTTTGTATTGGCACATTGTTTAAAATTCGTGAAAGGAGATGAAACTCAACCAGTCATTGCTCAGCTTTCAGAAGACAAGAAGATTCATTTTTATTATCTAACTCCCGTTTTTCAGGAAGAATTAGATTATAAATTGGAGCATTCTGCAGATGCTTTATTTGATAAATTTATTGAGCATGATGTACCTTATCCCCCTGTAGTAGAAGTACTAAGACCTAATGTATGCGAAGGATATGTTCCTGATGAAAATATTCATCTTTTAGATGAAATTCAATGGGCTTTCAATGAGAATATTTATGAATCCCTCATGAATTTTTGGGATGCTGTAGTAGGGTACAATGAGAAGATGGGCAATGATTTAGAGGAGTACAATCCATTTGCTACTTTGTTTCGCTCTCCTAAGGTAAAGCTTTTATATGAGGCTTGGATAGAGAGTGAGGAACAACTATGGGAATATGAAAAACTGGTAGATACTTCTATTTTTAAAAATTCTCCGAATGAAGATGGGCTATACAAAGCAGAAATATTAGCACTTTGTGAGTCATTAGAGCCTACTTTTAATGCGATTACCATGTTATTGTGGATTCATAATTCTTTGTCTAATAAAGAATTGTATGAAAATATTTTCTTTGAAGGCTTTGCCATAGAAGGGTATGAAGAAGATGGTACGCCTGTCATTTCTCTCAAAGTAGGAACATAGAAAAACAAAAAGAGGTTACCCTGTGAGGTAACCTTTTTTTACATTTCTTGAGCGTCCAATCTTTATTTTACCGCATTTAGTGCTTTTTCATAATCAGGTTCTTGGGTAATTTCTGGCACTTGCTCTGTGTAAATTACTTTTCCCTCCTCATTAGTAACGATGATGGCTCTGGACATCAGCCCCGCCAGTGGTCCGTTTTCTATAGTTACGCCAAAATCATCTCCGAAACTACCTCTAAAATCCGATAGCGTTTCTACTTGGTCTAGTCCTTCCGCTGCACAAAATCTTCCTAATGCGAAAGGTAAATCTTTAGAAACATTGAGGATAATGGTATTTTCTACGCTGCTGGCTTCTTGATTAAACTTTCTTGCCGATGCTGCACATACGCCTGTGTCAATACTTGGGAAAATATTGAAAATTAGTTTCTTACCTTTGTAGTCATTAAGGTTTTTGTCTTCTAATTTATCATTTACCAAAGTGAAATTTTTAAGTTCGGAACCTATCGTAGGAAGTTCTCCTTTCGTGGAAATTGCATTTCCTTTTAATGTAATGTTTGCCATTTTTTAATTGTATTTGTAGATTAATAAAAAAATAATGTTTTTTTGTTTATGAAAATGTAATGACTACTGTTATTTTGTACAAAATTATCATCACATTTCGTGATTATCTAATTTCCTCATTCTTTCATCTCCTTTATTTCTTTCAGCACTTCTTCTGGTGCATCGGGGGATACTACTACAATTTGTTTGTCTTGCTGAAAACGGAGACATTTTTTCTTATGAGTAACAAGCCAAAGTTCATCCCCATTGTATAAACCGAAATACCCCAAAACACCTCCTATACCAAATGAACGAATAGCCACTGCAGAATGATGCTTTTGTATTTTTTCCATTTCTGTTATCGAAAATACATAAGATTTTAGTGCATTTTTAATGATTACCTTGTCCTCTTCTATGATAACGATAGGCTTCATAAGAAAATAATTGGCAATGATGATGATATTCAAAGCGATCGTCCCAATGATAATATAAATATTGGGAAGCCAAAATGTTATGATCCATACACTGATAATGAGGATAAGTAAAAATCCTATTATTGCCACAAAATCAGGAGCAGAAGACGGATATATTTTTTTCATATTATACGGTTTTAAGCCCTAATTTCTCGGCTTCTGTAATGACAAATTTCCGTGCTTCGGTAGGTTCATTTGGGATAATACCTTCTAAGATGGCTTCCTTAACGGCTTCTTTGAGCATACCGATTTCCCTACCTGGGCGAATATCAAAAAGCTGCATGATTTCATCACCAGAAATAGGCGGCTGGAAATTACGAATTTTGTCTCTCTCTTCCAAATCTTTTAGTTTTTGTTCTACATATTCAAAATTTTTCTGAAATTTCTTCTGTTTAGCACTATTTTTCGTGGTGATATCTGCTTTACAAAGGACGAAAAGCTTTTCAATGTCATCTCCCGCATCAAAGAGCATTCTCCTCAATGCCGAATCTGAAGCATCATCTGTAATAAGGGCAATGGGTCTAGAAGAAAGTTTGACCATTTTTTGAACAAATGCCATATCTGCACCCAATGGTAATTTCAGCCGATGAAATATTTTTTTTACCATCTTGGAGCCTAAAAACTCATGCCCATGAAAAGTCCAGCCCGTTCCCTCTACAAATTTTTTTGTAGGTGCCTTGCCTATGTCATGGAGCAGTGCAGCCCATCGTAACCAAAGGTTATCGGTATGCAAGGCAATATTATCTACCACTTCTAGAGTATGATAAAAATTATCTTTATGCCTCTGTCCATCAATTTCTTCCACGCCTTTGAGTGCTAAAAGTTCGGGGAGAATATACTCTAATAATCCTGCTTTATGGAGGAGGTGAAGTCCTATGGAAGGTTTTTTTGCCATCATGATTTTGTTAAACTCTACCATGATTCTCTCCATAGAAACTATTTGTATTCTTTCTGCTTCTGTAATAATGGCCTGAAAGGATTTCTCTTCAATGTCAAAACCTAAAATGGTAGCAAATCGGATGGCACGCATCATTCTAAGCGGGTCATCAGAGTAAGTCTGTCTTGGTTCTAATGGTGTAATAAGTAGCTTATCTTCAATGGCTTTGAGTCCATTAAAAGGGTCTATGAGTTCTCCGAAATTAGATGGATTAAGGGAAATTGCCATGGCATTAATGGTGAAATCTCTCCGCTTTTGGTCATCTTCTATGCTTCCCGTTTCCACAGCAGGTTTTCTTGAGTTTTCTGAATAGCTCTCCTTTCTAGCTCCTACAAATTCTAGTTCCGCATTTTTATATCGGAACATTGCCGTACCGAAATTCTTAAAAACCGAAACTTTTATTTTGGGATCTATTTTCTGTGAAATTTTTTGTGCTAACTCAATACCCGAACCTTCCGTAACGAAGTCAATATCCGTAGGTAAACCTCTTTTCATGATGAGGTCTCTCACAAAGCCCCCCACAATATAGACCGACTGATGCTCTGTATGAGCAATGCTTGAAATTGTTTTGAATAGCTTAAAATATGGATTTTGTATAAGGTCTATTTTCTTCATAATATCTTAGCAAAGATAAGAAATGCCATGAAAATACCATCTAATAATCTATTATGAATTTTGGTAAACCATAAAAATAGCAAATGAGAGATTTTACATCAGAACTGATATACAAAACATCCCGTAGCAGTGGAGCAGGTGGACAAAATGTAAATAAGGTAGAAACGGCAGTAACAGTAATTTGGGAGATACAAAAAAGTACTTTTTTCTCAGAGGAAGAAAAACAAAGAATACTGATGAAACTGAAAAATAGACGAAATGCAGAAGAGAAAATACAGCTTACAGCTTCCGAAGCCAGAACACAACTCCAAAATAAGAAAATAGCCACCCAAAGGCTCATGGAGTTAGTGGAAAAGGCATTATTGGTTCCTAAAAAAAGAGTAAAAACAAAACCTTCTAAAATACAGATAGAGAAAAGATTAAATGCTAAAAAAAGACTTTCTGAAAAGAAAGAAAACCGAAAGTTTAGATATTAATTTTTATTAAAAATCTTTATTTTTGCCCTACTTTAAACTAGAAAAACATGATTTTAGAAGAAAACAGTTCCATGATTTTTTTTGTACATGCTAAGAGAAAATATAACTTGAATTGTTATTTTTTGTAATTTTATCCTTAAATATTCCTTATGAGAAAAATTCTACTGAGTATAAGCATTGCATTGTCGCTGGTATCGTGTAAATCGGTTTTGCAAGTTGCTCATGTTGAGAAAAATAAAAACACCAATATTACAGATACTATTCCCTCGGACAAAAAAGTAGAGGCATTCATCTTACCATATAAGACCGACTTAGAGAAGCATATGACCGTAAAACTCTCTTATTCTCCTATAGAACTGACAAAAATGGGAACCAATAGCCATCTAGGAAATCTATTGGCAGACTATATGTACGAAGCAGGAAATGAATGGCTGATGAAAAATCATCAAAAACCTGCTGATGCTGCACTGCTCAATATTGGAGGTATCCGAAACTCTATAGATAAGGGAGATATTTTGGTACGAAATATCTTTGAGGTCATGCCTTTTGAAAATGAAGTGATTCTTGTAAAATTCAAAGGAAAAGATTTGGAGGGGCTATTCCAGTATTATGAAAAGACACAAAAAAATAATCCTGTATCTAGACTGAATATTGAAGTAAAAGATGGAAAACTCACTAAAGCATGGGTAAATGGACAGCCTGTACACCCAGAGCAGGATTACTATATTGTTACTTCAGATTATTTAGCTTTGGGAGGAGATAATATGTCATTTTTTTCTAAAGGTGAACATATTGCTACTGGAATAAAGCTGAGAGATGTTTTTTTAGAAAAATTTAAAGCAAATCATCCACTGAAATTTGGCGAAGTGGAACAAAGATTACTTTTCCAAAATAATACTAAATAATAGAATATGAATAGAAAAGAGTTTTTGAAAACCATTTCCGCAGGGACATTAGGATTAGGATTAATGCCCAGCATGGTTCTGGGGAATGACCATTTTCTTTTGGATACCAAACTAAAAGCAAAAAAAATCACCATTCTGCATACCAATGATCAGCATAGCCGTATAGAACCTTTTGAGGCAACCAATGCAAAAAATCCCAATCAAGGAGGATTTGCAAGGAGGGCAAGCTTAGTACAGCGGATTCGGGAGCAAGAAAAGGCAGTTTTACTCCTAGATGCAGGAGATATTTTTCAGGGAACCCCTTACTTTAATTTTTATGGCGGTGAGGTAGAGTTTAAGCTGATGTCCATGATGGGATATGATGCAGCTACTATGGGAAATCATGATTTCGATAATGGATTAGAAGGCTTTAAAAAAGTGCTTCCTCATGCCCAGTTTCCTTTTATATGCTCTAATTATGATTTTAAAAATACCATTGTAGAAGGGCTTACCCATCCGTATAAAATATTTAATAAGAATGGAATAAGAGTAGGCATTTTAGGCGTAGGTATTCAGCTGGAGGGCTTAGTAGGAAAAAAACAATACCAAGAAACACAGTATTTAGACCCGATAGAAATGGCCCAGCATTATGCAGATTTCCTTCGGAAAGAAAAAAAATGTGACCTTGTGATTTGTCTTTCTCATCTTGGTTTTGACTACAGAAACAATCCTAAAAAAATATCAGATAAAGTACTTGCCAGTGCTACACAGGGGATAGACCTCATCATTGGTGGGCATACGCATACTTTCCTAAAAGAACCCGTGATGCTTACCAATAAAGCAGGGAAAACCGTGCTGGTAAATCAAGTGGGCTGGGCAGGACTGTACTTAGGAAGAATAGATTTCTATTTAGATAAAAATCATCAAGTTTCATCTTTTGCTTGGAATACTCAAGTAATTGATAATAATATCATTGTATAGCTTATGTTAAAAAAAATCATTATGGCCATTGGCTTGATTCCTATATGGTCATCGGCACAAAATATCAGTTCTAAAAAATGGAAAGACCTCTTTTCATACAATAATGTACTGAAAATAGTGGAGGACAATGGAACCTTAGTGGCGGCTACTGAGAATGGAATATTTTTTTACCACCGAAGCTCAGGAGAAATTAATAAAATATCTAAAGCCAATGGACTTCATAATGTAGATATTACCGCCTTTGATTATAACCCTGTAACCAATGTAGGGTTGATTGGCTATCGTGATGGCTCATTAGATGTTATTAAGAAAGATGAAATTACTTTTGTGGTAGATATTCCTATTGCTCAAGGGTTTAATGGAGATAAAAAAATTAATCATATCTATATTGATGGAGATAGAGCGGTAATTTCTGTAAACTATGGCGTATCTATTTTTGATTTAAAGAAAAAAGAATTTGCCCAGTCGGCATTCTTTAATAATGGTGGAAATTTTACAGCAGCACATGAATCTGTTATTCAGAATAACATCGTTTTTACAGCAACAGATTTTGGGCTAAGAAATCATGAAATCAATGTAACATTCCCTGTTTTTGACCAATGGGGTACTACACTGACAGGAAACTTTAACCAAATAGATGCGAAAAATGGTGTATTCATCGCAGGAAATCAAAATCAAGTATTTTTCGGTTCTATTAATGCAGGTTTTTTCCTCTTTCCTTTGGCATATCAGTCCGTTAGAGATGTAGCCTTTACCTCAGATGGTTTCCTCATCACCGAAGAAGATAAGGTACATGCCTATACCAGCAATGGACTAGCAGCAGGAACTTATGAGCTGGAGGAAAAACTGAATACGGCTATTTCTGTAGGGGGAAAGATGTATGCAGGTACTGTGGTAAGTGGAATTATAGATGCGGATAAACGAAAAATTAAACCCGATGGCCCATTCAGTAATCGTTCCTATAAAATGGAACTGATAGGAGATAAAATATGGGTCTCTTCTGGCTCTAGAAAAGACAGATACAATGGTGCTCAGCCCGATGCCCGAAATTTAGGTTTTTATTTTTTCAATGGAAATCAGTGGAGCTATGCTTCTTATTTCTCTCAAGAAGATACTCCGCGTATGAATGTTTTAGATGCCGTCCCGAACCCTGCCAATCTTAATGAGGTATTTTTTACCAATTATTCTGAAGCTACAGGACAGGGCATTTATAAAATGAAGTACCAAGATGGTAATAAAGACTTTACACTGGAAAAATATTATGAAACCACCTATGCAGGTGTGTTCGTTAATCGTCCTGTAGGATGCACTTTTGATACTCGGAATCAGCTGTTCTGTACCGTAGCTTTTATGTCTCGTGATGGCAATACGGCTCATGCAGGATTATTGGCTTATGATAAAGCGAGTGATAGTTTCTTACCACAATCTTTCCTTATTTCTCAAGCTGCCCAAAAGCCTTTGGCATATGATGAAAAACTGTGGGTACCACTGCCTAGAACCAATCATCTCATGGTCTATGACCACAGGAATACGCCTACCAATTTCTCTGATGACCAAAAAAACATCATTGCAGAGCAAAATGGATTACCTACTAACTCTAACGGCGTCCTTGCCATTGCCATAGATAAAAATGAGGATGCATGGATAGGTACCAACTCTGGACTTAGAGTACTCAGAGATGCTGCTGAAGCGGTAAAACATACTTCCCCTACGGTAGAAAACATCGTAATTACCCAAAATAATATTGCTGAAGAACTCTTCAGAGACAGTGAAATTAACCAAATAGCAGTAGATGAAGGGAATCATAAATGGATCAGTATAGAAGGCGGAGGGGTATATTACCTCAGTGCTGATGGAGAAAGAGTAATCAAACATTTTACCAAAGAAAATTCACCATTACCTACCAATTCGGTTACCGATATTAAGATAGATACGCAAACAGGGACGGTCTATTTCGTTACTTTTAATGGGATAGTGGCTTACCAAGGAGATGTGGGCGAAGTAAATAGCGGTTTCGGAAAAGTATTGGTATATCCTAACCCCGTGGTAACTGCTAATTTTAGTGGGAAGGTAACCATCCGTGGACTTGCCCAAAAAACGAATCTCCATATTACGGATGCCGCAGGGAATGTGGTGCATTCAGCGGTAGCAAGAGGAGGGTATTACGAATGGGATCTGAATAATATGCGGGGCAGAAGGGTAGCATCGGGCGTATATTTCGTGCTGATGACTAATGAAGATGGAACAGATAAGGCCACTGCGAAAATAGCGGTAATCCACTGATGGAGGTGTTTCACAGCTTTGTATTGTCCTATATTAAATACAAAGACCACGATGCCATCCTCAGATGCTATACCTTAGAGAAAGGCTTTCAGAGTTTTTATATCAAAGGAATTTATGCCCCTAAAAACAAGAAAAAAGCCTACCTCAGTCCTTTAAATCCGCTTAAAATTACCGTTAATCATTCGGTAAAGAATCATTTAGGTATCATCAGAAACATAGAATTTACTTATCCCGAAGTGGCATTGCCAGAATTTCGGATGGCTTCCGTGCTGTTTTTCATTGCCGATTTTCTTTGTCAAGTATTGCCTCATGAAACCGAAAACCCTGATTTGTACAGCAGAATTGTCCGTTTTTATCATCACCTCCACGAAGGCAATTACCAAAGTCATTTGATATTTTTAGTAGAGTTTTTAGAAAATCATGGACTGGCTCCTGCCCTTACAGAGGGCGAATTTTTACATCCAGAGATGGGATATTTTAGTCCTATAGCAGAAGGAGCGAGTTTTTCAGCCAAAATTTCAGGATACTGGAGGGCAATACTCACGGCAGAAGATGCCTACACGGTAATGATTCCCTCAGAAGACCGCAGAGCGTTTTTAGAAGCCCTTCTTTACTACTATCAATACCATTTTCCCAATTTTAGCATTCCAAAATCACTAGAAATTTTATACGAAATGGTATAATGTAAAATCATATTCCTTTATCCAGCTACAGAAATGGTTTATTTACAATAGTATTTTGTAAGATTGAGCTTTTTTCTTTAGCCATTGGAAATACGGATACTGATAACGGGGTCTTTTAGTTCTGTTTCGGTGTAGAAAATCAGTGTTTCATTTTCTAATACCACTTTGTTCCAGTAAAAGTTACCGCCAAATCTGGATTCTACCACGCTGACGGAGATGCCTTTTTCTGCTATTTTAATTTCATTGGGGAAGAGGTAGTTTTTTTCGGTGCCTAGAAGTATTTTTTGACGCGGTGTAAGGAGGTTTACTTCGCCAAAAAGCTGTGCTACATAACTGTTTTTAGGGGCAGAATAGATTGCTTTAGGAGTTCCTGTTTGGACTAATTTTCCATTTTTCAGCACGAAAATATCATCCATCCAAGGCATGATTTCAGGGAGATGATGGGTAGAAATGATGAGGGCAATGCCATTCTCTTGGCAAAAAGAAAAGAGTTTTTCACGGAGAAAAAGTTTCCTTCCTACATCTAAATTACTAAAAGGTTCGTCCAGAAGCAATAACTCAGGCATGGTGGATAAAGCTCTGGCAATGGCTACTCTCTGCTGCTGTCCTCCACTGAGTTCTATGGGTTTAGCATTTTTGTATTCGGATAAATCTACCACTTCTAAGAGTGCTTCTACGCTCATTTTTTTCTTATGAAGATCAATATTAGAAATGTATTTTCCTACATTGTCATATACGGTAGCGTAAGGTGTGAGTGCATAATCTTGTGCCACGAATTGCATTTCCTTTTCGCCAGGTACCAAATTTCCTTTGGGACCTAAAAGTTTTTTAGAACGGAAATAGATTTCGCCTTTCTCCCAGTCTTTCAGTCCGTAAATGAGCTGTAATAAGGTAGTTTTACCACAACCACTTTCCCCTACCAGTGCAACGAATCTTTTTTCTTCTATTCCCAATGTGAAATCCTCAAAAAGAGGGTTATCTTTGTGATAGGAAAAATTTAAATTTTGAATTGAGAGTAACATTTCATAAATTTACTCCAAAAATAGTAACTTAATTAAATATAGTATGATAAAATCAAAGATTTTTTTTTCATTCATGGCGTTCATGCTATTCAGTCTAATGCACTCTTGTAAGAAAGAAAAGGCAGATAATGCAGTGGTTCCCGAAGTAAATACCGCACAAGGGGAAACGGTATATGTGGTGGATACGCTCCGTAGTAGTATAGAGTGGAAAGGGTATAAGATTTTCAAATCAGAGAACACCAGTCATTTCGGTAATCTTCTATTTGAGCGTGGTGAGATGAGCGTAAAAGAGGGGAGGCTACAAAGTGGAATTTTTGTAGCTCATATTGCTTCCTTATCTAATGAAGATTTAGAGGATGATGCTGTACAAAAAGAAAAACTAGAAAAGCATCTGCTGTCTCCAGATTTTTTTCATGCTGAGAAATTTCCTACGGCTACTTATGAAATTACCCAAGTGAGTGATGGAACGGGAGATTATAATACCATTCTTGATGGAAAACTCACCATAAAAGGAGTTACTAGGCCTTTAAGAATCAATGCTAATGTATCTGTAAAAGAAGATAAAATCACCCTTTTTTCTGAGCCTACAGATTTCAGTAGGAGTGATTTTGGCATCCGCTTTCAGTCGCCAATAGAGAATGGAGTGATTCAAGATGAAATAAATATTCAAATAGTGGTGAGTGGTATAAAGAAATAATTGATATCAATAACAAAAAAAGACTGGAGCTTACCAGTCTTTTTTGTTATCCTTTTAGTTTTTCTGTGAGGTCTTTCATAAACCTTTTCAGTTCTTTATCGGTTTTAGATACATCTCTAATGGTTTTGCAGGCGTGCATTACGGTGGTATGGTCTTTTCCGCCCATCTCTTCACCTATTTTGCTAAATGTGGCATCTGTGAGTTCCTTAGCGAAATACATGGCCAGCTGCCTTGGAAGTGCCACTTCTCTTTTTCTGCTTTTAGAAAGTAGTAAGTCTCTATCAATATTAAAATAGCTACATACAATCTCCTGAATATAAGGAATATCAATCTCTTTCTTCTTATTATCAGAAATTTTAGAGATGGTTTCTTTTAATAAATCCAATGTCAAATCAGATTTATATACAGTAGAATAAGCGATGACAGAATTAATGGCACCGATTAAATCTCTTACACTGCTTTTTACTTCATTGGCAAGGAAATCCAGCATGTCTTCTGGAAGGAGGATACCATCTCTACTGAGTTTATCTACAATGATTTTTTTTCGGGTATCGAAGTCCGGAGATTTAATTTCTGCTGTCAGTCCCCACTTAAATCGAGAGATGATTCTCTCCTGAATATCTGTAATATCCACGGGAGCTCGGTCCGAAGTAAGGATGATTTGCTTACCATTATGACGGAGATAGTCAAAAATATGGAAGAAGCTATCCTGTGTAGAAGTCTTTCCAGATAGGAACTGGATATCATCTATGATGAGTACATCTACCGATTGAAAGAAATTGGTAAAATCGGTAATGTTTTTATTCTTAGCCGCAGCAATGAACTGCTGGATAAATTTTTCTGATGAAAGGTAGAGTACTACTTTTTCTGGATATAGATTTTTTACTTCTAGCCCTATAGCATGTCCCAAATGGGTTTTTCCTACCCCATAGCCTCCATGTAAAAACAGAGGGTTAAAGGCTGTAGAACCAGGTCTTTTGGCAATGGATTTAGCTACATTAGTAGCGAATTTATTGCATTCCCCTTCTACATAATTTTCAAATGAAAAATCTGCTTTTAGATTGGATTCTATTTTAATTTTAGGAATTCCTGGTAGTGCAAAAGGGTTAACGGTGGTACCTTGTTTTAGTGTAATAGGCACCGTTTGTGTACTCTGCTGAACTCTATTTTGGGTACTAGATTGCATGGTGGCTACAGGAGGCTGAGCCACATTTTTAGCAGGTGTTCCTTTATCTCCTAACTGATAAAAAAGTTTTACTCCCTTCCCAATGTATTTTCTAAGTGCAGCAGAAAGCAAAGGGATATAGTTATCTTCTATATATTCTCTATAAAAATAGCTAGGTACATAGAGGGTGAGTCTGTTCTCTATAAGTGAAACGGGATGAACTTTTGTAAATAGTAAATCAAAGGAATTTTCCAATTTTTTAAAATCGGAACTATCCTCAAGAGCATTGAGATTTTCTCTCATAAATGAGAGGCATTTTTCCCAGATATTCACTAATTGTTCGTTCATTTTTTGGTATAAATTTTCAGGAGAAAATAAATGGTGCGTTTCAGACAGCAAATATCAAATTTTTATTGTGGAAAAAAAAATGTTTGTCCTATTGATTTTTTAGAAATATATTTGTATGAATTAAAAGAGAAAAACGGATGATTGTAACAAGTTATTCATTTAGAGTTCGTTATGCGGAAGTAGATTCTATGAAGTTTGTCTATTATGGGAATTATGCACAGTATTTTGAATTAGGTAGAGTAGAGCTTTTTAGGAAGATAGGTATCTCCTATAATGAGATAGAAAAACGAGGAATTTGGCTTCCAGTATCTGAATTTTATGTAAAATATATTAAATCAGCAAGGTATGATGATTTGCTTACTGTGAAAACTTATATTAGAAAAATTCCAGGGGTAAGAATTATTTTTGATTATGAACTTTTTAATGAAAAAAATGAGCTTATCACTACCGCTAGTACCACACTTTATTTTTTTGATCCCGAAAGGAAAAAAATAATTTCATGTCCTGACTTTCTCCTTACATTAATTAAGGATAATTGGAAGTAGAAAAACTAACCCCTTTTTCTTTATTATGAAAAGTCCTATAATTTATATTATGTTAAGTAAAATAAAACTATACAAAAAAAGCCACTCTTATTGTGTGGCTTTTTATTCTTATGAAAATAGATATTGAAGAAATTTACAAATAAAAAAATCAAGACGAGCTTATTATTTTTAAGGCATTCTATTAAATTTCAATAAAAGAATTTCATTTTGATAAAGCTCCAAACGCTTAGCGGTTACTTTATAACGATTGGCTTTACGAAGCATATTTAAGAAATTTACTTCTGTGTCAATGTGTTTACAAGTCATCCTTGTGGAAATAACATTTTTAGCGAAGAAACTCCCATCAGGATTCATTTTTATTTGTGCAGAAAAATTATTACAACTGGCATTGCCAATCATTTTTTGTTCATCTGCTATTTTAATTGTAGGCAAAGCAGTTCCTGTAGCATCTGCAAGTTGCCATTTTGTTCCCACCACAATAGCAAGTTTTTCTTCTTTCTTTGTATCTGATGTTTTCGTTGTAGAACATGAAGTTGCCAATAATGCAGCTGAAAATGCTGTTCCCAAAAGTATTTTTCTCATTTTTATATTTTTTAATTAATCATTCTTTTCGCAAATAGAAATGCTTTGTTCCAATACTTTTCATTAAGTGATGAAATGATGACTCCCTTAGAAGTAGAAGCATGTAAAAAGGTAATCTCACCATCTGGATAAATAGTATGTACAATTCCTACATGAGATACTTTATTTCCTCCCGAAGTAGCAAAAAATAGCAAATCCCCAGGTTGAGATTTCTCAATAGCAATGGATGCACCTTGTTCAGATTGAGCTTTAGAGTTTCTTGGTAGTAGGATGTCTTGTGTCTTAAAAACTTGACACATCAGCCCCGAGCAATCAATCCCTATGCTATTATTCCCCCCTAACTTATAAGGTGTTCCTAAAAATTTTTCTGCATCTTTTAGGAGATTTTTCACCATTTTAGAGTTTTTTCCTGAGAATGAAGATTTTAAATTTCTTGCACTCGCCATGGTATTTACTTTCACGCTGGTGTTCGCTTTGGATTTTGATATACTTTTAGTAGTTCCACAACTTACCAAAACGCCTGTAAATACGATTATTGCTAAAACTTTTTTCATATCAATTATTTTCTTCAATGGCAAAGTTCATTACCTCCCCTATTTCCAAACTCGTTCCAAAGCTAATAAATTTTTTATTGATACAATTGATTTCTACCCAACCTTTTCTCTTTTCTTTCTCTTCTAAGGAAGAAATAATAGGTACATAGACTATATCATTCAGCTTTTCATCGTATTCTTCAGCGTATTGAATACCGATGTCTATTATGTAATTAGCAGATGGTCTGATATTTACATTTCTAAAAATCATATCATAATGGGAAGACTTATTTTCGGGGATATCAAAATATTTTTCCCAGTTTTCAGTACTTCCATTCAGTTCTACCATGGCTACAAATGCTTCATACAATGCTTTAGTATAAAATTTTCTCTGATGAACTCTCTCATAGTCATTATAGTAATGTCCTCCCTCAAATAAAATAGTGGGAATACCCAGCTTCATAAAATTATCTCCCACGGCATTGGGATAAAATTCATCTGTATATCTTCCTATTTCATTGGGTAAATCTTCTTTGAGCTGAGCCACTATTTTAGCAATAACTGCCATGGATTTTTTTCGAGTTTCAGTAACGGCTCTAGATTCTTCTTCAGAAGCGGATAAGAAAGACATCGTAGCTGGATATTTTTCTCCATCTGTAGAAAAAATAGTTCGCTGTTCGTGAAGATTCAGTGCATAATCGTACTTTTTGGCATCAAAAATAGATTTGAGATAAGGCAGTTCTGTACTTTGCATCGCCCAGAAATCTCTGTTAAGATCAATATTTTCTGCATTTTGTCTTATCCATCTTTTAGCACCATCAGGGTTCAGCATGAGAATAAAATCTAAACTTAAAGAATGATATAAAAACTCAAAATCATCAGCATGTTTCTCAGCTGTACATAGAAAATCTAAAAATGCCAATGAGGAATTGCTTTCGTTTCCATGCATTTGAGACCATGCCAATATATTAATATTTCCTTTTCCCCAAGTAACTGAATAAATAGGTAAATTTTCTGCAGAATGTCCTATGACCCTTTTTTCTACACTGGAAATATTTTCTAAGTATTCAAAAAGCAAGTCTGGTGATAGATATCGATTTGTAAACTGAGGATTCCTCTGATACATTTGTAAAAAATCCATGCTTTTCTTTTTTTCAATCTTTACAAATTTACAAGAAAAAAATGAATCATAGTGTTTTACATTTGTAAAATATCTAAACTACACATATAGTCAAAGTGTCAGTGGAAAAAAATGTGGATTGAAAAATAAATAATATCAATATATATAATTATTAAAATCAGTGTTTTATACTTTTTATATAAAGTAAAAATTAAATATAGCTTTAAGTGGAAATATAGGGTAAATCAAAAATCAATGAAAACTTAATTAAAGATTCATAATGTGAATAGATGAAACATGTATTTATATTTTACATTTGTAAATTATCTTATTTTCTCTTTTACTCCTCTTTTTTTGACTATCTTTGTGAAAAAATAAAATATGTCAAACGAGGTACTATTTTTAGGTGGATTTATCCTTTTCATCTGTATCATTTTAGCCATTGATTTAAGTCTTGGAAGTAAATCTAGCGGACAAGTTTCCATGAAACAAGCAGGAGCCATGAGTGCTTTTGTAGTTGCACTTTCCTTGGCTTTTTATGCTATATTAATTAATTTCGGACATTTAATTCATGGTATAGATTCTATAGAAAAGCTGCAAGAAATCATAGTGAAGCATAAACATCCCGTCCAGATTATTCCCAATGATTTAGAGCATTCTATTGATTTGTATAATTCTAATTTAGGGTTAGAATACATTACGGGGTATATAGTAGAATATGCACTCTCTGTAGATAATATATTTGTGATATTATTAGTTTTCAGAGGATTTAATGTTCTTCCGAAAGATTATCATAAGGTTCTGTTTTGGGGAATTTTGGGAGCTGTGGTGATGCGTTTTATTTTTATTTTCTTAGGTGCGGCACTCATAGAAAAGTTCAGCTGGATTATGTATCTATTTGGAGCATTTTTGGTTTTCACGGGTGCCAAAATGTTTCTTAATAAAAATGACGAAGAATCCATCGATACTGAGCACCACCCTATTGTTCGATTTGCCAATAAATATTTCAAAGTTCACAATCAGTTTGTAGGTAATAAATTTTGGGTAACCATAAATGGGGTAAAAAAAATGACACCTCTTTTCTTGGTTCTTTTAGTGATAGAAGGTACTGATTTAATATTTGCTGTGGATAGTATTCCAGCAATATTTTCTGTAACCAAAGACCCTTATATTGTTTTCTTTTCTAATATTTTTGCCATCATTGGGCTTCGTTCCATGTTCTTCCTTCTAGCGGGTGTAGTGGATAAATTTAAGTATTTAAAAGTAGGACTTTCTATACTATTAGTCTTCATTGGTTTAAAAATGCTTCTTCACCACTATTTAGAAGATTGGGGCTTTAAAACCACTCACTCATTACTCATTATTGTTCTTATTTTAGGTGGCAGTATTTTATTATCATTGTTGATTCAGGACAAGAGAACCAATCGTAGCATTAAATACGAAGAAGGGAAATCTGATGATTTGCATAGAGAATCATAATATAAATATGCTGCAATCTAAATTATCTCGATTTATTTTATAACATATCGTAATTAGTTTTTTGTTTTAAATTATAAAATTTGGTATAAAATTTTGTTTTAGGTAGTAAATTAAAATCCCCTTTCAAGTTCTTGAGAGGGGATTTTCTATATGTGTTTATTATTGGTTATTTTAAAAACATTTTTGCTACTTTTTCTGCTTTTTTGCTTTCGGAGTAATCGTAGAAACCTTCTCCTGATTTTACACCTAACTTTCCAGCGGTAACCATATTCACTAACAATGGATTAGGAGCGTATTTAGGATTTTTAAATCCGTCATACATTACATTGAGAATTGCCAAACACACATCTAAACCAATGAAATCTGCCAGCTGAAGTGGCCCCATAGGATGTGCCATGCCCAGTTTCATCACGGTGTCTATTTCTTGTACTCCTGCTACGCCGTTGTATAGCGTTTCTATCGCTTCATTAATCATAGGCATTAGAATTCTATTCGCCACAAAACCTGGATAGTCATTTACCTCTACGGGTACTTTTCCTAAGGTTTTAGACATTTGGAAAACCGCATCAAAAGTCTCGGAGGAAGTAGAGTACCCTTTGATGATTTCTACCAATTTCATAATAGGCACAGGGTTCATAAAGTGCATACCAATAACTTTTTGAGGTCTTTGGGTAGCGGAAGCGATTTTGGTAATAGAAATGGAAGAAGTATTGGTAGAAAGTATGCAGTGTTCAGGTGCATTCTCGTCCATCTCTTGGAATATTTTGAGTTTAAGGCCTAGGTTTTCCGTAGCCGCTTCTACGATGAGATCTGCATTTTTTACCGCTTCAGCAACGGAGGTAAAAGTAGTGATATTGGCCAGCGTTTCTTGCTTTTGAGCTTCGGTAAGATTCCCTTTGGCAATGATTCTGTCCAAGTTGGTAGTGATGGTTTTCAGTCCTTTTTCTAATGCTGCCTGAGAAATATCTGCCAAATTTACTTTAAATCCGGACTGTGCAAAAGTATGTGCTATGCCATTTCCCATGGTTCCAGCACCGATAACTGTGATGTTTTTCATTGTATGTTTTATTATTTTTGTATAGGTGATATTTTGTTATTATGGGGAGGAGAAACGGATTCTTCTAGGTACACATATCCGTCATTTTCCGTTCTATTATTATTTTGATTTTGAACCACTTTTCCTAGTTGTTCTAGGAAAACTTTTTTATTCTTCATATTTTTTTCAATTTCGATATGAAGGGCAAATTCGCCCTCTCTCCCTAATCCAGATGTTACTATAACAACGAAATCTTTCCGTCCATTTTTCTTCGCATAGGAAGAAAGGAAGTTTCTTACAGGTACATCACTTTGGGGGCCACAGCAAACACTCGAATAATTGATGGCAATGTACTCTAATTCTACTTTCTGTTTTTTTTGTGTATTGCAAGATGCTATAATGCATAATGCTATGATTAGTTTTAGTAATTTCATGATTTTTTTATTTTTTAAGTGGTTTTTCTTCGATGAGCTTCATGATTTCCAATGCCAGTTTTAGAGCTTCTGTACCATCTTCTAAACTTACTTCTACTTCTTTACCTTCATTAATGGCATCTGCAAAGGCATTGAGTTCGTCCAAAATTGCATTATTTGTTTCAATGTTTGGATATTCAAATACGATTTGAGATTTTTCTCCATCCGCATTTTGGATAATCATATCAAAAGGGGAAGGGTTTTCGGGGGCTTCTTTCATTCTGATGACTTCTGCTTTTTTTTCAAGGAAATCTACCGAAATATAAGCGTCTTTTTGGAAAAATCTGGATTTTCTCATCGCTTTCATGGAGATACGGGAAGTGGTAAGATTGGCTACACATCCATTTTCAAATTCTATCCGTGCATTGGCAATGTCGGGCGTGGAAGAAACCACACAGACGCCCGAAGCATGGAGGTTTTTCACCTTAGACTTCACAGAAGAGAGAAGAATGTCTAAATCATGTATCATCAGGTCTAGTACCACTGAAACATCGGTTCCTCTGGGGTTAAATTCTGCCAAACGATGGATTTCAATGAACATAGGATGAGCAATATACGGCTTTGTGGCAATGAATGCAGGATTGTACCTTTCCACATGCCCTACTTGGGCTAAAATTCCTTTTTCATCGCAAAGTTTTTTCAATTCTTCGGCTTGTTCTAAAGTTTGGGTAACAGGTTTTTCAATGAAAAAATGCTTCCCAGCTGCAATGGTCTTTTTCGCATAATCATAATGGTAGATGGTAGGCGTTACAATGTCTAACACATCTATTTGAGAGAGCAATGCTTCAAAATTATCAAAATATTTATAGCCCAACTCTTGTGCTATCTTGCGTCCATTCTCTTTGTCCACATCATAGAAGCCTACCAGTTCATATTTTTCACTTTGCTGGAGCAGTTTTAAGTGTATTTTCCCCAGATGCCCCGCACCTACTAAGCCTGCTTTTAACATTGGAAATTTGTTTTGCCAAATATAAGTATATTTTTCTTTGAAATTTTAATTTTAATTTCAAAATAAAGACTACATTTACACCTATTTTTAATTAGTTGCTATGAGTCATCTGAGAAAATGGGGATTAGTGCTTTGTACATCTCTCATTTCTTCCATATCCTATTCACAAGAAAAAGAATTTATAGAAGCGGATAGGCCCGACCAAACGGAGGGAGTGAACTTTCTGCCCAAAAATGGAATTCAGGTGGAAAATGGCTTGAGTTTTACAGAGACTACGATAGAAAATGAACTCGCCCTGCGGTATGGGCTTTGGGAGGGTACCGAACTGAGAGCTTCCCTATTGTCTGCAAGGAATTTTTCTGATTTGTTTACTTTTAGTGTAAAACAATCCTTACTGAAAGGGAATCAATGGATGCCTTCCATCGCTGTTTTTGGCTATGCTAAACATAGTCCCGAAGACAAATGGTTTACCGATGCACTCATTGCGTTTTCTAATGAAATTTCACCTCAGATTAATTTAGATTATCATTTTGGTACCGTTTCTGGATTTAAGGTGCTGAATAACTCCTTTTTACTCGGGTATCAGCCTACCGAAAGATGGTCTTTTTTCATCGAATATTTGGTGTATTACAGCCGTTCTACATCTCCTGAACATAATGTAGATTTGGGTTTTTCTTATGATATTACCCGAGATTTTCAGGTGGATTTCATCCTTGGAGATAGAGATTTTTATTTCGGAATCAAATCCCTATTCCTCGGTGCAGGGCTAAGCTATAGAATACGATGAATCTGTATTTTATCTTTTGATAGTGCTTAAAGGATAAAATCATTAATCTAGGAATGATTTTTCCTCATATTCACATATTCTTAAATTATCTATAAAGCCATATTTTTTCATATTTTTACCTTTAATTTACTGATATTCAAAATGATTAATATTTATTTACAATTGTAATCTAATTTATTTTACAATTGTAATGAGATTTATTATTTATTATTTTTACATTTGTAAAAACATTTTACAATGAACATCAATTCACGCATAGAAAATATCATAGAAGAATCTGGACTTTCTCATGCAGAATTTTCGGAAAAGGTAGATGTACAGCGTTCTTCCATCTCTCATATTCTTTCAGGAAGAAATAAGCCATCATTGGATTTTCTAAGAAAAGTAAAAGAAGCTTTCCCGCTTTTATCTTGGGATTGGATGATAGAGGGAAAAGGAGAAATGTTTCTTCCAAAAGAAGAAGAAAAAAAAATAGAAAAAACAACTACTCCCCTACCCGATTTATTCTCATTCGTAACCGATGGGGAAAAGGAAAACTCAACAGAAACGCCCCCTTCAATACCTAAGACCATCGCTTCTCCAATATCATCCGGAGCAATTCCTAATACGAACTCTTCCGTAGAACAGAAAAATTCACCCTCGGAAAACATTACTATACGCTCTGAAAATAATACTTTTAAAAAAATAAAAAGAGTAATTCTCCTATATCATGATGGTAGCTTTGAAAGTTATGAGATAAGTCTATCTTGACTTTTTGAAAACAAACAAGGAATTATGATTTTTGTGGTGTGAAACATAAAAGCCTAAAACCTTGTTTGTAGTACTGGACAAAGATATGATAGTAGAAGAAATGACATTGTTAAATTATTATATTTAATTGATTATTCAGCTTCAGAAATAAAAGCTTCAAGGAATTTTCTAACATTGTTTTTGACTTCGAGTAACATTTTCCTTTTCTTTTAAATCTTGCCAAATAATGCCTTATTCTGCTATTATATCCCTCCACTGTAAAGGTTTCTGCTTTGGATTCCATATGCTTTTCACTTGGAATTACCTCTGAATAACTCTTCCAATAATCGCTACAAAAACCATTGATATCCCTGCTTTTCAATTTCTTCCAAAGCTCTAAGAAAGTTTCTGTGTCTCGTTTGCCACAAACAAAACCGATGAACTTTTTTCCAAGTCTATCAATAGCAATCCAGCTCCAACAGTAGTTTTTTTTGACTGTACATAACTGTGAATCTCGTCCAATTCCACTATCTCAATAGGTTCTTCATTCTGAGGTAGTTCCACAGATTCTCCCCATTTCTTTACCCACCGATAAACCGTTCCGTAGCTAATATTCAATATCCTTCCAATAGCTCGGAATCCTAATCCTTCCAAATACATTTGCAAAGCAAGACGCTTTTGTTCTGGCGTTTTCACATCCGATTTCTTCTCAACACTGAAAAAATAGCCACAGTCTTTACATTTATATCGCTGTCTGCCTCCAACAAAACCTGCCTTAATCTTATTTAACGATTCACATCTGGTACATTTCATGACGCTAAATTATATAAAATATATCAGAATAACAATACCAAAATAAAATATTTACTTTTAACCCATTATTTTCAAAATTGTAGTAATTCTACGACTTTTTGAGAGGGGGATTTAGAGATTTTATTTTTTTAATTTATATATAACTACTTTATTTTCAATTTCTTCATATTAATAAATGTTTTTACTTTGAATTTTGCTTCTTATATTAATTGAATGAAAAAAAGGGATTTTAATACAAATTAAAGCCATACTATGCCAAAGTTAGTAACACTGGCAGATGGTATTTTTATAAGTTGAATCTAGGTTACATAAAAAAAGGGAGTCTCAAAAAACAGGAAACTCCTCTCCTCCTTTCCTAAGAAAAAAGTAAGTTATAAGCCAAAAGTCTTTGTACTTTGTACATCGTACAATTTTTAACTTCTTTTAACTTCTAATTTCTAACCTCTAATTTCTACTCTGAAAGTCATTGCCTTATCAATTATTTTGAGAAACCTCTCTGATAATTCCATGCCGAAAGAAAAATTCCTGCCGTCTCGGTACGCAATCTTTGGGTGCCAAGACTCACTGCTTTAATATTTTTCTCACTTAGCATTTCTATTTCCCTCGGGCTAAAATCTCCTTCGGGACCAACGAGAAAAGTGTTTTTTTCATTAAAATGAAATTCTGTAAGCAATACCCTTTCAAACCGCTCATTACAATGGGCAACGAAAATATTTTCAGAATGATTTTTTATAAAATCCGAGAGTTTAGTAAGTGGATTAATCTTCGGGAAATACATTCTAAGACTTTGTTTAGAGGCGGCAATGGCTTGTTTTTCTAAGCGTTCCAGATTAATATTCTTTCGTTCAGAATTATCCGTAAGAAAAAATGTAATTTCATCTACCCCCATTTCCACTGCTTTTTCCAAGAAAAATTCCATTCTATCTATATTTTTAGTAGGAGCAATGGCAATATGTAGCTGAAATGGACTTTTATCAAGCTTAGGTAAATGTTCTACATGCACTAAATTTGCCTTTTTCCCTTGGATGGTAAGCTCACCACGAACACTATTCCCTTGTCCATCCGTAAGATGCAACACTGTTCCTTCTTTAATTCTCAATACTTTTGTAATATGCTGTACTTCATCAGGATGAAATGCCACATTGGGAAAAATACTACCATAAAATAATTTCATGATTCATCTTTTTAGATAATAGTAGAAAATATAAGGGGCAAAAATACTTTACCCCTATATCTATCATTAAACTCGCCTTAACTTTTAATTTTGCTTAAATCCTCTGAATCTTAATGTCATTTCAAAACACTTTGCCAAAGTTTTTTGGTACTTTAGTAAAATACCCCAAACGATGAAACTCATTCAATTCAACATTCTTCATCAACTCATTTATAGATTTTAACACAAAAATCAAACAAAATGAGTACGAAAAAAGTACCATTAGCCATTGTACTGCTCTAGGGCAATTTTAAGCAACTCTACACTTCTGGCAAGTTCTTCTTTTTTAAGAACATAAGCTATCCTTACCTGCTTTTTACCTAGCTCTGGGTTACTATAAAAACCTCCCATAGGAGCCAGCATTACCGTTTCATTTTCATAGCTAAACTCTTCTAAAAGCCATTGTGCAAATTTCTCAGAATCATCTACAGGAAGCTGTACTGCACAGTAAAAAGCACCTTTCGGTGTAGGGCAAATTACCCCTGGAATTTCATTCAGTAAGCTTACCAATAAATCTCTTCGTTCTGTATACTCCTGACGCACCGCACTGATGTACGCTTCATCATCTTGATGTGCCGCCGTAGCTGCTATTTGTCCTAATAATACTGGACTTAGCCTTGCCTGAGCAAAAAGCATTGCCGCATCATGAATTTTCTTAGAGCGAGTAATCATACAGCCTACTCTCACCCCACACATAGAGTATCTTTTGGATTCAGAATCAATGATAATACAGTTTTCTGCCAATTCAGGAAAAGCCAACATAGAAGTTTGCTTCTCGCCTCCATAAACATATTCTCTATATACTTCATCAGAAATGATGACAATATCATGTTTTAATGCAATCTGACTCAGTTTTTCTAACTCTTCCTTAGAGTAAAGATAGCCCGTAGGATTTCCTGGGTTACAGATAATAATCGCCTTTGTTTTTTCTGTGATTTTTTTCTCAAAATCTTCCATCGGAGGCAATGCAAATCCCGTTTCTATTGTAGAAGGAATAGCCACCACATTTACATTAAAATTACTAGTAAATCCATTGTAATTTGCATAGTAAGGCTCTGGGATAATCACCTCATCACCATCATCACACAATGTAGAAATAGCAAAGTTCAGTGCCTCAGACCCCCCATTGGTTACAATGAAATTATCCGTAGTTAAATCTGTAAAACCCAATCCATGGTAATAATCTTTGAGTGCATTTCTATATTCTAAATTGCCTTCAGAAAGTGCATATTCTAAAACTTCAAGGTTTACATTCTTTATCGCTTCCAAAGCATTTTTAGGAGTGGGAATATCGGGCTGTCCGATGTTTAAATGGTACACTTTAGTTCCATTACTCTTCGCTTTTAAAGCAAAAGGAACGAGTTTTCTTACAGGAGAAGCGGGCATTTTCTTAGCACGCAATGAAATTTCTGGCATAGTTTAAATATTAACCCCACAAAGGTAGTGATTTTTAAGATAATTATGGAACCAATAGCAACTTAGATATAGCGAAATAAACCATCAAGAGTAAAGAGTAAAAGCCATGTATATCACAATTCAAATTCATTAACTGCTAATTATTAGTACTTTCAGAGTGAAAGGTAAAGAAAAACAATCTTAAGAAATAACGATAATTAAAATTTAGTGAATGTATGTCTTACATTTTTTGTACTTTTGCGGTGTTTTTTAAGAGAAATTATATAGTGGAATGAGTACAGTTTATAATAATGTTCTTGAACTCATTGGAAATACACCAATGGTGAAGCTGAATACTGTTACCAAAGATGTACCGGCAAAAGTTTTTGCTAAATTAGAATCGTTTAACCCAGGGCATTCTACTAAGGATAGAATCGCATTGCATATCATAGAAGCGGCGGAAAAGAAAGGAATACTGAAACCTGGTGCTACCATTGTAGAAACTACTAGTGGAAACACAGGTTTTTCTATTGCCATGGTTTCTATCATCAAAGGATACCAGTGTATATTATCCGTAAGTGATAAGACGAAACCTGAAAAAATAGCTTACCTAAAAGCATTGGGGGCTAAAGTTTTCGTGTGTCCTGCCAATGTCCCTGCTGACGACCCTCGTTCTTATTACGAAGTGGCAAAGAGAATAGCCGCAGAAACGCCTAACTCCATTTATATCAATCAATATTTCAATGAATTAAACACCGAAGCTCATTATATGAGTACTGGACCTGAAATTTGGGAACAAACGGAAGGAAAAGTAACCCATGTGTTTGCCTGTACAGGAACTGGAGGTACACTTTCTGGAGCTGCCAAATACCTAAAAGAAAAAAATCCAGACATTAAAATTATCGGAGTAGATGCTTTAGGCTCCATCTTAAAAACCTATCACGAGACAGGAGAGATTCATCTGGAAGAAGTAAGACCTTATCAGATTGAAGGAATGGGTAAAAATCTCATCCCATCAGCGTTGTTATTTGATAAAATAGACCATTTCGTCCGAGTAAATGATGAAGATGCTGCCTACAGAACGAGAGAAGTTGCCCTCAAAGAAGGCATCATGGGAGGCTATACCACAGGAGCAGTAACCCAAGGTTTTTTACAATATGCACAGGAAAACCCTTTGACAGAAAATGACATAGTGGTACTCATCTACCCTGATCATGGTTCTCGCTATATCTCTAAGGTATATAGTGATGAATGGATGACAGAACAAGGTTTTACCAATAATTGTGTGCATAGCTACGAAGAATTATTTAAGACTACCATTATTTAATTCTGGTAAAAGCAATGGTAACTCCACAAGTTTTAATTTAATATCACCAACCAGTATAAATATATAAATTCCTTTTGGTAAAATCCAAGAGGGATTTTTTTATAACTAATCTCAATTTGGTTTAAGCACATTCAAAAAATAACTGACCATCATTGACTTTTTGAATATTGAGAGACGGTTTTTTGGGAAAAAAGCAATACGCAGTTAATGCTCCCAGGAATATTTATAATAAAATTATTGACGCTCCTATGCCGACTGTGTTCTATCTGACAGAGGTTTTTCAGTTCATCATTGATGGTTGGTTCACTTGTAATTTTCAACTCTCAAATTCATAGGTAATAATTCAATTTACATATATGATTATCAAATATTTAAATATACAAATTATTACCTTTTTTACAAATATTTTTTTATTTTTCTTATCCCGAACTCAAGTTAATAAAAAGCTTCAAATACGATTATGATAACCACTATAATGAAAAACCACATAGAACATTATTCTTATGTATCTATGTGGTGATAAACTTGAGTTTTACTAAATTTTTGTTTAAAATCCCCCTACTCACTCCTCAATGCTTCAATGGGACGAATTTTTACGGCTCTTTGGGCGGGAATCATTCCTACCACCAGCCCCAGCCCTACCATTACGCCCATTGCCATAAAGACATTACTATAGTCCACTGTAGGATTGTAGAAAGGAAAATCGGTTTGTCCGGCGGTGAGGGTGTCTAATGCCATGAGCAGAAGCATCCCCATAATAAAGCCCATAAGCCCCGAGCTGAGGGTAATGACCAAACTTTCTAGCAAAATCTGATTGCGTACTTCGGCCGGCTTGGCTCCCAAGGCTCGGCGGATGCCTATTTCTTTGGTGCGTTCTTTCACGGTAATCAAAAGGATGTTGGAAATCGCAATGACCCCCGCCAATATGGTGAGTACGCCTACGGTAATGGTGAGCAACTGCATGCCTTTGAGAAATCCGGTGAGTTTGGCAAATTCTTTTCCGAGGTTGAAACTACCAAAAGCATTGGAATCATCGGGCGAAACATGGTATTTGTTTTTGAGTTCGGTTTTTACTTTTTCCTCCACTGCACTCAAATCTGCCTCGGGACGGCTCACAATGGAGAATACATCTACCTTGTTGCCCTGATTATACATTTTCATATAGGTAGAAAGGGGAATGTAGGCGGCTCTACTGCTCTCCATAGGTCCAAATCGTTTGATATTAAAAACGCCAATAACATTGAAATACATCCCTTTTACATTGATGCTCTTGCCTATGGGATTTTCATTTTTCTTGTGGTCGAAAAAGTTTTTGTAAATCTCCTCTCCTATCACGATGACATTTTTGCTTTGGGCGATATCGGCATCGTTGAGGTATCTTCCAAAGATTAATTTCTTTTCGGAGATTTTGTTACCTATCGGGAAATCACCGTTGAGGGTATAGGTTTCAGACTTTCCGTTTCTGGACATGAGTTCGCCCTGAGTACCAAAATTTCCCTTAGAACTTTGAGGCGAGATATAGTCTATCTCGGGGATTTTGCTTTCTAGTAGGGCTATATCCTCTAAATTTAATTCCATAGTACGCCCTTTGGGAAATCCCGCGTAGGGGATATTGGTGTTCTGAGCCCAAAGAAAGATGCTATTGGTGGCAAAACCAGAAAAGAGCTTGTCGAATCCGTTTTCCATTCCTTTGGCGGCTCCGAGGAGGGCTACATAGAGAAACATTCCCCATGCTACGCCTATCATAGTGAGGAAGGTACGGAGCTTATTGTTTCGCAAGGAGTGATAAATTTCCTGCCAAGTATCGTATGAAAAGAGTTTCATTTTAATTGTTAATTATCAATGGTTAATTGTTAACATTCGACCGCCTAACGGGGTCGGTGTTTCTTTCTCATATTAGTAGAAAAATAAGCTTTGTTGTTACAATTTTCGTGTGATAAATCCGCTTTTTGATATAAAAAACTTCCTTCATAATACTATGAAGGAAGCGATATTCTATTAAAATCATTTGAGTTATTCCTCGTATTTATCCCAAAAGCATCGTCAGAGGTTGCTCTAAATAAGTTTTAAATGTCTGTAAAAATTGGGCTCCAGTAGCACCATCTATCACTCTGTGGTCACAAGCCATGGATACCTTCATGGTATTTCCTACCACTATTTGTCCATCTTTTACCACAGGTTTCTCCACAATAGCACCTACAGAAAGAATAGCAGAATTAGGCTGATTAATAATAGAAGTAAAAGTTTCTATCCCGAACATACCTAAATTAGAAATAGAAAAAGTAGAACCTTCCATTTCATTGGCCTTAAGTGCTTTTGTTTTTGCTCTAGATGCCATATCTTTCACATTGGCAGAAATATCCGTGTAAGACATAAAATCTGCATTTTTGAGTACTGGAACTACTAATCCATCAGGTACGGCCACTGCCACTCCTATATTAATATTTCCATGGTGAATAATCTTATCTCCTGCCCAAGAGGAGTTTACCTGCGGATGTTTTCTCAGTGCCATTGCCGCTGCTTTAATTACCATGTCATTAAAAGAAATCTTCGTATCAGGAATACTGTTCATTTCCTTTCTGGCTTCCATAGCCTTATCCATAGCTATTTCCACCATTAGATAATAGTGTGGAGCGGAGAATTTAGATTCAGATAGGCGTTTGGCGATGACGGTTCTCATCTGAGAGTTTTGTGTTTCGGTGGTTTCCCCTGCCATAAAGTTCATTGCCACCTGAGTTGCTGGCTGAGCAGTAGGCGTAGTAGCAACTGTTTTTGGCTGATAATTTTCCACATCGCTCTTCACAATTCTTCCATTCTCCCCTGTTCCAGAAATAGTACTTATGTCAATACCTTTTTCCTGAGCTATTTTCTTTGCTAAAGGAGAAATGAATATTCTACCCGCTGAATTATTATTCGTTGGTTGTGAGTTATGCGTGGCAGATGTTTTTTCGCCATTTTTGGTTTGTGGCTCTGTAATAGCTTCCTTAGATTGTACTGCTTTTCCTCCACCTGTTACGATGGCAGATACATCTGTCCCCGCCTCACCTATGATGGCTAAAATAGAATCTACTGGTGCTGCTCCACCTTCGGAAACTCCTTGATAAAGAAGCGTTCCCTTAAATTCAGACTCAAAGTCTTGGACTGCCTTATCGGTTTCTATCTCCGCGAGTAAATCCCCTTCTTTTACCGTATCTCCCACTGCTTTATGCCATTTGGCTACTTTTCCTTCCGTCATGGTATCCGATAGCCTTGGCATGGTTACTACTTCTACTCCTTTAGGAATTTCCATTGCAGATGATTGCTCTACGGTAGGCTGAGTTTCCACCGCAGTATCTTCTTTTTGGATTTTATGTTCTTCAGAAATATTTGCAGATGCTCCTTTATTTCCACTGACGAGCGAAGAAATATCTTCTCCCTGCTGACCAATAATAGCCAATATAGAATCTACAGGAGCCGCGTTTCCCTCTTCTGTACCGATGTACAAAAGCGTTCCTTTTATTTCAGATTCAAAATCTTGTACGGCCTTATCGGTTTCTATTTCTGCTAATACATCTCCTTCATTTACCGCATCGCCCACTTTTTTATGCCATTTTGCCACCTTACCTTCTGTCATAGTATCAGAAAGACGCGGCATTGTAATGATTTCAGCCATATTTTTTTAATATGATAATTTGTTAATACGATGATATGAGAACCAAAAAACTTTTATTTTACAAATTCTCAAAATTATCTAATTAATTATTTTCTAGTTTATCAAGGAAAGGATAATCTTCTTGTGCATATACATAATCATAGATTTTTTCTGCATCTGGAAAAGGAGAGTTTTCCATAAACTCTACGCATTCCTCCACAAAATTTCTTGATTCATCATCCATTTTTTCTAATTCCTCTTCCGTTGCCCATTTATTATCTAGGATTCTTTTTTTCACAATCAGGATAGGGTCTTCTTGCTTATACTCTTCCACTTCTTCTTTGGTTCTGTAAGGCTCTGCATCAGACATGGAATGCCCTCTGTATCGGTAAGTTCTCGCCTCAATGAAAGTAGGACCATCTCCTCTCCTTGCTCTTTCTATGGCTTCATAGGCTACTTCTGCCACTTTTTCAGGGTCCATAGCATCTACAGGCATACATGGCATTTCGTACCCTAAACCGAGTTTATAAATATCCTCATGATTGGCTGTTCTTTTCACGGAAGTTCCCATAGCATATTGGTTATTTTCTACTACGAAAACCACAGGGAGTTTCCAGTTCATCGCCATGTTAAAAGTCTCATGTAGAGAGCCCTGTCTAGCAGCACCATCTCCGAAGAAACAGATATTTACTGCTTTTCTATCAAAATATTTATCCGCAAAAGCAATTCCTGCTCCCAAAGGAATTTGTCCTCCTACAATACCATGCCCACCATAGAAACGGTGTTCTTTACTAAAGATGTGCATAGAGCCTCCCATACCACCTGAAGTTCCTGTAGCTTTACCACAAAGCTCTGCCATGATTCTTCTAGGGTCTACACCCATTGCCATCGGATGAATGTGGCATCGATATGCCGTAATCATAGAATCTTTGGTCATATCCATTGCGTGTACAAAACCCGCTGGTATTGCCTCTTGCCCGTTGTAAAGGTGAAGAAAACCTCTGATTTTCTGTTTAAGATAAAGAGAACGACATTTGTCCTCAAATCTTCTCCACATGGTCATATCCTGGTACCATTTGAGGTAAACCTCCTTGGAAAACTCTTTCATTATCGTTATTTTCTTTGATTAATATTCTTTTTATCTTTCGTCAGAAGAGCATTCACAATATCTTTCCGACCGAAAAATTAATGCAAAAGTACGAAATCTTCTTGGACTTTTTAGCTAATTCATCCAAAGGAACAATAATTTTCATTTAAAAATAGTAATATACAAATTAAATAACTTTGTTTTCTAATACAATGATGAATTAGAAATGAGAGATGAGAAACGAGGGCTATTTGCTATGAGCCTATTATCCAAATAATAATGAATAAAAAAAATACTGCCTTTTAAGTAAGGCAGTATTGGACAATTATTTCACAAAACCTTTTAATCTTAATAAAGGCGTAATATTAGGATTTCTACCTGTAAAATTTCGGTAGGCTTGGTTAAACTCTACCGTATTTCCAGTAGAAAGCACTGTCTTTCTGAATTTATCTCCATTGGCACGCGTCATTCCACCATTGGTTTGTACCCAATCCCAAGCATCGGTACAGAGTAAATCACTCCACATATATGCATAATATCCCGCTGAATAGCCTCCGCCCCAAATATGAGCAAAAAATGGAGAATGGTACCTCGGAGGAATTTGTGGCATATACACACCGTATTTCTTTAATGTTTCGGTTTCAAAATTTTGCACAGATTTAATCTGACTTTCATCTGTGATAGAATGCCAAGCCATGTCTAAGGTAGCCGCTGCTACCACTTCTGTAGTAGAAAAACCTTGATTAAAAGTGAGAGACTTTTTAAGCTTATCTACCAAAACCTGTGGCATAGGTTGCTTGGTTTCATAGTGGATGGCATAGTTTTTCAGAACCGTAGGTTCTAGTGCGAAGAATTCATTCATTTGCGATGGTAATTCCACAAAATCTCTGGCAACACTCGTCCCTGAAAGACTTCCATATTTTTGGTTGGCAAACATACCGTGAAGTCCATGTCCAAATTCATGAAACAGCGTAGTTACTTCATCATAGCTGATGAGTGCTGGCTTCCCGTTGGCTGGCTTTTGATAGTTAAGTACATTTACCACTACAGGTTTCTGACCGAGACTATGGGCTTGTTTCACAAAAGAACTCATCCATGCTCCGCCTCTTTTGCTTTCTCTAGAGAAGAAATCAATATAGAAAAGTGCCATGGATTTACCATTATGGTCAAAAATCTCATATACCAAAACCTCTGGGTGATAAACGGGTAAATCAGTTCTTTTTTTAGCAGTGATACCAAAGAATTTTTCTGCGGCAAAGAATACGCCTTTTTCTAATACGGTATTTACTTCAAAATAAGGTTTTAGTTCATTCTCGTCTAAATCATATTTCGCTTTACGCACTTGCTCTGCATAATAACTCCAATCCCAAGGTTCTATTTTGAACCCACCATTTTGCTGGTCTATCAGTTTTTGAATTTCTTTTGCTTCTTGTTGGGCAGTTTCTACAGCTGGTTTCGCTAACTGAGAAAGAAGTTGGAGTGCTTCCTCTGGAGTTTTTGCCATTTGGTCTTGCAGTTTCCACTCTGCAAAAGATTTTTTACCTAAAAGTTGTGCTTTTTTGAGTCTTAATTTCGCCAACTTAATGATGATGTCTTGGGTATCTCCCGAATCATTTTTCTCAGAGCGGAACCATGATGCCTTATAAAGTTTTTCTCTTGTTTTTCTATTATGAAGGCTCTGCATCATAGGTTGTTGTGTGGTGTTATAGATGGTAAGCAGGTATTTCCCATCGTATCCCATTTTCTTCGCAGCGGCTGCAGCAGCGGCTATTTCATCTGCGGAAAGTCCATCCAGTTCTTTTACATCTTCTATCAGGAGGCTGCTATTTTTTCTGGCTTCTAAAAGTTTGGTAGAAAAGTCAGTAGAAAGCGATGCCATCTCAGCATTAATTTTCTTCATTTCCCTTTTCTTTTCATCTGAAAGATTCGCTCCTGCTAATTCAAACTGTTCCAAATAATAGGCTACCAATCTTTTGCTTTCCGCATCTTTTATTTTGTCTTTTTGTTCTGCTACTTTTTTTATTTTTTCATAAAGTTTTGCATTCAGATAAATCTTATCACTATGTGCCGCAAAAACAGCAGAATAATCTTTTTGGATTTTTTGTAATTCAGGATTAATATTGGTACCTACAAGGTTATAAAAAACGGTTCTGGCTCTATTAAGCACCTCCCCACTATGTTCCAGTGCAAGGACGGTATTTTCAAATGTAGGTGCATCAGGGTTATTAATAATTTTCTCTATTTCTGCCTCTTGGACTTTTAACCCGTAATCAAAAGCTGGGCGATAATCTGAATCTTTTATCTTATCAAATTCAGGAGCCTGATATTGTAGGGGACTCTTTTTCAAAAAAATATTTCCCTTAGGTTGGGGTATAGCTATGGATACTTCTGTCATTTTCTGAGTATTATTAGTTGTGGAGCAAGAGATAGCACTGTACGCCCATCCCGCCAGTAAGAATGTAGATGCAATGTTTTTAAAATTCATGTTTCTATTTTTTATTTTTTTTCAAAATTTTCGCAATATTATATTTTTTTTCAATACAGAAAAATTATTTTTTCTTTTCTACAATCCCCCGAATCTTACAAAACTTCCCAAAATCACCATCGTAACTCCTGAAAAAGTAACGGTACTGATGAGCAAAGCTGCAATTTTAATGTTTTTGTTGGATAGGTTTGGAAAAATAATTTTATCGGCAATGATAGCACATATTACAGTGATAATGAGCAAGATAATTTTAATAGACACCACCCTTTCAATGGGTGAACTAAAACTGAACCAAGTCCCTACCTTTACCCCATAATTGTACGCCATATAAATCCCTGTAATTACCAAGATAATAAGTGCAGGCATCCCTACGGGTTCGTATCTATTTTTAAAATCTTTGAGTACTTCTAAATTCCCTTTAAATACTGCTTTAGGTAAAATAGCAAACCATAGAAAAAGGTGTCCTCCTACCCAAATGGTAGCAGATAAAAGATGTAAAATCAATAAAATATGATGAATATTCATAAGATAAATTATGTATTAAACATCTCTTTTCTTTAAAATCCAATAAGAAGCCATAATGAATAATACAATCCATACAATAGTAACTATCATTGCCATATAAGGATACTCTATGGGCTGTGGCTCTCCTAAAATACTCGCCATTTTTAGCCTCGTAATGGGGCTAGGGATAAGCTGCTCAAAGATGTTTAATGGCAAAAGATTGGTGACTAAAAAAGGAGTCTCTACAGTCTTTGCCATACCCACTCCGAAAAAGAATTTTTCTACCAATCCTAAAATTCCTTCCATGAGCCAATAAAAAAATAAAGTAAGTAATACGAAGATAGATTTCCTAAGTAAAACACTTAAAAACAATAGCATAGAAAAAAAACCTAGCATCTCCAGAGCATAATTTCCGATGAAAAAAATCTCTTTAAATATCAATGCAGAATTTTTTTCCTGAGAATAAGAAAGCCCTAATATAAAAGCCACCACACCCACTAATACAGCGGAAATAAAAGTAAAAATGCCTATAGTAAGCACCTTAGATACGATAAATTCTTTCTTAGAAAGCCCATCTATCACATTTTGTTTATACATTCTATTAGAAAATTCCTGAGTTACCGAAAAAATGATAATCATTCCCAGAAAAATTTTAAAAAAACTTACGATATAAGTAACGAAATTCCAAATTTGAGGAAAATCATAAATTCCTTGTTCTTTTAAGTTAAGTTTAAAAAAATCTTGAATTTCAAAGTCCACTAAACCGATGAATAATACAAAGCCTAATGCAATAAAATACAATGCCGTAAGAATTCTAAATGGTTTATAACTCAAATTTTTGAGCATTTCTATTTTGAGTAATCTTAACATAATTACTGATTTTTAACAAGTTCAATAAATTGATTTTCAAGTGATTGTTTTTTCAACACGAGATGTGAAAGATAAATACCTTTTTCTACCATCAGTTTATTCAGCTCAGCAGGTGCTATGGGATGAGCTATGGTAGCAATTACCCTATTTTCATCTTTTTTCACTTCGTCAAAATAAGATAGAGACTGTAAGGCTGATAATAATTCGTCCATCTGATGGCTTTCCAGCTCAAAATACGCCTGATTTCTTGTCATTTCATCTACTCTACCGCTGTAGATAGCATTCCCTTGTTTCAGTACGATGACATGACTACATATTCTCTCTATCTCATCTAAAAGATGACTGGCAATAATAATGGTAATGCCCCTTTTTGCAATGGATACAATAAGATTCCTGATTTGTATAATTCCCTCAGGGTCAAGTCCATTAGTAGGTTCGTCCAAAATTAAAACTTCAGGTTCATTGAGTAATGCCGATGCTATGGCAAGTCTTTGCTTCATTCCCAGAGAATAAGTACTGAACTTATCTTTCTTCCTTTCTTTAAGCCCTACCAAATCAAGCACTTCATCTATCCTGTGATAAGATATTTGTTTAATTTCTGCTACTATTTTCAGATTTTTCTCTGCACTGAGATAAGGATAAAAATTAGGCTGTTCTATGATGGCTCCTATTTTTTTCAGAGTATCGGTACTCGTTCCCGCTTCTCCGAACCATTTCCAAGAACCCGATGTAGGATTAATAGTGGTAAGAAGCATTCCAAAAGTAGTAGATTTTCCACTACCATTAGGCCCAAGAAGCCCATATACATTTCCTTTTTCCACAGAAAAAGAAATATTATTTACCGCAGTAGTATGCTTAAATTTTTTAGTCAACTGATGTACTTCTAAAACTTTTTCCATTGGATTAAATTTAGATGGTTATTTATCAATAGATTGTATATTCACCCCGTTTTTAATTAATAACTCTGCGAGGATTTTTTTAGCTCTCATGATTCTCACTTTGGTATTGGGGAGCGATAGCCCGAGTTCTTCTGCGATTTCTTTCAAACTTTTTTCTTCAAAAAAACGAAGATGAATAATTGCTTTGTATTTCTCATCCATCATTTCCAAAGTCTGTAAAATATGACGGCTATTTTCTTGAGAAATCAGGAGCTCTTCAGGAGATTCGGCGAGATTATTTTCTACATTTTGTAGGTCTAAATGGCTATTTATTTGTTCTTTTTGATGTTTTCTCCAATAATCAATCATAGTGTTTTGGGCAATGGTAAGCACCCAAGTTTTAAATTCAAAAGAGACATCATAGAGCTGTAGTTTATTGAGTACTTTAGAAAAAACCGTTACGGTGATTTCATCAGCAAGAAGCGGATCTTGAATTTTTCTCAGCACAAAATGATATACTTCGTGCCAATAAATATTAATCAATTTCGTTTGAGATTTAGCATCTTTTTTTAATGCTAAACCAATGAGCTCCAATAGTGCTGTCTTCTCCATTTCCGAAATTTATGTTCTAAAGATAAAGAAAAAATGGAAATAATCACTATTTAATATTCCTTTCGTTCAGCCATTTTTGGTAATCTTTGGCATTTTGGGCGTGTTCTTTATCACTGGCGGTAAAGCGGTGATACCCCAGCTTATCTGGATCTGCTGCCATAAAAATATAATCATGCTTTTCAGCATTAAGTACTGCATCTACAGATGATTTATCGGTAACGCAAATAGGCCCAGGTGGAATCCCCTCATTTCTGTAAGTATTGTAAGGGGAGGCATGAGCGAGATGTTTATATAAAACTCTTTTTATAGGTGTAGTAAAATTAGTATCCTTATTGATGGCATAGATCACTGTGGGGTCACTCTGGAGCTTCATTCCTTTGTGGTATCTATTGAGATATAGCCCAGCAATGGTCTTCATTTCATCAGGTTTCCCTCCTGATTCTTTATACACAATGGAAGCAAGTGCATAAACTTGATTTCTGGTAAGCCCCAATTTTTGTTCTTTTGCTTTTCTCTCTTCGTTCCAAAATTCATTATATTGGCTTTCAAATTTTTGAAAAAAATCCTTAGGCGAAACTGTCCAATAAAAACGGTAGGTATCTATGAAGAAATAATTTTTCAAGTCCTCCGCATCTTTTAATCCCTTTTGCTTAGCTATTGCGTTCAGTTCATTGACGAAATGCAATGAGTCTGCTTCTGTTTTTCGGGCTACTCTCCCCACCATTTGGTACACATTTCCAAAATCAATGATTCTAAAAGTATCTTCCGTTTGGTTCCCTGCTTTCATCATGTTTACGAGGTCTGCATTTCCCATTCCTTCTTTGAAAATATATCTCCCTGCATGGAAAAATTGGTCTAAATTTTTAGATTTTGCCACCGCGGAAAATGCTTCCATATTTTTCACTTTCCCCTGAACAGAATCTAGTATCGTCTGGAAATTGGCATTACTCGGGATGAGCACTACACTTTCATTTTCTACATTACTGGCATAATTTTCATCATAAAATCTATATCCAAAATAGACCGCTATCCCTCCCAAAAGTAGAAAGATAGCCATAAATATAGTACATCCTTTTTTCATTTTTTATATTCTTATTTTACCTTTAAAAACCTGTACCGCAGGGCCTTTCAGCCATACATCTACAAAATTATTTTGTTCTTTTTTTGCCGAAACTTCTAAATCTCCTCCCATTACTTTTACTTTTACATTAGAAATATCTTTCTCTAACATCAGTGCAATGGCAGCCGCAGTAGCTCCAGTGCCACAAGCCAAAGTTTCATCTTCTACCCCCCTTTCAAAAGTTCTCACAAAAAGCTCATCATCCTTTATTTTCTGTACAAAATTCACATTAGTCCCCGCGGGTTCATAGCACTGAGAATGACGAATTTTTTTACCCAATTCATACACATTGAGTTTTTCAATGTTTTCATGATATTCTATATGGTGAGGCGACCCTGTATCTATGAAATATCCATTATCCAAATGCTCAATAGCTGTAACATCTTTCATTTTCAAGTTCACTATTTCCCCATCTATCTGTGCTTCATGAAGTCCATCTATGGCATCAAATGTACACGATCTTTCTATCATTCCGAGGTCTCTAGCAAAAGCTACAATACACCTTCCTCCGTTTCCGCACATGGTACTTTCATTGCCATCAGCATTGTAATATTTCATTTTAAAATCATGTTCCTCATCGGGTTCTATAAATATAAGCCCATCCGCACCTATCCCAAATCTTCTGTGACAAAGTGAAAAAATTTCTTCCCGAGTTAAGCTTTGATTTCCACCACGATTATCAATCATTACAAAATCATTACCTGCACCATGGTATTTATAAAAATGAATTTCTTTTTGCATAATTTGTACATTATTTATCCAATGCTTTTCTCCACACTAAATATCCTCTAGTGGCTAAATAGGTAAAGATAACAAACTGTATTGCAGTAATTCCTAACCCCTTATATATATACATAGGGACAGATATAAAATCTGCAATTATCCAGAAAATCCAGTTTTCTATTCGTCTTTTTGCCATAAACCACATTCCTACTAAAAATAAAGAAGTGGTAAAAACATCTAACCAATTGGCCCAATCTAAATGATGAAGTCCCACTGCTTGCTGCACTCCTGTTTGCCATTGCTCTAAAACTGGCTTGTAATAATACACAAAAGCAACAAAAATGGAACTCAAAACAAATAAAACGGCAGCGATTTTCCAATCTTTAGAAGTTGCTTTTTTTACACTTACTTCATAATATTCGTTTTGATTTTTAGACCAAAGTAGCCATCCATAAATACTCATAACGGTATAATACACATTAATAAGCATATCCCCAAGCAGTCCAAATGCGTACAAAATATACACATAGAGCAAGGTAGAAATAATTCCGGTAGGATAAACCCAAATTTTCTTTTTAATGGAAAACAAAACGCTTACCAAACCAAAAATTGCCGCAATCATTTCTATCCCAATTTGCCAAGTTTGATAAGACTGATACGGCTGTATAAGGTATTCTATGAAATGCATCTTCGGTTAGATTGTCATGGAAAAAATTCTAGTTTCAGGCTTATTTCTCAGCATTCTAAGGTCAAAAGTCATAGCCACATTTCGGGTAAATGCCCTTCCTTCCTCCGTAATTTTTATGCTATTTTCTGTCAACTTTACCAAACCATCTTTTTCCATTTCCTCTAAATGCATTAGGGCATTTTTCATTTCTGGAAGAAAATTATTCTCATCCCAAGTGGTTTCTAGATGACACATGATATTAAGGATATGCTGACGAATGATAAGGTCTTCATCATTTAAAATATGTCCTTTAAAAACAGGTATTTCTCCAGCCTCTACTCTTTTTTGATATTCTTCTACGGTTTTTTCATTCTGAGCAAAAGCATACCAGCTATCTGAAATGGCACTCATTCCAAGTCCTATCATCATCTGCGTTTTGGAAGAAGAGTACCCCATGAAATTTCGGTGAATGGTCTTTTTATTCATAGACTGATAGAGGGAGTCATGCTCTAACGAAAAGTGGTCCATTCCTACTTCAAAATATCCTAACTCCTGTAGAAGCTCTTTTCCTTTCTCATACAGTTTTCTTTTTTCTTCTCCCGAAGGTAAATCGTTTTCATCAAAACCTCTTTGCCCTACGCCTTTAATCCACGGAACATGTGCATAGGAATAAAATGCTAGGCGATCTGGCTTAAGCTCCAAAGTTCGGTGTATGGTTTTCTCCATAGTTTCCCATGTCTGGAAAGGTAAACCAAAAACCAAATCATGAGAAATACTCTCATAGCCTATCGCTCTAGCCCATGCTGTTACTTTTTCTACCGCCTCAAAAGGCTGAATTCTATTAATAGCTTTTTGTACTTTTGGGTCATAATCTTGTACTCCAAAGCTACATCTCCTGAACCCCAAGTTGTAAAGCGTCTGTAAATGTTTTTTCGTAGTATTATTAGGATGTCCTTCAAAGGAAAATTCAGGATTCTCAGCGATGATGGCACTCTCAAAAATGCCTTTGAGTAAATATTCTAAATTTTCTGGTGAAAAGAAAGTAGGAGTTCCCCCCCCAAGGTGTAATTCTTTTATTCTAGGTAATTCACCTCCATGGTTACGAAACATTTCTACATACAGCTTCCATTCTTTCAGAACCGTTTCTACATAAGGTAACTCCACCGAATGCTGCTTGGTAATTCTTTTATGACAAGCACAAAATGTACAAAGGCTCTCACAAAATGGTAAATGGATATAGATGGATATTCCTTCGGTGGCATTACTCTCCTGAAACGAACGAATAACCGTATTTTTCCATGCATGGGTACTAAAGTGCTGTTCATCCCAAAATGGCACAGTGGGATAAGAGGTGTATCTAGGACCTGGAATATTGTACTTATTAATTAAAGACATGGGAGAATAGTTTGAGATTTGAAGTTCGAAATTTGCAAAGTTTTCTGCTTCCTGCCTATTGCTTATAGCCTACTGCTTACAGCTTCCACAGTTTTCTTATCGGAACCGATAAAAATCGTATTACCATCTACAAAAACAGGGCGTTTAAGAAAACTATAATGGGATAAAATCAATTGTTTTTTATCTTCTTCACTGAGATTTTTCACATCAATGGCTCGTTTTTTTATTTCCTGTGAGCGTTTGCTGAAAAGTGCATCATAACTCCCTGCCAGCTGATGCATAGTTTCCAGCTCTGTTTCTGAAATGGCTTGAGATTTTATTTCTCTGTGTGTCCAATCTTCCAAATTCAGTTCAGCCATAATTTTTTTATTCGTTCCACAGGTTTTAAGATAAAAAACTGTTTTTTCCATGAAATGTTTAATTATTCGTTTGAAATTTGTTTTAAAAAATCTTCTACCAATTCCGTAGGTCTTCCTATGATGGCCTTATCGCCATATTCTACAATCGGTCTTTGGAGTGCCTTAGGGTTTTCGGCAAGAAACTGAAATATTTCTTCATCGGTAGCGGTTTCCGAAAGTTTTTCGCGGCATAAATCTCGTGCCGTTACTCCATTCATTTTTCCGAACAAAGTTTTGATTTGTTCTGCGGTAAGCGGTGTATTTAGATATTCCACGGTTTCAAAAGGCATATTACAGAGCGTCAATGCTTCTTTTGCAGCTCTCGACTTTGAACATCTATTATTATGATATATTCTTAGCATATTCATTATTTAAAAAGTCCATACAGTTCGGCATCTATTTTTTCTAATATAAACCCAAAATCCTCTTTATGTTCCACAAAATCAAGATTATCTACATCTATGATTAATAATTTCCCTTCTTGATAAGAGGAAATCCATTTTTCATATTTTTCATTGAGCTTTGCTAAGTATTCTATACTGATAGATGCTTCATAATCTCTGCCTCTTTTGAAGATTTTTTTGACTAAATTCGGTACATCAGATCTAAGATAAATAAGCAAATCAGGAGCAGACACAAAACTCTTCATCAGTTTAAATATGGAAAAATAGTTATTAAAATCTCTTTCAGAGAGTAACTCCATATCGTATAAATTTTCAGCGAAAATATATGCGTCTTCGTAGATGGTTCTATCCTGAATAATGTTTTTACCACTTTCACGGATTTCCTTAATCTGCCTGAACCTACTTCCTAAAAAATAAATTTGTAGTGCGAAACTCCACTGGCTCATATCTGCATAAAAATCTGAAAGATAAGGATTATCATCCACATCTTCAAACTGTGCTTCCCAGCCGTAATGCTTTGCCAGCATATTGGTAAGGGTAGTTTTTCCCGCTCCTATATTTCCTGTAATCGCTATGTGCATGGTCTTTTTTTATTAGCTCGTAAAATTACGATTTACCTTTTATATAGCCGATAAGTTGAGTGGGATTTTTTGTTTTTGGGGATAAAAAGAGAAGCTTTACAAATGATTATTTTCCTACCCTTCCCATTACAAAAATAGCAGGAATTTTATGAAAATCAGGTTTTTCATTTTTCCACTGCCCAATGGTTTTGGTCTTAATGTATTGTGCTGTAGGGTGCTGAATATTGGCAGCAATACAGAGCGGAGTATTGGAATGCAGAGCAGAAATAAGTGCTTCAAGAAGCTGAGTATTCCTATAAGGTGTTTCCATGAAAATTTGGGTAGCCCCTGTTTTCTTTACTTGCTCTTCCATGGCAAGGATTTTTTTTCTTCTTTCCATTTTATCAATAGGAAGATAGCCGTGAAAAGTAAAATGCTGACCATTAAATCCCGAAGAAATTAATGCTAAAATAATGGAGCTGGGACCGTCTATAGGGCAAACTTCTATATTTTTTTCATGACACCAAGCCACCACAACATTACCAGGGTCTGCAATGCAGGGTAAACCCGCTTCTGAAAGCACCGCAAAATCCACCCCCTTTTCCATCCATTCCAAAGCCTCTTTTATATCATTTCTTTCAGTGTATTTATCTAAAATAAAGAGTTTTAAATCAGCCTGTTTTTTATTAGGAGCAAAAAACTTAACCACTTTTCTTGCCGTTTTTTCATTTTCTACAAAATAACAATCTATTTTCTCAATGATTTCGGTAATCACTGGAGCAAAATGCGTATTGGGGGTTTCTGAAGAAAGAAAGGCAGGAAGAAGATAAAGCATAGAGGTAATAATTTTAATGAATACAATAGATATAACAACTGATACGGAATAACTTTTAAATTTTCGGTAATATTTTCTTCAACAAAAACAGCAGAGGATAAAAAGCAAGAAACTATAAGCAATAGAATTTCTAATTTCTAAAATAACCTTTTATTTCAATAGTTTCTCTACTATCACATCACATGCTTCGTTAAGCAGATGATACACATTTTCAAACCCGTCTTCGCCACCATAGTAAGGGTCTGGAACATCCTCTACAGAAGCACGAGGGTTTTCTTTAAGGATGAGTTTTACTTTATGTTCCATTCCTTTAGGAGCTATGGCAAGTGCATCTCTGAGATTGGATTTATCCATAGCATAAATCACATCAAATTCATGAAAATCCTTTTCTCTCAGTTGTCTCGCTTTTTGATGAGCAATGTCAATACCATATTTTTGAGCTATCCCGATAGAGCGTCCATCAGGAGCTGAGCCTGTATGATAATTGGCCGTTCCTGCCGAATCAATGATGAAATTTTCGTCTAATTTACTTCGTAAGATTCCTTCCGCTAGAGGGCTTCTACAAATATTCCCTAGACAGAGCATTAATATTTTCATTATTTTCTATTTTAAAAATATTTAACCGAATTTCTTTTTCCTTAGATACAGTGCAATTCCTGCGAGGATAGCAATGATAATGATAGGAACCAACATATTAAACCACTGCCATTCTTTTCTTTCCAAATTTATTCTGGTTCTATCCAGCAGTCGGGCTTCTATATTTCTATTCCTAAGCTCCATGAGATGATGGTCATCCAAAAGATAATCTAGTACATTTCTCAGGAACTGCTCATTACCATATTGCTGGTTGGTCAATAAATCCACACCCAAAGGTAGCGGTTCCCCTTTCAAAATAGCATTTCTACCAATGTCTCCATCTGCAATGACTACCATTTTATTTACATCGCTTTCCGATTTAAAATTGGGAATATTATTTCTTTCTACTCTCTGGGCATAAGCAGATTTAAACTTCCCCTCTACGCTCACTGCCAATATCTTAGAGTGCGTTTTTCGCTCCATATCGCCTATGCTGTCCGTGGAAACTATTTCAGATAAAGCCACATAATTCGGGATGGATTTCAGCGTAGTATAAGGACTGGTCTCGAAAAGAACTTTATGCTGAATTCCTGCTCTGGAAAGGGTATCTATGGAACTTGGAAATTCAAATTTTACGGGATTGATATTTCGGGTAATAGCGTTTTCATTTTCAGCCACGCCCAAAGGAAAATAAGGCCATAGAAAGCTAGAATACTGTGGATTTCCTGCCACTTCACCAGAAACCAAACGGATGAGTGCAGATTTTTGGAAATCTTTGACTAAAACAGGATTGATTCGGATACCATAATTAAAGAAAAAATCATTCATATTGGTATCATAAGGATATGCCATGATTTTTTTACTATGAAAAAGCGTATCCATCTCCGCATTCACCGCGTCCATCATCCACAGCGTTTTTCCTCCGTGCATCATGTATTGGTCTAGAACTAATTTTTCACCATTGGTAAAGGCTTTCCTTGGTTTTGCAATGACCAAAGCGTCTATTTTCTTAAGATAAGACAAATCCTCCGCCGTCAGTTCATTTTCATTTTTAGGAATCACGGGAGCTACGGTATAATTTTCGGAAGCCATCTGTAAAAATCCCTGAAATTCATCGGGCTGAAGTTCATCTTGATTCACTATAATCCCTACATTTTTTCGGATATCAGAGGTAATCTTTTGAATAGCCGAAGTGAGATTATATTCTAGTGCTTCCATAGATTTTTGGAGTTGCTCTGCCCCATCAATGCCACTTTGCTGCACGATAAGGGGGACCGAAATCCCTTTGCCTTTATATTTCAGTACGGCATAAGGAAAAATAACAATTTGTTCCACTTTTCCATCTTTCATATCAGGAAGAACAGAAGGCTCCATACCCATTGCCATCAGTGTATCTTGAGGCATTTTTTTCGCAATAGGATCTATGAAAGTAAAGTTGATTTTACTATTCAGTTTTTGAAAATCTTCCAGCATAAATCGGGTTTCGTTCTGCAATTGCTTAAAATTTGCAGGAAACTCTCCCTCTAGATAGACCTCTATTTTTAATGGAGATTTTACATTCTTAATCACCTTTTGAGAAGTTTCAGAAAGGGTATATCTCTTCTCCTCCGTCAAATCAAAACGATGAGAGAAAATCCCCAAGGAAAAAATGAGCAAAATAACTCCTATAATGACATATATAGTGTAAGATTTATTCCAATTCATGATTATTTTTTTTGATTCATCACATATACTGACCCAAAAATAGTAAGTAAAATGATGAAAAGTAAATACGCTAAATCTTTAGTATCTATCAGTCCTCTGCTGAACGCAATATAATGGCTATATAGCCCTATTTCGCTGAGAAAATAATCGGCACTCCCGAGAAGCTGATAAGAGGAAATCTGCTGAATACCAAAGAATAAAACAAAAGAAATTGCCATTCCTAAGAGATAAGCCGCTACCTGATGAGATGCCAATGCTGATGAAAATATACCAATACCTATAAAAACGCCTAATAGCAATATCAGTCCTAAAAAAGACCCCAGCGTAGCTCCACCATCAAAATTCCCTTCGGGAACGCCCAAAATATGAATGGTATAAAGATAAACCAATGCTGGTAAGATACACAATAAACCCACTATATACACCGATATAAATTTCCCTATAACGATGTCTGATGTTTTTAGTGGCAATGAAAATAAAGTAAGTAAAGTACCCTGCTGCTGTTCCTCCGCAAGGGTACGCATGGTAAGTGCAGGAATGGTAAACATAAAAAGCCAAGGACAAAGCCCAAAGAAGCTCTGCAAAGACGCCACCCCAATATCAAAAATATTGGCATCATTCTCAAAGAAAAAGAGAAATAGCGTAGATACTACACTGAATCCCGCAATGATGAGCCAACCCATATATTGCCCCAGCAGCGTCCACAATTCCTTTTTTATTATTGCTATCACGAATTTTGTTTTTTATTTTTATTCACCCATTTTACAATGCCCGTAATTAAAATCACTAATGTAAAAAAGCCCAATATCAATTGCCACCAATACTCAAAGAGTAAGCCTTTTAAAATAACGGTAAACACCACCAAAAAAAGTATAAAAGTAGCTATTTCATTAAATTGTCTCAGCTTAATATTAGGTATTTCTAAAGAAGCTCCTCCCATTTTTTTGAGCTTTAAAACCATTTTCCAAGCCCAATAATGATACCCCATCAATCCCAACAAAAATAAAAGTTTCAAATGAAACCAAGGCATCTTAAGCAAATAAGGCTGAAGGATAAGCATGATGATTCCCATCAGTAACATGATACTCCCTGCGGGAACTGTGATGATATTCCAAAGTCTTCTGGCCATGAAAATATACTGCTCTCTAAGGATATTTTTTTTATTTTCTTCGAACTCATCGGTGTCTTTATAATAAACAAAAAGCCGAACAAGATAAAAAATCCCCGCGAAATAACTGACCATAAAAATGATATGCAAAGCCTTAATAACGGTGTAAAGCATGATAAAATAGGGTTTTCAATAGAAATAGGTTGCGAAATAATATGCAACCTATTGATTTTAATCATTTATACAAAGTACACTTACACTTTCATAATATCTGCTTCTTTCACCTTGAGCTGTTCATCTGCTTTTTTAATGAAAGCATCCGTTAAGTTTTGGATTTGCTCTTCGGAATCCTTAATAATATCCTCAGAAATCCCATCTAATTTTTTCAAATCTTTCATTCCATCTTGACGCGCATTACGGATGGTAATTTTTGTTTGCTCCGTTTCCGCCTTTGCCTGTTTTGCAAGTTCCTTACGGCGTTCCTCAGTAAGTGGTGGTACATTAAGGATAATCACATCCCCATTATTAGAAGGTGCGAACCCAAGATTCGAGACAATAATCGCCTTTTCTATAGCATTGATGGCCGTTCTGTCCCAAGGCTGGATAGAAATAGTCATGGCATCTGGAATAGATACATTCGCCACCTGATTAAGTGGAGTCATCGCTCCATAATATTCTACCATAACATCTTGCACCATAGCGGTAGAAGCTCTACCCGCACGAATTTTTTGGAAAGCATGATCCAAATGTTTCAAAGCAGCATCCATTTCCTGCTTTACCATGTCTAAAATTAGCTTTATCTCTTCCATATTTTTTTATTAGCATTATAAATCTACCAAGGTTCCGATAGGCTCTCCTTGGACGAGTTTATTAAGATTTCCTTTTTTATTCATATCAAAAACGATGATGGGCAGTTTATTTTCGTGGCTGAGGGTAAATGCCGTCATATCCATCACTTTAAGATTTTTATCGAATACTTCATCGAAAGTCAAGGAATTGTACTTCACAGCATTTTGATTTTTCTCTGGGTCTTTATCATAGATTCCGTCCACCCTTGTACCTTTCAGAATAACATCTGCACCGATTTCTATTGCACGAAGCGTAGCAGCAGTATCCGTAGTGAAATAAGGATTTCCCGTTCCTGCTCCAAAGATGACTACTCTACCCTTTTCCAAATGACGCACCGCCCTTCTTTTAATAAAAGGCTCTGCCACTTTGTCCATTTCTATGGCACTCTGAAGTCGGGTTTTAATGCCTACATCTTCTAATGCCCCTTGTAAAGCCATGCCGTTAATCACCGTAGCCAGCATTCCCATATAATCTCCTTGCACTCTGTCCATTCCTTTGGCAGCTCCTGCTACACCACGAAAAATATTTCCACCACCAATAACGATGGCTACCTCACAACCTTGCTCTACCACGGCTTTGATTTCCATAGCATAATCATGCAATCTATCCGTATCTATACCATACTGAAGATTTCCCATTAGGGCTTCTCCACTCAATTTCAAAAGTATGCGCTTGTATTTCATAAGTTCTGCAAATATAGTCAATTGTACCGAAAAAAGAGGTTTCTGATAGGAAAATTTATACCGTTATTCTAATCTGTAGAGTATCATTTGAATCTTTCCATCCACAAGGCTATTCATTTGGTAGTGATTATTTTGATCTTTGGAATGAAATAAATCAACGCCTAAATGATCTGTACAAATATGCTCCTCACCTCCTTTCGGGTGTACAATTTTCCAATGATTGGTTTTCAATAAATTAAAATTAATACTATCTGATAAATCTTTGGTTTTAAAGCACATTTCTACCCTCTTATCCGAAAGACTATAAGAAGCTCCCATATTATGAAGTGCAGAGTACAGCTTAATTATTTTCTTGCCTATAACTTTTCCCTCGTGCTGAAATTCTACCAAAAAACCTATGGTATTTTTAATGTTTAAGGCGTTAATGGTTTCTTCTTTCAGGGTAGAAAATCCAGAAAGAGCATCATAAGCCAGTCTATTTACTTCCTCCGTATTCAGGGGAATAGCTTTGATTTGTCCGAAGGAAAATCCACTCATTAACAAACCGAATGCAATCGCTATTTTTTTCATTTTTTGATATTTTTTATTTTTCAATGTTGTATTCTAATTTTTAAAATATAAAAACCGTGATATCATATTACACATATAGGATAAAGGTCTTACGAGTTAATTTTAAGATTCATTACTTGAGGTTTATTTTAAAAAACAAATCACTTAGGGTTTACCTTAAATTTCCGCTCTATATCATCTCCTTGCTCAAAAAAATAATCCTCATATTTATTATCTTTATACCTGTCCCTTAGGGCGACTAGTTCATTTTTTACTAGTTCACATTTAACTAATTCATCATACCACAAATTATATATCATTCTATATTCTGTGAAAAAATGATTTCCTTCTTTTCTCTCATCCAATTCCTCCCAAGGCCCTCCATAATTAGGAGCTAACCAATCGTAAAAAAGCAATTTATGCTCATCATTAGACATTTGAATTATTAATATTTGCAGATACTCTCTTTTTTGTTTTTTGTCTATTATTTCATCATTTTGATTCACCACAAACTCAACAGTGTGAAATAAATGTCTAAAGTAGTGACTGATATGCTTACCATATTCTTTATAAAATTTTGAATATACTTTTTCCTGAAACGCTTGTCTATCATTCACATTACTTTTTTCCTTTTCTAATTCTTGCTCCAAATCTTCTAGCATTTGATAAAAAGCAGCTCTCCCTTTCATTAATTTCCCTTTACTTTCTATCTCTATCTCGTTAATATTCTCCTTATGAAGCCGTAATCTTTGATAAAATTGGTTTTCAAACTTTTGAATTTCAAACTGTTTTCTTACCATGTCATTTGCCCTGTACTGAGCATAAAAAGCCAATCCTGTTACAATGACCGCTGCAATACTGATGAAAGGATTCATTATCCCCCCTATAGTACCCCCTATTTGCTCAGTGGTTTCATTAAAATACACCGAAGTGCTACATTTAGTAAATATGAATGGTGCAACCAACGCGAATATTATAAATAAGAATGCCCAATATAAATATCCGCTAAAATCGTTTTCTTTGTTAGACACTATATTCAAGTTTGGTTAATATCTAGAAAAGTAGCCCTAAATAGGGCTACATTCATCTTACACTTTCAGCTCCGCTTCCAATCCAATCAAATCAGCATATTTATCCAAAATCGGTTGGGCTTCGTTTTTCACGAACTCTTCGGTTTGTTTTGGGGCAAAGCCTACGAAGTTTTTCGGGTCGAGGACTTCGGAGAGCTTAGACTTGTCAAGTTTTAGAGAGCTATCGTTCATTATTCGTTCGATAAGGTCGTTTTCCTTGCCTTCCATTTTCACTTTTTTGCTGGCTTCCATAGAGTGTACGCGGATGGTTTCGTGGATTTCTTGTCGGTCGCCCCCCGCTTTCACTTCTTCCATAATGATGTATTCAGTCGCCATAAACGGCAATTCGTCCATTATATGCTTATTGATACGGTTTTCATACACTACCAATCCGTTCATTATATTATTCCAAATCAATAGAATAGCATCTACGGCAAGAAATGCCTGTGGAATGGTAAGGCGCTTATTAGCAGAGTCGTCTAGCGTTCTTTCAAACCATTGGGTAGCGGCTACCATTGCAGAACTTGAAGACAAAGACATCACATATTTTGCCAAAGCTCCAATTCTCTCGGAACGCATAGGGTTTCGCTTATACGCCATCGCTGAAGAACCGATTTGGTCTTTTTCAAATGGTTCTTCTATTTCTTTTAAGTTTTGAAGCAATCTTAAATCGTTGGTGAATTTATGTGCCGACTGGGCGATATTTGACAATAATGAGACCACCTTAGCATCCAGCTTTCTGTCGTAAGTTTGTCCCGATACGCCGAAAACTTTGTCAAAACCAAAGCGTTTAGAAAGTTCCTTGTCCAGTGTTTTTACTTTATCATAATCCCCATTGAAAAGCTCTAGGAAGCTGGCAGCTGTTCCCGTAGTTCCTTTTACGCCTCTGAATCTTAAAGTTTCCAAGAAAAACTCCAATTCTTCGAAATCCAAAATCAAAGATTGTAGCCAAAGTGTCGCTCTTTTTCCCACCGTAGTAAGCTGTGCGGGCTGGAAATGCGTAAAGCCAAGCGTAGGCATATCTTTGTATTTCATAGCAAAATCAGATAAGCCTTTGATGACATTTACCAGTTTCTTTCTCAGAATAAGCAGTCCGTCACGCATCTGAATCAAATCCGTATTATCGCCCACGAAAGCGGAAGTCGCTCCCAAGTGGATAATTGGTCTGGCCAAAGGAGCCACATCACCATAAGTATGCACATGTGCCATCACATCATGGCGGAAGCGTTTTTCGTATTCGGCTGCTTTGGTATAGTCTATATTGGTGGCGTTGTCTTTGAGTTGCTGAATTTGCTCATCGGAAATATCCAAGCCAAGGTCTTTCTCAATTTCTGCCAAAGCAATCCATAGTTTTCTCCAGTTTTGGAATTTATTATCGTGTGAAAAATTGAACAACATTTCTGCGCTGGAATAACGCTCTTCTAGTGGGTTTTTGTAGGTATTCATCATATTCTATTTAATAGCAACAAATTTACGGATTTTCTAGTATTGTGACATAGTAATTTTGGCTCATTTTTTGCTTATTACCGTCCCTGAAATCATCGTTCATGAAAAAAATCATCTTATCATTAGGTTTATTAGTAGCAGGTGGCAGCTTCATCATTACCAGTACCCAATCTTGTACGGCAATTGCTACCTCTACCATTGGTGTAGCCATTATTAAAAAGATACTTTTAGGCGGCATCTATTCGGCAGGGAAAATTTTCAATAATAAAGAGGCTTTTCTTCAGAATGATTTAATTATTAAAGCATTGCCAGACTCTCTACAAAGCCTCTATAACGGACTTAATAAAATTTCTCCACAGACAGCGAAAAAAACGAAAGAATATATAGCAGATATTGCAGCAGATACCGTAAATCTCTCTACGCCTATCCTTAGGAATGCCGTGAATCAGCTCAATAGCCACGATGTGGATAGAATCATTAATGGGGGCAATGGTATGGCTACAAAAGTACTAAGAGAAAAATCAGAGAGAGAACTTTTTAATACACTACTCCCCAAAGTGGAGGCAGAAATGAACCAATATGGAATAGCACAAACCGTGAATACCCTGATGCAAGGGTTAAATGGTCTGGGGAACCTGCTGGGAAAACAGAATAATACTCAGAAATTCCAGCTCTCTCATCTGGCAACAGAGCAACTGGTGAACGGAATTTATTTCCTCATCGAAAAATATGAAAACGAAGAAAGAAAAGATTTATTAAATAAAAAATAATTTTACAATGAACATTATTGACAATACCCATCAGCATAGAAATGCGGAAGAGTTTTACTCCTCATTAAAAGAAAAATTAGAAGAGAATCATCAGTTTCCGGAAGAGTATCTGTTTAAGTTTATCTTCCCGAATGATAATGAAAAACTATCAGAGATTTATAGGATTTTTGATGGGCTACAATACACCATCAATACCAGAGAAAGTGCCAACGGAAAGTACATCTCTACAAGCATACAAGTCTTCGTGATGGATGCCCAACAGGTGATTCATCTCTACCAAGAGGTACAAAAAATAGAAGGTGTGGTGGCACTGTAAATCTCATTCTTACTTGCTAAGATTTCATAAAAATCCCCTTTCATTATTCTGAAAGGGGATTTGTCATAGACTGAAAATGCGGATATCTCACATTCTACTTGTACCCTATATCTTTATTTTTCCTCTTTTCCCTCCTCTTTAGTTTCATTTTTCTTAGTTTTTTTTGGGATTCTTTGGGCTAAAACTTCTTTCCACTTATTGATGGTGGCATTGGTTTTTGAGATAAAGGTATTTAAGGTCTCCGAGGGTTGTAAAATGACTAAAGCCCGCGTCATTTCTTGAATTTTCTTAAACGAAGCATCCAGCTCTTTTCGGATATTTTTCACATCTACGGTAGGCTGTTCGGCATAGTCATCTCGGCGTTGGTCATACAGCGTTTCAAAGGCTTTATTTACCGTATCCAGCCAGTTCACCCACTCTTCTATTCCTACTTTTTGCATTGCTGGGCGGTATTCATCTGAGTTTAAATCCGAAATCAGATTATAAATTTCTGCCGTCTCTTTTCGGTAGTTAAATTTAGTAAAATTTCCATAGGTATTTATCACTAAACTTACCTTTTTGGCTGCAGCTCTTCGCTCTTCCACCTCTGCCAACTCTTCAGACTGAAGCCTTAATACCAAGCCTCGATAGATACGGTCTCTTTTCTCATCAAGGCTCACCAAATCACTGGTGTGTTCATTTTTTCGGATTTGCTTTTGTGCCTCTTCTGATGCTTTTACCTGCTTTTCAAACGCTGTTTTTAGAGGTGCTAAGGCATCTATGTTCGCTTCCTTTAAAAGTTTTAGCACATCGGTCATCAGTGCCAAATGTTCTGTGTTTTGAAGTTTGGTTAAATGAATTGTTTTCATATTAAAAAATTTAGATAACCAAATGTACTTAAAATATATTGGATTATACTTATTAATATCCAAAATTCTTCGGCTAAAGCCCCAATCCACTCGGCGAGAAGGTTTCGGCGGTCGGCAATTGTATGTTTCTGCTCAGCGAGACACTTTCGGCGGTCGGCAAAAAGCTCTCGACGCTCAGCGAGAAGGTTTCGCCGCTCGGCAATTGTATGTTTCCGAGCAGCGAGACATTTTTTCCGAAAGATTCTTGCTATTTCCTCATAAAATGGTGAGATTTCCAAGTATATTCTTCTTCTCCTTTACCTCCTTTAAAAGGAAGAATAACACCTGTCCACAGCTTCTTAAAAATAGTAATGTACGCCAAAAACTTTTAGCGAATATTTATGAAACTTTACAAAAAAGGGAAGCGATATCGCTTCCCTGCAAAATTTACTTAAAATACTCCACACCGTTTTTAAACACATTGTGATAGTTAGCGGTTGGGATATTTTTAACTAAGCCAGTGGCATAGCGTTCGCCGTGTCCCATTCGCCCGAAAATCTTACCACAAGGGCTGGTAATCCCTTCAATTCCGAAAAGGGAATTATTCGGGTTAAATGGCATGCCGTGAGCGATGTTACCCTCCAAATCTACATATTGTGTAGCGATTTGTCCGTTTTTATAGAGTTCCGTAAGTACCGCTTCACTTGCCATAAAACGCCCCTCTCCGTGGGAAATAGGGATGGTAAATATTTGGTCTTTCGTACCTTTCAGCCAAGGGCTATCATCATTTACTACTTTTACATTGACCATTTGAGAGATATGTCTCCCGATGGCATTATGAGCCAAGGTAGGCGAATTTTCATCTAAATCACGGATTTCCCCATAAGGCAATAATCCCGATTTTACCAAGGCTTGGAAACCATTACAGATACCGATAATCAAGCCATCGCGTTCCAATAAACGATGTACGGCATTTCTCATTGTCTCGTTTTTCAGCACATTCACGATGAATTTCGCCGAACCATCAGGTTCGTCCCCTGCCGAGAAACCTCCCGAAAATGCTAAGATTTGGGCATTATCTATTTCTTTCGCCCATGCTTCTATGCTTTCTTGTAGCGTATCATTATTGAGGTTAATCAGCGGTTTCATCGCCACTTCTGCCCCTTCTTTATGGAAAGCATTGAGCGTTTCATACTCACAGTTCGTTCCTGGGAATACAGGCGTAAAGACACGAGGTTTAGCGATATTGTGCTTCTTAATGATAATATTTCTCGGATTGACGGAATTTAGCTTTTCATCAATATCAATGACGATTTTCTCTTTCTCTACCGTAGGGAAAAGGTTTTCAAAGGTAGCCGTATAGGCGGTTTGAAGGTTTGAAGTTTGAAGTTTCAAGTTATTAATGACAAGTTCCTTACTTTCCTTTACCTCTCCTATTTCACCTAACAATTCGTGATTTAATTCTCCTTTTGCCTCAATAATCAGCGAACCGATGTTTTTGTTTAACAATAAATCCTCAGCAACCTCAACCTCTGCTCCCAGACCATTTCCGAAAGCCATCTTTGCCAAAGCTACCGCTACACCTCCCTCTTTCACCGTTTTCACCGAAACGATGTTTCCATTTTTGATATTCTCATGAACGAAGTGGTAAACCTCTTTTAAATTCTCATAATTCGGTAAGCCATTTTCCTGTGGCTGATGCTCGAAAAGATAGAGCGTATTTCCTGCCTGCTTAAACTCTGGTGAAATGATATGCTTTTTCTCTCCATTGGCACAAGCGAAGGAAATCAAAGTTGGTGGCACATTGATGTCTTGGTAAGTTCCACTCATCGAATCTTTACCGCCAATGGCTGCCAATTCAAAATTCATCTGAGCATCATACGCCCCTAATAATGAAGCCAATGGTTTCCCCCACTTCTCTGGATTTTGTCCCAATTTCTCAAAATACTCTTGGAAACTTAGGCGAATATTTCTGTAATCGCCCCCCATTGCCACGATTTTCGCTACCGATTCCACCACGGCATTGGCTGCTCCTATCATAGAGTTTTGTTTGGACAATTCCGCATCAAAGCCCCACGATGCTAAAGATACCGTTTCTATATCTTTCGCCCCGAGGATAGGTAAAGTCTGCACGCTACCCTCCATAGGTGTGAGCTGATGTTTACCCCCCAAAGGCATCGCTACGGTAGTCGCTCCCACCGTAGAATCAAACATTTCCAATAAGCCCTTTTGAGAAGCGGTATTTTTATCTTTTAATAAGGAAAGGAAATTCTCCTCATTGAAGGCGATATTTTCTTTTTTCACCTCCTGAAGGTGGGTAATTTTAGCGTCTTGAGATTTTGCACAGCCATTGGTATCTAGGAAATCACGGCTTAAGTCCACGATTTTGTTACCACGCCAGAACATCTGCATTCTTCCACTGTCCGTAACTTTTGCTACCTCAACCGCACGGATATTTTCTTCCTTACAATACTGGATAAATTGCTCCTTATCCTTCGCATCAATGACCACTGCCATACGCTCCTGAGATTCAGAAATAGCGAGTTCTGTACCGTTCAGCCCTCCATATTTTAGAGGCAACACATCAAGATTGATTTCTAAACTATCAGCAATTTCTCCGATGGCTACAGAAACGCCTCCTGCCCCAAAGTCATTGGATTTTTTAATGAGCTTGGTTACTTCAGGTTTTCTGAATAAGCGTTGGATTTTTCTTTCCTCCACCGCATTTCCTTTTTGCACTTCCGTAGAAAGGGTATGGATAGAAGTTTCGTCTTGCTCTTTAGAGCTTCCCGTAGCTCCGCCCACACCATCACGCCCTGTTGCTCCACCGAGAATAATAACAGCGTCTCCTGCCTGTGGCTTTTCGCGTTTTACCCAATCTACTGGCACAGCACCCACCACGAAGCCTACTTCCATGCGTTTTGCCTTATAATCATCGTGATAAATCTCTGAAACCTGCGTAGTTGCCAACCCGATTTGGTTTCCGTAAGAAGAATAGCCATTGGCAGCTTGTTTCGTGATGGTTCTTTGAGGAAGTTTGCCTGGCAAAGTATTTTCAATCGGTTCTAAAACATCGGCAGCTCCACTGAGACGCATTGCCTGATACACAAACGAACGCCCAGATAGTGGGTCTCTAATGGCTCCCCCTAAACAAGTAGAAGCTCCGCCGAAAGGCTCTATTTCCGTAGGGTGATTGTGCGTTTCGTTTTTGAACAAGAGGTACCAAGGTTCTTTTTTACCATCAAACTCGGCTTCTATTTTTATGGTACAAGCGTTAATTTCATCAGAAACAACAAGGTTTTCTAATTTCCCTGTCTTGTGGAAATAACGCCCACAGACGGTAGCCAAATCCATTAGGGAAATAGGTTTATGTTCTCTTCCTAAGAATTTTCTTTTTTCTAAATAATCAGCGAAAATCTGTTCTAAAGTTGCCTTAAACTGCCCCTCAAACTGAATATCGGTCAGTTCGGTTTCAAAAGTGGTATGGCGGCAGTGGTCGCTCCAATAAGTATCCAACACTTTGAGTTCTGTTTCCGTAGGGTTTCGCTTTTCCGATTGGAAATACTGCTGGATATGAGCCAAATCGTCCAAGCCAAAAGCAAAGCCGTGTTCATTGTAAAATTGCTCTAACTCGCTTTCATTGAACGAAATAAATTGGTCGTAAGTAGGCACTTCATTTGGGGTTTCCTCAGCAGGAATTTCAAGAATAGATAAGTCTTTTTCTTGAGATTCTACTTTATTGATGAGTAAGTTTTTGATTTTTACTAAATCTGTTTCCGAAACGCCTTCCAGCTCTATGAGTTTTCCACTACGCACCTTTGCACTTTCGTTATTGGTCAGCAAGGCGATGCACTGCTCGGCAGAATCTGCTCTTTGGTCGTACTGGCCAGGTAAAAACTCGGTAGCAAAATACAAATGCTGGGCTGGATTTTCATAGTGTAAAATGTCCGTAACAGGGTCTGCAAAGGTATTTCCTACTACTTTTTTCAGTTCAGCATCTTCTAAACCGAAAATGTCATAAACATTATACACCCTTACCGACTTTACGCTCGGCACTACGGCTTTGATTTCGTCAAAAACCTTGGGGCTTTCTACATCGAACAGCCCTTTTTTTTCTATATATATTCTTGTATTCATTTTCTTATTCTCGTTGTATGGTGTATCTCTGAATTTAATTATAATCCATTTTTAAAAAATTTCTTTTTCTTAGTTAAGCCTCTCCAAAAAAGCCATCGTATCTACATTATCTGCATAGATGCTGAGAGATGGACATTGAGCGTTTCCTAATGCTTCTGTTTTTCTTTCTAATACTACAGATGACACTACGCACTGTATTTCCTCTTCATGAATGGATAAAAAATCTTCTACTTCAGAAATATTTTCATATCTACTGAAATTCAACACACTTAATGGGCTAAAAAGCGACTGCTCCTCTCTCATCATTACAAAATTATTGTCCCAAAATTCATCTTGATTAAGTAGGAAAATTGCCTTATTGTAATCATAATTATTGGCATACGCATGGTGATTAATAATTTCTCCATACTGGATAAAGTTCTCAAACAACCTTGCTAAGTCCACTTCTTTTGGTAAGAATAATCGGGTTACATTTCGGCATCCCATTCCGAAATAGGTAAAAATATCTTTTGCCAGATTTTGAATCTCAGCATCAGTCTCATCCCCCGATAATACAGCTACTGAAGTTCTATTTTTTCTGATGATATGAGGAATATCTTTAAAATACTGTGATAAATACTGAGCGGTATTATTACTTCCCGTAGCGATGAGTGCATCTATATTTTCCAATTTCTCCACTATGGTAAAAGGAAGGAGTTCTCTATGAAAAGACTGCCACAGCTGTAATATGAAAGGAATAAGAACGGTATCCTTAGAAGAAAGTTTTATCATGGCATGATGCCCAGAAAATAATACGCTTAAAATATCATGAAAACCTACCATAGGAAGATTCCCTGCCAGTATGAGTCCTATATTTTTCGGTGCTTTTTCTTTCCAAGTATATGTTTTCAGCCACGCTGTAAGTTCCTTTTCGGTAAGCATCTCCGCCCATTGTAGCAGAGCAAAACGAAGATTTTCCTGAGTGAACCAAGCATTTTTTATTTCCGTCTCTCTTAGTTTTTCCTTAAACTGCTGCTTTAGCTCGTAGGTTAATTTTTCTTCATGATGAAAAAAATCAAAAATGGTCTGTCCTACTTGGAGTGCCGACTGTAATAAAGCTGTATTCAATGTAATGAAATTTGAGCGTAAAGTTACGAAATTTTCCGAATTGAATTTTAATTGAAAATTGATAAAAATAAATTATCTTTGCACTAAAATGGCTCCATAGTTTAATGGATAGAATAAAAGATTCCGGTTCTTTTGGTTCAGGTTCGATTCCTGATGGGGCTACAAGTAATACTAAGTCATAATTTAGAAAATAAAAATCCTTTTTCAGATGGAAAACTTCATCGTTTCTGCGAGAAAATATCGCCCACAAGAATTTGATACCGTGGTGGGACAATCTCACATTACTGATACTTTGGAACATGCCATTGAAGAAGGTCAGTTAGCACAGGCACTCTTATTCTGTGGTCCCAGAGGAGTAGGAAAAACCACTTGTGCAAGAATTTTAGCAAGAAAAATCAATGAAAAAGATGGTTCTGTTTCAGAAGATGGATTTGCTTATAATATCCATGAATTAGATGCCGCATCTAACAACTCTGTAGATGATATCCGTGGACTGATAGACCAAGTTCGTTTTGCTCCACAAGTAGGAAAATACAAAGTGTATATCATAGATGAGGTACACATGCTCAGTACTGCCGCTTTTAATGCTTTTTTGAAAACATTAGAAGAACCTCCTGCACACGCCATTTTTATCCTTGCGACTACTGAAAAACATAAAATCATCCCTACGATTCTTTCTAGATGCCAAATCTATGACTTTAAGAGGATTACCATAGGGGATATACAGAAACATTTAGAAAAAATAGCTCAAAAGGAAAGCATTGCTTATGAAGAAGATGCACTCTACCTCATCGCCCAAAAAGCCGATGGTGCACTTAGAGATGCTTTGTCTATTTTTGACCGATTAGCCACTTTTTCACAGAAAAACATCACCTTACAAAAGGCGGCAGAAATCCTTAACATCCTTGATTATGATGAGTATTTACAAATCGTAGATTTAGCGAAAGTGAATGATATTTCTGGACTTTTAGCAAAGTTTGATGCAATAGTGAAAAAAGGATTTGACCCTCATATTTTCATCGCTGGATTAGGAAATCACTTCAGAGATTTAATGTTTGCCCAAAGTCCTAAAACGCTTAGCCTAATGGAAGTAGGTGAAAATGCAAAAGCCAAAATAGGACAGCAGGCCAGCGAGTGGCTTCCCCAGCATTTGGTAGATGCTATTGAGATTTGTAACCACGCTGATATCAACTATAAAAATTCAAAAAGCCCAAGACTTACGGTAGAAATCGCTTTAATGCAACTGGCAAGTCTCACCAATAATGCTTTCGATACAAAAAAAAAAAGTTTAGGATAAATTTACCTTTCCCCCTAGGGACGGAAGTTTCTAAAAAATCAGAAATAAAATCAGTAAATACCGCTGTACATACCGTACAAAATACACAAACTGGCAGTACATCTTCGGCACATTCTCTTACTGAAAAAAAACATCTACCGAAAAAGGCGGCAGCTCCCCTGGGAAATGATGGCGTGAAAAGGGCATCCTCTACCTCTATTGACTTGTTCTCTCAATTATTAGAACAAGAACAGAAAAAAGAAGAAGAAACGGAAACCATTGATACCCAAAATCTTCCTAAGAACCATTTTGCTGAAAGTGATGTACAGGAGTTTTGGCATCAATTTTTATCCGAATTAAAACAAAAAGAATTCTTCATTTACAATGCTATTTGTGATTTCAAAATCAATAAACTGGACGAAAATACACTAAAAATTCAGTACCCTTCTGAAACGGCAAAAACAGAATTTGACAAAATAAGCCCTCAATTTTTTTCTGAATTTAAGCATAAGGTAAACCATTTTTCAGTGGAGGCTCAGTTTGAAATCAATCATAGAATGAAAAAAGAAAAAATTACTCGGAGAAAGATTTTCGAACAATTGGCAGAAAAAAATCCACTTCTTAACGAACTTAATAGCATTTTTAATTTTGACCTAACCGATTAATCACTTTTATGAACCTACAAGACATATCTAAAAATTGGATTTCTACATTTCCTTCGCCGCTTATCATTGCGGGGCCGTGCAGTGCAGAAAGTGAACAGCAAATGTGCAGTACCGCTGAAAAAATAAAGGAAAATACCCCTGAAGTAAATATTTTCCGTGCAGGTATATGGAAACCAAGGACTAAGCCCAACGGATTTGAGGGCGTAGGCATCATAGGATTGCCATGGCTCAAAAAGGTAAAAGAAGATTTCGGAATGAAAATTACCACCGAAGTGGCCAATGCAGAACATGTAAAAGCAGCGTTAGATCATGGTGTAGATATACTTTGGATAGGTGCAAGGACTACCGCTAACCCATTTGCCGTTCAAGAAATTGCAGATGCACTAAAAGAGAAAGACATTCCTGTACTCATCAAAAACCCAGTTAATCCTGATTTGGCACTATGGTTGGGAGCTTTTGAAAGACTACTGGGTGCTGGAATTACAAAATTAGGTGCTATTCATCGTGGTTTTTCTACTTACCACAAGACGAAATTCAGAAATGAACCCAATTGGCAACTTGCCATTGATTTTATGAATGTACAGCCTAATATTCCTTTTCTTATAGACCCTTCTCACATCATGGGAAAAAGAGAAGGCATTGCCGATATTACTCAGCAAGCATTTTCATTAGGCTATGATGGAATGATGATAGAAACTCATATCCGTCCTGCAGAAGCATGGAGTGATGCGAATCAACAAGTTACACCATCAGAATTAAAAGAAATCATCACAGGTATCCATCCTCCATGCCAAAAACACGAAACATTAGACAAAGAAATAGAAAGACATAGAATAGGCATTTCTGAAATAGATGAACAAATTATCCGTTTACTGAAAGATAGGATGAAATTTTCTGAGAAAATAGCCAAAGTAAAACAAGCGAAAAATGCACAAGTTTTCCAGCCTGAAAGATGGAAAGAAATCATGAATAATGTGATGATTTTAGCTAATGAAAACCAATTATCAGAAGATTTTGTACAAAAAATTTTTAAATCTATTCATGAAGAAAGTATTGAGATACAACACAGATTTATCGCTCAAAATAAGTAAAATATGACAGGAACTATCACCAAATCTACAGGAAGCTGGTATCAAGTTTTGGAAAATAAAAGCGGTTTGTTTTATGAGGCAAGAATTCGTGGAAAATTTAAACTCAAAAAAATACGCCTTACCAATCCTTTGGCTGTAGGAGATAAGGTAGATTTCGAAATGGATACCGATGGCATTGCTTGGGTAACACATATCCACCCAAGAGAAAACTATCTCATCAGAAAATCTGTCAATCTCTCCAAAGAAGCCCATATCATTGCCTCTAATGTGGATATTGCCTGTTTCCTTTTCACGGTAAAAAATCCTGAAACCTCTTTAGGTTTTTTAGACCGATTTCTAGCCTGTTGCGAAGCATATTCCATTCCACCACTGATTATTTTTAATAAAATAGACTTACTTACGGATGCTGATAAAGAAGTGCTGTCCATCATCCAAGAAATCTATAAGCCACTCCCCTATTCTATGCTAGAAGTATCGGCACAGACGGGTGAAAACTTAGCTACTTTAAAGGATATTTTAAAAGATAAAATTTCCGTATTTTTCGGGCATTCTGGTGCTGGAAAATCCACTTTGGTCAATGCCTTACAGCCTGACCTCAATCTGAAAACCTCTGAAATTTCCGAGGTTCATCTCAAAGGAAAACATACCACTACTTTCGCACAGATGCATTTCTGGGATTTCGGCGGTAGTGTAATAGATACCCCTGGTGTAAGAGAATTTGCCATGATAGATGTAGAAAGAGAGGAAATTCAGCACTTTTTCCCTGAAATTTTTGAGATAGGTAGAACATGTAAATACCATAACTGTCTTCATATTAATGAACCTCAATGCCAAGTTCTTACTGCCATAGAGACCGGCGAAATTTCTGACACCCGCTACGCCACCTACACCAAGCTATTAGATGAGGAATTAGAAAACAGAAAGTTTTAATTCAGAAAGATAATACATGGATTTCCTCATTCTGGTTCCATACCATGAAAAGGCTTCTCCATCTACCAAAATTACTTGGGAGTTAGGAAATTTTTCTTGGAATAGTGCCACATGCTTTTCTGAAAAAGGATAAGGCTCTGAGGAGAGAAAGATAAAATCCGAATGAGATAAAATTTCATCACTGATGTATGGATATCGGGTATGATTTTTCATACTGTTCTCAAAACCGAAATGTGCCAACATAGAATGAATAAAAGTATCATGACCAATAGACATATTCGGTGCTGTCCAAATCAAATAAGAAACAGTTTTTCCCAATGATTCTTGGGAAGTTTGATACATTTCTTCTATGACTGAAATGATAGGCATTGCTGTAGTTTTTTTGCCTATTTTTTCTGCGATTATTTTCATAGTGTGAATGGCATCAGATATCGTGGCAATATCCGTAACCATCACAGGAACATACTTCTGAAGTTCTTCTATCTGTTCCTTTACATTCTCTTCCTTACTGGCGATGACAAGATCTGGCTGGAGTTCCAAAATTTTTTCTATCCGAATATTTTTCGTGCCTCCGATGATGGGAATTTGGTCAATGAAAGGGCTTGGATGAATACAGAATTTCGTTCTCCCCACCAATTCATCTTCCCTTAGTCCAAAATCTACCAAAGTTTCGGTAAGAGAAGGCACTAAAGAAATGATTTTCATAATTTTACAATAATTTCCCTGTAAGCAATGCAGCCGCAATGGTAAAGTAGAGAATAAGCCCCGTAACATCCACTAAAGTAGCAACAAATGGAGCAGATGAAGCCGCAGGGTCTAGTTTTAATCTCTTCAAAATAAAAGGCACCATAGACCCTGAGAGTGTTCCCCAAAGCACAATCATTGCCAAGGAAATGGCTGCACTTAGCCCTACAAAAAACCAATGTTCACCGTAATCAAACCACCCCATCTGTTGCCAAATAGTGATTCTAAGAAAACCAAAAACTCCGAGCAAAGTGCCTAAAAATGCACCTGTTACTATTTCTTTTCGCATCACCGTCCACCAGTCTTTCAGTGTTACCTCTTGTAATGCCATAGCACGAATGATTAGCGTAGCTGCTTGAGAACCAGAGTTTCCCCCACTAGAAATAATCAGTGGAATGAAAAGTGCCAATACCACAGCTTTCTCTATTTCAGTTTCATAAATTCCCATTACCGAAGTGGTAATCAGTTGTAGAAAAAACAGTACGATAAGCCAAAACCCTCTCTTTTTAATCATTTCAAACCAATGCGTCTGAAGATAAGGTTCATCCAAGGCTTCCATCCCTCCAAATTTCTGAATATCCTCTGTATTTTGAGATTCTATCTGGTCTAAAATATCATCAATGGTTACGATGCCTACCAGTACACCCGAACTAGTAACAATGGGCATTGCAGAGCGGTCATACTTTTCAAAATAAGAAACAGCATCTTCCTTAGAAGTAGTGGTAGTTATCGCAACGAAATGATTATCTGTAAGTTCTGATACCAATTGGTCTTCCTCTGCTAAAAGCAGAATACGAATATCAAGGTCATCAATAAGTTTATTCTGCCTATCCACCACATATAGATAGTGCATGGTCTCCACCTTTCCACCGATTTTTTTAATATGCTGAAAGCACTTCTTTACCGTCCATTCTTTACGAATTTGGATATAGTACGGCGTCATCATCCTCGCTACGGAATCCTCATGATAGCCAAGCAGTTTCAGAGCAATATGTCTCTCTCTAGGTTTTAGTAGATTAATAGAGTATTTAATCAGTTCATCGGGGAAATCTTCAAAAAGCTGTGTTCTATCATCTGGGGTCATCTCATTGAGGATATTCGCTACTTCTTCATTACCTATACTTCGGATAATATCTTCCTGAAAATGAGGCTCAATATGAGAAAAAACTTCTGCCTTAGAATCTGTGGGTAACTTCAAGAAAGCCAATAATCTATCGTCCGGAGAGAGCTGACAGAGTTCCTCGGCAATATCCTCTACATTTTGTTGAATCATTTCAGAGTCTTGAAGTTTCATTGTGCAAAAATAAGGTAAAAGATTGAAAAAAATAATATTTCGTACATTTGGATAAAAAGTATTTTGGTATGAAAGCACAACAGACTACTTTGGACAAAATCAGAAGTCGGCCACGATTTAAAATTCACACCAATATGTCCCCTGAAAAATACCATATGAAACTAAAAAAGTTTTTAGAAAATCATAAAGACCGTTACTCTGGAACAGTGAATTTTGAACTGGCTACCATATCAGTGATTACCTCTGAAGATACTTACTGGAAACCCTATCTTACCCTTAGAGCGAAGGAAGAAGATGGGCATACGGTCATCCGTGGAGTTTTCGGTCCGGGAGCTAATATGTGGACGCTATTTATGTTTTTGTATTTTATTTTCAGTGTGTTGTGGATGGTTTTCTTTACACTTTGGTTTGTAGGCATCCAAATAAAATCACATGAATACACTTGGGGGCTTTCTGCTTCATTCGTTATGCTCGTTCTCTTAGGCTTAGTATATTATGCTTCCTACCTTGGTAAGAAGAAAGCAGTGAAAGAAATGGCACTCCTCAGAAAATTTGCCATTGACTCCAGTTTAAAATACGAGGATTATGTGGAAGAGGAATGATGGATTAGAAATTGTACAAGGTATAATGATTTTAGAGATGAGATGTTAGAAATTAGATATTGGAAGTTAGAAAGCTAAAAGGCTAAAAAGCTAGAAGCCAAAAGCTATTCGCCAGTAGCTCAATTTATATCTGATTCAGTTTAGATGGGAATACCATTACTTCGTTTCCAAAAGTAGCTGTAATGTCTTTGATTAAAAGAGCAATTTTTTCATCAAAAAAATGATTTCTCAAAGTAGCATTGTCAAAAAACAACAACAAATTATAATTTTTTCCTTCGGCTACTACTTCGGTTTCTATTTCTGAGAGTAAAACTCTCTTTTCGCCACAAAAGTTTTTTGCCCAAGGCATTACAGAACCCTGCAAATACACTTTCCAATCTTCTATTTTTTCAGGGGTAGCATGAAAACTCACACTTAATATCGCCATTTTATATTTTTTTTATGATTTAAGACTGCAAAAATCGGTTTTTTTTCGTAAATTCGCTCTTTGTTTTAAAGGAAAAATCTGTACTTATTTTTCCTATTTTATGTAAGAAAGTAAAAAATTATGAATACAGAAGGAGAAAGGTTAATTCCCATTAACATTGTAGATGAAATGAAATCTTCCTACATTGATTATTCAATGTCGGTGATTGTATCTAGAGCATTACCTGATGTTCGAGATGGACTGAAGCCCGTACACCGTAGAGTACTTTATGGCATGTATGGTTTGGGCGTTTTTTCAAACAAGAAATATTTAAAATCTGCTAGAATTGTGGGGGATGTACTTGGTAAATATCACCCCCATGGAGATTCCTCCGTATATGATGCCATGGTGCGTATGGCACAGCCTTGGAGCTTGAGGTATCCACAAGTAGATGGACAAGGGAACTTTGGTTCTATGGATGGAGACCCTCCTGCGGCAATGCGTTATACTGAAGCAAGACTTAAGAAAATCTCTGATGAAGTATTAGCAGACCTAGATAAAGAAACGGTAGATTTTCAGAATAACTTTGATGATTCACTCACTGAACCTACCGTACTCCCTACTAAAATTCCAAATTTATTGGTAAATGGAACTTCGGGAATTGCTGTAGGTATGGCAACCAATATGGCACCACATAACCTATCAGAAGCTGTGGATGGTATTTGTGCTTACATAGATAATAGAGACATTACCATAGATGAGCTGATGCAGCATATCACCGCTCCTGATTTTCCTACAGGTGGTATTATCTACGGATATGAAGGCGTAAGAGATGCTTTCCACACAGGACGAGGAAGAATCATACTCCGTGCAAAAGTACATTTTGAGGAAGTGCATAACAGAAATGCCATCATCGTAACGGAAATTCCTTATCAGATAAACAAGGCAGAAATGATTGCCCGTACTTCTGAACTGATCAAAGAAGAGAAAATTACAGGCATTTACGAAATTCGTGATGAATCGGATAGACGAGGAATGCGTGTGGTATATGAACTAAAAAACGATGCTATTCCGAATGTAGTTCTTAATCTTCTCTATAAATACACTGCACTACAGACTTCTTTCAGTGTGAATAATATCGCATTGGTCAATGGCCGACCAGAGCAACTCAATCTGAAAGACATCATTCGTCATTTCGTGGACCACAGACACGAAGTAGTGGTTCGCCGTACACAATACGAGCTGAAAAAGGCCAAAGAAAGAGCCCATATCTTAGAAGGCTTTATGAAGGTGATTGCTACACAAGACACCTTGGATAGAGCCATTGCCATTATTAGAAATAGTGCCAATCCAAGCCAAGCCAAAGAGGGACTCATTACAGAATTTGACCTTTCTGAAATTCAGGCACAAGCAGTTCTTGATTTGAGATTGGCAAGGCTCACGGGAATGGAACTAGACAAAATCCGTGATGAGTATGAGGAAATTATGGCGATTATCAAAGATTTGGAAGATATTCTGAGCAATGAACCTCGTCGTTTTGAGATTATCAAAAACGAAATGCTAGAAATCAAAGAAAAATACGGAGATGAAAGACGCACAGAAATTGATTTTGCAGGTGGAAATATGTCCATAGAGGATTTTATTCCAAACGAATCTGTGGTGGTTACCATATCTCATGCTGGATACATCAAAAGAACACTGCTTTCAGAATACAGAATCCAAAGTCGTGGTGGCGTAGGAAACAAAGCCGCTACCACGAGAGATGAAGATTTCCTCGAATACATCGTTTCGGCTACAAATCATCAGTATATGCTTTTCTTTACCGAAAAAGGAAAATGCTATTGGCTCAGAGTCTTCGAAATACCAGAAGGTTCCAGAACGGCAAAAGGGAGAGCCATCCAAAATCTCATCAACATAGAGCCTGATGACAAGGTGAAAGCCTACATCCGTACCAATGATCTAAAAGACGAAGAATACATCAATCAAATGTTTGTGGTAATGATTACCAAAAACGGTACCGTGAAAAAAACTTCCCTCGAAGCCTACTCAAGACCGAGAACCAATGGTATCAATGCCATCGAAATTCGTGAAGATGACCAGCTTCTTGGTGCGAGATTAACCAATGGTTCTTCGCAAATTATGATTGCTACTAAAAAAGGAAAATGTATCCGCTTCCCAGAAGAAAAAGCCAGAGCAGTGGGAAGAGGCTCCATCGGTGTAAGAGGAATTTCATTGGAGGACAATGATGAAGTTGTAGGAATGATTGTAGTCAATGACTTAGAGCAAGAATCTGTACTTGTGGTTTCCGAGAAAGGCTACGGAAAACGCTCGGCTGTACTAGATTACCGCGAAACCAACCGAGGCGGAAAGGGAGTCATCACCCTTAATATCACTGAAAAAACAGGAGATTTAGTTGCTATCCAGTCCGTAACCGATGAAGATGGACTTATGATTATCAATAAATCTGGCGTAGCCATTAGAATGAGTGTAGATGAACTCCGTGTAATGGGCAGAAATACGCAAGGTGTGAAACTCATTAACCTAAAAGGTAATGATGAAATAGCCGCCATCGCTAAAGTGGAAATGGACAAATCTGTAGAAGACGCGGAAATCATGGAAGGGGATAATGAAAATAAATCTGCGGAAACATCAGAAAATACTCCAGGAACTGCTTCTGAAAATAATGAACATAATACTGAATCTTAAACTATTTGTACCAATGAAAAAATTGAGTATCGGTCTTTTAATGGCCATCACCACACTTTCTTTCGGACAAAAGAAAGAGGTAACCAATGCTTTTAAAGCAATAGAATCTAACGATATTTCTACAGCAGCTACACAGCTCTCCGCAGCTGAAAGCATCCTTAATGGAAACCTACATCTGCTTACCCCCGAGCTCCAAGAGCAATACTATTTTGCCAAAGGAATGCTGGCAATGAAGCAAGGAAAAAATACCGAAGGGGCAAGTTATTTAGCAAAAATAGCAGACTTGGGCAAAAGCAAAATCTATACGGGAAGAGATTCTAATAAAAATAGAGTATATTTTGTAGGAAAAACTGCTGCTGATGCTTCGGGAGTTACTGGACTAAAAGAGGAAAAATATACGCCTCAACATCTTAATGCACTCATTAATATGATTAATCCATTGATTCAAAAAGCCAATAATGATGCGATTAATGCTTACAATGCTAAAAATTATGCAGAGGCAGGAAAAAAATTTGAAGAAACCTACTATCTCTTGGCTGCTTCGGGACAAAATGATGGACAAATTCTCTACAATGCGGCCTTAAGCTATATGAATGCTAAAGATGCTGACAGAGCCATCAATGCCTATAAAAAACTAATTGACACGAATTACACAGGTGTTCAGACATCTTATTCTGCAAAAAATAAGAAGACAGGAAAAGTAGAAAATTTTGATAAAGGCACTTGGGACTTAGTAAAGCAAAGTTCAGACTACACGGATTTCAAAACAGAAACCAGCAAAAACATAGAGCAAGATTTATATGATTTATACGGTACACTCTTGGTAGATAATAACAGAAATGATGAAGCCATAACTTTCCTAGAAAAAGCCATAGCAAAGTATCCGAAGAATGCAAGATTCGGAACACTGCAGGGGTTGGCCTATTTCAAAGCAGGAAAAACCGATGAATTTGCAAAATCACTTCGTGCTACATTAGAAAAAAATCCAAATGATGCCATGAACTGGTATAACCTAGGCGTTATTCTTTCTAACGAAGAAGCTAATAAGGAAGAAGCAAAAAAAGCCTTTGAAAAAGCAATCTCTATAGACCCTAAAATGGAAAATGCTTACCAAAATTTAGGAAATCTATTGATGGGGGATGATAGTAAAGCGGTAAATGAAATCAGAGCAGCCAAAGGAGCTGAAAGAGATAGACTTTTAGAAGTTCGTAGAGAAAGATTTAAGACGGCTATTCCCGTATTTGAAAAATGGTATAGCATCAATCCAAACAATATAGAAGTGGTTTCTATGCTGAAAGGTCTTTATCAATCTACTAAAAACGATGCAAAATACAACGAATTTAAAGCCAAAGAAGCTGCTTTAAAAGGCAACTAGCCCAAGCTAAAAATACAAAAAAAAGGGAACCTCGAAATGAGGTTCCTTTTTTTAGGTAATGCCAAAAAAGTCCAAATAACGGCATTGTTAAATTATTATATTTAATTGATTATTCAGCTTCAGGAATAAAAGTTTCAAGGAATTTTCTAACATTGTTTTTGACTTCGAGTAACATTTTCCTTTTCTTTTAAATCTTGCCAAATAATGTCTTATTCTACTATTATATCCCTCCACTGTAAAGGTTTCTGCTTTGGATTCCATATGCTTTTCACTTGGAATTACCTCTGAATAACTCTTCCAATAATCGCTACAAAAACCATTGATATCCCTGCTTTTCAATTTCTTCCAAAGTTCTAAGAAAGTTTCTGTGTCTCGTTTGCCACAAACAAAACCGATGAACTTTTTTCCAAGTCTATCAATAGCAATCCAGCTCCAACAGTAGTTTTTTTTGACTGTACATAACTGTGAATCTCGTCCAATTCCACTATCTCAATAGGCTCTTCATTCTGAGGTAGTTCCACAGATTCTTCCCATTTCTTTACCCACCGATAAACCGTTCCGTAGCTAATATTCAATATCCTTCCAATAGCTCGAAATCCTAATCCTTCCAAATACATTTGCAAAGCAAGACGCTTTTGTTCTGGCGTTTTCACATCCGATTTCTTCTCAACACTGAAAAAATAACCACAGTCTTTACATTTATATCGCTGTCTGCCTCCAACAAAACCTGCTTTAATCTTGATTTAACGATTCACATCTGGTACATTTCATGACGCTAAATTATATAAAATATATCAGAATAACAATACCAAATATTAACACCATATTCTGCGAAATGAAAAACCACTTAATTTTGAATTAAATGTTTTAAAACAATATCTAAATATCTTTCATTAGAGGTCATTTCACTTTTTCTACTATTCCAACTTTTAAGTTTTTCTATGATGATCTCTTTTTCTTTTGTTTTTTCTTCTCTCATAATATAATCTACCGAAGAAAGTAATTCCAAAGCATAATCAGAATAAAATCCTTCCAGAAAATGCATGGTGTCATTAGCAATCTGCTTCAATTCTTCATTACCTTCAATGAATTTTTCCACTTCTTGAAATCCATCTCCAAGCAAATTGAGTGGTTCAAAAGGTTTTTTATTCATATCGCTATATCCCATGATATAGCTTCCGTTCAAGGCATTCAAAACAAAACGAACTTTTCCTGAATAAGGTCCATAAAAATAAGGAGTAAATTTCAATTTCAAATACTTTTCAGCTCCAAACTTTTGAAGGAAATAGCATACTTTCTCACTTGAAAATTCAGATACAAATTCTCCTTCTCGTACCAAATCGTGTAGTACATATAGTAGTAAAGCTCTGCCTTGTGTCAGTTTCACCCTCTCATTTTTCAGTTGCTCTTTGATTTGGACAGAAGGTTCGTAGATGTAGATTTCCGTATCCAGATGAGAAAGTTTTCGTTCTATTATTTGCTTTACTTTATCCCAGTCCAATCCTCCATTTCCTGCCCCCAATGGCGGAATGGCAATACTCTTGATGTTCCTTTCCTTAATGATTTTTACCAAATCATCAAGTCCCCATTCTATATATTCATATTCAGAGGGCTTTTTCCAAGTGGTTTTGGTGGGAAAGTTGATGATAACTTTCTTACCAGAAGTAAGATTCTCATCTTCGGTTACAAACATTTTCCCCACTACCACACTTTTTTCTTTACAGGCTTTTTGATATTGCTTAAAGTTATTCGGGAAAGCATTTTTAAATTGGAGTGCAATACCTTTTCCCATTACCCCAACGGTATTCACCGTATTAATGAGTGCCTGTGCATCACTCTCTAATATGTTTCCTTCTAAATAAGTAATCATAGCTTTAATAATAATATTGATGAATAACTTTAATTTTTACCTCCTCTATACCAAAACTAATCAACTTTTGTTTAGCCATCTCATTATAACAACCAAAACCGATAATAAAATCAGAAGCTATATCCGCTTTTACTAAAAATTCAGCCTCTTTTTTTCTTTTGACATCTAAATTTTCATCTCCACCCCAATCCCTTGCTTTGATGGCCTTCCAATCCAAAATAGTTTCAATTTTATTTAAAGCTGTTTTATCATACAAAACAGAAAATTTATCTGCAGCGTGTCCATCTGAAAAATATACTTCTGAATATTGGTCAGCCAATTTGCTCGGAATACAAACCAAATATACTATTTCTTCGGGATTTCTTTTAACAACATTATGAAATCCCTTTTGAATGATGTACAGCATAGGCATCCTCAACCAAAAGTAAAAAGGAATAAAATCTCCTAAACATATACGCTTTGCATCTCTATAGTCTAAAGTTCCATTAGTAACTTGAATAGTTTTGCTCGCTCGAGTATCAATCAATGAATTATCTCCAATCGAAACATAGTTTACATTAGCATTAGGTGAATTTTTGTGCGTTATTCCATTTTGTAAAATATGAGGAATATTGTCTATATGTGTCATCCTAAATACTTTGATTTCAGATAAATTCATAGCTACTATTTTTAGTAAAATTATCAAGTTATTTAACTAATCCACTGATTCTCTCCAAAGTCAGGTTTTCTTTTCTCTAAAAATGCGTTACGCCCTTCTTTGGCTTCGTCGGTCATATAGGCAAGTCGAGTGGCTTCTCCTGCGAAAACTTGTTGCCCTACCATTCCGTCATCGGTAAGGTTCATCGCAAATTTCAGCATACGAATTGATGTCGGGGATTTTGCAAGGATTTCTTGAGCCCACTCGTACGCTTCCTGTTCCAAACGAGCGTGAGGCACCACTTTATTCACCATTCCCATTTCAAACGCCTCTTGTGCGGAGTAATTTCGCCCTAGAAAGAAAATTTCACGAGCTTTTTTCTGTCCTACCATTTTTGCCAAATACGCCGAGCCATAGCCTCCATCAAAGCTGGTAACATCGGCATCGGTTTGTTTGAAGATGGCGTGTTCTTCGCTGGCGAGAGTCAAATCACAAACTACATGTAAAGAATGTCCGCCTCCAACAGCCCAGCCATTTACCACGGCAATCACCACCTTTGGCATAAAACGGATAAGCCTTTGCACCTCTAATATATTAAGGCGATGCCTTCCGTCTTCGCCTACATAGCCTTGATGTCCACGAGCCTTTTGATCACCACCGCTACAGAATGCGTGTCCACCGTCCTTTGGGCTGGGACCTTCGCCAGTGAGTAGCACTACCCCAATGCTTGAGTCTTCGTACGCATCATAAAACGCATCGTAAAGCTCGGAGGTAGTTTTGGGGCGGAAAGCATTGCGTACTTCAGGTCGGTTAAAGGCGATTCTTGCCACGCCGTTACATTTTTTGTAGGTAATATCTTCGTATTCTTTTACGGTTTTCCAATCTTGCATAATGTTAATTTTTAGCAAAAATAGGGATAAAAATTCTAAGATAGAAGACAAAGAAAAATAAAGACATTCTAAGAAACTCATTCATTTGAAATATGTGGCAAAAAATAAATTTTAAATTTATTAGATTCAACTTATTAAATTAATTTAGTGTATTAAAATACTGATTATCAACAACTATACACATACTACAGATGGTATTGAAATATCAGCATCACTATGAATTACTGATAAAAATCATGCAAGCATCTAAATAATTTTATTATTTTTGTTTAGAATAATTATAAACAATATAACATGAAAAAAACTTTTATCCTAGTGGGGCTTTTGCCAATGATTATGAACGCTCAAAGTTTTACAGAGCTGCCTAGCATTCTTCATAGTTTGTATTACAGTAATTCTTGTGTAGCGGATATTGACAATGATGGTGTAATGGATATTGTCATCAATGGTGCTCAAGATACCAATAGTGATGATTTTCCAGAAACCACTTATAGTCAAGCCTACTTGTTAAAAAATGGTCAGTTTACCGCTTCTCATACTCTGAATAATGGAGGTACACATTCTGGACCTATTAAAGTTTTTGATTTTAATAATGATGGGCTAAAAGATATTGTTACGGTAGGGCTAAATTATGATTATGGTACCAAACATTACCGATACATAAATACGGGAAATGGATTTAATTCTGTATTTGATGATCAAGGGAAAATATCTGGAGATATGGATGTTTTTGATTTTAACCACGATGGTCTTCTTGACTATGCTATTAGTGGTATTGAAAGTAGTAGTGATCCGAAACAAGTATTACACTACCAAAACTCCTCTTCTGGTTTTCAGCTTACCTCAAATCTTCTATCTGACGGTACCATTTATGGAAATTTTAAGGTAGTGGATATTAATAACGATAAAGAATTAGATCTTATTATTATAGGAATGGACGACTCTGACCAACCAGTTTGCAAAACTTATCTCAATAATAATGGTGTGCTTACTTTACATGAAGTGTACATCGGAATTGTGGGTAAAATAGATGTTGCAGACTTTAATAATGACGGATTCATGGATTTCGCAGGAATAGGTGATGACGGATTAGAAGATTATTTTTCCTATTTTATTAATGATGGACAGGGGAATTTCACGCAGACTGAAATACCTGGTGCAGGACTCTCCAACCCGTCTATTCATTGTGCTGATTTTAATAATGATGGCTATCCAGATATTATCACCATCGGAGCAAGAAACTATGAGCCTATTACCGAAGTTTATTACTACCACCCTACTCAAAATACCTTCGTAAAAGATCAAAACACAGGATTAATACCTATAGATGGACCTGGATTTATCAATAGTCTTGACATGGATGGAGACAATGACCTAGATATAGTCATGACAGGGTTTGACTGGAACGGAAGCGGTAAACTCCTATCCAAATTGTACCAAAATAATCAAACCACCATAAATCATCCGCCTACCCCCCCTACCCAATTGAGTTCCACGATTTCGGGAAATCGTGTTGAGTTCAATTGGAGCGGAGCTACTGATGATAAAACGGCAGCAGAGGGACTTTCTTATGAAATTAGAATTGGTACAAGCCCAGGTGCAGTAGATATTGCAAATTATGAGGTGAAAACACCTAGCTGGTATATTGATTTTGCATCTATTCCTTCCAATATCTATTGGTCTGTTAGATCCATTGATGCCTCCCGTGTAAAGTCCATCTATTCATCGGAGCATGAAACACTTAGCGTAAATGAAGCTCATAAAAAAACGGCTAACATAGTGATTTATCCTAATCCTACAGATGATGTATTTCATATCAGTACTCATAAAGAAAATATAGAAAAAATAGAAATCTATTCCGCAGGAGGTGCCTTAGTAAAAGTATTAGGCGGAAAAGCAAAAGAATACACCGTTTCTGATTTACTATCAGGTACTTATATAGTTAAGATAAAACTTTCTGATGCTGATAAATTCATTATTCAGAAACTCATTAAAAAATAATCTATTTTCTACTATCCATTTTTTCTAAAGTAAACTGGAATGAAAAACATTTTAGTTTACTTTTTTATTTTGTTTTTTTGTAGAAATGTTTTAATATGAGGATAAAGTACTGTCTCTCTAAATTTCTTGCTAAGTAGCCTCGGAGTATGTCCTCTTTTGGGCATGAAAACCAACTGATGAGGAATCTGCTTCTCCGTGAGCACAGAGTCTAATGTTAGTCCTTGGCTTTGATGAACTAAAATATCTCTTCCCCCTTGAAAATGGAGTGTAGGAACAGCCGAAGCTACAAATATGGGACTTGCTTTTTGAAATTCTTCTAATGAAGATTCAGTATATCTTGCCCCCACCACTTTTTCAAAAGTTCGGTGTGATAATTTGTAATAAAAACTAGCCCTATACTTTTCAGAATAAAAATCTACTGGCGGACTCAGAGCAATAATTTTATGGACAATATCAGAATATGTATAGCCGTACATAAGTGCCAAATGTCCCCCTGCACTTTCTCCCAAAACCACTAAACCTCGGTATGGAATATTGGCTTTATCAGCAAATTCTTTAAATTGTTGTACCGCATGAGCAACATCGTCCAGCTGCTCTCGGTAGGTAATACCTTTTTTTCTGCTCACCAAACGATAATTAATACTATAACTCACAAATCCTTCCTTCAGTAAATACCGCTGAATCTGCCCAATGTGTTCTTTTCTACCAAATTGCCACGCTCCTCCATGAATGATAAGAATGGCAGGTTTATTCTCATCTATTTCTTTGGGACTAAAAATATCCATGATATGTCTTTTATGTTTACCATAAGGCATATTGAATATTTTTTGCTCACCAGTATGAGCGATGAAAACACGATGTTTATTATTACAGCTCATCATTGTACCAATAAACAAAACGAGCATGAAAGATTTTATTACTTTTTTCACTATTGAGTTTTTAAACCATTTTTTAGACAATAATCATGCAAGTGTGCCTATTAATAGAAAAAATCCTCTCAAATAATGAGAGGAAATTATTATCTAGCACTTTCTCTTCGCTGAATTTCTTTTTGGATAAGTCCTAATTCTCTACCCGTTTGTCCTGCTACAGAAGTATTTTCTTGAGCTCTTCGGGTAAGATACGGAACTACATCTTTCACAGGGCCATACGGAAGATATTTACAAGCATTGTATTTAAAATTTCCTAGATAGTAAGAAATATTATCGCTCATTCCGTACAATTGTCCAAAATGAATTTTAGGATAGTCATTCGGGAGATCTAGCTCTTTCATCTTATCCATTATCAGTTCTGTAGATTTCTCATTATGCGTACCAAAAAATGCCGAAATTTTATCCAAATTTTTCATCACAAAGTGAATAGCAGCGTTGTAATTATCATCACTTGCTTGTTTGGTAGGCTGTATAGGGTCTGGATATTTCATTTCAGCAGCTCTTGCTCTCTCTTTTTCCATATACGCTCCACGCACAAATTTATAGCCGAGGAAATAATGATGCTCATTAGCTCTTTTTAAATCTTCTTCCAAGTACTCTAATCTTCCTGTTCTATACATTTGGATGGTATTCCATACAATCGCCTTTTCAGTATTGTATTTTTTCATCATTTCATTTACCAGCTCATCTACTGTAGTTTGTATCCATGTCTCTTCAGCATCTACCATGAGTACTACATCTTTTTCGTGGGCTCTTTTACACACTTTATCATACCTTTCTACCACTCTATTCCATTCTTCTTTTTCTGATGCCGTAAGCTCTATATCTGCTTGGATTTCAGCATACAAATCAAATCTCCCGAAACCTGTAGGTTTAAAAACCACAAAAGGAATGGCGGGATTTCCTGCGGCAAAATCTATATTTTCTAAGATTTCATGACAAGTTTGGTCAAAGTGTGCCTCATCTTCTTTCCCTTCAATTGCATAATCAAATATACTTCCGATGTGGCTTTTGTGCATTTGGTTTACTACTTCTAAGCTTTTTTCACGCGTTTCTCCTCCCACAAACTGGGCAAACAGCGTTTTTCTCACAATGTTTTCCACAAAAGGAAAATTATTCTTAATGCTAAAATTGAGTGCTTTGATTCCTAATCCCGTTAATGATGGGTTTTCAATCATTTTAAACATCCAGTACGCCTTTTTCAGTTGGGCAGTGGATTTATCTTTAAATGCTATTTCTGTGTTGTTAAATATAGACATTGCTGTTATAGTTGATAAATAATTTAACGATTTTTTTTTAGTTCCGCTTTTAAACAATGGCAAATTTAGTCATCAAAATCAATGTGTACAAATCTAATATGAAAATATTCCATCTAGTGCGATAGCCCAAATTCCGATGAAAATCCAAATTTTCAGTAAATTATTGATGATTAAAGGCATCCCTTTATCTTTTTTGAATACAATCAAAAACATTAAACCTAAAAAAAATAATAATCCCAAAAGGAAATAATAAGGTAAAAATACATGATTTTTAAGCAGTTGATACAGTGCTACCGAAATTATCATCAGAAGAAGCAATACTCCTATACTTATTCTCTTTGTCCACGAAATACTTATGGTATTGGGAAGCGTCTGATAGCCTAGAACAGAATCAATGCGTTGGCTCAAAATATCTTTCATCAAGTCCATTAATAATAGTAATAGAAAAAGATACGCCGCCATCACAAAGACTACTGCATGATAGGCTTCAAAATAGATGACCATCCCGAAGAATGGATATAAGGATAAGGACACGAAAAGGAGGTTATTCAGTATTAAAATTCTGGATAATTTATGACTGTATGCCCAAATAAAAATTTGAAAAATAAGGTAAAATATAAAAACTCTCAACGAAATAATCCCTGCCAAAATGAGGCTCAATATGGAGCCTATAAGATAGGAAATGAGATAGGTTTTCTGCTGAATAAAAGATTGAAGCTTCGTTCTGAAAGGTCTTACTACTCTATCTTTTTCTTGATCGTAAAACTGATTAATCATCGCTCCTGTAAGGATACTCATCAGCCCACAAAAAATAATACCATGCACTTTTAAATCAAAGACAAAATCTTTGATATTTTCATTGGTATTAAAAATAAAAAAAGTAGATACATAAAGTGCAAATGCTAAAACAATTGTCGTAAAAAAACGAGCTCCTAATAAGAAGCCCAATATTTTTTTAGTCCAAAGTTTCAACTGTTCCATCGGTATGTTTAAAAACGATAAATGACCTCTTTCTGAAAACCTTCCAGCATTTTATCTGCCTTCTCAAAATCCTTGGTGAACCCCAAAATATAGCCACCACCACCGCTTCCACAGAGTTTTAAATAATACGCATTGGTATCCAATCCTTTTTTCCAAGCATTGTACAAAGATTTAGGAATCATGGGTTTGAAATGGATATATGCCCATTTAGAAAGCGATTTGAGATTTTTAAAAAAAGGCGTCATTTCCTTCTTTAGGAAAGTATCTATACATGCATTATTGTACCTGATAAATTCATCTTTAAGCGTCTTCCTGAATCCTTCAGTTTTCATTTTTTCAAAGAAAATCTGTACCATAGGCCCAGTCTCTCCCACTGCTCCAGAATCAATGAGAAATATTGCTCCTTTTCCCATTTCCTCTTCAGGAATGCTTACCTTGTCCACATTCTCTCTATTTTCAATGAGAATAGGTAAATTCATATAACAAATCAGTGGGTCTATCCCCGAACTTTTACCATGAAAATAACTTTCCAAAAGTCCGAATACGGATTTCAGCTGTTTAAGTTCCTCCTTAGATATGCTTTCGGGCATAAATTTTTTGTAAGAATAGCGTTCAAAAATAGCTGCCACCAAAGCACCAGAACTTCCTACGCCGTAGCCTTGTGGGATATTACTATCAAAGAATAAACCTTCTGAAATATCTTTAAGTAGAGCATCAATATCCATCTTGAAATTTTCTGGCAATGCTGTATTTTTTAGATATTCAGCATATTGCTTTAAACTTTCATTAGATTTTTTTTCAAATTCCGTATCTAAGGCAGAAAATTTCAGTGTCCCTTTGTAAAAAGAATATGGTAAAGTAAGCCCTTGAGAATCTTCGATGATTCCATACTCTCCGAATAGTAATATCTTAGCGTAAAAAAGAGGATTTGACATAGAGCTCATTATTCCACAAAGGTAAGAAAAAATTATTTTTTCACATGTATAAATCTAATCAATACAGCTCCAATGGCAAAAAAGCTAGACATCGCGATGAATGCATACTGCATATTCCCAAATTTCTGGATAATAACAGAGAAAATAAGCATTCCTAAAATAATAGCTATCTTTTCTAAAACATCGAAAAAGCTAAAAAATGTAGTGTTTTCCTGAGAGTTTTCAGGAAGCAATTTAGAATAAGTAGAGCGGGAAAGAGATTGTAGCCCTCCCATCACTAAACCAATAAATCCAGCCAAAATGTAAAATATCATCTGTAAATTAGGATTTTCCTTGTTCATAATAAACGCCGTAAGACAACATCCTATCCAAATGACAATGGCAATGGTAAGTACATTTTTATTACCGATTTTTTTGGATAATCTTGAAAATAAATATGCACCAAAAATGGCAATAATCTGAATGATTAAAATGGTAATAATCAGTTTGTATTTATCATCTGATTTCGGGAATACCACAGTACTTCCGAAAGGCGTTGCCATGAGAAATATAGTTTGCATCCCTACGCTGTAAAAGAAAAAGCTACTGAGAAAAAAACTTAAGTTTTTGTTACCAAAAAGGTTTCTTCCCACTTTGAAAAGTTCTTTAAAACTTTCCTTTGCAATGGCAATATAAAATTTGATATTATCTATCAAAACCATCCAAAACCCACCATGTTCTGCATGTTTTTTAAAGATATTTTTATAATTTAAAAGCACTAAATCCTTCGGTAATTTATTTTCTATATTTCCGAACTGAGGAAGGTGTTTAAAGGTATATTGAGAAAATCCAAACCACCAAGCTCCTGTAATTAAAAAAGTTACACGGATAAGTTGAGTTCTCAGCGTTTCATCATCGGTAAGTCCTTGGATAAGTACCAAACATAGCACCAGTAAAATCACTGAACCAATATACCCATGGATAAAACCTCTTGCAGAGAGTTCATCCTGCTTATCAGGAGTTGCAATGTCAGGTAAAAAGGAATTATAAAATACTAAACTTCCCCAGAAGCCCACACTTGCAGTGATGCTAAAAAGCAACCCTAAGAAAACATTTTCCATCCCCGTGAACATAGCCAGTCCCATGCATGAAGTGGCACCGAGGTAGCAGAAAAACTGGAGAAAAGATTTCTTATTCCCTATGGTATCTGCTAATGAAGATAAAAATGGAGATAATAATACTACCAAAAAGAAAGAAATAGCATAAGAAAAACTAAGCACTGCATCGGGCTGATAAGTCTCTCCCAATATGGTAATCATATTTCTCACAGGAATTTCTTGTATTTCTCCTGCTTCGGGTACAAACTCTTTTTTATTGTACGCCGTAGTAAGAATGGTATAATAAATAGGAAAAATAGTAGAAGTAATTACCAGAGAATATACGGAGTTTGCCCAATCGTAGAATGCCCATGCTTTCATGATTTTCGGATCATTCTTGATGTTGGTCTTAGGTAAGTTTTCGTTTTCTGTCATGAATGATGAATTATTCAGCAAAAATAAAAAAACCATTGAGAAAAATGGTATTTCCTCAATGGTTTTTAAAAGTTTATAAAATAGATTTACTATACATTTTCAATGACAATAGCCGATGCACCACCTCCACCGTTACAGATGGCAGCTGCTCCGTATCTTCCATTGTTTTGCTTAAGAACATTGATAAGCGTAACGATGATTCTCGCTCCTGAACTTCCTAATGGATGTCCTAAAGCCACTGCTCCTCCATTTACATTCACTTTTTCTGCATCTAAACCTAAAATTTTATTATTAGCCAATCCTACTACAGAAAAAGCTTCGTTAAACTCAAAGAAATCAATATCAGAAATCTGCAAGTTCGCTTTTTTCAGAGCGATAGGCAATGCCTTTGCTGGGGCTGTGGTAAACCACTCTGGAGCTTGTGCAGCATCAGCATAAGAAACAATTTTCGCCAATGGTTTTAATCCTAACTCTTCCATTTTTTCTTTAGAAACAAGGATAAGGGCAGATGCTCCATCATTTAGCGTAGAAGCATTGGCGGCAGTTACGGTACCATTTTCTCTTTGGAAAACAGTAGGTAAAGCACCTATTCTGTCAAAGTTTACTGCTTTATATTCTTCATCTTCTGCAAAGATAATAGGCTCTCCTTTTCTCTGTGGAATTTCTACAGGAACTACTTCCTCTGCAAATTTCCCTTCTGCCCAAGCCTTTGCCGAACGCTGATAAGATTGTACCGCAAAAGCATCTTGTTCTTCGCGAGAAATATGATATTCTGCAGCACATTTCTCCGCACAAACACCCATGTGTACTTTGTTATACACATCGGTAAGCCCATCTGTAACCATTCCGTCTTGCATTTTTACATCGCCTAATTTTGTTGCTTGTCTGGCATTGTAATAATGCGGAACACTACTCATATTCTCCATACCTCCTGCTACGATGATGTCTGCATCTCCTGCTTTAATGGCTTGTGCTGCCATCATTACGGCTTTCATTCCAGAAGCACATACTTTATTAATGGTAGTAGCGGGAGTCTCCTCGGAAAGCCCTGCTCCTAATGCTACTTGTCTTGCAGGAGCCTGTCCTTCACCTGCCTGAAGCACATTTCCCATGTAGATTTCTTGTACCAAAGCAGGGTCTAAATTAATTTTATCCAAAGCACCTTTTACCGCCACTGCACCAAGTTGGGTAGCAGGAACAGACGCTAAACTCCCTAAAAAGCTACCCATAGGTGTACGAGCAGCAGATACGATGAAAATTTCTTTCATAAATTTATTTTTGTTTTAAAAGTATTAATTCCATACCTGTTTTTTGCGTTTCGGTACGGATGTATAAATAATTATCTATAATATCTTTTACGGTAGTAATGTACTTATCTCCTACCTTTATTTCGGGTTCATCACCTTCTATTTTTTGTACAGTCATTAGGTATTCACAGTCATTAGGATGAACTTTGGTATAAGTGGAATAAATCACTATCTCACCATGATGAATGATTTCCTTTAATTGGTTACCTTTAATTTCCAACATCCATTCATCCATAGGAACATCCCAAGCAATATATTTACCTTCGGGCAGATTACATTTTTCTTGATTTTGCTGTGCAGCAACATAGGAGGTAAGCAATAATGCGAAAGCAATCCAAATTTTCTTCATTTTATATCCAAAATGCGACTGCAATTTACACATTTTTTAACACTTTAAATTAAATGACCCTCTTGTACGAAGCCTAGTGCTTTACATTTTCTAGTTTTTCTGGCTCATGTTTGTACTTAAAAATAACCATAAATACCAAAGCTACTATGAGGGCATATAGGGCAAAAATACTCCATGCGGATTCCCATCCTTTCATTCTGGTAATGGCATCTGTAGTGTCTGAAAACACATTAAAATGATTGACCACTGCCCCAGCAACCAACACTCCTATTGTAGCTCCGAATCCATTCGTCATCATCATAAATACGCCTTGTGCCGAAGAACGAATACTTACATCGGTTTCTTGATCCACAAAGAGCGACCCTGAAACATTGAAAAAATCAAAGGCTACCCCGTAAACAATCATGGAAAGAATGAACATCCATACGCCAGAGCCAGGATCCCCTATAGCGAAAAGCCCGAATCTTAAAAACCAAGAAAACATCGCCATAAGCATCACTTTTTTTATTCCAAATTTCTTTAGACAATAAGGAATTAATAAAATACAAAGTGTCTCTGAGACTTGTGAAAGAGAAATCAGTGCGTTAGCATTATTCACTCCCCACGCAGAGCTGTACTCTTCAATATCTCCAAAACTGGAAATAAAAGGATTAGCATACGCATTAGTAATCTGCAAAGAAACTCCTAAAAGCATAGAAAAGATGAAGAAAATGGCCATTCTTTTATCTTTGAATAATGCAAAGGCTTTCAGACCAAAAGCTTCTGAAAATGATTGCTTCTCTGAAGCAGGACTCGTAGGGCAATTTGGCAATGCAAATGAAAATAAAAACAAAGCAAAACTCAATATTGCCGAAACGAAAAACTGAGCATAGGTATTCTGAAAACTTTCAAAATTAGATTGGTTATTAAAATTAAATCCTAGATTTCCCTCATTAATGCCAGCGAAATTCACAAATAACATGGCACAAATAAATCCTACTGTTCCTAATGTCCGTATAGGAGGAAAGGCTTTAATAATATCCATATTATTATTTTTCAAAATGGTATATGCTACAGAATTAGAAAGTGCAATAGTAGGCATATAAAACATAACACTGAGAGAATACAGTCCAAAAAGTACAGAAAACTCTGTGGCACTACCATTCACCATTCCTACATAACCTGTCCCTGCAATAGCCATCCCTGCAATGAGATGAGCAAAGCCCAACAAACGCTGAGCAGGAATCCATCGGTCTGCAATGATTCCCAAAATTGCAGGCATAAAAATGGAAACAATACCTTGCATGGCGTAAAAAATAGGAATTTTATCTCCTAAACCTATCGCTCCTAAATATTTTCCCATAGAAGTAAGGTATGCTCCCCACGCCGCAAACTGTAAAAAATTAAGAAGGATAAGTCGTAATTTTACATTCATAATGAATTGTTTTTATAGTTAATCTATCGGTTTTGCTCTGTGATTAAGTATCTCTTGGATTTTAGCAGCGGTATCAAAATCTTCTATTTTCACTGCTTCTTCTAGTTTAGCACGAAGTACATCAGAAGATAGATGCTCTAATCTTTCTTCTCTTTCTTGGCTTATTTCTTCTTGGTCTTGATGAGATGATGGTATTTCTTGAATTTCCAAAATAATTCCTGCTTCACTCAATACTTCAGAAGTAGTATAAATAGGTGCATCTTGCCTTACTGCCATGGCTACTGCATCAGAAGTCCTTGCATCTAGAACGATAGCATCTCCCGTAGATTTATTAGTAAAATTAATATTAGAATAAAAAACACCATCTACAATACTATGGATAATCACCGAAACCACCTCGTATCCCGTTTCTGTAATAAATTTTGTGAAAATATCATGAGTAAGCGGGCGGGCGGTGGGCAAATCTTTTTCTAACCCAATGGAGATGGCTTGTGCTTCATTCCCTCCAATAACAATAGGTAGTTTAATACCACTTAACGGTTCTTCTAATATGAGGGCATAAGCTCCTGCTTTGGATTGACTATGTGATATTCCTCTTATTCTTAATTCCTTAAAGTCCATGGACAAATATACTGTATTTTTTATGATATTATTCTATTTTTCCAATGAAAAAAGCCCATTAAAATGGACTTTTTATTGTATAGAAGTGGTAAAAAATTAACCTTTAAACGCTTTGATTTTCTCTGTAAGTGCAGGAATTACTTGGAAAGCGTCTCCCACTACACCGTAATCTGCTGATTTAAAGAATGGTGCTTCAGCATCATTATTAATCACCACAATAGTCTTAGAACCATTCACGCCAGCAAGGTGCTGAATAGCTCCAGAAATCCCTACCGCAATGTAAAGATTCGGAGAGATCGCCTTTCCTGTCTGTCCCACATGCTCACTATGTGGTCTCCACCCGATGTCAGCCACTGGCTTGGAAGAAGCTGTAGCAGCCCCTAGTACATTAGCAAGTTCCTCTATCATTCCCCAGTTTTCAGGGCCTTTCATCCCTCTACCTGCAGACACTACAATTTCTGCCTCTTTTAGGTCTAACTTTCCTGAGCTTTGCTCCTGAGCTACCACGCTAATACCATCAGTAGAAACAGAAACATCTTTACTTTCTTCAGTACCACTTACCGCATTGTCTTTCACTCCATAGGCATTAGGTGAAACCGTGATCACTACTCCAGATTGTTCTGCTTTAGCGATCATATAACCTTTGCCAGAGAAAGATTTCCTTCTTACTTGGAAAGGTGCTACTGATTCAGGTGCGTCCATAACATTGGTAATTAAAGAATACCCTTTTTTGACTGCCACCATAGAAGCAATACCCGAAGCATCTGCCGTATGCGGGAAAACGATATAATTCCCATCCGCTACCTCCGCTACCACTTCTGAATATACTTTTGCACTAAAAACTTGGAGTGCATCATTTTTTATCACAATTACTTTAGATACCCCACAAGTGTAGAGTTTATCAGCACTATCGGTAGGATTAATGGCGATGGCTACTACCTCCGTACCTGCTTTTTCTGCTACCGCTTTGGCATAAGACACTGCCTCTAAAGTAGATTTTTTATATGTACCATTACTATTTTCTGCGTAAACAAATACTGACATGTTTTTTCTTTTTTTTATTAATAATCCTGTAATTAAATCACTTTAGCTTCCTCGTGAAGTAACCTTACCAATTCATCTAAATTATCTGGCGAAACTAATTTCACTGCAGCTCTTGGCGGTACAGACTGGAAAGATACGGAGGAAACACCTTGTACTGCTCCAGTAGCTTCTTTTACCTCCAAAGGCTTTGTTCTTGCCCCCATGATGCCTCTCATATTAGGAATGATAAGTTCTTTTTCATCTACTAATCCTTTTTGTCCTGCAACTACTAAAGGCAACTGTACTTTGATAGTTTCTTTACCTCCATCTATTTCTCTGGCTACTGTAGCTATATTTCCTTCTAAAGTAAGACCTACCGCAGCATTCACAAAAGACTGCCCCAAAAATTCTGCCACCATTGCTGGAACAGCTCCTCCATTATAATCAATAGACTCTCTTCCACAAAGTACCAAATCATAACCTCCTGCCTTTGCTACTTCTGCTATTTCCTTAGCAGTAGTATAGCTATCTTTAGGCTCTATATTTATTCTCACCGCATCATTAGCTCCAATAGCTAATGCCTTACGAATCACAGGCTCTGTCTCAGAAGTTCCTACATTAATTACAGTAACGGTAGCACCTGCCGAAGCCTGAAGCTGAATGGCCTTAGTGAGTACAAACTCATCCAAAGGATTGATTACCCACTGAATACCAGTTTTATCAAACGCAGACTGATCTGCTGTAAAATTGATTTTAGAAGTAGTATCTGGCACACTACTAATGCACACCAATATTTTCATATTTATCTTGATTTATATAACTGCGTAAATGTACATATTTTTATATTAATCCACCTTATTTTTTTAATAAAAAACTTTAGCAGAAAGAACATTATGGATGAATAACTTATTTTTCAGTTGAAAAAATATTTTACTTTTTAGAAAGAAACATCATGAAAGTGAAATAAAAATTGGCATAATAATAGTATGGTGAAATTCAAATAAACCGCTTATGAAAACAAAATTTATTTTTTTATTAGCCCTTGTATTCGTATGGGGAACTTATGCACAAGAAGCAGGAAAAGCAGGTAAACTTTTACCGAATGAACTGAATACTACTGAACTTAAAAACAAGACCACACCTCACAATGAGAATAAAATAAGTAACCATAAAAATCCAACTACGGATAGAGTGAGTGGCTTCCGAAATGAGGAACATTACCCTCCAAATGGGAATTATCATTTTAATTACTCCATGGGAAACTCTGAATTGTTTCTAAGGATTCCAGAAATGGGTAAATTTACGGTACATGTGGGAAACCAGATGATATCTAATGCCACTGGAAAATATCGTTTCTTTGATATTCAGGCGGGAAATTATCCTATCTTAATTTATAGAAATAATTACTTAGTCTATCGCTCTCGTGTAGAGATTCCTCATCATTCAAGGCTAATAGTAGATTTTTTCTCTGGTCATGGACTTTATCTCTTAGACATCGTACCTGTGCGTATGCAGAGCTATGGTTTTAATGCTTGGGATGATGTATGGAATGCTCCTTACCATTCGGGACAAAACTATGGTAACCCTTATTACCGTCCTGCAATGCACCCAGCAGATTTTAAAAAATTGGTGAAAAACTTACAGCAAGCCTCTTTTGATGATGATAAGATAAGAAATATACGAATGGCTATACGAAATACTAATTTCTATGCAAAACAAATTGCAGAGATTATTAATGTCATTTCTTTTGATAAGAAACAAATTGCTCTTTCTAAGGAACTGTATGCGTATTGTATAGACCCTCAAAATTATCATGTAGTGATAGATGTATTAAGGTTTACTTCCAGCAAAAGAGAAGTACAGGATTATATCATTCGGCAAGGGTACTAGGAAGATAACACTCCACAATTAAAATAAAAATGGCTAATGATTAGGGTATCATTAGCCATTTTCATGCTTTTAAAGCGTCAAATGTCCCTCTGCATAAAACTCCAGTAGCTTCATACTAAAGAGAAAATTGTATTTACTTTGGACTACTGTACCTTGGGCGTTGGCATAATTATTTCTCGCGATATTCAAATCATAGATGCTGCTCTTCCCTGCGTGGTAGCTCTTTTCCGCAAAGTCTAACGCCAAGCGTGTGCTTTTTTCTGCCGCTACTGCCGCTTGATAATTTTCATAATTGGTGTCTAAATCCAAAAAGGCTTTTTGGATGGATTGCAATAGCTCCTGCTTTTGGATGTTCAAATTATTTCGGGCTATATCTTCATTGATTTTGGCTTGTTCTACTTGTTGTTTCGTAATCCCTTTGTTGAAAATCGGGAGGTGTACAGAAAGTCCGATTTGCTGTGAAAAATTGGTCTTGTATTGCTCAAAAAATCCTTTTTCGCGGAGGATATTCCCGAACATGTCTATTCCTGTGGTATTGGTAACTAACGAATTAAAATAAAACGAACCAATACCTGCATTGGCAGTTACCGTGGGATAAAAAGCCGTTTTTGCGATTTCCGTTTGTGCTTCTGCTGCTTTTATTCTGCTTTCCGCTGCCAAAATTTGAGGCTGCTGGCGGTACGCCTCTTCTGCCACCTGTGGCAAAGTGTAGTGATGTGCTGCATCTATCGGGTGCGAAACGGGGAAATCCTCTACATCAAATCCTTCGTATTCCTTGAGCTGGAGCGTTTGTGCCAAGGCAAAAAGATTTCGTTTGATTTCTATTTCTGCATTCGTAAAGTTTTGTTTTTCTCGGGCAAGTGCCGCTTCTGCTTCTGCCAAAACAGTTTGGGCTGTAGTTCCCACTTGGGTAGTGAGCACGGCTCTATCGTAGAGTTTTTGTGCATTATCCAAAGCACTTTGGTTGATTTTCAGCACTTCTTTGCTCAGCAATATGGACAAATATTGCCGAACGATTTGCAGTGAGATATTGTTTTTTACCGTCTCCAAATCATATCCAGCAGCAGCTACATCGTATTGCGTTTTTCGGATGGTCTTCCCTACTCTATTCCCATTGTACACCAATACACTCGCTCCGATATTTGCCGAATTATTGAAGTTGTCATTTCTTCCGATGCTTCCTTGAAACCCTTGCGTCTGACCAAAGTTCATTGAATTTCCCACATTGGCAGTAACCGAAGGTAAGTATTCATTTCTCGCCATTTTCAGGCTGCTTTCCTGCATCTTTTTATTGTATTGATTGGCGATTACTTGCAAATTATTTTCCACCGCATAATCCACACATTTACGCAAAGACCATTTCTCCTGAGAAAACCCCCACAAAGAAATAAAAAGCAATAAAGTAGTAATATTTTTTTTCATTGATTGTTGCATGTTTATTATTCTGAGCTTGGCAAAGCCATTATTTCATTGCCTCCTTATCCTTTTGGCTTGGGTTCCATACTTTCACTTCGGCATTTTTGTCTAATCCTGAAAGGATTTGCACATTAATCCCGTCGCTTCCGCCCAGTTTTACGAATACCTTTTCAAACTTCCCGTTGGCTTTTTTCACTTCCACAAAAGGCACATCTGCTCCGTTTTTCTTTTCATATTGAATCAAGCTTTCATCCAGTAGCAAAGCATTTTTCTGAGCATTTAGCACGATTTCGCCATTGGCAGAGAATCCTGCTCTGATGTATTCGCCGTTGGGATTGAATACATCGCCTTCTACAGGAAATTTTATTGTACCGCTTTCTTCCTTGCCTTTAGGAGCAATCATGGTGAGCTTGCCCGAAAACTTTTTATTTTGCAACGCCCCGATGACAATGTTCATCTCCATTCCTTCTTTCAATTTTCCGGCTTGGGCTTCGTCTATTTTCCCTTCAAAAATCAAAGAATTGAGGTTGGCAACCGAGGCGATGGTAGTTCCCGCATTAAATGAATTGGCCTCTATCACTTGGTTTCCCACCTTTACGGGTACTTCTAACACGGTACCCGAGGCTTTGGAACGAATCTGGGTAGTTGCCAAACTTTGCAACTCGGGAGTTACGCCTGTTTTGGCTATCTGCAAAGACTTTTGAGCGGTAACCAACTGCTGTTGGGCGTTTTTCAACTGGATTTGTGCCGACTGCAATTGTTGCTGTGCCGTGAGGTATTCCTGCTTTGAAATCACGCCTTGCTGGTAGAGCGATTGCTGCATATCAAACTGTTTTTGCTGGGTAGAAAGATTCATCTGTGCATTGGCTATTTGCAAACGGCCATTGTTTACCTCTTGCTGTGCGGCGTTTACACTCTGAATATTGGGTACGATTTTTAGGGTAGCAATGAGCTGCCCTACTTCTACCTTGTCGCCCTCGTTTACATATATTTTATCGATGATTCCCGGCATATTGGGTTTTATTTCTATTTCCTCTTTGGGTACTATTTTTCCGGTAGCCATCACCTTGTCTTCAAGGTCTTGTACAAAAGGTTTTTTGGTGAGAAATACCTCTTTTTCTTGCTTATTGGAATTGATAAAATAAGTAATCACCATTCCCAAAACGGCAAGTCCTACCACTGCCAAAAGGCCGTAAAGGATTTTTTTTACTGTAGATTTTTTTTTGGTCATCATATTATATTAGTTATTAAAAACGCCCATGGTTTTGTATCCAAACGCTACGGTATTTGTCGTAAGAAACAGGAATTTGTTACAAGTAGGAATTACCCATTGATAAAATTACCCATTAGCATATAGCAATTGAGAATAAAAAAACTTCTCAGAAGTCAGACTTCCGAGAAGTTGAGAAAATTAACCATTATTTTCCTTATTTTTTCTTGGAGGGCGTAAGTTTGCCAGTGCGTTTTTCACCTCTTCATTGATGGCACTAGCGAGGGGCTGATAGGCGTCTTCTCCCTTTACGAAAGCCATAGCGGTAATGGCTTTGCAGAGGTGGTTAAACTGCTCTTGCATTTCCTCTCGTGCTTCTTTAGATAGCCCTACTTCTTTTTCAGATTTCTCCAAAGTACGGTTGGTGTGAAGCGTGTCAAACTGATCGTTGATAGATTTCAGCAAGTCTAGCCATTCTTTAGCCCCAATGAGTGTGAGGTCTTGCTGGCGTTCTTGATCTTCAAAATCCACGATGATATTTCGTATAATAGCGGTTTCATCGCGGTAGGCACGGCGTTGAGGAGCCTCTCCATAGGCTTCTATCTGAATCACGCATCGCTTGGCAGCTTCGGATTTATTAGCTTGGGGATGGGTCTGGAAGAGTTTACAATGAGCGATGAAATTCATCAGCAAAATATCTCTCTGGGCATCTAGCTCCAAGATAGCCTCCGTGTGTTCGCTTTTCTTCGTAGGATTTAGAGCGAGTTCTAGTTTTTCAAAAGCTTTATTAAAGCTATTTTTAGCCTCTTGCAATCCCATACTTTCTAAATCGGTTTCTTTTTCTAAGAACGATTGCACATTTTTCATCACCTGAGAAAATGTCATCAGGCGAAGATTTTTCAAGTTAGTTTTTGTAATCATAATTATTTAAGATTTAATGTTTTTTATAATGTATTGATGTTTTTTTTGATTCCGAACTGCGGAAAGTTTCCTGCACGAATGTTTGGCGTTTTCCCACTTGCGGAAAGTCTCCTACACGGATGTTTGGCGTTTTCCCACTTGCGGAAAGTCTCCTGCACGGATGTTTGGCGTTTTCCCACTTGCGGAAAGTCTCCTGCACGAATGTTTGGCGTTTTCCCACTTGCGGAAAGTCTCCTACACGGATGTTTGGCGTTTTCCCACTTGCGGAAAGTCTCCTGCACGGATGTTTGGCGTTTTCCCACTTGCGGAAAGTCTCCTGCACGAATGTTTGGCGTTTTCCCACTTGCGGAAAGTCTCCTGCACGGATGTTTGGCGTTTTCCCACTTGCGGAAAGTCTCCTGCACGAATGTTTGGCGTTTTCCCACTTGCGGAAAGTCTCCTGCACCAATGTTTGATGTAAATGTAGAAAAAAAATTGCTAAATGAGTGATTTTGTTTAGATAAATCTTTTGATTATAAACTGGTCTTGACTTTTTATTTTGCTTAAATTCTCTGAATTGTAATACGATTTTAAAGCACTTTAGTAAAGTACCTTAAATGATGAAATTCATTCAACATAATATTCTTCATAGACTCATTTGTAGATTTTTAACAAAAGAATCATTATACTTTTTTAATGGGTGTTTATTACCAAATAAATCGAGATCACCTCCACTTACATAACCAAACAAATTGCACAATTGGTTATTATTTTCTTTATTTTTGCTTAAATTTGCATCAATAATAAAAAACAGATAAAATTAAGAAATGGATATATTTGAAAGGATTAAAAAAAATCCAGGACCACTAGGGCAGTTTGCAGATTATGGTGAAGGGTATTTTATTTTCCCTAGATTGGAAGGGCCTATCGGACCAAGAATGATATTCCAAGGAAAAGAAGTAGTATTTTGGAGTGCCAATGACTATTTAGGACTTTGTAATCACCCCGAAGTAAAGGCTACAGATGCTAAAGCTGCCGCAGAATACGGAATGTATTATCCAATGGGAGCGAGAGCCATGTCAGGCGAAACAGATGAGCATTTGGCATTGGAAAAAGAATTGGCAGAATTTGTACAAAAAGAATCCGCATATGTGCTGAATTTCGGTTACCAAGGTATGCTTTCTACCATTGACGCTCTTGTTTCTAGACATGATGTCATTGTATATGATGCAGATTCTCACGCTTGTATCGTAGATGGGGTTCGTATGCACCAAGGAAAATCTTTCACCTATAGACATAATGACATTGCTTCTCTTGAAAAAAACCTAGAAAGAGCAACGAGAGTGGCTACCGAACAAGGAGGTGGCATTCTGGTAATTACTGAAGGGGTTTTCGGGATGAGAGGTCAGCAAGGTAAGCTGAAAGAAATTTGCGAACTGAAAAATAAATTTAATTTCAGGCTTTTGGTAGATGACGCTCACGGCTTTGGAACATTAGGAAAAACAGGAGCTGGTGCAGGAGAAGAACAAGGCTGCCAAGACCAAATTGATATCTATTTCTCTACTTTTGCCAAGTCTATGGCAGGATTCGGAGCATTCATTGCTGGAAACAAAGAGGTAATTCGTTATTTAAAATTCAATCTTCGTTCACAGATTTTTGCAAAATCATTGACTATGCCTATGGTCATCGGAGCTAGAAAAAGGCTAGAACTCCTCAGGACAAAACCAGAAATCAAAGCAAAACTTTGGGAAAATGTGCATAAACTCCAAAACGGACTCAAAGAAAGAGGATTTAACCTTGGAGAAACCAATACCTGCGTAACGCCAGTAATGATGGAAGGCTCTCCTGTAGAGGCTACCCTTTTGGTAAAAGATTTAAGAGAAAATTTCGGTATTTTCACTTCAGTAGTAGTATATCCAGTGATTCCTAAGGGAATGATTTTATTGAGATTAATACCTACTGCTTCCCATACTGATGCAGAAATCAATGAAACGCTAGCTGCCTTCGAAGCAATTCATGATAAGCTGGTAAGCGGACACTATAAGCAACAAGCGGAACAACTTCTAAAAGAACAAAATTTAGAGTTTAAACCGATATAAATCATCACTCTAATTAAAAATAAGGCTATCAGAATATTTCCGATAGCCTTTTTTATGAACTCATCTCAACTTTTTCTTTTGTTTAAATTTTAAATCATTATACTTCATTTTCTTTACCTCTTTAATGGCTAAACTTATCTTTACTTTTTCCACCATTAAGGTGTATTTGCTTTGTATGGCTTATAGCATTTTCATTTATCCATTGATGGATGCTTAATAAAAAGCAACAATACTCTTCATTTTATTTTTTATTAATTCTATTCGTGGTTATTTTTATCAAATAAATCGAAATGAGTTCAAAATAAAAATTAAGAGCAAAAAAGCAGTTATCCGAAAAAGGGCAACTGCTTTTTTATGTGAAATCTTATATTCATTAATAAACCGCTACAGAGTCATCTCCTCTGCCGTCTGCTATGGCGGTAATATTTCCGTTTTCTTCTTTTACGATGAGTTCTGTTCTTCCTATCGCTGCTCTTTCTTTAAACACATAGCCTTTTTTCTCTAAAATTTGGAGGGTAGATTTAGGAAAATTTTTCTCCACCGAAACATACTCTGGCAACCACTGATGGTGAAATTTCGGTTGGTTCACGGCTTGATTAGGAGAAAGCTTAAAGTCAATTATATTCACTATGCTTTGGAATACCGAAGTAGGAATGGTAGTTCCACCAGGGCTACCTACCACCATCATGGGACGCTCATTTTTTAGTACAATGGTAGGAGACATAGAGGAAAGCATTCTCTTACCCGCCTCTATTTTGTTGGCTTCTCCGCCCACTGCCCCGAACATATTCGGAACACCTGGCTTAATGGAGAAATCATCCATCTCATTATTCAGGAAAAAACCAGCTCCTGATACATAGACTTTAGAGCCGTAATAGCCATTCAGGGTAGTGGTTACCGCTACGGCATTCCCCTCATGGTCTAAGATGGAGAGGTGTGTGGTTTGGGTACTTTCTTGGGGTGGTAAAATTACATTCCCCACTTCCTTGCTTGGTGTAGCTCTATCGGGAGTGTAAGATTTCCATCGGTTTTTGATATACGATTCAGAGATGAGCATCTGCGTAGGGTCTTTCACAAAATTCGGGTCTCCCATATATTCCGCTCTGTCTGCAAAAGCTCTTCTTTCTGCTTCTACCATGATTTGTACGGCTTCTGGAGTATTAGATTGGTATTTTTCTAAATTTTCCATGGCAGTCATTTGAAGCATTTGAGCCAAAATAATTCCTCCCGAAGAAGGCAAAGGCATAGTAAGCACTTCGTGATTTTTATAATTAAAAGAAAGAGGCGTTCGGGTGGCTACGGTATAGTTTTTCAAATCTTCGTGGGTGATGATGCCTTTGAGTTTTTTCATCTCCGCTACGAATAAGTCGGCAGTTTTACCCTCGTAAAAGCCTTTTAATCCTTCTTTTTGAATCCTTTTTAGCGTCTCTGCAAGGTCTTTTTGTATTAAAATATCGCCTTGTTTCCAAGGGGTGTTTTTGATGAAGACATGCGTACTGGTGCTGTACTTTTTAAAATCCGCCTGATGTTCATTCAGTAAATCGGCTTCTTTTTGGGTAATCGCAAATCCTTTTTCAGCCAAATCAATGGCGGGCTGAATGAGCTTTGCCATGGGTAATTTGGCATATGGTAAAGTTTCATAAAAACCTGCTACTGAACCAGGGATACCTACAGCCAAAGCACCATTTTGGGATAAATCTGTATTGGCATTTCCTTTTTTGTCCAAAAACATATCTCGGGTAGCTTTCTTAGGAGCAGTTTCTCTAAAGTCTAGTGCTATTTTCTTTCCGTTTGTGGTATAACCTACGAGGAAGCCACCCCCTCCGATATTCCCTGCCTGAGGATATACCACCGCTAAGGCATACTGCACAGCAATGGCCGCATCAAAGGCATTTCCACCTTGTTTCATCACTGCTGTTCCTGCTTCACTGGCAAGTGGATGGGCAGAGACTACTACGCCTTTATTACGAGTCTGAATTTCCTTTACGATAGAATAATCCGTGTATTGGGCAAAACAAAAAGCCGAAGTGAATAGGGAAACCAGTACAATATTTTTGATTTTCATACCATTATTTTTTATCATTTTTGAGCTACAAATTTATTGCTTTTTTAGTTGAGCAAAATAGATTATTTCTTTATTTTTGCTAAAAAAATTCATGGCTCAAACAGAAAGAATACTTATTACAGGTGCTTTAGGACAGATAGGAACAGAACTGACGAAAAAACTAATGGAAATCTATGGTGAAGACCAAGTCATTGCGTCAGGATTGGAACTGAAAGCACAAATCCAAACCCCAGCAAAGCATTATGAAACATTAGATGTTACCGATACGCCACGCCTTAGAGAAGTGATTGAGAAGCATCATATCACTACCGTATATCATTTGGCGTCTCTCCTTTCTGGGACTTCTGAAAAAAATCCCCTTTTAGCGTGGAAACTCAATTTAGACCCACTCATTCAGCTTTGCGAAATAGCGAAAGAGGGGCTTATTTCTAAAATATTTTGGCCAAGCTCTATTGCCGTTTTCGGAAAAGGTATCCCGAAACATGATGTGGGACAAGAGGTGGTACTGAACCCTACTACCGTGTATGGAATTTCTAAACTAGCAGGGGAAAAGTGGTGCGAATACTATTGGGATAAATATGGTGTAGATGTAAGAAGTATCCGTTATCCAGGGCTTATTTCATGGAAAACGCCTGCGGGAGGTGGCACCACAGATTATGCGGTAGAAATTTTTTATGAAGCCGTAGAAAAAGGGAAATATACCAGCTTTATCTCTGAAAATACCGCCATGCCGATGCTCTATATGGATGATGCTATTAATGCTACGCTACAGCTGATGAACGCTCCTAAGGAATCTCTCAGTGTGAGAACTTCTTATAACCTTGGAGGGCTTAGCTTTACTCCAAAGGAACTTAGTGAGGAAATTAAAAACATTATCCCTGAATTCGAAATTAGCTACAAGCCAGACTTCCGACAAGCTATAGCAGACTCTTGGCCTGCGTCTATTGATGATAGTGTAGCCAAAAAAGACTGGGGGCTTACTTATGAATTTGGCATCCAAGAAATGACGAAAGATATGATTGATAATCTGAGAATAAAATTGGGCAAATAAAATATAAGGTTGATAAAAAAGAAGCTATCGTATTTGTACGATAGCTTCTTTCATAATACAACAAACAAAAAACGAATAATTAGTAACTCTATTTATTCTTTTATCTATAACGCTCAGTAGGAGGGTTTTTGTATTATTATCACTGTATGCCTATTGTGCGTATTTTTTATAACTGATTAATGTTCCAAAACTACGCTTTTTACTAGGAGAAAATGTTACAAAATAAAAGCGATTTCGTTTCATAATTTAAAGCATAAGGTTTTAGAAATTATAAGTCATAAATTATAGACTAAAAAAGCTAAAAGCTGTAAGCGAGTTGCTAAATGCCTACTGCCTACAGCTTATCATCTAGATTTTTATTTCTTTAAGGTTTCTTCTAGCCATTGGAAAAATTCTCTTTGCCAAACGATGGCATTCTGAGGATTGAGCACCCAATGGTTTTCATTCGGGTAATAAAGGAATTTAGATTTTAGCCCTTTTAGTCTTGCCGCTTGGAAGGCTCCTTGTCCCTGCTCATAAGGCACACGGAAATCTATTCCTCCCTGAATCACCATTAATGGGGTATTCCATTGATCTACGAAATTGCTTGGATTAAAATCTGTATAAGATTTCGGTAATGGCTTGTCATACGGAGAGCCTCCTAAATCCCAGTTAGCAAACCATAATTCTTCCGTAGTGAGGTACCACATTTTCATGTCAAATAGCCCATTGTGAGAAATAAAAGTTTTGAATCTATTATTGTGAATCCCTGCCAGCATGAGTACCGAATATCCGCCATAGCTTGCCCCTACAGCCCCTACTCGTTCTTTATCCACGAAAGGAAGCGTCATGGCATAATCTGTGGCAGCAAGGTAATCCTTCATCGGTTGTCCCCCCCAGTCTTTAGAAATAGCTTCGTTCCATTCTACGCCCCAGCCTGGCATTCCTCGTCTGTTGGGTGCTACTACTATGTAGCCATTGGCTGCCATAAGTGCAAAGTTCCATCGGTAGGAAAAATACTGAGAAAGTGCAGACTGTGGACCTCCCTGGCAGTAAAGTAATGTTGGGTATTTTTTATTGGGGTCAAAATTCGGTGGATAGTGAAACCAAACGCCCATCTCCTTGCCATCAGAGGTTTTTACCATTCTTAACTCTGATTTAGAGGGGGCTATCTTCGCATAAATATCCTTGTTTACATCGGTGAGCTGAGCCATTTTTCCATTTTTCGGCTGAACAGAAAATAAATCGGTAGCGTGGTTAATGTCTGTTCTTCCCACTACCAGTCCATTTTTAGCATCGGCAAAAATATTGTTTACATCAAAGTTTCCCTGGGTAATTTTCTGAATTTTTTGCGTTTTAGGGTCGAGGGAAAAAAGCTGTTTCGTACCACGGTAAGCCGCCGTAAAATAGATCGTTTTAGAATCTTTGCTCCACAAGAAATCTCCCGTTACGCTTTCGTTCCAGCTTCGGGTGAGGTTTGTGGTCTTTCCAGTTTTCCAATCTAAGATTTTAATATCGTTTTTATCAGATTCATTGCCGTCTCTCTCCATACTTTGCCATGTAAGATATTGCCCATCAGGACTAAATTTAGGGTGTACATCATAGCCTTTATTGTCTTCCGTAAGGTTTTTAATTTGTCCCGAAGAAAAATGGTAAGAAAAGATGTCGGTATTGGTAGATTTGGCATAATCCACACCGCTTTTAGGCTTCATGACGAAGAGAAGCTGAGAAGCATCTGGACTGAAAATAAAATCTTCGGCTCCGCCAAATGGTCTTTGTGGTGCGTCCCATGCTTTGCCTTCTAATACATCTTTGGCGTTTTCTACGCTTTCATCGGTATTGACTACGAAAATATGATTGTACTTTCCTTGATTAAAATAATCCCAATGTCTGTGATTCAAATCATGGTATATATGTGCCGTATTTTTAGGTAAATCACTATGTTTATCAGTACCCATTACTTTTTCTACCAATACTTCTTTGCTAAAAGCAATGCGTTTTCCATCAGGAGAAATCAGAATATGGTCTGCTTTACCAATGGTATAAAATTCTGACCAAGATTTTCCTTCATCTTTAGAAAGATAAATTTTTTCTCCTTCCTGAGCATAGATTCCATTTTTGTCCCACTGGATGAGTGATTTTTTGCCGAAATTTATTTTAGTGGATTGTTGGTTTTTAAGATTAAGAAAATAACTGATGCTGCTGTTCTTTTCTGTATGAATATCTACAGTACCTACTTTATAAATGAGTGCCGATTGGTCTGGAGCAATGGTCTGTACGCTAAGTCTTTTCAATGACCAGAGCGTTTCTGGGGTCATCACCTGTGCAGATAATAAAGCGGGCGATGCTAATGCAATAAGGGTGTTTTTTATATTCATAGCGTTTGATTTTTATGTACAAAGTATAATGATGAATGTCTGCTGTCTGTGGCTTTTAAAAAATTATGTTTCTACTTTACCAAAGTTCTAAAAACTCTGGCAAAGTGCACTGAATGGTAAAATTTAAGCAAAAATAAAAAGCTTAAGACGAATGTACAGAATACAGTGATTATCGTCTATAGCTTTTAAAAACTATTTTTGTCTAAAGTACACTTCAATAGGAACGCCCGTAAAACCGAAATGCTTTCTGAGTTGGTTTTCGGTAAATCGTTTGTACGGTTCTTTTACATACTGCGGGAGATTACAGAAGAATACGAACTGTGGAGATGGAGTACCCAGCTGTACACAATATTTGATTTTAATATATTTTCCTTTAAGTGCAGGAGGTGGGCTAGATTCAAAAATAGGAAGCATCACTTCATTCAGCTTAGAAGTTTTTATTTTTTTCTTTCTGTTTTCATATACCTCCATAGCAGTATCCACGGCCTTTAAGATTCTTTGCTTCGTTAGTGCCGATACGAAAAGAATAGGAATATCCTGAAACTGACCAATTTTTTCTTTGATTTGTCTTTCAAAATCCCTCATGGTATTGGTAGATTTTTCCACTAAATCCCATTTATTGACTAAAATTACGATGCCTTTTCTGTTTTTTTGAGCGATACCAAAAATATTCATATCCTGACTTTCCCATCCCTGGGTGGCATCTACCATAATAATCACTACATCCGAATGTTCTATTGCCCTTACGGAACGCATTACACTATAAAACTCTAAATCTTCTTTTACTTTAGATTTTTTACGCATTCCTGCCGTGTCCACTAAAACGAATTGATGTCCGAATTTATTGTAGAGGGTTTCTATAGCATCTCGGGTAGTACCTGCAATATCTGTTACGATGTTTCTCTCCACATCCAAAAGAGCATTGGTAAGCGTAGATTTCCCTACATTAGGTCTTCCTGCGATGGTAATTCTCGGCAACCCCTCGAATGGGTCTTTGTAATCTACGGTAGGAAAATCTTTCACTATATCATCTAAAAGATCTCCAGTACCAGAACCTGTAGCAGAAGAAAGAGAATAGTATTTTTCTATTCCCAACTGATAAAACTCAGTAGCTGCAAGGTCTTCTTTTACAGAATCTACCTTATTTACCACAATGTACAAAGGTTTCCCCGAACGGCGAAGCATTTCATGCATCTCTATATCCGTATCAGTGAGCCCTTCTTCTACATTGAGCATAAAGATAATGGAAGTGGCTTCATCTACAGCCAGCTCTACTTGTTTGGTAATTTCTTCTTGGAAAATATCATCTGTACTTACTTCGTAGCCTCCTGTGTCTATTACGGTAAATTCTACACCATTCCAGTCAGATTTTCCGTAGTGTCTGTCTCTAGTAACGCCAGAAGTAGAATCTACGATGGCCTCTCTCTTTTCTAATAGTCGGTTAAAAAGTGTGGATTTACCCACATTGGGTCTTCCTACAATTGCAACGATATTGCTCATAAAAATTATTTCTTTTTTTTGCCCGTTTGGGGTAATGAAGAATGAGTACCTCGGTCTTTCCGAGCTCAAATTTTATGCAAAGATATAAAAAAAGCACTCATACTGAGTGCTTATGTGGTCCCACCTGGGCTCGAACCAGGGACCACCTGATTATGAGTCAGGTGCTCTAACCAACTGAGCTATAGGACCAGTGGAAGTATTTCCGTTTCTTGGTGTGCAAAGATAGTGTTTTTTTCTGACCAAGCAAATTATTTTTGAAATTTTAAAGATGAAATGCTGTATTTTTTCTATCAGTAAAGAAAAATAATCGGCGTAAAATATTAAAAATCAAATAGTTTTTAAAAATAAAATTTAATGAAATATTTAATAACAATATATCTTTCATTAATTAAAAATACTGATTGAAAAGCATTTTGGCGAAAATAAACATGAATAATGATTGCCCTTTGCTGTGCCTAAAGTTGCATTTTAATGCATTTGGCTTAAGAAATATCAAAAGTAGTAACATGTACAACCTATTTTTTCCGTATTTTTGCAAACATTGAATAATTGGAAGATGAGAGTCAGTTTGATGAAGCTTGAAATAGTTTTGGATATTTAGGGGAATTTGAAAAGGTTCCTATATTATTTTTATTCATTATTTGAAGTACGATTGGAATGGCTAAGTTGACAATCATTTTATTATTGCTAAAATTGTTATGACATCACAAGAAATAAGACAGAAATTTTTAGATTTTTTCAAGAGCAAAGGACATGAAATTGTTCCATCGGCTCCCATTGTTTTAAAAGATGACCCTACGCTGATGTTTTCCAATTCGGGAATGACGCAGTTTAAAGATTTTTTCTTGGGGTATAAACAGCCTTCCTCGCTCAGAGTGGCAGATACCCAGAAGTGTCTCAGAGTATCGGGGAAACACAATGATTTGGACGATGTAGGGCGTGATACCTACCATCATACCATGTTTGAAATGCTGGGCAACTGGTCTTTCGGAGACTATTTTAAGAAAGAAGCCATAGAATGGGCATGGGAGCTTCTTACAGGAGTATATAAAATTCCCAAAGAAAATATCTATGTAACCATTTTTGAGGGCGATGCTTCGGAAAATTTGGACAGAGACCAAGAGGCATATAACTTTTGGAAAGCCCATATCTCTGAAGATAGAATCCTTAATGGAAATAAAAAAGACAATTTTTGGGAAATGGGAGAACAGGGACCATGTGGACCTTGCTCGGAAATTCATATTGACCTCAGAAGTGAAGAGGAAAAAGCTAAAATTTCGGGTAAAGAATTGGTCAATCAAGACCATCCTCAAGTCATTGAGGTATGGAATCTTGTTTTTATGGAGTTCAACCGAAAAGCCGATGGCTCACTGGAAAAATTACCCAAGCAAAATGTGGATACAGGAATGGGCTTTGAAAGGCTTTGCATGGCACTTCAGGGCAAGTCTTCCAACTATGATACCGATGTTTTTACGCCACTTATAGAAAAAGTAGAAGAGATTTCGGGCAAAAAATACGAAGGAAAATTGGAGGATGAAAAGGATATTGCCATCCGCGTGATTGTGGACCATATTCGTGCAGTTGCTTTTGCTATTGCTGATGGACAACTCCCATCCAACAACGGAGCGGGCTATGTCATTAGACGAATCTTGCGTAGAGCCATCCGATATGGGTTTACTTTCTTAGGGCAAAAAGAACCTTTTATTTATCAGTTAGTAGATACGCTGGTCCAGCAGATGGGAGAAGCTTTTGCAGAGCTTAAAAAACAACATCACTTGGTTCAAAATGTCATTCGTGAAGAGGAAAATTCATTCCTAAGAACTTTAGAACAAGGGCTTTTGATACTCGATGCAATGATGAATAATGCCGAAAATAAGGAGATTTCAGGAAGTAAAGCTTTTGAACTATATGATACTTATGGCTTTCCTATTGACCTTACTGCTTTGATTTTGGCTGAAAAAGGATTTACTTTGGATGAGGCGGGTTTTGAGGAAAATTTAAAGAAACAAAAAGAACGCTCTCGGGCGGCAGCTCAGACGAAAACCGATGACTGGGTGGTGATTCGTGAAGATGATGAAACGGAATTCATCGGTTACGATGCCACGGAAGGTACCGTGAGAATCACTCAATATAGAAAGGTGGAAAGCCAGAAAGAGGGGACGCAATATCAGTTGGTATTCAATGTTACGCCATTTTATCCCGAAGGTGGTGGACAAGTGGGCGATAAAGGATTTTTGACCTCAGCCAGTGGGGAAATGACCTATATCTTGGATACCAAAAAGGAAAATAACCTCATTATTCACATTGCCGAATCTTTGCCCGAAAATCTAAATGAGCCATTCAAAGCAGAAGTAAAGGGAAGACCGCTTACGGAGGCCAATCATACCGCTACACATTTGTTACATCAGGCGTTAAGAGAAGTTTTAGGAACGCATGTGGAGCAAAGAGGTTCAAAGGTGGATTTTGATGGACTGAGGTTTGATTTTTCTCATTTCCAAAAAGTTACAGATGAAGAGCTTCAAGCCGTAGAAAAGAAGGTAAATGAACGGATTTTGCAACAAATTGCACTCAAAGAACATCGTTCTATTTCCATGAAAGAGGCGATGGAAGCGGGTGCTATGGCACTTTTCGGTGAGAAATATGGTGATAAGGTGCGTATGATAGAATTTGCCGATAGTAAGGAACTTTGTGGAGGTACGCATGTGAAAAATACCAGCGACATTTGGTATTTTAAGATTATTTCAGAAGGTGCTGTGGCATCGGGGATACGCCGTGTGGAAGCCATTACCAGAGAAAAAGTGAAGGAATATTTCTTTAATTTAGAGGTACAACATGAAAAACTTTCGGCACTTTTGAAATCCAAAGATCTCGTAAAATCTACAGAGAAATTGCAAGAGGAAAATGCACAGCTAAAAGCGGAAGTAGAAGCACTGAAAAAGGAAAAAGCAAAAGGTGAAGTTCAGAATTGGAAAAATCAATTCGTACAAAGTGGAGATAAGCAGCTTTTGGTAAAGAAAACCTCTTTAGATGCGGCTTCGGTAAAAGATATCGTATTTCAGCTGAAAAAGGAAATTGCTGCATCAGTGATTGTTATCCTTTCCGATGCAGGAGAAAAACCGATGATTACCGTAGGAGTTTCTGATGATTTGGATGGAAAGTATCATGCAGGAAACATCGTAAAAGAGTTAGCAAAAGAAATTCAAGGTGGTGGTGGTGGAAATCCCGGCTTTGCAACAGCAGGAGGTAAAAACCTTGCAGGACTGGAAAATGCAGAGCAGAAGGCTAAAGCATTATAATATTAATACGAATTTTTAATTTTTTGATCAATATAATGAAATTACTTATCGTAGGAAGTGTGGCTTTTGATGCCATAGAGACTCCTTTTGGGAAAACGGATAAAATAGTAGGAGGAGCGGCTACTTACATTGCGATTACTTCGTCTTTACTCAATGTGCCATGTGGTGTAGTTTCTGTAATTGGAGATGATTTTGGTAATGAAAATATTGATATTTTTAGGAAGAGAAATATCAATATTGAAGGTTTAGAAATAGTGGAAGGAGGGAAATCTTTCTTTTGGAGTGGAAAATACCATAATGACCTCAATACCAGAGATACGCTGGTAACAGAAGTGAATGTCTTGGAAAATTTTGACCCTAAAGTCCCAGATTCTATGCAAGATGCAGATATACTTCTTTTAGGGAATCTTCATCCATTGGTACAGCTCTCTGTATTAGAGAAAATGCACCAGAGACCGAAATTGGTGATTTTAGATACCATGAATTTCTGGATGGATACCGCCATGGAAGATTTGAAAAAAATGATTGCTAAAACCGATGTCATCAGTATTAATGATGAAGAAGCAAGACAGCTTTCTGGGGAGTACTCACTGGTGAAAGCAGCGAAAATGATCCACGAAATGGGACCAAAGTTTGTAATTATTAAAAAAGGAGAACACGGGGCTATTCTCTTCCATGACGGAAAAGTATTTGCCGTTCCTGCACTTCCTTTAGAAGAAGTTTTTGACCCTACTGGGGCAGGAGATACCTTTGCGGGAGGCTTTGCGGCATACATTGCTAAAAAAGGAGATTTTGAGTTTGAAACCATGAAAGCCGCCGTGATTGTTGGTTCTGCATTGGCTTCTTATACGGTAGAAAAATTCGGTACAGAAAGACTCGTGGAACTTAGTGAAGAAGACATCGTTCATCGAATAGGTGAGTTTAGAAATCTTACCGCTTTTGAAGTAATGGTGGATTAAAGAGTATCATGATTTAGAATTTTAAGAAATAATTATAAAAAAAGGGCTTAAATATTAACATTAAGTACCTTACATTTGCAAAAATCATTAAAACAAATGCAAAAAATGAAATTATCATCGCTGTACACATTGCTCCTATTGTTCTTGGTGCAATCCTTTTCTGCCCAATTGACCAAAGGGAGTTTTGTAGATGGAATTGCCGCTGTGGTAGGAACGGAATTGATTTTAGATTCTGAAGTTAATGAACAGCTAAAATACATTGAACAGCAAGGACTAGAACCTGCATCTAAGTGTAAAGTTTTTGAAAGTGTTCTCAATAATAAAATCATTATTTCCGAAGCAAAAAAGGATACTTTGATAGAGAACAGATCAGAGCAAATTCGTTCTATCGCAGAACAGAAATACAACCAAATTCTTTCTCAGTTTCCAAGTGAAAAGGCCATGCTAGATAATTATAAAATCTCTACGGCGTATGAAATGAAGCGGATGATAGAAAAGATAGATACGGACCAATACTATGCACAGGAAAAATTCAGAAGAATTACCCAAGGTATAGATGCTACACCTTTTGAAATTACTGATTTTTACAATAATTATAAAGAGCAATTGCCCGAAGTAAAAGACGAAGTGATACTTTCACAGATTAGTATTTTTCCAAAACTTACGGAGGCTCACAAGAAAGAACTTATCGATAGACTCAATATCATTAGACAAGCTATTTTAGATGGAGAAAGTTTTGAAAATCAGGCAAGAATTTATTCCGAGGACAAGGCCAGTGCAGTCAATGGTGGTAAGATGAAAAATATTACCAAAGGACAGATGGTAAAACCTTTTGAAGCGGCGGCACTTAATTTAGAAGTAGGACAAATATCAGCACCTATCGAAACAGAATTCGGGTTCCATATCATACGATTAGATGCTAAAAAAGGAAAAAATTATGATGCCAGCCATATCCTCCTCATGAATACTCCTAATGATGAAGAAATAGCCACTGCAAAGAAAAAATTAGAGAATATCCGTAAGGAAATAGTAGATGGAAAAATCACCTTTAAAGAAGCAGCCGTAAAATATTCTGATGATAAAAGAACCAAGTACAATGCAGGAGTGATGACAGACGAAAATGGTTCTGACAGAATGGAAAAAATAAATTTAGACCCTATATTAGGATATCAAATAGCAGGGCTTAACGAAGGCGATATGACTGAAGTTTTTGAAACTACGGTAGATAGAAAAAAAGCAGTTTCTTTCGTTAAAATAAATACCATCATTCCTGCTCATCAGCTTTCTTTAGAGACAGATTATGACCGATTGAAAGACCTTACACTTAAGAAGAAACAAAATGAAATGATAGAAAAATGGGTGAAAGAAGTATTCCCTAAAGTGTATATGAACATTCATCCAAGGTACCAAGACTGTCATAGTTTATTAAAATAAATTAAAAAATTCGTTCTTAATCATTAAGAGCGAGTTTTTTTATAAATTATTGGGTTCAGATTTTTATTTTTCATTATTTCGTCGTATTATTGCACCACAGAAGGGGAATTGGCGCAGTTGGCTAGCGCGTTTGACTGGCAGTCAAAAGGTCACGGGTTCGAATCCCGTATTCTCCACTACTACTTTTAAGATTCTTAATTTCAAGTAATTATGATTTTTTTAATGCTCTAAATAGTAGAGCATTTTTTTATTTCAAATATTGGCTTATTTCTAGATTTGTTTTTATTTGTTCTACAAATTCGTCCTGCATTTTCCAGTATGATTTCATTTGTTTATTTTTGTAAAAATTGATTAAACTATGGCTGAGGAAACGCAAAGTGCACACAGTTTATTAAATGTTGTTGTTTTAATTGGTACGGCCGTATTGGCGGTGCCTTTGTTTAAAAAACTAGGATTGGGTTCTGTTTTAGGGTATTTAGCTGCCGGATTGGTTTTAGGGCCTTTTGGACTCAAGCTTTTTCAGGATACCCAAAGCATCATGCATTTGGCAGAACTGGGAGTAGTGATGTTCTTGTTTGTCATTGGTCTGGAAATGAAACCAGCACATCTTTGGGGGCTTAGAAAACAGATATTCGGAATGGGCAGTATGCAAGCCCTTATTTTAGCGTCCATCCTCACTTTATTAGGATTACTTTATGGTTTGCCGTGGCAAACAGCTTTTGTAGCAATATCCGGTTTTGTGCTTTCTTCCACAGCTATTGTGATGCAGATTTTGGGAGAGCGGCATGAATTGGCAACGCCTCGGGGACAGAAGGTAGTGTCTATCTTATTGTTTGAAGATTTGCTTATTGTACCTCTTTTAGCCATTGTAGCTTTTTTAGCTCCTGTGGACCCTAATGCTGTAGTACAAAAACCACCCGTTTGGCAACAACTGGGTACAGCATTACTTTCTTTAGGGATATTAGTTGCAGCAGGATTATGGTTGCTGAATCCTTTATTTAGAATTCTTGCCAAGTCAAAGGCTCGCGAAGTGATGACAGGAGCGGCATTGTTTGTGGTACTGGGAGCGGCTTTACTCATGGAATGGGGAGGAATTTCTATGGCGATGGGGGCTTTTACCGCTGGAGTTTTACTATCAGAATCTAGTTTCAGACACCAATTAGAGACGGATATAGAACCTTTTAGAGGATTATTGTTAGGGCTTTTTTTCTTAGGAGTAGGTATGTCTCTTAATTTAGAAATGGTGGCCGAAAATCTATGGATGATACTCTTGGGTGTTTTATCCCTCATGACCATTAAAAGCTCTGTGGTTTACCTTGTAGCTCGTTTATCTAAAAGCAATAAAACCGATGCTATAGACCGTGCATTGCTCATGTCCCAAGGGGGAGAATTTGCTTTTGTACTGTATGCTGCAGCAGCGTCTCAGGGCGTGATAGATAGCACTCTTCATGCGAATATGACAGCAATTGTTGTCATTTCCATGGCATTAACCCCTATATTTATTTTGATTTATCAGAAATTCATACGCAAAAAAACAGTGGACCTAGATGGGGTAGATCATATTTTAGATGATGAAAATTCCCGTGGTAATGTTTTGATTATAGGCTTCGGAAGAATGGGACAAATTGCCAGTCAAGTACCATTGGCATACGGTGCTACGGTTACTATTATAGATAATAATCCAGATACTATTCGATCTGCACAGAAACATGGACTAAAAGTATATTATGGAGATGGCTCTAGAGAAGATGTTCTTTATGCGGCGGGGGCTTACCATGCAGATTGCGTGATGATATGTCTAGACGACTCTGCGGTGGCTACCCAAATTGTACGCAGTATTAAACACCACAGTCCTACCACCAAAACGGTAGTTCGTGCATCAGATCATCATCATGCTTTTGAACTGATAGAAGCAGAAGCAGATTTCTTTGTGAGAGAAACTTTTGAGGCAGCGGTAGATATGGGAGGAAAAACCTTGAAAGCCCTAGGAGCAGATGAGGAAGATGTAGAAAAATACAATGCACAAATTCGGAATACAGATAAACAGAAGTATGCATTAGAAACCAAAGGAGATGAATTTTCCGCTTGTGAAATGGCACTTAAAAACGCTGAAGGGAAAAGGTGAAACCAACAAAAAAACGACCTCTAAAAAAGGTCGTTTTTTTATTATTCACAATTCGTTTTCTTCTATTTCTTCTAAAATTTTCAGAGCGTTTTCCCAATCTTTTTCATTCACTAGGAGAAGGTAATTCTGAGAAATAGGCATTACCACTACATGATTTACAAATTCATTTTTAACATAAGACAGAATTCCCCGAGAAGCTAATTTAGACTTCGCAAGTTCTACCTGATATAAAAATGCTGATTGATATACAATTTTCAGTTCAGACATGTTTTTAGGATAAATGTAATCAATTTTTTTTAAAAAAATTGTGTTTTGAAATCTTAGTGATTTCGGAAGCGTATTTACACCAATTTCATCAGGAGTACTTCATCCACTTTTTCCACCTTTACGATGTTATTTTTCGTGAGATTTTTAGTGGCTTTGTCCCATTTTTTACCTGAAAGTGCCGATTTAGTTTTTACCACACTCAGTTCCATTGCGTCCTCTTGAGTGGAAAGAATATCCAAAATGATTTTCTCATCATCGCTCAACTCAAAACTTGGAGCTTTTTTCTCTGGTTTCATCTGAGGGAAGAAAAGTACCTCTTGGATAGATGCATTATTAGTCAAGAACATTACCAATCTATCCATTCCTATGCCTAGTCCTGCTGTTGGTGGCATGCCGTATTCTAAGGCACGGAGGAAATCTTGGTCTATGAACATTGCTTCATCATCGCCTTTTTCTGAAAGTTTCAGTTGTTCCTCAAATCGTTCTCTTTGGTCTATTGGGTCATTGAGTTCAGAATAGGCATTGGCAATTTCCTTACCGCAAACCATGAGTTCGAAACGCTCGGTAAGTCCTTCTTTACTACGGTGTTTCTTGGTAAGCGGTGACATCTCTATTGGGTAATCTGTAATGAAAGTAGGTTGGATAAAATTACCTTCGCATTTTTCACCAAAAATTTCATCAATGAGCTTTCCTTTGCCCATAGTTTCATTCACTTCAATGCCTATAGACTGAGCAAATGCTCTTAACTCGTCTTCGGATTTTCCCGTGATATCAAACCCTGTGAATTTTTGTATGGCTTCGGTCATGGAAATTCTTGGATAGGGAGCCTTGAAATCTATTTCATGCTCTCCGAAAGTAGCTTTGGTAGTTCCATTGACAGCCATGGCACAATGCTCTAGAAGTCTTTCAGTAAAGTCCATCATCCAGTTATAATCCTTGTAAGCCACATAAATTTCCATTGCGGTGAATTCAGGATTATGGGTTCTGTCCATGCCTTCGTTTCGGAAGTTTTTAGAGAATTCATAAACACCATCAAATCCACCTACAATGAGTCTCTTAAGATACAATTCATTGGCAATTCTCAAATAGAGCGGAATATCCAAAGCATTGTGATGGGTGATGAACGGACGAGCTGCAGCTCCTCCTGGAATCGCCTGTAGGATAGGCGTTTCCACCTCGAAATAACCCGCTTCATTAAAAAACTGACGCATGGCATTGAAAAGTTTTGTTCTTTTTACAAAAACTTCTTTTACCTGAGGGTTTACCGTTAAATCCACATAACGCTGACGATAACGCAATTCAGGGTCATTAAAGGCATCGTGTACCACGCCATTTTCATCGGTTTTGGCTTGTGGCAAAGGACGAAGGGATTTGGAAAGGAGGGTAAAGTCTTTCACCATAATGGTCATTTCACCTACCTGAGTTTTAAATAGTTCCCCCTCAATGCCTATAATATCTCCGATGTCTAAAAGGTGTTTATATACTTCGTTATACAATTCTTTATCATCGGTAGGACAAATTTCATCTCGGTTAAAATACACTTGAATCCTTCCCGAGGCATCTTGTAACTCGGCAAAAGAGGCTTTTCCCTGAATTCTTCTGGACATGAGTCTTCCTGCCAGCTTTACTTTTTTACCTTCCTGAAAATTTTCTTTTATAGATTGTGTAGTATCTGTAATGGTGTATTCGTCTGCAGGAAAGGCATTGATGCCCATTTGCGTAAGCTTTCCTAATTTTTCTCTACGGATGATTTCTTGTTCTGATAACGACATGTTTTCGTGATTTTTTTAAACCGCAAAAATAGTCAATTTTTTGTACAAATAGAATGAGATTTCTTTACTTCTAATGGTTTTGATTATCAAAGGAAGTATAGAACTTAAAATTAAAAAGACAGTTCGTGCAGACTATCTTTAATTTTTAATGAAAAATTATTTTTTCAAGGACATAATGTACGCCACCATTTTTTTAGCATTTTCTTTAGGAAGTCCTGCGTGAGGTGTCATAGGAACATCTCCCCAATTGCCACTTCCGCCGTTAATGATTTTATCTGCAAGCATGTCCATATCTCCTTCTGTATATTTATTCGCAATTTCCTGATAAGAAGGACCTATCATTTTTTCATTTTCTTTGTGGCATGTGGCACAGTCCATTCCCTCGATGAGAGATTTTCCATCTAAGTCATTTGCAGAGGGTGCTTCCGTTTGCTGTGTAGGTTCTTCTAGCATGGTAGTACTAGTAGTATCTTCTGTTTTCTTATCTGAACAGTTTATAATAAAAGCTCCAGCAAGTGCCATGATGACTAATTTTTTCATAATTCTAAATGTTTAAATGTTGATATCCCAAAGTTAGTAAATATTTAGAGCAACAGAGTATAGGGAAGGCTAATATTTATCAGGAAAAAATAAAAAATCCTCGATGAAAACTCGTCGAGGATGGGGATAAAAATAAAGATTCATTTAATTGTGAGTATCGTTTATCCATTCTTCTCTTTTTCCATCATTTCAATAAACTCATCGAAAAGATAGTTGGCATCTTCAGGTCCAGGGCATGCTTCAGGATGGTACTGTACAGAGAAACAAGGATATTTTTTATGGCGAATTCCCTCATTGGTTTTATCGTTAAGAGCAATGTGTGTTTCCTCTAAATCTGTATATTTAAGGCTTTCGCTATCAATGGCGTAATTATGATTTTGAGAAGTAATGGTAACTTTATTGGTTTTTAGATCTACTACAGGATGATTACCGCCTCTATGCCCGAATTTGAGCTTAAAAGTCTTAGCACCACAAGCTAATCCAAGCACTTGATGCCCCATACAGATCCCAAAAATTGGTACTTTTCCGATGAGTTTTCTCACGGTTTCGTGTGCATGAGGTACATCTTCAGGGTCACCAGGGCCATTAGAGAGCATCACGCCATCAGGGTTCATCAGGAGGATTTCTTCCGCTGTGGTATCATGAGCAACCACCGTAATGTCGCAATTTCTTTGTGAAAGTTCACGGATGATTCCCAGCTTAGCTCCGAAATCCATTAATACTACCTTAAAGCCTCTTCCGGGGTTGGCATACGGTGTCTTGGTAGAAACGGAAGCAATCTGATCCGTAGGGAAAGAAGTTGCTTTTATTTCATTGATAACACTTTGTTCATCGATGTCCGCATCCACTATTTTTCCTTTCACCACCCCCTTGTCTCTGAGCACTCTGGTCAGTCTTCTGGTATCTATACTGTGGATGCCCGAAAGGTTTTTCTTTTTAAAGAGTTCGTCTAGGGACATTTGGGAACGAAAGTTTGATGGTAAATCACACAATTCTTTTACGATAAGTCCTTTAATTGCAGGTTCTATACTCTCGTAGTCATCTCTATTGATGCCGTAATTTCCGATGAGCGGATAAGTCATACACACGATTTGTCCACAATAGGATGGGTCTGAAACCAGTTCTTGATAACCTGTCATTCCGGTGTTAAAAACCACTTCCCCTGCTATATTTTCACTCGCTCCGAAGCCTTTACCATAGAAGACCTCCCCTGATTCTAATATTAATTTTTTATTGTTCATTTTATATGCTTTATGCCGTAAGCAGTATGCTTTAGGCGTTTATAATTTATTTTTTCACAATTATTTTGCTCCTTTTACTGCATTTTCTCCTTTTGTCAAAAGCTGTAGATTATCAAGTATAGTTAAACCGCCTTTGTGCATAGGTACGATGTGGTCAATTTGAAAAACCAATCTGTTTTTGCTTTTATAACCGCTTTCGGCACTGAAATAGTAACCACTTTCATCAGTAAATTTTTCAAAAACTTTGTCTCGTAACCATTTTTCGTAAGCTGGATTTACTTTTCGTATTTCATACAATGGCATTCTCTCAAACTCGCGAATTTCGTATTCTTCCACTGGAAGTTGCTTTTCTTTTTGGTATAATTCTGGATAGAATAGTCTGTTTTTAGCGAGATTGATTTCATTAATGAATATTCGCTTATCATAATTGAAGAAAGTTTGCCATTCTGTTTCTGATTCTGCCCAAGTTTTATCAATAAAATCCTTTTCGGCTCTTGAACCTAAATCTTTTACATAAATTTCGTTAGCTACTTTATCAATGTTATATTTCTCTCTTTCCTTCAGTTCTATATATTGTGGTATTTCTCCCTGAATAATATAATATTGTAGTAAATCTTTAATGTCTTGCTTACTATATGCGGGATATTTCTCTATTCCAAAGAAAAATTCATCTTCAATCTGCTGTGAATATATATCTAGTTCTTGTTGGTGGAGGTATTCACAATTTTCTAAATTATTATCTTCTACAAAATATGGTAATGTCTCCACAAATTTCTTGTAAGATTCTTCTATGTTATCGTAGATTAAGATTTCACAGTTTCGTTGTTTTTCATCTCCTTGTTCCAATTTCTCCAATAATTTGAACTGAAAAATACCTTTAGGGATTCGTTGGATAAAATCTAGTTTTTCGAGCTCTTTTTTCGTTTCAGGATCAATAATTTGGTTAGTTAAAATAGCAAATTCTTCTATTTTAGCAATGGATACCAAACGGATTAATTGTTTTTTTGTCTCTTTATCTGTATCGTTGAAATCAATATTATCTTCAATGAATAGTTTTTCAGGATTTACCCACGCAATTTTGTCTTGCCAATTATCAATAAAACTAACGATATACGCTTCCTTTGTTCCTCCAGCTTTTATGCCCCGTAATCCTCTGCCTATCATTTGCGTCATCAGAATGGTAGAGATGGTTGGGCGTGTTAGGAAAACTGTTTGCACATTGGGTATATCAGTGCCTTCCGTTAAGATATTTACATTGATGAGAACTTCTAATTTCCCGTTTCTGAAATCATCAATTTTAGCTTTATTTTCTTTGGTAAAATTCGTGGTAACGCCTGTAATTGCATCTTTTATATTAGCAATTACATAGTCAGATTTTATACCTTTCTCTTGAAATAATTTATTAAGAGCAATGGCATTGTTCACATTCAGAGCAAAAACGAGTGTCTGTTTGTATTTTTCCTTATTTGATACATAGCGTTCAACAATGGTATAATTACGCTCTCTATTTTCAGCAATGGTTGTGGCAATATGCTCGCCAATACTATTTATGTCAAATGTATTGAATAATTGAATTTCTTTATCCGTTAAATTTGCCGTGAGATTTTGCCCCGTTTGTACCTCTTCAAAAATAGGTTCCGACAAAATTCCTAAACGAATAAGTGTTTTTAAATCAATCTTATAAATGACATCATCGGGGAATACTTTTTTGAGTAATCCTCGTTCATTTTCTGCCGTTCTGGTAGGGGTAGCTGTTAGTCCCAATAATTTAAAATTCTGAACATTATTCTTCAGATTATCGATGAGCTTCCTATAAGTTTTTGCTGTTGCATGATGAGCTTCATCAATTACTAAGAATATTTCATCGGTTTGCTTCTCAATCCAATTTTTATAAAGAAACTCAAATCCTGTATTTAGACTGTTTTTACTGGCAATTATTAGGTCATCTGTTGGGCGTATATTGATAGGCTTATCGTGAATACCTGATAATATTCTATAATTAAAACTATTTCTTTTCGCAAAAATATCCTTATAGGCAAGTTTTTGCACGAATGTATTTTTTGCTTGTTCCAACAGTTCGTGCCTATGGGCAACCCAGAGTACTTTTTTATTTGTATCTAAAAAGTTTTTGGCAATCCAAAGAGCGGCAGTCAGTGTTTTTCCGCCTCCTGTTGGTAATACCAAAAGTCCTGAGAATGGATTTTTTTCAGATTTAATGATTTGTTTTTGAAGGTTATAAAAGGCCTCTTCTTGATGCTTATAAGGACGGATTCCACTTTCAGATTTTGAAATGTTTATTTTCCCTGCAAAATTTATTTTTGCAGAACCTTGACTTTTATTAGTACTATCGTTTAACATGGATTTTCTAAATGTAATGGTTGAATTTTTAGTAAAATCTATTATGCTTTCAAATTTTTCTTTTCCTTTCCAAAATGTAATATCCTTTTCCTTAAGTTTATCTTCAATCTCTTGAAGTATTTTCAAATTTCTCCTTTTCAGCATTCCAAATTGTATCAAAATTGTTTCATATCTTCTATGAGTACAATAATACTTATTTCGTTCTATATTATCCGAAATATCTGAAACAAATTTTTGTATATCTTTTTGTCTTTTCATCTTTCCATTTGCTCCTCTAATACCCTTTTCTCTCTCTCAATTTCCGCAACCAACTCCTCTTCCGTAGGTAGATATGCCATATATTTATTGGCAAAAAGCTGCTTATTATCACTTAAAACAGAATACTTAGCAATGGTTTGATCAGTTTCTGTACAAAGTAAAATTCCAATAGTAGGGTTATCATTTTCTTTTTTCTCCAAATCGTCAAACATTCTGACATACATATCCAATTGCCCAATATCTTGATGAGTCATTTTATTGGTTTTCAGTTCTAAAATTACAAAACATTTGAGAATATAATTATAAAATACAAGGTCTATAAAAAAATCCTGTGTCTCTGTCCGGATATGCTTTTGCCTTGCCACAAATGCAAAACCTTTGCCCAATTCCAAAAGAAATTTTTGTAAATTGTCTATCAATCCTTGCTCCAACTCTTGTTCCGTATAAGCTGCATTTGCAGGAAGTCCCAAAAATTCCAATACCGTTGGGTTTTTGATGAACGCTGTTTTATCTTTCTGTAAATCAGATGTATTCTCTTTCATTTCCCGCTCTACCAAATCTGCTCGTTGGGACGATATAAGCCGATGATAATAGAGCGTATTGATATTTCTCTCTAAAGTTCGCACAGCCCAATTTTGCTCGGTAGCTTCCTTAATATAATAATCTCTCGCTTTACGGTCTTCCACCCTGAGCAATAAGCGTATATGGGACCAACTCAATTTGGCACACGCGTGTGCCAAATCTTCCCAATAAGGAAATGAAAGATAAAATGCACGATAATCTCTGAGCGTTCTCGGACTGAAGCCTTTTCCCAATTGGGCGGAAAGAGTTTTTATAACCTCTTTTCCATAATCAGCACGAGCGTTACCTCCCTGTTCCTCTTCTACAATTCTCTTCCCTATCAGCCAAAAACCTTCTACCATAGCAAAAGCCGTAGCTGAATAAGCCTTTTGTCTGGCTTGTTCTATGATTTTGCGTATATCATTGATACATTGTTGCATGATATTTAATTTTGGTAGTCCATTATAGGCTCTCATTACGCTTGGACGAGATCTATCTTGTCCCTACGGTTCTATAAATTTTATTCCTTTTTTCTCCAAAGCATCTTTTAGTATGGCCATTCGGGCATAAACGCCATTTTCCATCTGCTTAAAAATACGACTTCTCTTGCATTCCACAAGGTCTGTATGTATTTCTACTCCTCTGTTAATAGGTGCAGGGTGCATAATGATGGCATTGGGTTTCATTTTCTTTTCCCGCTCTTTGGTCAGTCCATATTTTTTGTGGTATTTATCTAGGGACATTTTCATTTTTTCCCCATGTCTTTCGTGCTGAATTCTTAGGAGCATCAGTACATCTACTTCGCTGATGAGTGCGTCTAGTGAAAGGTAATTTCCATTGATAAATTCGGCCTCATCAAACCAATCTTCAGGACCAGAGAAATAGACTTTTGCTCCCATTTTTCTCAATGCATCGGCATTAGAATTGGCCACTCTACTATGCTGAACATCTCCTACGATGCCTACTTTCAAATTTTTAAAAGTACCAAACTCTTGATAAATCGTCATCAAATCCAAAAGGCATTGGCTGGGGTGATTTCCTGTACCATCTCCGCCATTAACTACGGCACTTTTTATTCCTGCTAATTCTTCATAATATTTATTTTTTTTATGCCGAATCACGAATAATTGTACCCCAATACTTTCCAAGGTTTTTACCGTATCATAGAGCGTTTCTCCTTTATTTACCGAAGAATGGGTAACATCAAACGGCACTACTTCTAGTCCTAGTTTCCTTTCGGCGACATCAAAACTGGTTTTGGTTCGGGTACTATCTTCAAAGAAAAGATTCGATACGAAAACTTGTTCTTTTACTTTGGCACTGCGTCCTTCTGAAAAAGCTATTGCAGCTTCTAGGAGTGCCATAATTTCTTCTTTGGAATAATGATGAATCGCTAACATAGTTCAAATTTACAAAAAAACGAAGTCAGTAAATGACTTCGTTTCGGATAATATTAAAATAAAAATTTATTCCGGTAACACCAGATGAAAAAGCATCAGAAAAGAAAAAAATCTCTGTATTTTTCATTGGTGCAAAAATAAGCTTTTTTTTGTTAGTAAGATAGCATTTAGAGTGATTATTTTAAAAAAAATCACCCTACTGAATGGTAGAGTGATGAGATGTTTATTTTTTATCCGTTTTTCCGAAAATCATTTTATAAATCACTGGTACAGTAGTAATTAGTACAATGATAATGATGATTACTTCTAATTTTTCTTTGAGTTCAATCCCAAACTGTTCTCTGAAAAGTGCATCTAAATAATGTCCTGCAAAGATGAGCGAAAACGACCAAAGTACACCTCCTAAAATATTATCAATGAGAAATTTTCTAGGGTTCATCTTTACAATTCCTGCTACAATAGGTACGAATGTCCTTACGATAGGTAAAAACCTTGCACCAATAACTGCCAAAGAACCATTTTTCTCAAAAAAATCATGTGCTTGGTAAAGGTATTTTTTCTTAAAAAAGAAACTATCTTCTCTGTTGTAAAGGGAGTGTCCCGTTTTTTTTCCAAACCAGTAGCCTACTTGGTTTCCTACAATAGCCGCCAATGCCACACTGGAAGCCACTACAAAAGTATCCCAAAATTCACTACTTGTTCCGCCAAAAGCGTTTTCGGCAAGTTCTTTAGCGTAAATCCCTGATACGAAGAGAAGTGAGTCCCCCGGAAGAAAGAAACCGATGAAAAGCCCCGTTTCTGCGAAAATAATAAAGAGTATGAGCCAAAAACCGCCCATTTTAATATAAAATTCTGGATTTAGTAAGTCTTTCCAGCTTTCAAAATGTTCCATATTGCAAAAGTAAGTTAATTAATTTGCTTTTGAAATTTTTTAATATTTATTTAACAACTTTTTAGCTCAGTCCTGTAATGGTGCCATTGGCATCAATATTCATATTTTCGGCAGCTGGGATAGCAGGAAGTCCTGGCATTCTCATCATATTTCCTAAAATAGGGATGACGAAGCCCGCACCTGCTGCAAATTCAAATTCTCTTACCGTCATAGTAAACCCTGTAGGTCTTCCATATAGTTTTTCATTATCACTCAGAGATTTTTGAGTCTTTGCCATACATACAGGGAGATTATCCATACCCAGTTCTTGAATCATTTTCAGCTGAGTATTTGCTTTTGCTTCGAAATTTACTTTCTCAGCACCATAGAATTTTTTAGCTAATATTTCTACTTTTTCTTTAATGGACAGGTTTAAGTCATAGAGCGGTGTAAACTGATTTCCGTAAGATTCGGTAGCATTTACTACTTCTGTGGCCAGTGTTTTCATTCCTTCACCGCCCATAGTAAATTCATCAGCAATGATGGCTTTTACTCCGAGTTTTTCACAAGCATCTATCAGCCAATCTAATTCTTCCTGACTATCGGTAGCGAAATGATTAATAGCCACTACAGGTTGGATGCCTAAAAGCTGAATATTTTCAATGTGTTTTTCTAAATTGGCAAATCCTTTTTTTACCGCTTCTAAATTCACTTCAGAAAATTCCGTTTTTTTAGTTGCTCCCCCATGGTATCTCAATGCTCTTATAGTAGCCACCACTACCACAGCATCGGGTTTTAAATTTCCATAATGACATTTGATATGAAGGAACTTTTCGGCACCTAAATCTGCACCAAAGCCCGCTTCTGTGACCACGAAATCGGATAGAGAAAGCCCCATTTTGGTAGCAATTAATGAGTTGGTTCCTTGAGCAATATTAGCAAACGGTCCACCATGAAGAATAGCAGGATTGCCCTCTAAAGTTTGTACCAAATTCGGCTTGATGGCATCTTTGAGGAGAATCGCCATGGCACCTTCGGCTTTTAAATCTTTAGCATATACGGGCTTTTTATCATAAGTATAACCGATGAAAATATTACCCAAACGGGTCTTTAGGTCTTCAAAATCTTTGGACAAACAGAGAATTGCCATTACTTCGGATGCAGGCGTGATATTAAATCCTTCCTGACGCGTAACTCCATTGGTACCATCCCCTAAACCGATGACAATATTCCTTAGAGAACGGTCATTCATATCCATTACTCTTTTCCATACAATGGTTTTGGGGTCAATGTTTAGGCTGTACTGTTTGTTTTGTAAATTATTGTCTATCAAAGCAGATAGCAGATTATTCGCTTTTTCTATCGCTGCGAAGTCTCCAGTAAAGTGGAGATTAATATCTACCATAGGAATCACTTGGGCATAGCCTCCGCCTGCAGCACCGCCTTTGATTCCAAAGACAGGTCCTAAGCTGGGTTCTCTGAGGACAGCCATGGTTTTTTTTCCTATTTTGTTCAGGCCGTCACTCAGTCCTATGGTTACCGTAGTTTTCCCTTCGCCTGCCGGGGTAGGATTAATGGCAGTAACTAAGATGAGTTTAGCTTTTTTTATTTTCTCTTCATCAATATAGGATAATGGTAGTTTGGCTTTGTATTTACCATAAAATTCTATGTCATCAGAAGCGATATTGAGTTGTTCTGCAATTTTTTTAATGGGTTGAATATTTGCATTTTCTGCAATTTCAAGGTCTGTAGGAAAGCTCATAGATTGTATTTTAAATAATAAATATAATTAGAAATGATAGGATTAGGTGTTAAAGCTAAAAACTTTATAAGGAGCGTAAATTTACGATTTTTTTACGGATAAAAACAAAAGATGGATGCATAAAAACACCCATCTTTCAAAAACAACAAAAAACATTTAAAAAAGAAAATTATTTTTTAATTAATTTTTTTGCTACTTGCTCCCCATTCGCTAAAGTAGCTTTAACGATGTACATTCCTTTTGGAAGAGAAGCAATGTTCAGCTGATTTTCCTTTCCTTCAAGAACCAACTGCCCACCTGCATTGTACACTTCTACTTTTCCTATTTTTTTGTCGGTTTGGAAATGTACTATGTCCGAAGCAGGATTTGGATATACCAAGAAGTTCGCATCGTTTTTATTGATTTCTTTAGTAGCGAGGGTAATGTCTTGCCATTTTACATTATCAATGATTAATGCTTTATGTGGCTGAGTGCCGAAGCTAAACTTCATTGCTACTCTTGTATGTCCTGCGGGGAATGTAATTGCTGGGGTAGAGAATGAACCTATTGCATTTACTGGGAAAGAAGCTACTGGCTGGAAAGAAGCCAAATCATTCGCATCAGTAACGGTTCCTATTACGATGGTTTCTGTTCCTGTGATGCTTGCTGGAGAGCCTGCAAGTGGAACCTCAATATCAAATTTTAAGTGATGTGTTCCATTCTTTGTGGTTACCTCTGGCGTTACTAGGGTGATATCATTCGTAATGCCCATTCCTTTGTAGATTTGCATTGCTTTATCTGGCAATGGAATATTTCCATTACTTCCTGCTGCATTGGTTAAGGACACTGTAGGGAAAGTAGTATAGTTTCCATTCCAACAAGAAGTAGAGAACAGCTGAGCCGTAGTTAAACTTTCAAAATCAAAACTGAAATCTGCTACTGGTGAACAAGAAGTGGCTGGAGGTGTAGTTCCTACAATGTTCAATGTGTACTCTTCTACCTGTCCAGCTCTTAGGTTAGTATCACAAGGTCCAGTGATAGAATTCGGAGCAGAAGGATTAGACAATGCATTCACATTGGTATTTTTTACTAATCTCATTTTGGTAGCTCCAGTCATTGCACTTGCAGGAATCATGATATTAGAAGTAACCGTATGTGCATTGGCAGGATTACCTGGCTGTATTCTTCCTAAGTAGAAAGCTTCTCCTGCATCACCGAAATCTCCATTTTGATTAAAATCAATATAAGCTACTACATCACTTGGGAAAGTGCTAGAAGGTCCTTTTACAGAAATAGGATAGGTAGCACCTTTATTTACATCTGTAGAAATGGAGGTAAAGTCTTCATATACAGGAGTAGTTCCCGAAGTGAAAGGAGAGGTATTAGAAATGGTATTAAAAATCACTTGCGTAATCATATTACTATCCACACCATACTGGAAATTAGGCAAACAAGTAGCAGGTGTCCAAGTAAAAGTAAGTCCGCTTGGAGGGAGGATGGTGTTTTTAGTGTAAATTTCATCGCTTTTAGCTGTACCTTGGGTAGTCATGGTCCAGTTATTCGCATTAGAGCCTTCGGCTTTTCTTGTGGCAAAGTCAGCAGCAGTGCTTCCTCTTAAGCCTACACTGAAATAACGATCATCTGGATCACCAATAGCCGTTACATTATACTTTTTCTCTATCAGCCCATTCTCGTGTAGGCTGAGCTGGAAATTCATTTCAAAACGATTGTTATCATAGCCACTCCATTGGCTTCTTGTAAAATCTTTCCATTGGATAGTATAGATCCTGTTAGGAGCTGTTCCGCTCACTTCGTAAGAAATTTCCCCTTGCTTTCCTCCTATGTTTAAACCTTCTAAGTCATCACTTATAATGGCTATGATTTCTTTATTATGCGTATTGTTTGCAGATAAAGGTTTATAGTGATAGTGGTAACTATTGGTAGCCAAAGGCGTTCCGAAAGTTACGAAACCATCTGTATAAATGTTTACAGAGGTATAATCTTGCCCATTAAAATTGAACGAAAAAGGAAGCGACTGTGTGAATAGTGCTGTATCTAAAGAATTACCTGCGGTAGCCACAGAAGCTACTACTGTAGGATTTGCTAAAGGAGTATAAGTTCCTTGAGATTGAGAGAAAGTGTAACGAGACACCTGTGCATGGAGGGCAGTGGTAGCAAAAGCTGTTGCTAATAATGCCAACTTAAAATAATTCTTTTTCATAAATAAAAAATCTTTCCGCAAATTTATAATTATTTAGATTTAATAAAAATAATAAAGCGTATGATTTTTATCAGTTGACTGAAAAAGAAAAAAAATGTTGCTGAATGATGAAGTTATTTTAATAGGGTGATTCCCTCCACCTGAAGTTGAATAGATTGATTTTTACCAAATCCTTTGATTCTCATGGTCTTTGGGTCAAACTTTTTTAATAAAAAATTTCCTACTTCGTGAATGATTTTTACTTTTCCAGAATGTATATCAAAAGCAATTAAGTGGCTTTTAACCTCCGTATCCTCTTTTGTTAATTGCTGAAGATAGAGATGTAGATTGGTCTCCATGATAAAATCCGTAACATAACAACCCTCCAATTCTGTGGCATTTTTTAGGTCTTTGAGTTGAAAGAGCCATGGCTCTTCTTCCTGTTCATCTATACTATAACAGAAAGCCAAAAACGGAGCGTTCTCTTCTGTTTCGGACTCAACGCTAATAAAGTTCCGTACAATTTTAAAATGCTTATTTTGAAACAAAATATCTTCTCTTTGCTCTATCTTGTTTTCTTCTTTAATACCTAATATTTTTTCTTTTATTATCCACTTTAAGAGCCAAAAAACACTTATCAGTAGAACTAAAAAAAAGATAATAATAATGACAGGAAGCGAAAGGATACTGAGAATACCATCCCAAAACCTAGCGTTTGTTTTTTTAATGACTACTTTGGATATTTTCATTATCCCTCTACTTTAAATGAAAAACTAAATGCTGTGGACTGAGGGCTGGGTTTTTGAGCCTATTTTTATTTTTTCTCTGTCCAATGATATTTTATTAACTCTATTTTACGAATACTTTGCTGGCATCCACTTACCAAACAACTCCTTTTTTTCATCTGATATATAATACCTTGCGAATACGAATAGATTGAGCAATTCTTTTTGAGTGATTTCTAGCCTTACCTAAATCTATTTCATTTTTTTTGGAATAGTTATCTCCTCAAAATAAAAAGACCCTCCCAAAAGTATTGGGCAGTTCCTTTATTTATCCGCTATAGAGTTTCCTATCTATCACCTGCAAATCTCCGAATATTTGGTGGTTTCCTTTTGTAGGAAAATCTCCTGCACGGATGTTTGAGGTTTTCCTGTGGTAGGAAAGCTCCCTGCAAGGATGCATGGTAAAGGTAGGAAAGTTTTTGTTAATGACAATGTAAAAATAAACTATTTCCCTTGCAAATAATTGATAAAAGCACTACAAAAAATCAACATAAAATACGCTTCTCGTTCAGTAGGAACATAATTACTTTCTTTTTTCATTAGAGCGTGGCGAATACCTGTTTCTTTCTGATTGGTATATGCATAAAGTTGAGTACAAGCGTTTTCAAACATCTGTGGAATAATAATATTTGCTTCTTTAAGCTTTTTTAATGCTTTCCCTAATGTTTGTTCTCCTGTTTTTTCACGGAGATAAGCCTCTACCGCTGAAATAGATTCTTTTATAGAGTTTTGATAATCACCTTGTGGTTTTACAGCATATAATTCTAATGCCTTACTCAAATGTTTCGCTACATTATTTTCAGATTTTTCAATAGCATTTTCTATCGTTTTTATTTCTTCTTCCGAAGTAATTTCTAGGATTTTATTCTCAACAATACGATAGGCAAAATTCAACCTTTCAAAATGAAAATTTAACTCAGTAATAAAATCCTCTTTTATAGCATCACCATATTTCTGACTATAAAAATTTAATAACTCTATAGTAAATTCTATTATATCTAATTTTCTATACCATTTTTCATTACTATCTTCAATAAATGATGTCGCTACAATATTATTCCAGAATTTACCTTCTCTCTGATTCAAAAAATATGTCCACAAAGATTTTTCTACTCCTTTATATAATTCACTATTTCTATTTCTTAATTTATCAAAACAAGAACATATTGCATTTTGTATTTCTGGGGTTATTTTTTCACGGATAATAACCTCCGAAGGCTTTGTATAGCCATATCTCTCTGAAAATAAACTCATATTTGTTTTTATTATAGTTTTATTAAAAGGGAAAAAAATTATATTTCATCTCCCACCCATTTATATTTTCTAACTAATTCTTCCTTCTTTGTCTCAAAAGTTCTTTTATCATTATTGATTACTTTTTTCAGTAACCACCCCGCGTCTTTACCTGCTGCTCCAACATCTTTATGTTTTTCCCATAAGGCAATTAAGGGAGTTCCTTCCCAATAATAATTATCACCTCCCATTAAATCTCTAATAGAAAACCACTCATCGGAGCGATTTTTACACCAACAATATACAGCACCTTGTAAAAAGTTCATTATTGCGTTTTTTTGTTCATCAGAAATTCCATAAACATCTCTGATAGTTTCATTTGTTTTAAAAGACATATATTTTTCATTTTAATCAGTTAAACAAACCCCACCCAATTAGTATTAGGTGGGGCTATTGTTGCCTGCGGAGGCTCTCCGCTATTTCACTTCTTCAAAGTCGGCGTCTTGTACATTGTCGCCGCCTTGTTGGGTGTTGGTATCTTGCTGTGGTTGGGCTTCGGCTTGTGCTTTGTAAAGCTCTTCGGAAGCGGCCATCCAAGCATTATCAAGGGCTTCGGATTTGGTTTTGATGCCTTCCAAATCTTTCGCTTCAAAGGCGGTTTTCAGTTCTGCCGCTGCAGTTTCTATTGCAGTTTTCTTATCTGCAGAAATCTTATCGCCAAACTCTTTCAGTTGTTTTTCCGTTTGGAAGATTTGTCCATCCGCTTTGTTAAGTAGGTCGGCTTCCTCTTTTCTCTTTGCATCGGCTGCAGAGTTTTCTTGTGCCTCTTTCTTCATTCTTTCGATTTCCTCATCAGAAAGTCCAGAAGACGCTTGGATTTTGATAGATTGTTCCTTACCTGTTCCTTTATCTTTGGCAGATACGCTTAGGATACCGTTAGCATCGATGTCAAAAGTTACCTCAATTTGTGGTACGCCTCTCGGTGCTGGTGGAATATCGGTCAAATCAAATCTTCCGATTTCCTTATTATCGTTGAACATTGGTCTTTCTCCTTGTCCTACACGGATGCTCACGGCCGGTTGGTTATCCGCTGCTGTAGAGAATACCTCAGATTTTCTCGTTGGGATAGTGGTGTTCGCTTCAATCAATTTGGTGAATACAGATCCCATGGTTTCAATTCCTAAAGAAAGTGGTGTAACATCAAGAAGCAATACATCTTTCACATCACCTGTCAATACCCCTCCTTGAATCGCTGCTCCGATGGCTACTACCTCATCAGGATTTACCCCTTTAGATGGTTTTTTACCGAAAAATTTCTCTACTTCCTCCTGAATCACTGGGATACGCGTAGAACCACCCACAAGGATTACCTCATCGATATCCGATGTAGAAAGTCCTGCATCTTGAAGGGCTTTTTTACAAGGTTCCATAGAACGACGCACCAAATCCGCAGAAAGTTGCTCGAATTTCGCTCTGGTCAAAGTTTTTACCAAGTGCTTAGGGCCAGAAGCCGTAGCGGTGATGTATGGCAAATTAATTTCCGTTTGTGTAGAAGCTGAAAGCTCGATTTTTGCTTTTTCAGCTGCTTCTTTCAATCTTTGAAGTGCGATGGCATCCGCCTTTAAATCTACCCCTTCTTCAGATTGGAACTCTGCTGCGAGCCAATTGATGATAACATTATCAAAATCGTCCCCTCCGAGGTGAGTATCCCCATTAGTAGAAAGTACTTCGAAAACGCCATCTCCTAAATCCAAGATAGAGATATCAAAAGTACCCCCACCGAGGTCATACACCGCGATTTTTTGGTCTTTGTGCGATTTATCCAGTCCATAAGCCAAAGCTGCTGCTGTAGGCTCATTGATAATTCTTTCTACTTTCAGCCCAGCGATTTCTCCTGCCTCTTTTGTAGCTTGTCTTTGGGCATCATTAAAGTACGCTGGTACGGTAATTACCGCTCTGGTTACCTCCTGACCAAGATAATCTTCGGCTGTTTTCTTCATTTTCTGAAGTGTCATAGCAGAGATTTCTTGTGGCGTGTATTCTCTATCGGCAATTTTTACTTTTACGCTGTCATTTGCTCCTTTTACCAATTCGTAAGGTACATTTTTATCCTCCGCGGTAAGATTAGAGAAATGCTCTCCCATATATCTCTTGATAGAGTAAATGGTATTTTTTGGATTGGTTACTGCTTGTCTTTTAGCAGGATCTCCTACTTTTCTTTCGCCATCTTCAGCAAATGCTACGATAGATGGTGTAGTTCTTTTTCCTTCTGCGTTAGGGATTACCACTGGGTCTTTCCCTTCCATAACTGAAACGCACGAGTTGGTGGTTCCTAAGTCAATTCCAATAATTTTGCTCATATTCTTATTTGTTATTTATTAAAAATGAATTTTAAATTACGCTAAGCAATTTCTCTAAAAATATGCCAAGCGAAAGATGATGACAAAATGGCAGAAGAAATATTTAACGAATCATTTGCACCCCTATTTCTTTATGGTTTTCCACCCAAATTTTGGTTTGATGAAACTTCGGAGCGGACAGTTTTGGCCTAAAATTATTAGAAAAGCCATATCCTTCCTTAGGTATTCCGAAAGCATTGGTATCGCATTTTCCGTTTTGATTTTCATCATGAAAAATAGCTACGGCATATTCTCCTTTGGGTAAATTAGGAAATGTAATCGTCTGGGGATTAGTGGTTACCTTCACTCTTTTTTTGGCATATTGTGCCCCCTCTTTTAAAAAGTTTTTATCCGATTGATACAGCCCTATTTCTATTGCACCATTCGTATTTTTTAAATTGCTTACACGAACCGTAAGATGATTTTGAGCATTAAAGAATAAAGATAAACTGGTAGCTGATAAAGCAAAAATGTATTTTTTCATAAATAGTTTAGTTAAAAAAGTGTTGTATTCTAGAAGTATCATTATTTTTATAGGCTCTGTATGGCTCTGACAGTGAAAGTAGATACCTTTTTATCACAGGACGAAATAGCTGAGTAAGGGTTTTTCTAAATCCTTTATTTTCGGAAGCTACTTTACTGAAATAAGAGGACAAATCATCTTGCCTGAAATGTAAAATCTCTTCCAAATGATGACCATCTCTATACCATCCGCAGTGAAAATTTTTCTCTGCAAAGGCTTTGGGAGGAAAGTTTAAAGCTCCTAATCCGAAGATTTTAAACGAAAGTGCCAAAAATTCTTCATAAGTACACCTACAGTCTTCGCCACCTCCTAAATTAAAAATCCGCTTATTAAGTTCTGATGTATGCTTTAAAGCATTTACAAAAGCTCTAGCCGTATCACTAGGGGTACAGATTTCCATGGCGGTACTAAGTGGCATTTCAAACATCAATTTCGATATTTTATGATTTCCCATAATAGCGGCCAATCTGAAAATAGTATATGACAACCCAGACGATTGTAGTAGCGTTTCACACTTTATTTTTGTCATAGCGTATTCGTCCCCATCGCTTGGCTCTAATGGGTCTGAAACTTGAATATGAGGCGTCTCTACCCGATCTCCATACACCGAAATGGAGGAACTATACACGAAAAAAGCCTTGGGAGAGTGTTTTTCTAAACTATGAATGAGATTTTGGGTACCTTTCACATTTACAGCTTCTGCAAGTATAGGATTTTCATCTGCCAACGGAGGAATAATGGCTGCCAAATGGATTACAAAATCAATATCTCGAGCGGCTTTTTCTACATCATCATACCGAGTAATATCCCCAAAGTGCATTTCATACTTCTGAGGTAAAGAAGACAATAGTTGTTTAGATTTTGGTGTTTCTACATCAAAAGCCCTAATGTGGTATTGTCCTAAATCAATTAATTGTTTCAAAACTTCATAGCCTACTGTTCCTGACACGCCTGTTACTAAAACTCGTTTTTTCATACGCCTATCAGAACAAACGCTGTGCTATGTATCGATGTTTTAGATATTTTTAGGAGGGTTTAACAGAATTTTAAAAAAACCACATAAAAGTATTGTAACAAAGGAATATATTTCTATAAAAAGACAAAAAGATTGCCTTTTTCAAGACAATCTTTTCATATTCGGAATACCGCAATTACCTAAGCATCTATTCTTGCGTATTTGGCATTTTGTTCTATAAAATCTCTCCTCGGTGGAACTTCATCCCCCATAAGCATAGAGAATACATTGTCTGCCTCTGCCAAAGAATTAATGGTTACTTGTTTTAATATTCTATTTTCGGGGTTGAGAGTAGTTTCCCATAGCTGTTCCGCATTCATCTCTCCAAGCCCTTTGTATCGTTGTACCTCTACGCCTTTACCATCGGTGGACATTTCTAGAGTTTTCTCTTCTCTCTCTTTTTCATTCCAAGCGTACACCTTTTTGTTTCCTTTTTTCAATAAGTACAATGGTGGTGAAGCAATATATACATACCCCTGCTCTATAAGCTCCTTCATATACCTAAAGAAGAAAGTAAGAATAAGGGTAGAAATGTGAGAACCATCAATATCAGCATCGGTCATGATGACTACTTTATGATACCTTAACTTACTTAGATTCAAAGCCTTACTATCTTCTTCCGTACCTACAGAAACTCCTAGTGCGGTATAGATATTTTTAATTTCCTCATTTTCATATACTTTATGAATCATAGATTTCTCTACATTGAGAATTTTCCCTCTTAGTGGCAAAATAGCTTGGAAATGTCTATCTCTACCCTGCTTAGCAGTTCCTCCTGCCGAATCTCCCTCTACGAGGAATATTTCTGAGATGGATGGGTCTTTAGAGGAACAGTCTGCCAACTTCCCAGGAAGCCCTGCCCCACCCATTGGGGTTTTTCTTTGGATATTTTCCCTTGCTTTTTGAGCTGCCAAACGGGCTTTTGCTGCTAAAATGACTTTCTGTACAATGAGCTTTGCCTCAATAGGATTTTCTTCTAAGAAGTTTTTTAGTGCCTCACTCACCACTCGGGACACTGCACCTGAAACTTCGGAGTTCCCCAGCTTGGTTTTAGTTTGTCCCTCAAATTGTGGTTCCATTACTTTCACAGAAACCACAGAAGTAAGCCCCTCTAAAAAGTCTTCTCCCTCTATTTTTACATCTTTATCTTTCCCTGTAACCACTTCCTCTGCATATTTTTTAAAAGTAGAGGTAAGTGCTCTTCTAAATCCTGAAAGGTGAGTTCCTCCGTCACGCGTATTGATATTATTCACATAAGAATAAATATTACTGTGTACGGAATTATTGTATCTCAATGCCACTTCTACAGGAATTTCGTCCCCCTCCTTACTTTCAATATGGATAGGGTTTTCCATAATAGGTTCTTTGGCGTTATCTATATATTTTACAAATTCATTAAGCCCTTCTTTAGAATAGAAAGTTTCAGATTTATAGCTTCCATCTTCGTTTTTTTCGCGTTCATCGGTAAGGGTAATGGTAATTCCTTTATTGAGAAATGCTAACTCACGAAGACGCGTAGAAAGTTTATCATATTTATATTCTAACTCATTAAATATGGTATCATCGGGCTGAAAGAACTGCTCTGTTCCTCTCTTATCTGTTTCTCCTACTACTTCTACTTCAGTTACTGCTTTACCTCTTTGGTATTTTTGTTGGTAGATTTTCCCATCACGGTACACACGCGTAGTCATATCCGTAGAAAGTGCATTAACACAAGAAACTCCCACTCCATGAAGTCCTCCCGAAACTTTATAAGAATCTTTATCAAATTTACCACCAGCACCTATTTTGGTCATTACCACTTCAAGGGCAGATTTTTGTTCTTTCTCGTGAAAATCTACTGGAATACCTCGCCCATTATCCATCACAGAGATAGAATTTCCTTCGTGAATAATCACACTGATGGTATCACAATGCCCCGCCAAAGCCTCATCTATAGAGTTATCCACTACTTCTGAAACCAAATGGTGTAACCCTGTTTCGCCTACATCCCCTATATACATAGAGGGACGCATTCTCACATGCTCCATTCCTTCTAAAGCCTGAATACTACTAGCGGTATATTGATTATTACTCATATTTTATTTCAATTAAATAGCTTACAAATATCCGAAAAATTCATGAAAAATGCAAATGAAAATAGAACACGGTAACACAGGCAGATTCAACTGGAAATTTTCTAATAGCCATCCTTATCCAATAAATCGAGTAGTTTCTTAGAATACAAAATAGAACCGCTTCAATGGTATTGAAGCGGTTCTACTATCCTAAAATCAAAAATTATCTTCTTCTTTTTGTAGAAGGTTTTTTAGTAGTTGTCTTTTTCACTACTTTTTTCTTCACTACTGGTAAGTCAGACTTCTGAAGTGCAGCCCAAGCCGCCCCATTGATGGCTTCTACTACTACTTTTCTGTCTTTTGCTCTTTCTTCATTAGATGCTGTAGCTGGCATTTTTGCATCTCTTGAACCTACCCCTGTAGATTTCAATTGTTTTTCTGCTACGCCTCTTGATTCAAGTGCTTTTACCACGGCAGCAGCTCTTTCTCTTGAAAGTTTTAAATTATATGCCTGATTACCTTTTTTATCAGTATGTCCTGTTACAAGGAATGTTCCATTAGGCACAGATTTAATCAGCTTCGCTGCTTGGTTTAGTTTTTCATTAGACACTTCACTAATGGTAGCTTTACCAAAGTTAAAGATAATATCCTTTAAAGCTCCAGTTGCTTCTACTGCTACTACTTCTGCTGGTTTAGGACAACCATTATACTCTCTAAGCCCAAATTCGTTTGGACATCTATCATCTCTATCTATAATACCATCATTATCACTGTCTGGCCAAGGACAACCATTATTTTCAGCGGGACCCGCTTGGTGAGGACAAGCGTCATCTCTATCTATAATTCCATCATTATCACTGTCTGACCAAGGACAACCATTGTTTTCAGCGGGACCTGCTTGGTGAGGACAAGCATCATTTTTATCTAGAATGCCATCACCATCTGTATCTATCATTTGTGCTGATTCTTTACCTTTATACAAGATAAATCCAAGCCCTGCATAAACATTGGCACCTTTTGCATTACCAATAAGTGCTGTTAAATCATCTGAGCCTACAGATAAAGGTCCTACTCTAAGAGCTAAACCTGGCTTAACATCTTTGCTCATAAAATTGTAAGATACAGGCACTGCCACATCAAACCACTTGGTCTCAAATCTAGGTGTTAGATTTACATAATTGTAATAGTGCGGATTAGCTTCTTTGTTAGAGGAAAGGTCTACCAAACCATTCGCACTCACGAAGAAGTTTTTGCTGATAGCATAATCTGCATAGAGCGTCAAATTAGTGGATAAATCAACGGTACGAGAAGCAATATTATTATTCACCACAGTAAGCCCTTTAGATTTTAGATAACTTGTTGTAGCATCTACATCTGCAAAGTCTATTTTTTCAGGGTCTATGTCCAATGCTCTTCCTGTTACATTAATTCTTCTAAGGTTCTTATATTCAATAGCACCTATATCATTCACTGATGCACCGAACTTTAATGCATAAGGCTTTTCTCCCATCTCATCTTTTAATGTAAGCTCAGCACCTACATTTCCACCAAAACCTCTACCTACATTAGAACCAGAACCTAATAATGTCCCTACATTAAACGAGTTAAATAGCTTTTCTGCACTATCACCTTCTTTTACAGAGGTGTAAAAATCCCAATTTACATCATTAATATCTAACCTAGTAGTATTATTAATTTTTCTATAATTAATATCATACCCTCTACTTTCAAAACTATTACTAGCTATTCCACTATATAGTTTAGCCGTTGCCCCTAAAGATAATCTTATTTTTTCATTATCTACCACAGCATAAGAACCTCCTACACCTAAATCTGAAATCAAATGTGCATTAATCCCAAATACTGAATTATTTTTTAGTATTTCTAGACCACCTATATTATCAGAAAGAGCTCTCATGAATTTAGTATCCAGATTATTTCCTTGTCCAAAGACTCTCATTCTAGAACTAAAACCAAACCCTAATCTATCACTTGTGGTAAATTGAACTGATGGACCTAAAACCTCTGTCATCAATCCAAATTTCATTGTTTTCTGCAAAACATCATAAGAGGCATTATTACCGAAGTTATCTAGTTTTAAATCAAGACCTCTCAATTTATAAAAGTCATTATTTACTCCTGCATTCATCGTTGCGAGATTAAAAGCAAATTTCACTTTAGTATCTGCCAATTTAGCTGGGTTATATTGACTTCCATACACTCCCGAATAATTACTATTACTCAAGCCTAAATACTTCTGAGCAGACACTTGATTCACTGCTACACCACCCAATACAATGGCTGCAAAAACCAGTTTTTTCATAATTTGTTTTGTTTGAAAATGGGTGCAAATATATGAAAAATCACTTCTAAAACGGCACTTGCTAATGGAATTTAAGCTTTATTTTTTTGACACTTATATAAAAACGCAAAAGAAGAACCACTGTATAATACTCAATAGTTCTTCTCCTTAACTTTAAAACGGTATTTTATTTCGCAGATACTTTGATGGTCATATCTATATCATCTTTTACGATGACATCTTGCATTGTAGATTTATAGTTTACATCAAACTTCTGTCTATCCCAAGAAAATTTATCAGAAATGATGGTTACTTCTCCATTATCCACGGTTATTTTCGCAGGGAATGCTACAGGATTTGTTTTATTTCTCACCGTAAGATTTCCATGCACAGTATAATTAAAATCTTTATTTTTATTCTTCTTTACCGAAGTGATTTTATAAGTTGCAATAGGATATTTTTCTACTTCAAAGAAATCCCCTTGCTTTAAATGTGCATTCAGTTTTTGTTGTCTCTCTCCTGTAATATCTGTAGCAGTAATGGAGTTCATATCCATTACAAAAGTTCCTCCTACTACAGTATTTCCTTTCATTTCTACCGCACCCGATTTTAGATGAATAGTACCATCATGAGAAGAAGATGCAGTTTTAGCTACTTTATATCCCCACCAATGGATATCTGATGAAGTTACTTTTTTTGTTTGTCCGAAGGCAAAAGTTCCTGCCAAAACCGCTAATAATGCTAATTTTTTCATGTTAAATTGATTTATCTTTATGGAGCAAAGGTACATATTTGATGACCTATTGTCAATTGATCTATGATAAAAAAAAATCCTCTAAAATGAGGAATCTTTGTTTTATTGTTTGATGATTTGCTTCACTTTCTGTGTATTGTCATTAAGCGAATAACTCATAAGGTATTTACCATTTCTCAATCTACTCAAGTCTATCTCCATGGAATTAGTATTGGTAGAAAACTGTGCTACTTGCGTTCCTAAAATATCAAAAATAGCAATAGATTTAATCTTCATACTTTGCTGCGTAGTCTTTACTACCAGCACATCCCTAGAAGCATTTTTATACGCAATGATCACTTCCTCTTTTGGCACAAAACTCTCTGCATGAAACTGAGCTGCCAAAGAACCTCCCATCATAAAAATCATTAATACTATATAGATAATTCTCTTCATACTCAATAATATTGGGCTAAAATACAACTTATTTTTTAATGAAACAATAGTTTCGTACTTTTGTAGCACCAAAATAAATACCAAAACTAAAAAAATCATGATTTATTCCAGAAATAGAAGATTAAGAACCAGCCCAGCCATCCGAAATTTAGTAAGAGAAACTACCCTTACACCGCATGATTTTGTAATGCCCATGTTCATCATAGAAGGAGAAAACCAGCAGGAGGCCATCCCTTCCATGCCTGGCATCTACAGAAGAAGCATTGATTTAGCAGTAAAAGAGTGCAAAGCCCTCTTTGAGCTTGGCATCATGGCTGTCAATCTCTATATGAAAGTCCCTGATGGACTTAAAGACAATACAGGAAAAGAAGCATGGAACCCTAACGGACTGATGCAAAGAGCCATTAAAGCAATAAAATCTGCCATTCCCAAAATGGTGGTAATGCCTGATGTAGCTCTAGACCCTTACTCTATCTATGGACATGACGGCATCATCACAAACGGACAAATAGATAATGATGCTACCAATATTGCCTTAGCTCAGATGGCTGTTTCCCTAGCAGAAGCAGGTGCAGATGTGGTAGCTCCAAGTGATATGATGGACGGCAGGGTAAAAGTAATTCGTGAAGCATTAGAAGAAAATCATTTTCATCATGTGGGGATCCTAAGTTATGCCGCAAAATATGCCAGCTCCTTTTACGGGCCTTTTCGCTCTGCCTTAGATTCAGCACCCAAAGATTTTCAGGAAATCCCTACCGATAAAAAAACTTATCAAATGGATTTTCACAATAGCCGTGAAGCGTATAATGAAGTTTTTAAAGACATCGAAGAGGGGGCAGACATCATTATGATAAAACCTGGAATGCCTTACTTAGACATCGTAGCGAAAATTCGTGCAGAAATAGATTTACCCATTGCAGTATTTAATGTGAGTGGTGAATACGCCATGCTGAAAGCTGCTGCACAAAATGGCTGGCTAGACAATGACAAAGCCATCATTGAAAGTCTTACCTGCATTAAAAGAGCAGGAGCAGATATGATTTTCACTTATGCCGCCAAAGAAGCGGCAATGATTATGCAATAATTTTTCCAAATATACTATAAAAAAATTGCCAAAGTGAATTATTCATCACTTTGGCAAAATTGTATTATCTCCTCTCGCTATTACAGCTAAAAAAACATTAATCTTCCTGCATCATCTCTTTCTCTACTTTTCTTCTTACCCATAGCGGATAGACCAAATAGTAAAATACCACAATAAAAAGACATCCGAAGATGATGAGAGAGTTTAGCCATACAGGCATAGTCAGTCCATGACGAGACACATACCCTTCTATCCAGCCCGCTACAATGGTAAAAGGGACAGTACTGATGAATATTTTAAAAGAACTTACCACTCCTTTCTTAAATGCTTCTAGCCTAGAATAAGTTTTAGGAAATAGAATAGAAGTCCCTAAAATCAATCCCGCTGCACACTCTATAATCATAGCAAAAATCTCAAAAGTACCGTGAAGCCATATCCCTTTGAGACTGTCTTTTAATGCTCCATATTCATGAAAAAAATACTGAAAAGAACCTAACATGATACAATTCTGAATAAGCACCCAGAGACTCCCTACCCCACCGAAGACGCCATAAAGATACATTTTAGCCCCCACCATTAAATTATTCATGATAATATAAAATGCCATCGCCCATTCTTCACCACCATCATACACTTTAATAGGATTCCCTTTTTTAATATTCTCTATGGTCATGTTCACATACCCTTCACCCAAAATAAGCTTCACAAATTCCTTATCATAAATGGCAGAAAAAACGCCTATCAATACGAAAATCAGGAAAAAAATAAAGGTAGAATAAATATATTTTCTGTATTCATAAAGTAATAAAGGGACTTCGGTTTTAAAGAAATAAGAAAAACGATTTTCCTCTATTCGTCTTGTTTTATATATCTTTTGAAAAATTTGTACCGAAAGATGATTGAGATACACCGTGGTTTTACTCTTAGGATAGTAAGTCTGTGCAAATGATAAATCATTCACCAAATTAATATACAAGGAAGACAAGTCATCAGGATTTTTTTTAATTTTTTTTTGGATTACTTGCTCTACTTCCAGCCATTTTTCTTTATTTTGTTTAATAAAAGCTACCTCTCTCATACGATAGGCTAAATTATAAAAAATATGTCAGAAATTACTATCAATACTTCACAAAATGTCAATATTATTTTTAATACCGCCAGTATAGGAGAAAGAATGATAGCTTTTGGTATAGATATGGTAATTAAAGCGGCATATCTCTTTTCTATTTACTTCCTAATTGATCTTTTTAATATCAATTTTATGGGAACAGACTTAGAATGGCTAGCCTTCATCATCATTCTCATGTCCCCTCTTATCTTTTATACATTAGTATCTGAGCTACTCATGGAGGGACAAACCATCGGAAAAAGAATTATGAAAATTAAGGTCATTAAAATAGATGGCTACCAAGCCTATTTCTCAGACTACCTTTTAAGATGGTTTTTCAGATTAATAGATGTGTATTCTAATGGAGGAGCCATAGGTCTTATCACTATGATTTCCAGCAAGTACAATCAACGACTTGGCGATTTAAGCACAGGAACCGCCGTAATTTCACTCAAAAATAAAGTTAATATTTCTCACACCATTCTTCAGGAAATAGCCGATGACTATATTCCTGCATTTCCGCAAGTTTTGGCACTATCAGACCATGATATTAATATCATTAAAACCCACTATCAAAACGCCATCACCCATAATGACATGATAGTAATACAGAAATTAGCCAATAAAATACAATCTGTGATGAAACTAGACGACCGGTATATCCCCATGAAGCCCAATGAGTTCATCCAGAAAATACTCCAAGATTACAATCATTTTACAGGAAAAGAATAAAAAATTTTGTGGAAGAGAAATTTTGAAGTAAATTTGGACAAATTAATTAATACAAATGAATATACCAGCAGAACTTAAGTACACAAAAGACCACGAATGGGTAAAAATTGAAGGTAATATTGCAACTGTGGGCATCACAGACTTCGCACAGGGAGAGCTTGGGGACATCGTTTTCGTGGATGTAGATACGGTAGATGAAGAGCTTTCAGCAGGAGAGGTTTTCGGAAGTGTGGAAGCAGTAAAAACAGTTTCTGACCTTTATTTGCCTGTAAGCGGTAAAGTAATCGAGTTTAATGAAGCACTAGAAGACCAGCCAGAACTTGTGAACTCTGACCCTTACGGAGAAGGATGGATTATCAAAATAGAAGTTTCTGGTGAAGGAGAGGAGCTTCTTTCTTCTGATGAATACCAAGCTACCCTTGGATAAATATTCCAAAATATTTAAAATTACAATGCCCATTTATTGGGCATTGCTTACTTATGCACTATTGAGGCCTAGCATAGAAAAAACTGACCATTGGTTTTTATTTTCGGGGATAGATAAAGTGGTTCACTTTATTTTTTTCCTCGTCTTGGGGTTTATGTTTAAAATGGCATACCCTAAAATTACACTGCATTATTTTTCTATCTTACTTTTTAGCTATGCATTATTCACAGAAATACTACAAGAAATAATAGCCGTAGGCAGAACAGGAGATATTTATGACCTTATTGCCAATGTTTTAGGTTTCCTTCTAGGATTTTGGATAGTAAAAAAACTAGTAAAATAATTATCCTAATCTTTATTTTAAGAATTTTCTGTACAAAAAACTTATTTTTTCAAAATCAACAAAATATCGAAAAAAATAAAAAATACAGAGACGCAATGTTTAGCATCTCTGTATTGAGATATCATTATGAATATATCCCACCAACATACCATAACGCCGTAAAGACGCGATACATCTCGGCTTTACAGAATTTAAATTATTTAGTCACCTTTGTAGTTTCTACACCTTTGTCTGTAGTTATTTTTAGGAAATAAACACCTTTGCTAAGCACTGAAACATCTCTATCATGGTCTAAAAGCACTTTTACCAATTGCCCTGCTGTGTTGTAAATTTCTACTTTTTGTACTTTGGCATCTCCTTTAAGAATCAAAGTATCCGCATTGGGAAACACCACGCATAGCGGCTGTACAGCACAAATATCCACCAAACATTTTTATCTCACAATAGTCTGAACACCAATAGTATAAACAGCAAATAACTGCTAGCTTCTATCATCATACCTTATACTTAGTACATTATACATCCTATTACCTCCTTGCCATTTCCATTTTATACGCCATCAGTGAGGCGATGTTATTGGCTTTTTGAATAATGATGGTAGCATTCTCTCCCTCAAAATGCTCATGCACTGTGGCGGTCCATAGCTGAAGCCATATTTCAAAATGATGCTTCTCCATGGCATGAATAGCGTTAATGGGAAAATGAACCGCCATAGGGTTTCCCTTGTATGCCCTATCTCCCAATAACAGTGTACACCAAAAATCATACATGGTAGGGAGATGATGTGCCCAATCTACCTTGGCTATTTCATTAAAGAAAAATCCAATCTCAGACTTCTGAATTTTATTGTAAAAAGCATCTACCAAAAAAATAATATCCTCTCTGTTTTCTAATTTTTTCATGAAATAAAGGTATGAAAATTTTCTTAGCTGAGAAGATTATTTTATTTTTACCCAAACAATGAAATATGAAAATAGAACACTTAGGGATAGCGGTACAATCACTTCCCTTTTCAGAAGAGCTATTCACTAAACTACTGGGCAAAGCACCTTACAAAAATGAAACCGTAGAAAGTGAGGGCGTTACTACTTCTTTTTTTGAAGTAGGAACATCCAAAATAGAGCTCCTCCACGCTACCCAAGAAGATAGCCCAATAGAGAAATTTATTCAGAAAAAAGGAGAAGGTATTCATCACATCGCTTTTGGAGTGGAAGATATTATAGCAGAAATAAACCGACTCAAACAAGAAGGCTTTGAATTTATTTCTGAAACGCCGAAAGAAGGTGCAGATAATAAGCTCATCGTTTTTCTTCATCCTAAAAGCACCAATGGCGTCCTTGTAGAACTTTGTCAAGAAAAGAAATAGTTATGGTAAAGGCAGCACTTATCGTTATTGGAGATGAAATTCTTTCTGGACATACGCTGGATACCAATTCTCAATTCATCACTGCCCAACTGAGAGAAATCAATATCCGTACTGTAAGCATTTGTACTGTTCCAGATTCTGTAGATGCCATACAAAAAGGTCTAGAAACCGCAAGTGAATCAGCAGACATCATCATTACCACAGGAGGATTAGGGCCTACCAAAGATGATAAAACCAAGAAGGCATACCAGCATTTCTTTAATGACGCATTGGTATTAGATGAAAGCACTTTCGCTCATCTCTCAGAATATTTGAACCGAAAAGGAAGAGCACATCTTTTAGAAATCAATAAACAACAAGCCATGGTACTTTCTAAAGCTAAAGTACTCCAAAATCACTACGGAACAGCTCCTTGTATGCAGATAATAGAAAATGATAAGATGTATTTTTCTCTCCCAGGCGTGCCTTATGAACTCAAACATTTAGTCAGTGAACAAATCATCCCTTTGCTCAAAAATCATTTCCAAACCAATTACATGGAAACTCGATTTATTTCCGTAGTAGATTTCCCCGAAAGTCTATTATCTCAACATATTGAATCTTGGGAACTGGCATTGCCTCAGCATATACAGCTAAGCTATCTCCCGATAGGAAACCGTGTTAAACTGAAAATCATCGGTTCAGGAAGTGATAAAGCATCCGTAAAAAAAGAACTGGATAACGAAATAGAAAAACTCCAACCGCTCATCGGGGATAAAGTTATCTCTTGGCAAGGAGAGGCTATAGAAGAAATTTTAGGCGAACTGCTCACCCGTAAAAAACTGACCATAGGAGCTGCTGAAAGCTGTACAGGAGGAGCTATTGCTCGGTTATTGACTTCCGTTTCAGGAAGTAGCAATTATATGAAAGGCGGAATAGTAAGCTATGCCACCAGCATAAAAACTTCTGTGCTAGGAGTTTCAGAAACATTCATTAAAGAAAAAAATGTAGTTTCAGAAGAAGTAGCAATGGCCATGGCACAAGGAGCGAAAAAACTATTACAAACCGATATTTCTATTGCCACCACGGGTGTAGCAGGTCCTAATACCGACAACGAAAATAACGAAATAGGAAAAATATGTTACGCAATAATCATTGGAAATCAATCATATACCCACACCTTATTCCTTCCTCATTTAGATAGAAAAGACTTCATCAGCTTCGTAGCTCAAAGAGTATTGCAAGATGTAGTACAGTATGTAGATACATGATAGCTTTTTAGTTTTTGTGCTTTTGGTACTTTGGAAATCCTACAGCTGGAATAAAAAATGCTAAATTTAATTCAACTTTAAAAGAAAGCTGCCCAAGAGAGCAGCTTTTTTTAGTTTATTATAGTAAAAAAGATTTCTTACAAAGTAGAAGAATGTACTAAAAGATCTACTAATTTATTAGAATATCCCATTTCGTTATCATACCAAGAAACTACTTTCACGAAAGTAGGTGAAAGCATAATCCCTGCATCTTTATCAAAGATAGAAGTACGCTTATCTCCCACGAAATCTTGAGAAACTACTAAATCTTCAGTGTATCCAAGGATTCCTTTCAATTCATTTTCAGAAGCTTTCTTCATTGCTGCTGAAATTTCTTCATAGGTAGTTTCTTTTTCTAAACGAACGGTAAGATCTACTACAGAAACATCTACTGTAGGCACGCGGAAAGACATCCCTGTAAGTTTTCCATTCAGTGCTGGAATTACTTTACCTACCGCCTTCGCAGCACCTGTAGAAGAAGGGATAATATTATTCAAAGCAGAACGACCACCTCTCCAGTCTTTCATAGAAGGTCCATCTACTGTTTTTTGTGTTGCTGTAGTAGCGTGTACTGTAGTCATCAAACCTTCTACTATTCCGAAGTTATCATGAAGCACCTTAGCAATAGGAGCAAGACAGTTAGTAGTACAAGAAGCATTAGAGAAAATTTTCACATCGTCTGTAAGCTCCGTGTGGTTTACCCCCATTACGAACATAGGCGTATCATCTTTAGAAGGAGCAGAAAGCACTACTTTTTTAGCCCCTGCATTGATATGTGCCTGTGCTTTTTCTTTATCCAAGAAAAGTCCTGTAGATTCTACGATGTATTCCGCACCGATTTCGTCCCACTTCAAGTTGTTAGGATCTTTCTCTGCCGTTACACGGATTTTTTTTCCGTTTACTACGAGGTCTTTTCCATCTACAGAAACTTCCCCTTTAAAAGCACCGTGTACAGAATCATATTTAAGCATATACGCCATATATTCTGCATCGATAAGGTCATTAATTCCCACTACCTCTACATTATCACGCTCTGCCATTGCTCTGAACACCAAACGGCCTATTCTACCAAAACCGTTGATACCTACTTTAATTGTTGACATAAAATTATAAATTTATAAAATTGTTATTCCTTACTACTTTTTACTTTGTACAACAAAATACATCACAACGCTAATACTTCCCCTACCGTGAGAAGCTCTTTATTGATTTCGTTATGTTTTTTTATTGCATCTTCTATAGGCGTATATACCAACTGATTAGACCTCAGCCCTGCCATCACATTGGTAAGTCCTTTCATCAGTCCTATTACTGCTCCGTAACCTAACCTTGATGCCAATACCCTATCTGCACAGCTCGGTCTGCCTCCTCTTTGAATATGCCCAAGTACGGATACTCTTATATCTGCATTAGGAAATTTTTCTTTCGTTTTATCTGCTAATTCATAGGTAGTAGCCAGCTGCTCTCCCTCCGCTACGATGACTATATTAGACACCTTCCCTCTTTTATGAGATTCTTCCAAAGTCTTATAAAACTCCTCAAAACTGTCTTTCTGCTCAGGAATTAAGATATCTACTGCTCCTGTTGCTATTCCACTATGCAAAGCGATAAATCCAGCATCTCTTCCCATTACCTCAATGAAAAAAATCCTATTATGAGAAGTGGCAGTATCTCTAATTTTATCAATGGCATCCATTGCTGTATTGAGTGCCGTATCAAAACCGATGGTGCTATCCGTCCCAAAAATATCATTATCTATGGTACCTGGAACCCCTATGACCTTTATACCGTGCTCTTCGCTAAAAATTTGGGCTCCTGTAAAAGTACCATCTCCACCAATGACTACTAGCCCATCAATGCCATGATTTTTACAGTTTTCGTATGCCTTTTGTCTTCCCTCTTCGGTTCTAAAAGCATCTGAACGAGCCGATTTTAAAATGGTACCTCCCAAGTCAATGATATTGCTCACAGACCTTGCTCCCATAGCGGTAAATTTTGCTTGCACCAATCCATCGTACCCTTCACGGATACCGATGACTTCCACTCCATGGTAAAGTGCCGTTCTTACCACCGCTCTAATGGCAGCATTCATCCCTGGAGAATCTCCTCCCGAGGTCAGTACACCTATTTTTTTTAATTTATGATTTCCCAAAATCTTATTTATTTGGTTGCACAAATCTACAAAAAAAATGAATATAATAAAAATATGGCACATTCAATCCACAAAGGTAACTTTTATTAGGTCAAACGCACGAAATTTAATATTTTTGTTTTTATGGATTTAGTGAGCTATTTTTCTGACATTGAGGATTTTCGTATGGTGAACAAATGCAATCATCTTCTTTCTGACATACTTCTCATTGGGCTTTTCACCTATTTGAGCAACGGCGAAGACTACGAAGATATGGTATTATTTGCTGAAAATCACCCTGATTTTGTGCGTGAATATTGTAAGCTTCCCAACGGAGTACCCTCCCACGACACCTTTAATCGAGTTTTTAGTTCACTGGATACTAGCGTTTTAAACAAATGCTTAATGGATTGTGGTAAAGCCATTTTGGACACGCTTGGCGAAAAACAAATCTGTATTGATGGAAAGAAAATTAAAGGTGTAAATCCTAGAAGTCGTGGAAATACACGGCTTTACATTGTAAATGCTTGGGTGAGTGAAAACGAACTTTGTATCGGACAGAAAAAAGTAGCAGACAAATCCAATGAAATAACGGCTATTCCTGAAATTATCAATAGTTTAGATATTGAAAATTCGGTAGTTAGCATTGATGCGATGGGCTGTCAGAAAGAAATAGCATCTTTAATTATGGCGAAAAAAGGGCATTATCTCCTGTCCTTAAAATCGAATCAATCAGAATTATTTGAGGATGTAGTCTGCGGATTTAAAACTAGATCAAGTGATTGTTTTTCAGAAGAATGGGAGTATTCCTCGTCTCGATTTGAAACTCGTAAATGCCGTATTTTACAGGCGAAAGATGTGTTGTTTGACGAAAATTTATCGGTTTGGGCGGGATTGAAAACCTTGATTCAAATTGAATCCGAAAGGCATTTAGGTACTGATATTCAGAAAGAAACGATATATTATATCAGCAGTGAAGAGGGCTTATCTACGGATTATTTCAATGAATTAGTTCGTGGGCATTGGGGAATTGAGAATAAATTGCATTGGCATTTGGATGTAACATTTCGAGAGGATTCGTGCCGAGCCAGAGCGGGATTTTCGGAGGAAAACCTATCTGCTTTACAGAAATTATCCTTGCAAATGATTAAAAATCAAAAAGATAAATTAAGCTTAAAGAAACGAAGATTAAAAGCTGCCTACAATACAGATTACTTAAAAGATATTATCCAAAATTTTTCATGCGTTTAGCCTAGTTCTCTCTTTTTTCTTTCGAAGAAATTCCTATCTTTGACCTATCAGAAAAAGTGTTTTTTTGGTACACTTTTGGTAGTTAATGACATACATTAAATTTTACTGCAATGAAAATCAATGTTACCAATATCTTAACCCATACGATTACTCGCCGTATTACGCTGATGCTCAGTGCTGGAATCATCTTAGCATCTTGTTCTGCTCAAATGGGTTCCTACTCCGAAACAGACGGGGTATATTATGATCCTGAAAAAGATGTATTACCAGAAAACACGCGTTATAACTCTAGGGTAGGTGAAGTATATCCGTTTGAAGACGAAGAAAATCACTCCATTGCAGATGGTGCATTCGAAAGAAAATGGGAGAAAAACAATAAATATTGGAATGATAATTCTGGTGCTACTCATTCGGATTGGGGAAATTATACCGGTTCAGAAACCCATATCTATGATAACAGATGGATAGGATATGGAGGATGGGGATGGTACAATCCTTACCGTTGGGGTTGGAGCTATCCTTATGGACTGTACGGTGGGTACTACGGTGGCTACGGATGGAACTGGGGGTTACATTTAGGCTTCGGATGGGGATGGAATTCTTATTATCATCCATATTGGGACTTTTATAATCCTTACTGGGGATATGGCTATGGCATGTGGGGAGGCTACGGATGGGGACTTCCTTACCACGGATACCGCTATCGTTCTATCCCAAGAGCGAGAAGTGGTGCTGTAAATTCTTTCAGAAATGGAGGCTATAGTAACTACGGAACCCAGCGTAATTCAAATACTTTCGGAAATCAAAGACACAGCGGATTTACTCAACCTAACCAAAGTAGAGGTTTCCAGCAAAATAGTGGATTTAGGTCTAATGTCAATACTCGATTCCAAGATAATAGTAACTACGGACCGCGTTCGGGAAGTTACAATAATCCACCAAGAAGAAGTAATTTTAATCATTCCACCCCAAGACAAAGTGGTTTTAATAACGCTACACCTCGCTCAGGAGGATTCAATAATAGCTCTAGTGGAGGATTCCGCTCGGGAGGATTTAACTCTGGCGGAGGTGTACGCTCTGGAAGTGGAAGAGTAGGTGGGTTTAGATAAGTTCCACACTTACCCTCTTTGTAAAAATTAGCCCCTATCTTTCTCTTCACTCTTATGAAAAAGATAGGGTATTTAAAAAATAATTCAAACAATGAAAAAAAATACTTTAATACTTTCCTTGCTTGCTCCTTTAGCAGCAATGTATGCACAAGATTTGAGTACCGTGCAAAATGCAATAGACTTATATGGTAACCCTATCAAAGTGGGAAATGCTAAATTCGCTAGTATGGCGGGTTCTAATGGAGCATTAGGCGGCGATGCTACCAGTATGCTTACCAACCCTGCAGGACTAGGGGTAGCCATTACAGACCACCTCAGTATTACCGCTTCCCAAAATATGATGAACAACGCTTCTACATTTGCAGGAAAAACTATCCATTCAAAACTGAATCACTTTGACCTTTCCAACGCAAATGCAGTCTTTGTCTTACCTACAGATACAAATGCGAAATTAAAATTTCTAAATTTTGGGATTAATTATTCTTCCAAAAAAATCAATAGTGATGTATTGACTAACGGAATGAATAGCATCGCACTAAATCAGGACACTGCTTCAGGAGCTGATATTGCACTTTTCGATGGACATAATTACTCTAGAACAGGAACACAATCTGAGCTTAACCTCGGTTTAGGGGTGAACTATGATAATAACATCTACTTCGGTGCTTCACTTAATATGCATAGTCTCTCCATAGAACAATGGGACCAAGCGAGATTTCATCTCCAAAATAGCAATAAATCTATATTCTATAATAATCAATACACTCCTTACCAAGAAGAAAGCACTGGAATTTCTGGAAACTTTGGTATCATCGGTAAAGTATCCAAAGAACTTAGACTAGGTTTAGCATTGGAAACTCCCGTTTTTTGGTCCATGGAAAGAGTGTACAACTATAATGGTATGAGTGGTACACAAGTCCGAAGTGAAGACCGTTCTGAAGACCGCAAAATGAGATCGCCGATGAAAACTACACTGAGTGTTGCTTTCGTACCGAATAAAAATTTGGCATTCAATGTGGATTATACATTGGGACTCACCCAACCTAGATATTCAGAATATGGTCCTGCAGAAAAGCAACTCAACGATTTTTTCAGAAAAAATGGTGCAAATGCATCCCAATTAAGAGCGGGAGTAGAGTATAGAGTAGATGCGTGGCGTTTCCGTGGAGGGTATGCCTATACAGGTTCAGGCCTAAAAGGAATGTCAGTCAAGCAATACCAACCGAATAACATGATTACACAAACCAACACATCTCATGTACTGCAAGGTGCCAAGAAACAATTCGGTTTGGGTATCGGCTATGATATTGCTTCGTTTTCCATTGACTTAGGTTATCAGAATATTACACAGCAATATCAAAATGTATTTTTGGGCGGAGAGTACTGGGAAAGCACATTAGAAGGCAATTCTGCTTTTACCACTCATGAGATTAACCCTCAAGCTAATGGGGTTTCAGAAGTAAAGCAATCCCTGAATAATTTCTACCTGACTTTAGGATTTAGATTTTAATAAAAAAACGCAACCTCAAAAAAAGGTTGCGTTTTTTTATTTCAGTTCAAAAGGTATTTGTTTTTTTAAAATTTCATAAAAGTCATCTTCTGCTCTATCTCCATCCGAATAGTTTCCATGATGGTCAGTTTGGTATTCTATTTTAGAAATAAGTTCTATATCATCCGATTTACCATGTTCTGATCTCTTTTTATGCGTATATTTTTTTCTACTAATTATAATTTTTTCATCCTCGAATTCAAAACGAATATCTGATTTATCTGTAGCACCATATACCATTGCTTCACCTCTTACTATTTTACCACCAGAATAATAGACTGTAGCCTCATCGTTTTCAGTACCAATTCCTTCCCAGCGATATACTATAGTAGTATCTTTTCTAGGAGCAACATTCTCTTCCACCGCCCAAGCATTATCTGATGAAACTTTCTCATCAGATTGCTCTTCTTTACATGATAACAAAGCCATGGCACAGCCCAATATGTACGATGCTCTTTTCATTACATTCATATTTGATTTTATTTTAGCACGAAGATAAGCAATTAACGCATATTCTTTTTCGGTATTGTTAAATATATGTAGTTATCGATAAAAACGGATTATATTATCTAACTGATTATCAATTAGTTGAAAATTTAAATATTCCTGATAAATATACTAAATCAACAATACCTCTTTTTCTATTTGAGTTGCGTTTTTTTCTAAAAAAAACGCATAGTATTCTTCATAGACCATTTTTTCCGAATTCTTTTTGTACATTTGATACAAACATATTAAAAATGGAATTTTGTTTAGAATGTGGAGATAAGATTTTGGGAAGAAGCGATAAGAAATTCTGTAATGATAGCTGTAGAAATAGCTATAATAACAGACAAAGAAAAGCATCTACCCAAGAGTTACGAAAAATAAATGATGTTCTTCGTAAAAATTTCTGCATTCTCAGAGAACTTCCTTTTGTGGACAATATATACAAAACCAATAAACCATCATTAGAAAGATTAGGATTTTCATTTACCTATTTCACACATATCGTTACCTATAAAAATGGTGCTGAATATAGGTTTGTTTATTCATTCGGCTATAAATTAGGGGAAGATGATTTCGTATTGGTGGTAAAAAAATAAGCCGTCCCTTTAAAAAATAAAAGAACGACTTTCTATGATTATAAAAAAAATTATTTTTGGTATTTTTCCATTACTTTTTGGGAAACACCCGTATTACTGAATCCGCCATCGTGATACAGATTTTGCATAGTTACTTTTTTAGTAAGGTCACTAAACATCATCACACAGTAATCTGCACACTCCTCAGCAGTAGCATTACCTAACGGAGAAATATCATCGGCATAATTAAAAAACGCATCAAAACCTTTCACACCGCTTCCTGCAGTAGTCATAGTAGGTGACTGGGAGATAGTATTTACCCTTACTTTATTTTTCTCAGCAAAGAAATATCCAAAGGTTCTTGCGATACTCTCCAAATACGCCTTATTGTCTGCCATGTCATTATAATCTGGGAATGTTCTCTGTGCTGCTATATAAGAAAGCCCTAGAATGGAACCCCAATCATTCATTACATCTTTTTCATACGCCACACGCATTACCTTGTGGAAAGAAACCGCAGATACATCCCATCCTTTTTCTAACCAATCATAATTTAAAGCGGTATAATGTTTTCCTTTTCTCACATTCACAGACATCCCGATAGAATGGAGTATGAAATCTATTTTTCCAAATTTAGCAATGGCAGCATCAAAAAGTTTTTCTAAATCTTCTATAGAAGTAGCGTCTGCACCGATGACCTCAGCATTGCATTTTTCTGCCAAGCCATTGAGCTCTCCCATTCTAATAGCAATAGGAGCATTAGACAAAATAAACTCCGCACCTTCTTGATGGCATTTCTCTGCTACCTTCCAAGCGATAGATTGCTCATTGAGAGCACCGAAGATGATTCCTTTTTTTCCTTTAAGTAATCCGTACGACATATTGTGTAAATTTTCACAAATGTAAGAAAAATCCAAAAAAACAAATAAAAAAACCTCTGAATTATCAGAAGTTTTTTTACTCAAGAGAAATTAGTTGGTTGCTTTTCTTATCTCTGCTTTTACATCTTCAGTCCAATCTTTGGTTTTTTCCCAAACATCTGAAGCAGCATCTTTAGTATCTTCCCAAGCGTCTTTCATATTTTCTTTTGCTCTTTCTAACCAACCTTCTTTAGATGGTGCTTCGTTTTTCTCTTTTTGTTCGCGGATGTAGTCTTTCACGCGTTCTGCATAGTCATTTACTGTCCACTTTACTTCGTTTACTACACCTTCTGCTTTGTTTAAATGTTTTTCGTCCATTTTATAAAATTTTAAATTAATTATTGTTGCTCACATGAGATACAAATCTCTTTCCGAAAATCTGTTTTTTAATAATTCTATAAAAAAAAAGGATAATCGTGAAAAAAATAAAATACAATAACACAAAAGCAACTTTTTTATATAACACAATTATAATTTATTTTCCGATATACTTTTGTACCCTAAAAACGGCTTAAAAAAATGACTATTTGACTGAAAAAAATAGCGTGTTTATGCCCAAATATTCTATATTTGCAGCCGTAAAACTGCTTTGTGAAATGATTTATAAGATTAGAATTATTTTAGATTCAAAAGACAATGTTTTTCGCGATGTAGAAATCAAAGAAAAACAAACACTATGGAACCTTCACTTAGGAATTAAAAGTGCTTTTAGCCTCCAAGGGGATGAGCTTTCTACCTTTAACATCATTGATGAAGATGGCACCATCCTAAAATCTGTCCCAATGGAAGATATGAGCGAAGATGGAGACGGTGAAATCATGTCTGATGTGTACATTAAAGAAGTCTTTGAAAAGGTAGGAGACAAAACACATTTTCAGTATGGGCTACTAGATTTATGGGAGTTTTTCTGTGAACTCATTGAGATTAATAATGAAAAACCCGCAGTAAATTATCCTATTACAGTATATCGTTTTGGAAATGTGCCTCTAAAAGCCCCTGAAAAATCAGCAGCGGCAAATCAAAAAAACAAATTTGCCAGCTTTATGGATGATGCTTTTCTAGACGATGAGTTCAATGAAAGTGATTTAGATGATGACTTTGTAGATGAATATAGTGATTATGAAGATGAATAAATTCTCAATACACCCCCTTCTTTTGGGAGAGATTTTTTTGATAGAAGTGAGCATTTAGAGCTTAGAAATTAGAAAAAATTTAAACAATAGGGAACAGATGTATCTGTTCCCTATTGTTTTATTAACAAAGCTACTATCTCATTGGGCAACAAATATCCATTAAAAAAATAAAAATGAAGCGTCGTGATTTCTTGTTAAAAATCTATAAATGCGTTAATGAAGTAACTTTTGATGTAAAAACTTTTGTATAACTTTTAGTTTTTATCACAAAAATTTAAACAATCTGATAACAAAATGAAAAATAAAAATTTTATTTTACAAAAATCATTATCTTTGCTTCCTATAGAGGAAAAGGGAATTATGTGAAAATCATAAGCTGTCCCCGCAACTGTAGTTCGTATAAAAAGTTTTTTACAATCCGCCACTGTGAAAATGGGAAGGCGTAAAAAATACGAAAGCCAGGAGACCTTACCTCCATCTGATAACTTGATTTTGCTTTCGGTGGAAAAGCTAATACAATGATGACAAAAAAACATTATTTTTGGCTATTCGCTCTGTGCATCGGAAACGAATATGCCTCGCAAATCACTAAAATAGACTCCGTAGTAATCCGTGATCCACTACTGGAAAACCAATTGGTATCCCAAAAAATCATTAGCCTAAAAGACACTGAAATTCAAAAAAATACCACCAACTTATCTGAAAACCTCAGATTCCAATCTCCCATTTTCATTAAGGAAAACGGTAGAGGGATGGCTTCTTCGCCTTCGGTAAGGGGAACCTCTGCACAGCAAACGGCATTCTTATGGAATGGTATCCAGATAAATTCCTTATTTTTAGGGCAAGGAGACATTAACACACTTGGACTTTTAAGTTATGATACCATTGTAGTAAAAATAGGTGCAGGGAGTTTACGCTTAGGCTCTGGAGCTATGGGAGCGAGTGTACATCTTAATAATGATTTGCCATACAATAAAGGATGGAATGGCTCTCTTCTCACTGAATACGGCTCCTACAATACGAGTAACAATGCTGTAAAAATAGGCTTCGGGAACGAAAAGTTTTCCGTAAAAGTAAACACCTCTTACAGTCAAAGTGATAATGATTACGAAATTGCTGAGAAAAAATACATCAACCGAAATGGGCAGTATCATCAGCTTCACTACGGCATGAGTGCAGGGTACAGATTTAGCCCTCATCATGAAATGACCATACATTCACAATTTCATAAAGGAACTCAGCACTTTCCTATTTTTGACACCACTACTCTACCTACTAAATACCACACTGGAGGACTAAAAACACTGCTCAACTATAAATATCAAGGTGAAAGATTTAAAAACCAGACCACTACGGCCTATATAGAAGATGAATTTAACTACTTCGGAAATATTCAAAATACCGAACCGAGTAGTGGCGGATTAGCAAAAACACTCATCGTAAGAAACTTATCTCATATCACCCTTACGCAGCCTGCACTATCACTCTCCATCATGGGAGAATTTCAGCATAATGCAGGAATAGGAAAAAACTCGGGAATCATTCACCCCAAAAGAGACTGGGGATATGCATACTTTGGAGCCGTAAAAAAATGGACCAACGCCCATTCTACGGAACTCTCTGTAAGAAAAAACTTTATTAAAAATATTTCTAGTCCACTCCTCTTTTCGCTGGGCAATAAGCTAAAAGTAAGCCCACTATGGACTACTCATATCAATATTTCTAATAACTTCAGACTGCCCTCATTCAATGACCTCTACTGGCAGCCCGGGGGAAATCCTGCACTTCGTCCAGAAATCGCTTGGCAGTTTGAAAGCATGCAAAGTTTTAGAATCAATGATTTCCAGATAGATATCATACCATTTTTATCCTACTTTAAAGACAAATTACAATGGACCCCTACCGAATTAGGCTATTGGGCACCCAAAAACATGAATAAAGTAACCAGTTATGGTTCAGAAATTTATCTTCTTTACAAAAAGAAAATCCATAAAAACATCTTAGAACTGAAAGCCAACTATGCCTACACTCGTTCTATAGATGTAAACACCAAGCTGCAAAATATGTACATCCCCATCCATAAAGCGTCGGGTACCCTTTCTTTCTCTGCTCCTCAGTGGAATATCTACGCACAAGGGCTTTTTAATGGACGCACTTATACCACTACAGATGAAGATGTAAACGCAGCACTAAAACCCTATTTTATCACCAACTTAGGCGTACAGATTTCCATGATAAAAAACCTTTCTTTAGGAGGAAAAGTGAACAATATTTTTAATCAAATTTATTATACTACCGCTTATTACCCTCTACCATTGAGAAATTATTCGGTACAAATAGCTTATCAATTTTAATTTTTAACGATATGAAACTTAATCAATTTTTGTTCCTTGCTGGTGCAAGTGCCATGCTCACACTTCAATCTTGTAGAACAGATGAGGCTACTTCATCTACAGGAAATTACCAAAACGGAATTTTCATTACCAACGAAGGAAATTATGGAAAACCCAACTCAGGTGTTTCCTTTGTTTCTAAAGACCTTTCTTTTACAGAAAATGACATCTACTCTAAAGCCAATGGCGGTGAACCGATGGGAGATGTACTCAATTCTGCTGGTTTTCACGGCAATAACGCCTATTGGGTTATGAACAATTCTAATAAAATCATCGTTACAGACCGCTATACGATGAAAAAGAAAAGTGAAATTACCACTACAGAGCAGCCAAGATATATGGCATTTGCTAATAATTATATCTATGTAACAGAAAACCGATGGTACCCTACTGAAGACGCATTCAGCAAATTAGGTATTTATGACCAAAATCACAATCGGGTAAAAACCATCACCTTTGACCGATTATCAGAAAAAATAGTATCGGCGTCCAACTATATTTATGTGCAAACCGATGGTACCAAATATGTTTATAATGGAAACACTTCCGTAGCTGTACCTACAGGACATACCATTAGCAGAATCAACCCTACGACCAATGAAGTGGACAAAATCATCACCCTCAACCATACTGGCATGATTAAAGATATGGTAGAAAGCCAAGGAGATGTGTATGTAATGTCTTCATCACAAAGTGCTGGAACTGCTATTTTCAGAGTAGAAGGATCCAGTGGTAATATATCAAAAATCAATACTGGAGCCGTAGGAATAGGAAGTAAATTAGCCGTAGATAATGGCACCATCTATATCCTTGACTCTAATAAAAACATCTTCAAATACAATGGAGTAAGTACTACTAAACTCTTCATGTCTAATGCTTCTACTTATATCTATGGGTTTAATGTCATCGATGAAAAAATTTATATTTCTGAAATGAATAATTTCACTTCTAATAGCACCATCTCCGTGCATAATGCAGCTGGAACACTTTTGAAAACTTTCACTACGGGCATAGGAAGCAATGGTTTCTATAAAAATTAAGCTATAGACCCCTTAAAAACTGGCAAAAATTTTGCTATTAAAAACTACGATGAATGTTTTTGTTTACATTTCATCACCTCGGTCTTAGCGGTGATTTTATAATCGGCAAAACCAAATGTAAAGAAAAATTAGGGTATGGATTCCAATTTTTGGCTGGAAAATATCACAAAATTCAAACACTCTTTAAAGAACATTTAAAGAGTGTTTTTGTTACTCAAGCCATTTATTCCAAATTGTGTTCTTTAAACCTTTGCCGTAGCACTTGGTTTTCCTCTTTAAGGAGTTTTTACTGTGCGTTTCAGACTATTGATTTCATCCTGCATGAGCTTTATTTTTTCCTCATAAAGTCCCGTAATTTCTCGGAATTTAGCCTCATATCGCTTTTCCAAGTCATCCAGTGTTTTCTGATACACGCTTACCACTTTATCTACATTGGTAATTTCTATGCTATCATTATTCACTTCTATTGTTTCTGTCTCAGCTTTCAGTTTGTTTCTCCCGAATAGAACCAGCAATTAGGGATGAAAGCCCCGTTACTACCACTGGCATAATGTATTCTCTAAAAATATCCATCATATAAGAATATTATCTCATTCCCAAATTATTTCATCATTTTTTACGGATACGCTAAAGCCAGTCCCCCCCATAGGTTTCCATCAAACATTTTAATTCCTTTGTCAGCATCAGCTCTCAAATCCATAGGTAATAATTCAGTTTATATATTTGACTTTCAAAACCTTAAACATACGAATTATTACCTTTTTTTGCAAATATTTTTTAATTTTTCTTATCCCGAACTCAGGTTATTTAACGATTCACATCTGGTACATTTCATGACGCTAAATTATATAAAATATATCAGAATAACAATACCTAAATATATTAATTTAACAATACCAAATATCCGTAACTTGCTCTCTCAAATACATAGGCAATAATTCGGTTTATATATCTAATTTTCAAAACACTAGATATACGAATTATTACCTTTTTTTGCAAATATTTTTTACTTTTGCTTATCCCGAACTCAGGTTAAAATAAAATTCAAAATGAGCTGGATATATGTTTTTCTAAAATTCTAGAGTTAAGTAGAATTATCTTATGGTATTATCGCCTTTTATTCGTAAATTTGTAAGATATTTTTTAACAAAATAATTTTTGCTTCAATGAAATGTGGAATTGTAGGATTGCCCAATGTAGGTAAATCCACTCTTTTTAATTGTTTAAGTAATGCGAAAGCACAATCTGCCAACTACCCCTTTTGTACCATAGAACCGAATTTGGGGACGGTATCTGTACCTGATCCTCGACTGAATAAATTAGAAGAACTGGTAAAGCCAGAAAGAGTACAGCCTGCCGTAGTAGAGATAGTGGACATTGCAGGGCTAGTGAAAGGGGCTTCTAAAGGAGAGGGGCTCGGTAATCAGTTTCTTGCCAATATCCGTGAGTGTGAAGCTATTATCCATGTGCTTCGCTGTTTCGAAAATGGAAACATCGTTCATGTAGAAGGTTCTGTGGATCCTCTGAGAGACAAAGAAATCATTGATATAGAACTCCAACTGAAAGATTTAGAGACCGTAGGAAAGGCTGTGGATAAAGCGAAGAAATTCATCAAGTCAGGGAAAAAAGAGGATATCCTTACCTATGAAACCCTTCTGGCACTCCAGAAATTTTTGGAAGATGGTAGAAATGCAAGAGAATTTGAAACCAATGACCTTACACTGCCTATCATCAACGAGGTGCACCTTTTGACTAAAAAACCCATCCTCTATGTATGTAATGTAGATGAAAAATCCATTAAAAACGGTAATGAATGGATTCCTAAAATTGAGGAGATGGCGGCCAAAGAGGGGGCCGAAGTAGTGGTACTTGCTGCTCAAATAGAAGCTGACATTAATGAATTAGAAACTTATGAGGAGAGACAAATGTTTTTAGAAGAGCTCGGTCTAGAAGAACCCGGTGTAAACCGCCTAATTCGAAAAGCCTATGCGTTGCTGAAACTCCAAACCTACTTTACCGCTGGGGTAAAAGAAGTAAGAGCATGGACCATTCAGAAAGGCTGGACAGCTCCTCAGGCAGCGGGTGTTATCCATACAGATTTCGAAAAAGGATTCATCCGTGCAGAGGTGATAAAATTTGATGACTTCGTAAACTATGGCTCTGAAGCTAAAGTAAAAGAAGCAGGGAAAATGGGAGTAGAAGGAAAAGAATACATTGTCCAAGATGGTGACATTATGCACTTTAGATTTAATGTATAAAATAGAAAAACCAAGCCTTTGAGCTTGGTTTTTTCATTAAGTACAGCAGATGAGAATATTCTTTAGTTTTTTTGCTCTAGTAATTTGATATTTTATAAGTAACAGACAACATTTCTAATTTCTAAACTCATTGTTACGGCTATTATTTCTTTTTGTAGTGGTCAAAAATTCCAAAATCAGTAGGCGTCCAAAGTGCAGCTTTTTGTCCGCAAGCTTTAAGTGCATTATTCGCCCAAGTGTTGCAGGTCATTAAGAAGCTATAGCTCCCTTTGGCTTCATAAAAAGCGTCATTATTGCCATAGACAGCATCAGTAGGAATAAGTATGTTTCGCCCTAAAGTATCTTTATCAAATTGATGGTCAATGAATGAAATTAATCGTTTATATTGTTCCTCAGTAACTGGAATTTTAATGCAGTTTTCATCTTCTTTCATCGTTGGATAATAAGTACAATGCATAGCCGATTCACTAAGAGAGAAGGCTGCTTTAAAGGCAGTGGAAAATTTTAAATCTTTCCACTCTGGGGTGTCTAGATAAAAACCTTTATCTCCCCATCCTATTGCTAAATATGGAAAAGTACCTTTACTATTCTGGATATTTTCTACTGGAATTTTTTGTGACCAATCCATAAGTGAGTGTTTTACAGGTACCACAATATCCGTATGAACTCCGTTAGTAAGTAAGAATATATCCACTGTTTTGGTCGATGCTGTTTTTTCAGCAGCTATTGGAATTTTGGGTAAAGCCCAACCTAACAATAAATAAACTATTGGGATAGCCATTATTATTGCTAAAACCCTTATAATAATTTTTCTTGTCTTCTTCATGATGTTATTTTTTTTCTAGTTCTCTGGGAGTTACTAATACATACCTTTTACTAGACTGTGTAATAGATGAAGTAAGAATATGCCCTTCGTATTGGTGTAATGGAATGATTTCCTGATTTTTCGTAAAAATATGTATGGGTTGCTGTACAGCATTGTATGGCAAAAGATTTCTTTCCAAAGCATATACCAGCTCTTCTGCTTCCTGCTTTCCAAAAAACGCTATGGCTTGTTGTTTTTTCATTTCTATTTCCTCTGTGCTGAAAGGCTTTGTACCTATACTCGTTTTTGGCAAATTTCTATGGATGATACATTGACACTGGTAGGATAATAAAAAATCCTCATGACTGCTCCATGTTTTAATGGCCTCAATAATATCATTGTCATCTAATCTTGTAAACTGTCTAATGTCTTCACTACTTGGCTCTATGATTTTCTTGGATTTCAAAAAATAGTCCAGAGCCTCACTCTTTGTTTCTAACTTATTTTCTAATGCCAATGCTTTGGCACTCTTTAAGATGCTTACCAACAAATTTTCTGCCATGGCCGCCGTTTTGTGATAATATACCTGCCAATACATGAACATTCGGGAGGTGAGAAAATGCTCTACAGAATAAACTCCTTTGGCATCTACTACCAGTTCATCTTCATAGACATTGAGCATAGAAATCAGCCTTTCTGTATTTACATTTCCTTCGGCTACACCTGTAAAAAAACTATCTCTTTTAAGGTAATCTAGTCTATCTACATCTAGCTGAGAAGAGACCAATTGATTAAAAAACTTTCTTGGATATTTTCCTTGAAACATCTCTATTGCCATAGAAAGTTCGCCCCCAAATTCTTTATTTAACCGATGCATGAGCAATAGAGAGAGATTTTCATGATGCCAGTCTTCCATCAATACACTTTCTAATGCATGCGAAAAAGGTCCATGACCGATATCATGAAGCAAAATGGCCAAAAGTGCTGCTTTTTCTTCTTCCTGAAAAATCATCACCCCTTTCATTTTAAGTGTTTCTAAAACTTTGGACATTAGGTGCATAGCTCCTAAAGCATGATGAAAACGAGTATGCGTAGCACCAGGGAAAATAAGATTGAGAAGTCCTGTTTGTCCTATATGTCTAAGTCTTTGAAAATAAGAATGTTCTAAAACATCATACACTATATCATGCGTTATTCTGATGAATCCATGTATGGGATCATTGATGATTTTTCTTTTATTCAGCATATTCTTTTTCTTATAGCGAAGATAAGGTTTTTCAGAAGTTTAAAAAGTATTTTCATATTTTAAATTTTATAGTTGCTCCTTTCTCATTGAGTTTTGATGACATATTTTTTAATTCGGTGATGCTTATTTTAATTGGCAAACATTTTGCAAAAGAGCTATCATGAGATATTTTATACTATTATTATTCGGTTTTGTTCAGTTTTTTTATTCTCAAGGGTTGGGTAATATTTCTACCAACGAATCTTTGACCTATCGGATTCATTATGGTTTTTTAAATGCGGGAGAAGCCACGCTATCCACTAATGAAACCCATTATAAAGGAATGCCTCATCTTCATGTGATAGGAAAAGGAAGGTCTAAAGGTGCTGTAAATGCTTTCTTTAAAGTGAGAGACCACTATGAAAGTTATATTAACTTAAGTACAGGGCTACCTTCTTTCTACATAAGAAATGTACATGAAGGAAGCTATAAACAGCATTTACAAACTACTTTTCACCATGATTCTACTACATTGACATTAAAAAATGTATTGGAGAACTCTTCTCCTAAACAAATTAAAACCGTAAAAGGAGTTCAGGATATGCTTTCTGCTTTTTATTACCTAAGAAGTATGGGGGAGCAAGATTTAAAAGTAGGAAGTATAAAAAATATCAATGTATGGATAGATGATGAACTCTTTCCTTTTCAAATTCGAGTGGTAGGGACAGAGACTATTTCTACCAAATTTGGTAAAATCAAATGTCTGAAAATTATACCATTGGTAAAAAGTGGTAGAGTTTTTAAAGAAAAAGAAGGAGTAACCATGTGGGTATCTAATGATAAAAATCATATCCCCATTGCCATCAGTGCAAAACTTTTGGTAGGCTCTCTAAGAGCTGATTTAAGTAATTACTCTAATGTAAAATACCCTCTACAATTTGTAAAATAAAATCATAAAGATTCACTTTCATTAGAATAAAAAAACATCCCTCTTGCAGCGTGAAGTCTGGAAAGAGGGATTTTAATTTTGAATATTAAGGTATAAAATAACCATTTGTTTTTTATATAGTATAATCACTTGATTTTTAGCAAGTTGTAGGCAATAATAGCGAAGAGTAATTGGCTTTTGGCTTAATATTGTATTTCCCCTACTCAATATTGTTTCTCACTTCTATAATCATTGTACTTTATACATAGCACAAATTCACTTCTATAATCATTGTACTTTATACATTGTACATAGTACAAATTCTAATTTCTAATCTCCAATTTCTCACTTCTAAAATCATTTATTTCCTTTCTAAGAAAAAAGTAAAAATGGTATTTTCTAAATAAGTACTTTCCACCAATATTTTTTGCTGATGAGCCTCCATAATATGCTTTACAATAGCAAGCCCTAGCCCTGAGCCCCCCTCACGGCGACTGCGAGAACTCTCCACACGATAAAATCTTTCGAATATTCTTGGGAGTGCTTCGGGTTTTATTCCCATACCATTATCAATGATTTGTACTACCACTTTATTTTTCAGATATCCTATTCCAATAGTAATCAATGCATTATCTCTATTAGCATAGTAAATAGCATTGGATATAAGATTGGTAAGTACTTGTGCTATTTTTTGTTTATCCGCTTTTACCATGACTGGAGTAGTAACCGTTTCTATCACTATTTGAGCTCCTTTTTTCTGTGCTTCAAGGTCTAATATTTCCGAAACCTCTACTGCCAACTCGTGAATATCAAAAATAGAATACTGTAGCTGAATTTCCCCTGACTCAAATTGGCTAATCATGTCTAAATCTTTCACAATGCTGAGTAATCGCTCTACAGATTTCTCTATTCTCTCTAAATATTTATCACGAATGGTAAGATTTTCTACTCCGCCATCCATCAGGGTTTCTACATACCCTTGAATAGAGAAAAGTGGTGTTTTTAGCTCGTGAGATACATTACCTATATATTCTTTCCTATAGCCTTCCATAGCTTTCATGGTATCTATTTCTATAGCATTTCTTTGGTTAATTTCATATACTTTTTCACCAAATTTTACAAAATTCACCTCATCATTACCATCTACGCTGTACTCTTCTGGGAGGAGGGTTTTAATCTGCTGAATTTGTTTTTTGCTATAGAATTTTAATAAAAAATCCATGAGATAATAATTGAAAATGACAAAAAATAACACCACTACCGCAATGGTGAGATAGAAATAAAAAGACCTATCTGTAAAAGATTCATAATAAAAATGAAAAACCACTGCTGTAGCACAAATAGCTACCGTAAAAAGTGCCGCTGCGGAAAGTGTAAATTTGTTCATCTCCAATAGTATATAAACTTTAAATTACTAATTTATACCCTATTCCTTTGAGCGTTTGGATAGAATCAATGCCCAATTTTTCTCGGAGACGACGGATATGGACATCTATAGTTCGCTCCCCTACTACCACTTCATTGCCCCAAACTTTTTCCAAGATTTCTTCTCTTTTGAACACCTTATCTGTATTAGAAGCTAAAAGAAAAAGTAAATCAAATTCTTTTTTGGGTAAAAGATGAGACACTCCATTTTGAGTTACTTTAAAATTATTTTTATCAATGATAAGATTATTTACATTAATGATAGCACTTTCCGAGGAAACCTGTGAAGTAAGCTGTAGTAATGCATTGATTTTAGAAATAAGAATTTTAGGCTTAATTACTTTTACTATGTAATCATTAGCCCCTGCTTGGAAACCCGCTAGCTGAGAAAACTCCTCCCCACGAGCCGAAAGGAATACGATGAGCGTCTTTTTAAGCTCTGGAATTTGTCTTAGGTCTTGGCATGTTTCTATTCCATCTTTTTCGGGCATCATTACATCTAGAAGAATAAGGTCTGGAAGAATTTCTTTTGCTTTTTTTATTCCATCCACTCCATTATTAGCAGAATACACAGTGTAGCCTTCTTTTTCTAAATTGTAGCTCAATATCTCTATAATATCTTGCTCATCATCTATTAAAAGTATTTTTTTATTATTCATCAGGTTTCAATTATCTCATCAAAAGTATAAAAAAAATGCTGTAATAAAAGGCTTTTATAAAGATTTTACATTTTCTTAATATTAAAATGATTTTGTAACAAATCTTTAATGTTTATTTAAAAAATACGAAATGGAGTTTAGCACATGGCTATCCTACATTTGCACCGAACAAAATTTTTAATCGAAAAAAATGAGAATAAGCAAATTAAGTATTGGTGCTCTATTTCTTATCAGTTCCAATGCTATGTTTTTTTCACAAACGGTACAAGATACTATTCGGAAAGAATCTAAAATCAGCGATATAGTTATCCAAGGTACAAATAATAAAAAAACGGAAACGGCGGTTTTAGTAGAACAAAAAAAAGCCACCATCCAAAAACAAGCCGTAAGTGCCGAAGAAATCAGCAGAAAAGGAGTTTCTAATGTAGAGCAAGGGCTTACCAAAGTTACAGGAATTACTACAGTAGAAGGCAGAGGACTTTTCGTAAGAGGGCTAGAAGAGAGGTACAATTATTTACTAGTAAATGGTTTGGGAACGCCTTCTAATAACCCTTTCCAAAAAATAGTTGCCCTCAGACAATTTCCTACCGATGTAGTAGGTAAACTGAATATTTATAAATCTTTTAATGCCAATCTTTATGGTGATTTTGCTGGTGCCACCTTTGATGTAGAGACGCTGACCATTGATAAACCATTTACCAAAGTAGAATTCTCTATCGGAGGCAATAGCATCAGTACTTTCAGGAAAAACTTCCTCATCTCTGAAGGTGCTACAGGCATGAAAGGCTATACAGGGCTAAATGCTGAAGACAGAAGGTTGCCAGCACTCATCAGAAATGTTCGTCCACAGGCATATCAGTTCACCGCCCAAGAGGCAGCAAACGCTTTTAAAGACGGCTGGAATGTAAGTCCTATTCGTGCACTTCCCAATACTGGAATGAGCTTTACCACTGCTCAAAAAATGGGAAATCTAAGATTTTTATTTTCACTGAACCAAAGCAGTAATTACAGCTATAAAGAAGGAGCTAAAAATCAATTTCTCAATTTAGGAAATACCATCTATCTGAATAATGACCTACTAAGAAAACAATATAATTATAGTGTAGAAACATCTGCACTCATGGGATTGGCATACAAAAAAAGAGGAACCAATATTGCTCTGAATGCCATTTTCTTACAAAATGCGGATAATATCATAGAAGATTTTTACGGCTATAGAAACTATGAAACACAAAAGAAAGACCTTGGTTTTTTCCGTGTCAATCAGATGGATATTTCTAGATTTATTAACCTACAGCTTACCGCTTCACACAAAATCAATCATAGACATACTATAAAAGGAGGAATAAGCTATGTAATTAATAACTACGCTCAGCCCGATAGAAAAATAATGGAGGGAAGTAGGCAAGACCAATTCGGAAATATGCTAGAACATGACCAAATTTATATGGCTTATGGTGGGAATAACCTTATCCGTCAGTATTTAGATGTGAATTCTAAATTTTACAGTTCAGCATTTGCGGAGTATCAGCTTAACCTCGGAAACAAGGGCGATAAAAAGGACTACCCTATTCAGCTTACCTTGGGCTATAACGGATTCATGGATGCTAGAAAAAACTCTTACCGATTTATCTTCGCTAGACCTAAAGTAACAGGGCAAGGGTTCATCATCCACAAAAATCGTTTAGATTCCCAAATTTTTACCGATATACAGCAAGGAAATCTTACTTATATAGAAGAATCAGACCCTTATAACTTCCTGAGTAATATGTATCAAGGCGTAGGTGCTGGCTATGCACTCCTGAATATTAAGCCCAATGATTCTTGGGACATTCTCCTCGGGGGGCGTTATGAGAAAGACATGTCTCTTATCCGTTACCGAATGCCAGGACAGTCCAATACCATTAATTTAATCAAGGATAAAGATTTCATCCTTCCCTCTTTGGCGATAAAAAAAGCACTCAATCATCAGCATAATCTCAGATTTTCTGCCAGTACCACAGTAACCAGACCTGTGCTGATAGAGACCATGCCCATCACCTATGTAAATCCTGATAATGAAAACATTAAAGGAAATGCAGATATCCAAAACAGCCAGAATATCAATCTTGACTTCAAATGGGAGTACTTCCCTACTTCTAAAGAAATGATGGCAGTAAACCTCTTTGGTAAACAAATTAAAAACGCAATAGAAAGGTCTTTTGAGCCTTCCGCTTTCAGTGGAGGTACGGTAGTGAGTTTTTTCAATGCTAAAAAAGCTACAATTGTAGGGGTGGAGCTAGAAGGTATTTTGAATTTAGGACGAATCTCTGAAGCTCTTAATCATTTCTCCCTTGGTGCCAATGCCACTTTTATGTACACCAATGTGGAAAGGAGTAACCTCCAGCTCAAAATGGAGAAACCTGAATCTGTAGCACTAGCCGACCTTAAAAAGAGAGGATTACAAGGTGCTGCCCCTTACACCATTAATGCCGACCTGAAATACGAAACCAAAAATACTAACCACCAAAAAAGAACCGTTTCTCTTATCTATAATGTTTCTGGTCCTAAGATTTTCATCGTGGGAGTAGCGGGTACGGATAGCCTTTTGGAACAGCCTTACCATCAGCTGGATTTGGTATATCAAGAGCAACTGAACAAGCATTGGAATATCAAATTCGGAGTGAAAAATATGCTGAACGCTAAATACGAAATTCTCCTCGGGACAGATAATTACCTACCCTTAGAAAATCCTAATCAGACCAATACCTATACCGATTATTATAGAGGAATAGGACTCAATCTCTCCGTAGGATATACTTTTTAGCCAATTAATGCTATGCTTCTATGTACCATGTACAAAGTATAAAGTACAATGATTGTAGAAGTGAATTTGTACCATGTACAAAGTATAAAGTACAATGATTTTGTAGAAGTGAGAAACAATATGAAGCAGGAGAAAAGTAACCTTAAGCAAGGGAAAAGCGACATCAAGCAAGGGAAAAGTAACCTTAAGCAAAGGAAAAGTGACATCAAGCAAGGGAAAAGTAACCTTAAGCAAAGGAAAAGCGACATCAAGCAAGGAAAAAGTAACCTTAAGCAAGGAAAAAGCGACATCAAGCAAGGAAAAAGCGATATTAAACCAAAATTGCCAAAAGATTATACAAAATAAAAAATTAAATAAAAAAATGAAAAAATCAGTATTGAAAATCGTAGCCATAGCGGCTTTGATACTTACCACCACCTCTTGTACCTTTAATATCCATGACGGTATGGAAGGGGGGACAGAAACCGCCAACACCCATGCCAATATCCTTAGCGGTTCGGGAACACTGAAAGGAAATATTACCAGTGACCTCGTCATCAAAAAAGGTGAATATACTTTAGAAGGCGTAGTAAAAGTATATGGTGGAGGGAGGCTTTTTATAGAACCAGGAGCTGTATTTAAAGCTTCGCCTACTATTTCCAGCTCGCTGGTTATTCTCCAAGATGGTAAAATTTATGCCACAGGAACTGCAGATGAGCCCATCGTATTCACCTCAGGAAGAAATACACCAGCAGCAGGAGACTGGGGAGGAATTACCCTCTATGGAAATGCTCCTATTAAGGCACTGAATGGAAATACTACTGCCGTTTCTGAAGACGGAAATAATATTACCTACGGAGGAAATGATGCCAATCATAGTTCGGGAGAACTGAAATTCGTGCGTGTGGAGTATGCCGGAAAGAAAATAGGTGACGGTACTTCTGAAACCAATACTTTTACATTCTACTCCGTAGGAACGGGTACTAAACTAGAAAACCTTGTGGCCTACAAAGGTACTGATGATGGTTTTGAGTTCTTCGGAGGAACAGCAAGTGCTACTAACCTCGTGGCATACGGAAATTATGACGATTCTTTTGATTGGCAAGACGCATGGCAAGGACAGCATAATAAAAATTGGTTTGCTCTACAAACGGTAACAGGAAATTTCGGAATGGAAATAGAAGCCTCTGGAAACATAGATAACACTCCACCCAAAATAGAAAATATTACACTTATCCGTAAAGACAATACCCAGCCTGAAGTTCCTAATTCGCCTGAAATTTCAGCGATACAATTTAAAAAACAAGGCTCGGGAATCTTTAAAAATGTGTACATCAGTGGATATAAAAATACCGGAACTCAAAAGGCTTATGCTGTACTTATCCAAGATAAAACCACAAATGATAACCAAGCTACAAAACAGAAAATTAAAGTAGAACCTACTTTCCATACCAATTCAGACCACCTCTATACTTGGGGATATGCCACGAATGCCAACTGGACAGTAGCTCATCCTTTTACTTTTACCAATGCCAATGTAAACAAAGTAACACTTCCGAAAGGAGCTTGGGCAAGTGTAAATAGTGTGGACTTACTCAGTGCATTAGATTAAATCAACAGTATTTCTCACTAAATACCCATTTATTTTATTCATCTATTTTCTTTAGCGAAACCATTTCCTTCGGGAGATGGTTTCTTTTTTATTCCACCAAAATTCACGATATTTGCCATCTAAAATTTCCGATACTCATCGGAGAGAATAAAAAAAGAAAAATTTCCATTATGAAGATTTCAAATGCGTGGCTGAGAAAGTTTATTTCCACTGAAATTAAAAATGAAAAAGTAGCAGAATACCTTACAGACATTGGTCTAGAAGTAGAAGGTGTAGAAACTTTTGAGAGCATTAAAGGTGCTCTAAAAGGGATAGTGGTAGGTAAAATACTCACCTGCGAAAAACACCCGAACGCAGATAAACTGAAATGTACCACAGTAAATATAGGGAGTGAAGTACTACAAATAGTTTGTGGTGCCCCTAATGTAGCCGCTGGACAAACCGTGCCGGTAGCTACCGTAGGTACAAAAATCTATACTCCAGATGGAAACTTTTTCGAAATCAAAGCAACAAAACTAAGAGGAGAAAAATCTCAAGGAATGATTTGTTCCGAAGTAGAAATAGGAGTAGGAAAAGGAAATGATGGCATTATGGTGCTTCCAGAAGGCTATGAAGCAGGTAAACCGCTTTCTGAATACATTGCTGTGGTGGAAGACCAAGTATATGAAATAGGACTTACACCGAATAGAACCGATGCCATGTCTCACTACGGAGTGGCAAGAGATTTACATGCTTATCTCCAAACCAATGGCATAGCTTCTACCCTACTGAAACCAGACACTCCCAAAGTAGAAGTTCAGAAAGATAATACTTATACTTTGACGATTGAAAATCGTGAAAAATGCCCTCGATATGCTGGTGCATACATAGAAAATATTACGGTAAAAGAGTCTCCACAGTGGCTGAAAAATTATCTTCTCGCCATCGGACTTCAACCGATAAATAATGTAGTAGATGCTACTAATTATATTCTTCATGCTTTTGGCCAACCGATGCATGCCTTCGATGCCAATAAAATTAAAGGTAACGGTATTACAGTAGGAAGTCTTCCAGAAGGAACTTTGTTTGAAACCTTGGATGGTATTGAGAGAAAAGCCAATGGAGAAGAAATCATGATTTTAGATGGTGAGAAAAACTTTTTAGCCTTAGCAGGTGTTTTAGGTGGAAAAAACTCATCCGTATCTTCAGACACCCAATCCATTTTCTTGGAGAGTGCTTATTTTGATGCAGTATCTGTAAGAAAAGCAGCAAAATTTCACGGACTCAATACAGATGCATCTTTCCGATACGAGAGAGGTACTGACCCTACCATTTGTAGAAACGCTCTAATTCACGCTATCCAGCTTATTACAGAAATTACAGGCGGAAACTTAGCAGAAAATATTGTAGAATATTACCCCGAAAAAATTCAGCCTAAAAATATTATTTTTAGATATTCTGTTTTAGATCAAATCTTAGGGATTACCATTCACCGAGAAAAAATAAAAGAAATTTTAAGACTTTTAGACATTGAAATTCTGAATGAAATCCCCAATGGTTTAGAACTTACCGTAGCACCTTATAGGGTAGATGTTACCAGAGAAATAGATGTAATAGAAGAAATTCTTAGAATCTATGGGTACAATAAAATAGATGCCCCTAAAAAAATAGCTTTTACCCCTGTAAAGCTCCACCTTAATGACCGCGATGCGATGGAGAACAAATGGGCTACGCTACTACAAAGTCAAGGTTTTTTTGAGGTAATGAATAATTCCCTTACTACCCTTTCATCTGAAGAAAATGCGGTAAAACTCCTCAATCCGCTTTCAGGAGAACTCGCCTATATGAGACAATCACTTTTGGAAGGATTGCTCCAAAATACTGCGTATAATATTAATAGAAAAAATCCTGATATCAAATTTTTTGAATTCGGAAAAATTTATTTTAAGAAAGAAAAATACGAAGAGAGAAAGCAAATAGCTTTACTTACTTCTGGAAGAGCGGTGCCTGAAAACTGGAAAATGCAGCAGTCAGCAACAGATTTTTTCTATCTGAAAGGGCATATAAAAAACATTCTGCAAAGTACCGGAATCCAATGGACAGAAAAACCAGAAAAAGATGAAAGATTTTCTGATGCTTTGGCACTTTGGACGGGGAATCAAAAGATAGGCATGATAGGGAAAGTAGCTTCTCCTTATGCCAAGAAATACGATGTGGAGCAAGAAGTCTTTTATGCTGAATTAGAAATAGATGCTATAGATGCTCTGAGAAGTAAAGATAATTTTAAATTCCAAGATATCCCAAAATTCAATAGTGTAAGAAGAGATTTAGCCTTATTAGTAGATGCTTCTCTACCTTATTCCGCATTATATGAATCGGCAAAAGATATTCCATCACCATTTATCAAAGACATCAATCTTTTTGATGTGTATGAAGGTAAAAACCTTCCGCAAGGTAAAAAATCATACGCCATGAGTTTTGAAATTCTAAATCCAGAAAAAACGATGGATGAGAAGGAAATCGGTGAAATTATGAATCAACTCATCAAGGTTTTCACTGAAAAGCACAACGCTGAACTAAGAGGATAACGATAAAAATAAATAACCATTAGTAAAGACTAATGGTTATTTGTTTAATTTAACTTCCATAAATACTTGAGTAAAGTATAAAATTTATGCTCTCTATCGGTAACTTCTGCGTCTAATTTTATGAGTGTTTTGGCAAAATCTACAAATCTTTTTCGCTCCTCAAGAGTAGAATCTTCTAAGAAGCAGCGGGCATGAAACTCAAAATGATCTTTCCATGCTTCGGGCTGAAGTGTCTGTATCACTTCTAGTTCATTTTCTATCACGAATTTGAACGCAAAATTTTCTGCTAGATATTCTTGGATTTTTTGCTCCTCACTAGGAGAAAAAACATGATCTACAGAAGAAAGAATCATGAGAAGGTGATAACCAGCAATAGATTTATGAGACTTATTCATAACAATAGTTATTAGATAAAATATTGAAATAGAGTAATTTTATTTCGGTTTTATGATACAAAAAAATCTCAGAACGCTCTGAGATTTTATGTATTCAGAGTAAATTTCTATTTATTTTCGATAGCAAGGATTACAACTTTTTGTCCATCTATCATTTCTGTTTTTAATACATTAAAACCATCCATCACTACCAAAATAGAAGTATCCGTAATTTTTTTACCATTGACCATCACGGGCTGATCAGCAGAAAGTCCATTCTGTATATTGAGTTTTGCTAGAGAAATAGCATCATAAGATACATTTTTTGCAGTATATTTCTGTATTTCCATGCCTTCAAAATTTGTTTTTGATACAGCATTTAACTTAGCTTTAGATGCTTTCAGATGATTGATGAATTGACTAGAAGATAAGTGTCCATTCAGTAAAGCCAAATTTGAAGATTGAGCAAATGCAAATGTTCCGAATGTTAATCCCAATAATAATGCAATTTTTTTCATGAGTTCTGTATTAGATAGTCAAATATACTATTTTTTTTGAAATAATAATCATTTTTATAAAAAAAACACATTACCACAATAGCAATTGTTCGGTATAAATTTCCCTATAATCATGGATGATTTTATTAGCGGTAGAATAATCTTGTTGGCTGGTATGTGGACTGGTAAAAGCTACTACAAAGATTCCTGCTGCATTAGCGGCTTTTATGCCATTGGTAGAATCTTCTATTACCATACAGTTTTCCCTGTCTTCTCCAGCTATTTGTGCAGCTATTTCAAAAATTTCAGGATGAGGTTTAGATTCCTTTAAGTCCGCACCGGATATTTTTCCCACAAAATATTTTTCTAAACCAAATTTCTCAAATACCCAATTAATGGTATTGATGTGTGCCGAAGAGGCTAAGACCAATTTTAGCCCTGCGTTATAATAATGCTCTATAAGTGCTCTTACCCCTGGAATGAGATCAAAATCAGGGTCATGATCAAAATAATGTTTGAAATAGTTTCTTTTTATAGAAGCCAAATCTTCCCATGAGTGATGAAGCCCAAAATGCTCTATCAATCGAGTACAAACCTTCTGAGTAGAAGCTCCCGTAAAAGTAGCATACATCTCTTCGGAAACATGGAGGTTCATCTCTTCAAACATTTTAAAATAGGCTTTCCTGTGGAGTGGCTCAGTATCCACTATCACGCCATCCATATCAAACAATATTGCTTTGAATTTCATTGAGGTAAAATTTTTGCGAAGATACTGAAAAAAGGGAAATTTTATTTTGAAAAAAGCCCAAATGATTTCAATGAATCATATTAACATGATCAGAAAATCACTTACTTTTGAAGTCTCTGATGGTATTGGTTATTTTTTTGGGATAAAAAATATGTTTTTATTTTGTATAAGTACATTTTATGAAAAATAAGGTATAAAATTTGTCTCATGAATATCCCATGAAAAAAACTAAATTAGCCTCATGATTTTTTAGGTGATATGAATTTTGATAGAATCAAAGAAAAATTAGAAATCCTTGCTGACGCTGCTAAATACGATGTCTCTTGCTCATCAAGTGGTGGAAAACGCAAAAATGAAGGAGGCGTAGGTAATAGCTCCGCTTCGGGCATTTGTCATACCTATACTGAGGATGGCAGATGTGTCTCTTTGCTCAAAATTTTACTGACTAACCACTGTATCTATGACTGTGCATACTGCGTTTCTAGGCGGAGTAATGATATCAAAAGAGCTGCTTTTACCGTAGATGAAGTGGTGGATCTCACCATGAGCTTTTACCGCAGAAATTATATAGAAGGGCTTTTTCTTAGTTCGGGGATTTTTAAAAATCCTGATTATACCATGGAAAGACTGGTACTAATCGCTAAAAAATTACGCCAAGAGCAAAAATTTTTCGGTTATATACATCTTAAAACTATTCCCGGAGCAAGTGATGAACTCATCCAAGAAGCAGGACGCTATGCTGATAGACTTTCCATTAACCTTGAAATTCCATCGGCTGAAGGACTGAAACTTTTGGCACCAGAGAAATCACATGAGGACATGATAAAACCTATTTCTTTCATATCCAATAAATTACAACAAACAAAGGACGAAATAAAAATTATTAAATCTACTCCTAAGTTTGCCCCTGCAGGACAATCTACCCAGCTCATTGTGGGAGCAAGTAATGATACAGACCTGAAAATCATAAAGGTTGCAGATTATTTCTATAATAAACACACCATGAAGAGAGTATATTACTCTGGTTATGTACCTATTACTACCGATGCCAGACTACCTTCTATTCATACACCGGTGCCTGCATTGCGTGAGCATAGGCTGTATCAAGCAGATTGGCTGATGCGGTTTTATGGATTCGATGCCGATGAAATTTTAGATGTTTCTCACCCGTTTTTAGATTTGGAGCTTGACCCGAAAGTAGCATGGGCAGTTCGGAATAGTCATCTTTTTCCAGTAAATATCCAATCGGCTTCTAAAGAAATGCTCCTCAGAGTTCCAGGTTTGGGCATAAAAACGGTAATGAAAATATTAAAAGCAAGAAAGTTTCAGACTGTGAGATTAGAACATTTAAAAAAAATGGGAGCGGCTACCAATCGTGCCAAATATTTTATTGATTTGGAAGAGACACGCAGCTTTACTAGGTCACTTGATAGCCATCATCTCAGAAATTTACTTATAAAAGGTTCTCAATCAAAATATAAAACTGTACAACTCACCATTCCTAATTTGTTTTCAGATGACACAGCTGGTCTATGACGGAAGTTTTGAAGGATTGCTTACAGCACTTTTTGAAGCGGTAGAATATCGTTTTGATGCTCCTAAAATCATTGAAAATCACCACTATCAAGAAGAATTATTTTCTAAGGTACATCAAGTCATTACTCAGGAAAATAAAGCCCAACGGATACTCACTTTTTTTGAAAAAAAATTATCTAAATCTGGAATGTCAAAGCTCATTAAGCTGTATTTGTACGAAGATTCTAGAAAAAATCAGTTGTTTTTAGAGCTTCTCAATAAGTGTATTCATACCGAAAGTAAAGCAATTTTTAATGATATTGTGGATAACACCATACTGGAAATCTTACAAATAGAAAAAAAAGTTATCCGAGAAAGCCATAGAATGAAAGCCTTTGTTCGTTTTCAGCAAATGGAAAATGGTTATTATTTTGCAGAAATAGAGCCTGATTTCGATGTACTTCCTTTAATTAAACATTTTTTTGTCAAAAGGTATGCAGATCAGCCATGGATGATTTTAGATGTCAAACGCCAATATGCGATGAATTACAATACAAAAGAAGTAATATTCCTGTACTTTACACCAGAACAACTATCGGTAATGGCAGAGCTTAAAAACCAATTGCATACCTCTGAAAAAGCATACCAACGGCTTTGGAAAAGCTATTTTGAAAAAACCAACATCCAAGAACGAAAGAATACCAAGCTCCATTTACAGCATCTTCCCAAACGATATTGGAAATATCTTACGGAGAAAAATTAAGGCACATTTTACCTATCATTTTTTGTTCCATGAGTAAAGACAGTACTTATTACATCCTTTTTATGGGTACTTTCTAAGCTTTATTTTCTAAGAATTCTCTAATATATACCCTCTCTGAAATATAGGAAAATCCAAATAATCTCAGTAAATTTGCTTTTTTAATTACCCTATGAACCACAATCAAAGCATTGATATCAAAAAACAACTTTTTGTAAAAAACGCTCATCTCAATAATCTTAAAAATATAGATGTACTGATTCCTAAAAATAAATTAGTGGTCATTACTGGGGTTTCGGGGTCAGGAAAATCTTCCTTGGCTTTTGATACCATTTATGCAGAAGGGCAACGCAGGTATGTGGAAAGTCTCAGTTCTTATGCAAGACAATTTTTGGGTAAATTAGAAAAACCGAAAATAGATGATATCAAAGGTTTAGCACCATCTATTGCCATTCAGCAGAAAGTAATTTCTTCTAATCCTCGTTCCACAGTAGGCACTACCACAGAGATTTATGATTATCTGAAACTGCTCTTCGCAAGGATAGGACGAACTTTTTCCCCTATCTCAGGGCAGGAAGTGAAAAAAAATTCCGTAACAGATGTGGTGGACTATTTAAGAAAAAATACGGAAAGGAGTTTCCTGATTTTGGCACCCCTTTCCATGGTGATAGATGAATGGAAAACTACGCTCAATACTTTAAAAGTTTCAGGCTTTACACGGTTAGAAATTAGTGGAAACATTGCACAAATACAGGATTTAGAAGACTTTGGATTTGAACCTACAGCGGAGATGGTTTTTCGTCTCGTGATAGACCGTTTTCAATATGAAGAAGATGAGCAGTTTGAGCAGCGTCTGGCAGACAGCATACAGATGGCTTTTTATGAGGGGCATGGGGCGTGTATATTAAGAGACACTGAAACCAATGAAGAAATCCATTTTTCTAATAAATTTGAGCAAGACGGTATCACATTTCTAGAACCTACAATCCATTTTTTCAGTTTTAATAATCCTTATGGTGCTTGTCCTACCTGTGAAGGATACGGAAAAATCATTGGCATCGATGAAGATTTGGTCATTCCGAACAAGGGACTTACCCTCTTTGAAGATGCTGTAGCCCCATGGAAAGGAGAAACAATGCGTGAATGGAAGAAAGAATTCATCCGTACCAATAAAGATTTTCCTATTCATAGGCCCTATTTTGAACTTACCAAGGAACAGAAAGTACTATTATGGAAAGGGAAAGATAAAAAATCTGCATCTATTCAGAATTTTTTTACAATGCTGGAGGAAAATCTATACAAAATTCAGTACAGAATATTACTTTCCAGATATAGAGGAAAAACCAAATGCCCAGACTGTGAAGGGCTTAGGCTAAGAAAAGAGACCGAAAATGTAAAAATAGATGGTCATACCATGCAGAGCATGATAGAGCTACCACTCAATGAGTTGCTCCCTCTGATTCAGAATCTTAAGTTGGAGGAACATGAAGAAAAAATTGCCAAAAGATTGCTTTATGAAATCACCTCACGCTTAGAGTTTTTGCTGAAAGTAGGGTTAGGATATCTTACGCTTAACCGTGCCAGTAATACGCTTTCTGGAGGAGAAAGCCAGCGGATTAATCTTGCTACCAGCCTTGGAAGTTCACTGGTAGGTTCTATCTATATTTTGGATGAACCCAGCATAGGACTTCATTCTCGGGATACCGAAAATCTGATACAAGTGCTTAAAAATCTTAGAGATTTAGGCAATACGGTTATCGTAGTGGAACATGATGAAGATGTGATGAGAGCTGCAGATTACATCATAGACATTGGTCCCGAAGCAGGTTTTTTAGGAGGCGAACTGGTTTTTGCGGGAGATTTTGAACAACTCCGTAATGCGGATACCCTCACCTCTAAATATCTTACAGGAAGACTACAGATAGAAGTACCCAAGGTAAGGCGTAAACCTAGTGCTTTTATAGAAATCAGGGGAGCGAGACATAATAACCTGAAGAATATTTCCGTAGATGTTCCTTTGGAATGCCTTACGGTGATTACGGGCGTATCGGGTTCTGGAAAATCTACACTGATGAAGGAAATATTGGTGAATGAAATCCGAATTCAGCTGGGAATGGCAGGGCAAAAAACAGATTATGATAGCGTTACCTTTCCAAAAAAAATCATTCAAAACATAGAGCTAATAGACCAAAACCCCATAGGAAAATCCTCTCGTTCTAACCCTGTTACTTATCTCAAAGCCTATGACGATATCCGAGACATTTTTTCCAAACAGAAATTGGCAAAATCCATGGGGCTTAAACCTAAACATTTTTCATTTAATGTAGATGGAGGGAGATGTGATGTGTGCAAAGGAGAAGGAGTAACTACCGTTTCTATGCAGTTTATGGCAGATATAGAGCTTATCTGTGAAGCATGTAACGGAACAAGGTTTCAAAAGGAAATATTAGATGTAAAATACGATGATAAAAGCATTTCTGATATTCTTCAGATGACGGTAGATGAAGCCATTACTTTTTTTAGTCATAATAAAGAAGATAAAATAGTAGCTAAGCTCCTGCCTTTACAAGATGTAGGACTGGGATATTTACAGTTGGGACAAAGTTCTTCTACGCTTTCTGGGGGTGAAGCACAAAGGGTGAAGCTGGCTTCATTTTTGGTGAAAGGAAATTCTGCAGAAAAAACGCTTTTTGTTTTTGACGAACCATCTACGGGATTGCATTTTCATGACATTCAGAAGTTGATAAAATCATTACAAGCATTGATTCAGCTTGGGCATTCTGTGATTGTTATTGAACATCAGCCGGATATTATTAAATGTGCCGATTGGATTATAGACATTGGTCCTGAAGCGGGAAAATATGGTGGCGAAATTGTTTTCTGTGGCACTCCCGAAGATTTGATAAAAAATAAAAATTCTAGAACAGCAAAATTTATAGAGGAAAAAATAAAAGGCTATTAGCGGTAAGCGGATGACCGATTAACCAATGGCTTATAGCTTTTAGCAATTCACCTTTAAAAACTTTCTCTCTCGTACTTTGCCAAAGTTTCTAAGACTTTGGTAAAGTGCTTTATGAATCTTTGACCTCGTAGAGGTCAGATGTTTATAGCATGGAATATTATTTTATATCACATATGGCCCCTTATCGGGGTCGCATAACAAAAATGGTTATTACCATATACATTTAACTCCGATGGAGTCAGTACACGCAGTAGGATGAGGGCGACTGGTTTTTAGCGAATAGTTTTCTAACTTCCAAATTCTAATTTCCAACTTCTAAAATCATAGTACATCATACTCTGTACATTATACAACTTCTAATTTCTAATTTCCCACCTCTAAAATCATTGTACATCATACTTTGTACATTGTACAACTTCTAATTTCTAATTTCTCACTTCTAAAAACATATAATACATCTCTAAATAATCGCTATCTTTGTTGGGTAACTATAAAAAAGTAAAAGTATGAAGTTTGGAATTATAAGAGAAGGAAAAAAACCACCAGATAAAAGAGTGGTTTTTACCCCTGAAGTATTGGAACAATTTCGTCAAAATTATCCCCAAGCCTCTTTTAAAGTAGAAGCGTCTCCTATTCGTATTTTCAAAGATGAAGAGTATATCGCCAGAGGATTTGAGGTGAGTGATGACTTACAAGACTGTGATATACTACTCGGAGTAAAAGAAGTTCCTATCGAAAATTTAATTCCGAATAAAACTTACCTTTTCTTTTCCCATACCATTAAAGAACAGCCTTACAATAAAAAATTACTTCAGGCATGTTTAGAAAAAAATATTCGCCTAATAGATCATGAAACATTGGTAGATGAAAAGGGTACCCGGTTAATAGGATTTGGGAGATATGCGGGGATTGTAGGGGCTTATAATGGTTTTATTACCTATGGTGTGAAACATCAGCTCTACAGCATGCCTAAAGCAGAACATCTCTACTCTCAAAAAGATTTGATAGAGGAACTAAAAAAACTCAATCTCCCACCTATCAAAGTAGTGCTTACAGGATTTGGAAAAGTGGGCTATGGTGCAAAGGAAATGCTTGATGGTATGAATATGAAACAGATTTCTAAAGAAGATTTCCTTAATAATGAGTATGAAGAGCCTGTATATACCCATATAGATTTGGCAGACTATTACCGAAGAAAGGATGGTAAGCCAAGTGATAATAATGATTTTATATCACATCCAGACGCTTACGAATCTGATTTTGAAAAATTCACAAAAGTGGCAGATATATTTATCGCAGGGCATTTTTATAAGACAGGTTCTCCGTATATTTTAACACAAGAGATGCTAAAAAAAGAGGATAATAATATCTCTGTCATTGCAGATATTTCTTGTGACATAGATGGCCCTATTGCCTCTACCCTACAGCCCTCTACCATTGCAGATCCTATATATGGCTATTCTCCGAAGGAGCATAAAGTAATAAAAGTAACTGCTGATCATTCATCTATTGCAGTGATGGCAGTGGATAATTTGCCTTGTGAATTACCAAGAGATGCTAGTCAAGGTTTTGCCGAAATGTTTTTAAAGGAAGTAATACCCGCATTTTTTGATGGAGATAAAAGTGGAATTTTACAAAGAGGTACCATCTGTGAAAATGGTCAGCTCACCCCACAGTTTGAATACCTTACCGACTATGTTACTCAATAATTAAGAAAAATGAAAAACAGAATTACAGCATTATTTAATGTCCATTATCCTATTATCCAAGGTGGAATGATTTGGCATTCAGGATGGAGATTAGCATCAGCGGTCTCTAATGCGGGTGGCTTAGGACTCATTGGAGCAGGAAGCATGTATCCTGATATTCTCAGAGAAAATATCCAAAAATGTAAAGCAGCTACAGATAAGCCGTTCGGCGTGAATATCCCCATGCTCTACCCTAATTTAGAAGAAATTATTCAAATTATTTTGGAAGAACAAGTAAAGATCGTTTTTACCTCTGCGGGAAATCCTAAAACTTATACTGAAATGTTCCAGAAAGAAGGACTTAAAGTAGCCCATGTAGTTTCTTCTACTAAATTTGCTATGAAATGTGAAGAAGCAGGAGTAGATGCCATTGTGGCGGAAGGTTTTGAAGCAGGAGGACACAATGGGAGAGATGAAACCACGACAATGGTACTCATTCCCAATGTGAAAAAGCATATCTCTACGCCACTCATTGCCGCAGGAGGAATAGGATTCGGGGCTCAGATGAAAGCTGCAATGGTACTGGGTGCAGATGGCGTACAAATCGGTTCTAGATTTGCTGCTACCGAAGAAGCAAGTGCCTCCCCCGTATGGAAAGAAAAAATCACTATGCTAAATGAAGGAGATACTCAGCTGACTTTAAAAGAATTAGCTCCGGTGAGAATGGTGAAAAATCAACTTTTTCATGATTTAGAATCTGTTTATACCGAAGGGAAAAATATAGAAAAACTCAAAGAAATTTTAGGCAGAGCCAAAGCTAAGAGAGGAATGTTCGAAGGAGATTTGGAATATGGGGAATTAGAAATAGGACAAGTTTCTGCTATGATAGATAAAGTGATGACTGTTCAAGAGGTCTTTGATGAAATTATTAGAGATTTCAACGCCATTCAAGATATAAAATTGTAAAAAAACATCTAACTGTAGTAAATGCAAACAGACAAAATTATTCGCCACATCGTTCATTGGCTGAAAGATTACGCCCAGAACTCTAATGTGAATGGCTATGTGATAGGAATTTCAGGCGGGGTAGATTCTGGGGTGGTTTCTACGCTTTGTGCCATGACGGGACTGAAAGTATTAGCTTTAGAAATGCCCATCAGACAAGAAGTTCAGCAGAAAAATAGAGCATTAGAGCATATTCGGTTTTTAGAAGAAAAATTTCCCAATGTACAAGGCATATCAGTAGATTTGAACGAACCGTTTGAAAGTTTAGTTCGTGTTTTGGATACGGCAGAATATCCCAATCAATCATTGGCACTGGCAAATACACGAAGTAGACTTCGGATGACTACGCTGTATTATTATGGGCAAATCCATGGGCTTTTGGTATGTGGCACGGGGAATAAAGTGGAAGATTTCGGCATAGGATTTTTTACCAAATATGGAGATGGCGGCGTGGATGTTTCCCCTATTGCAGACCTTTACAAAACAGAGGTGTATGCACTAGCAAAGGCTTTAGAACTTCCTTCATCTATCCAAAATGCCATTCCTACCGATGGACTTTGGGATGGCGAAAGAACGGATGAAGACCAAATAGGAGCCACTTATCCCGAACTGGAAGAAATTCAAAAAGCATGGGGAACGAAAACGGAAAAAGACTATACAGGAAGAGCATTGGAGGTCTATAAAATTTTCTCCCGAATGCACAAAGCGGCTCAGCATAAAATTAACCCTATCCCCATCTGTGAGATACCAGAGGAATGGAAATAGATGCTTTAGAGCGTATGGTTAATACCGTCTTTTAATCTTTCAAAACCTAATCATTATGAAAAAAAATGGACTGTTCATTATTCTTTTGATACTCGTATCATGGATGGTGTTACAAAATTTCGTACCCGATACTACACTACAAAGAGGAATCAATTCATCATCTAAAGCAAAGGATATTAGAGCACTGACCGATGAAAAAGTGATCATTCCTTATATTAAAAAAGAAGGTAAACTTCCCCACTATTATCTCACCAAGGAAGAAGCTAAAAGATTAGGATGGAATCCTGCTAAAGGCAATATTTGTGAGGCAATTCCTAATAGAGCCATTGGCGGAAATAGGTTTTATAACCGTGAAAGAAAACTTCCGAAAGAAAAAATATACTATGAAGCAGATGTGAATGTTACCTGTGGCTACAGAAAACAAGACCGTGTTATTTATACAAAATCAGGTGAGGTATGGCTCACAAAAAATCATTATAAAACTTTTATAAAACAATAAATTACTCCAATGAAAACCGTTCAAATTGATTTTTCAGAAATAGGCTCAGAAGAAGATTTTTATTCTGCTTTAAAAAAAGAAGTTTCTCTTCCCGAGTATTTTGGTGATAATCTAGATGCACTTTGGGATGTTCTTACTGCACACATAGAACTACCGATGAGGATGGAACTCATAGAACTCAGTGTAGATCAATTGGAAATTTTTGAAGATCTCATAAACACTTTAGAACAAGCCGATGAAGAAACCGAAGGTTTTGAGTTCAGATATTATTTAGAGCAGTATGAGTAATGAGACTCATTCTGCTTTTTTTATCGATGCTATCATTTTCTTCATTCCTACAGAAGCAATCTCTGAAAAATGAATGGCATATTTGTGTGTCATATAATTTTCATCGGGATTGATGCTAAACACTTTTGCATGTTCTGGCACGAAATGAATAAGTCCAGCAGCTGGATATACCTGCAATGAGGTGCCTATTACTAAGAAATAATCTGCTTGTGCTGCCCATTCCATGGCTATTTCCATCATAGGAACTTCCTCACCAAACCATACGATGTGCGGCCTTAGCTGTACTCCTCTTTCATCTACATCTCCTAATAGTAAATCTTTCTTCCAAGGAATCACTGGAGAATAGGTGTCTATGGGTCTCACTTTTCTCAATTCACCATGCAAATGGAGTACTTGGGTAGAGCCCGCCCTTTCGTGGAGGTCATCTACATTTTGGGTAATAATCTTTACATCAAAATCCTCTTCTAATGTTACCAGAAGATGATGTGCCTCATTGGGAGCTACTGAAAAAAGCTGTGCTCTTCTCTGATTATAAAAATCTAAAACTAAGGCGGGATTTTTATTAAATCCCTCTATAGATGCCACTTCTTCTATAGAATGATTTTCCCAAAGTCCATTGGCATCTCTGAAGGTAGAAATACCACTCTCCGCAGATATTCCCGCACCTGAAAGTACTACAAATGTTTTTTTATCTTTCATCATGCTAAGATAAGGATTATTCTGTATAGTAACTATGGCTAAAAGTTTGGCAAGCCTTATTTTTACTAAAATAAAAGACTAACTTTTTCTTGTTTTTCTTTGTATAATGAATTAAAAATAAATACATTTGCAAAAAAACAAAGCGTACATGTCATGGAGATATGAAAGAGAAAGTAATTCTCTAGCTGAATCTTTTTCTACGGTAAAAGTCCCTCAAAACGCTGGCTTTTGGAGGAAGTTTTTTGCTTTTTTCGGTCCTGGTCTCATGATTTCTGTGGGATATATGGACCCCGGAAATTGGGCAACAGATATAGAGGGGGGAGCTAAATTTGGCTATACTCTTCTTTTCGTTATTTTGCTTTCTAATTTTTTTGCTATCATTCTTCAGCATCTATCTGTAAAATTAGGTATTGCTACGGAAAGAGATTTAGCACAAGCGTGTAGAGGGCATTATTCTAAACCTGTTAATTTCGTTCTATGGCTTTTTTGCGAAATAGCCATTGCAGCTATGGATTTAGCCGAAGTCATCGGTACGGCCATTGCACTAAATTTACTTTTCGGTGTACCCCTTACTTATGGTGTCATCATTACCATTATAGATGTATTTATCATCCTAATGCTTCAAAAGAGAGGCTTCCGATGGTTGGAAGTTTTTATCGCATCATTAGTCTTTTTAGTATTGGCTTGTTTTGCGTATGAAGTATTGATTGCTCAGCCTAATGTTCAGGATTTACTCAGTGGATTTATTCCTAAAAAAGAAATTATTGAAAACCCTCAGATGCTTTTCATTGCTGTAGGTATTTTGGGTGCTACGGTGATGCCTCATAACCTATATTTACATAGTAGTATAGTCCAAACCAGAGCGTACCAAAGAACTGAAAAAGGGAAAAAGGAAGCAATAAAATTCGCGTCATTAGATAGTACATTATCTTTATTATTGGCATTTTTTATTAATGCTGCGATACTTATTCTGGCTGCGGCTACTTTCCACGGCACCCCCTATTCAGACATTGCAGATATAGGAGATGCCCATCAGATGCTAGAACCGCTATTAGGAACTTCATTAGCTGGGATAGCTTTTGCGGTAGCACTTTTAGCATCGGGACAAAACTCCACGCTTACAGGTACACTGGCAGGACAAATAGTGATGGAAGGTTTTCTTAATTTGAAAATCAAACCATGGCTCAGAAGAATGATTACAAGACTTATTGCTGTTATTCCTGCATTTTTTGTTACCCTATTTGCTGGGGAAAAAGGAACTGCAGAACTATTAATTTGGTCTCAAGTAATACTCTCTTTACAGTTGCCGTTCGCTGTTTTCCCGTTGATACAATTTACCAATGACTCCTCCAAAATGGGAAGTTTTGCCAATGCCTTTTGGCTTAAAATAATGGTTTGGATCATAGGGCTTATCATTCTTTTCTTAAATGTTTATTTAGTTTTCCACTTTTTCACTGCGGAATAAAAATTGTTACCTACTTGGATGAAAAATACCCCTTCAACGCCTCTATATATTCCTCAAAGGCTTCTAAGCCTTGGGTGGTAAGAGTGAGTTCCGTATTTGGATAATTATCTTTAAATGATTTGGTTACGCTGATGTATCCCGCTTTTTCCAGTTTAGCTATCTGTACACTGATATTGCCCGAACTAGCTTGAGTAACTTCTTTTATCCGATTGAAATCTGCTTTTTCTTCCGAAACCAAAAGCGACATGATCGACAATCGTAACTGCGAATGCAAAAGAGGATTTAAATTTTTAAACATCACTTGATTTATACGGTTTTTATTTCTTTGTTTTCTTCGTCAATGATAATTGCTTGTGAATTGGTTATCGGACACAAATCTATTTTTTTTCCAAATTCTGAAATGATGGTTTCTACTGCTTCTACAAATGGAAAATTGGTGTAATGAGGTACAGGGTAAAAATCAATAACATCTAAGCCTACAAAAGATTGTAATTCGGGGGCTTTTGCTACATCGTCCATTAGGGTAACATATTCAATATTAGATGAAAGCACCATAGAACCCGCCGATTCTCCTATATAGGTTTTTCCTTTCTTAATTTCCTCGATAATGATGGTATCTGCACCCGATTTTTTCAACTCTTGAAGAAGAAAAAATGTATTCCCTCCAGAAATATAAATGAAATCGTTTTGCTGAATTTTTTCTTTAATTTCAGAATATTTTGCGGTGGAAATTTCCAACTCATCAATGATAAATCCCATTTTTTCAAAGGTCTTTTTTGCAGTATCTACATAAAAGGTAACCTCTTCCACTAAACTTGCTGTAGCGATAAAAGTGATTGTTTTTCCTTTATTTTCGGCTCCTGCAAATGTTTCGAAAATAGAAGCTACCTCACTAAAAGAGGAACATAGAAATATATTTTTCATTGTTTTTGTTTTTTATTCACCGTAGGGACGAGACACATCTCGTCCGCTTGTAATTTCATTATAATCAATGTGTTAAAAATATCCGTTCCTTACGAGAAGATTCGTTTTTTATAATCCGAATGCAACTGAATTCCTGGAATTAAAAACAACAAGGCTGCCAAAACCACGGTCATCAAAATGGTGTAATATCCATAATTGATAAACAAAGTACTGTAAACCAATATAAAAGAGATAAGCGAGGTACCTATCCAAAGTCGGTTTTTCAGCTGTAATGCCGTTGCCAGAGAAGCCATTGCAAAAGGTAGGTATATCAGTACAATAATCCACTTGGAAGATTGTGTAAATCCGCCCACCATTGCACCTATTCCCGCTACGAGCCAAAGCCAGCCCATCCAGTCGATGCTTTTGCCTTGTTTTTCGGCTTTTATGCCTTCTCGCATTTTGGCAATAAAGGTAAAAATAAATCCCAAAGGCATCAAAATAAGCCACACGAGTCCCGATTTATTGAAATGAAAATCAAATTGATACATCAGGAAATGTATAGTTCCTGCTAACATAATGAGTACGCCCCAAAAGATAAAGAAAAATCCGTTTTGTTCGTACTTTTGTTTGCGTTGATTGATAACCTCTTGAATGATTTTTAGGCTATCATTAGGTTGTAATTGTTCCATTTTTATTGAGTTTTAAATAGGTTACAAATATAATTTAATTTAATTTATTTTATAAATCAAAACCGCACCATCGTTCCAAAATAGAAAATCCGTTTTTGGAGGTGGTTGTAATGTAAATTTGTGTAATTCGAATTGTAATACACCGAAGCAGAATTATTGAAATTCAGTAAGTTATTAACTGAAACAAAACCAATCACAGCAGTTTTTCCAATGAAGAAAAGTCGGTTTGCTGAAAAATCCAAGCGTTTATAATGAGGCATTTCAGCGGAATACCAATCGCCGAAAATCGGTTGAAAATCATTGGCTTGTGGATTAAAAACTGCCGACTGCACAGGAGTAAAACGATTTCCCGGACGCGTGGCAAAAACCAACGAAGCCGTAAACCATTTCGGATTTTTGTAAATTAGTTGCGACTTGATAAAATATTTTAAGTTTAAAGGCGTGTTATATTTTTGATTTCCAATAGCATACTTCTGATTTAGAAAAGTATTCGATATTGAAAAAGAAAATTGATGATTCAATTTAAAATCCACAGAAGCCTCACTTCCAAAGGTTTGTGTTTTATCAAATTGCTCGTAATGATTGGTTACAATATCGCCTTTATCTGCTTTGAAATATACTGATGTAGAAATGTTAAATTTCTCATTTTCAAAAGAATAATCCAAAGCAATTTGATGACTGCTCAGCGTATTGAAATTGCGAATAATATAATTTGGTGTAGTATAGCTGTGGTATTTTCCTGCACTGAAAATCAACCGATGCTCGTTATTTGGCGTGTAATTGGCTGAAAATTGGTAACTTGTAAAACTTTCGGTGTTTTTGTGAAGAAAAATATTTTTCCGCAAAGCCGATGAAAAATTCCACTGATTATTAGGTGAATAATTGGCATACACATAAGGTTCTACATAAAAAAAGTCAGTTGTTTTTTGATTGGTAAAAGTCGGACTTTCAGGCTTTAAACTGAAATAAAATTGCGGTAAAACTTCATTGTAATGATAGCGAAATACCGAAGCATCTACACCGTATTGCATACTAAATGCTCTCGAAAACTGAGTTTTAAAGCTCAAACCATTGAAAAACTGAATATTTTTCACTTTGGAATCAATGTTTCCAAATTTGAATTCCGAGTGGGAAAAATCTACCATCGAAGCCCAACGAATTTTCGTTTTCTGCGTAAAATAATCCAAATTATTCACTGAAAAAAAGCGTTTTTTGAAGGCTTCAACATCGCCTAAAAAATTCAAAGAACGATTCAAAACCGAATATTTTTCATCAATAAAATAATTAAATGTATTGAAAGACAGGGTTTTATTGATTTTTAGATGTGTGTTTGCTCCCAAATCGAAAGTGGAAAAATGGTGCAGTTGGTCTAAACTTTTTCTGTTCAACCCGATAATAGCATCACTAAACTGATAATTGGTGTAAATTTGCGTAAAATTGTTTTTACCGAGTTTCTGATTTCGCATCAGTCCAATATTGGAAAGAGCCAAAGAAAGTTGTGTAAATTCGCTAATAGGCTGGGTTTTAGTTTCTATTTCCACCAATCCTGCACTTGAATTACCGAAATTCAAAGGTGGATTACTCGAATAAACATATTGTTTATCAATAAGTTCAGTATTGAAAAGTGAAAAATTTCCCAAGCCATCATTCCGACTGAAACGCACGGGATTTAACACAGGAGAACCGTTGAGATAAACCCTTGACCTATAGGGACTTCCGCCTCTAAGCGAAGGGTTAGCACTCTCATCTGTATTAGTGGAAGCAGGAAGTGTGGTAATGGCTTTGAGCGGGTCGGCGTTGGCAGCAGGATTGAAATAAATATCCAACGAATTGAGTTTTTTTACCGCAAATTTTTCGGAAATCGGGTCTTTTTTCACGATGATAACCTCTTCCAATTGATTGATTTGGAGGCTGTCTTGTTGGGCTTGTACAAAACTGAAAATAAGTAAATTAAATATAAAGAGTAGTGTTTTCATAAAGTTATAAATAATATCTGTTTAAGTTTTATTTTTCAGGAAATTCTGATTGGAATTTTTTCTGCAACTCGTCAGCTTTTTCTTTCTGATTTTCAGAAGAGTACCATTTCAAAAGACTTTGATAGGCTTCCCTTTTTCCCCAAGTAGGTAAATGTTCGGAATTTTGGTTCGGTTCAGGGAGTGAAATGGCTTTTAAAAGTGAAGTTTCTGCCTTTTTGCCACCGCCGTATTGCTTGGGAATATTGGTGTCATAATTGCCTTCCACATAGTACAAACGCGGATTTTCTTTTTCCAAACGAAAGCCTTTTTGCAGATTTTCACGAATTTTGGCATCAATCTGCATCGCTTCCATCTGATTTTTCATAAAAACAAACGATAAACTCAAATTATTGGCTAATAGGGCATATTCTTCGGCGTTTTTATTTTTCTTATCTTGCAGAATATCAATGCTTTTTTGATTGTATTCACTCGCTTTTTCTTTGTTATCTGTTTTCAAATAGAAAATGGTTTGATAAAAATTCAAATAAGATTTCCAATACAAATTCCATTGGCTATTTTCCTTATTTTCAGAAAGCTGTTTTTCCAAATTTTCTAACGGAAGTCCATTTTTGGTCGTAAAAGCCTCGCCTAAAGCGGTTTCTATTTGTTGTTGAATGCCATTGAGCGAAGACTGATTTTCTATTGTCTGAATTTCAGATTGTTGTGTACTTTGAGCTTGTGTATTGATTGCAAGAAATGAGCAAACCACAGCAAAAACGATGTTTCTAAAATTTCTATTCATTGTATTTATTGTTTATAAATTAGTTTATTTTGTAAAGTAAAATTGTAAAAAAATATTATTTTTCCTCTTTCTCCATCAACTCTTTGATTTTGCGTTCTTCCCAATTTTTTCCAAAGAAAATATTAGGGGCAAATACTTTAAAAGCGTGCGAAACCAGCCCAATACCCCAGCCGAAAATCACCCACAAACACCATAAATGATTGGGATTTTGATAGAGATTCAGTCCGACAAGGAAGGCATTGACTACGACATAAGTCGCCAAATGATGGTAGAATTTTTTGAGTTTCTTTACTCGTTTTTCTGCTTTTCTGTAAGCGTTTGGTTCTGTTGTGTTCATTTTTTTATATTTATATTATTGATTATCTGATTTTTGATTTAGTTTATTTTACAAACTAAGTTTTCAAAAAAAATATTTCTTTCTCTTTGATGACGCAAAGATAAATAAGTTTATTTTATAAACCAAATATTTTTTAAAAAAATCAGACAATTTATATCATCATCTGATTTTTAGTTTTTTTATTGAAACAATAAATGTGTTGATATTGAATATTTTATAAAAAAAAATATCTCTTAAAATAAGGCAGCTCCTACGAAAACACCCACACTGCCGTGGTATTTTTTTGCGGGACCATACCAATCCAAATTGGTTCCTAGTCCGAAATTAATATCCTTATAAATAACGCCTAATCTCGCCATTATATAACTTCTGGCGTGGTGTTCAAAATCGGTAGTCTGCACATAAACCCCTTGTAAACGACTGTAATAACGCCAGTTGTCATTGATTTTAGGTCGGTATTCTACCAATGAGAAAGTTTCAAAAGTTCCGTTTTTGGTCAAATCTATACGAGGATTCACTACAAATAACAAATCGGGCTTGGCATAGGAATAGATAATCCCCGCCGAAGGACGAAATCCGCCTGGAGGAGTTGCTTGAAATCCTGCAATCACATCCACTCCTTTTACCACTTGATAAGACACATTGGCCTGAATCATATAGTCTTTGATGTTTTTATTATCCCATTCCCCGAGTATATTGGTTACTCCAAATAAACCTAATTTGGGTACGCTTTGTAGCTTTTTGATAGTGGTCATCTGAAAGGCAACACCTCTGTTGCTCACCAAAAATTCCGTAGATACAGGTGGGTTTTTAACAGGTTTAGGTTGCTCTTGTGCGGAAATGCTAGACACTGAAAATAAAATTGATAAAAATATGGCTTTTTTAATGCTACTTTTTAAATTCATAGTGTTTATATTTGACGATGTTAATGTTTTTTTTATTACAGATAATAAATTCTATCTATTTTATAGTATAGTTTTTATCTTTGATAATTTTACACAACAAAGATAAAGAAGTACAAATGAATACCTATTGATGTATGGTAAGAAATAGATTTTTATCATTACATTTGAGTATTTCCTAGCATCGGTACAAAAGAGTATAGTCCAAAGTCTTCCTTTTCTATTTCAGTATCTGATTTTTTAGTAAAACGATAGAGAATTTGTTCGTTTCCTTTCCCTAATGGGATGACCATTATTCCCCCTACCTTCAGTTGTTTTAACAATTCTACAGGCAAAATAGAAGCTCCACAAGTAACCAATATTTTATCAAAAGGAGCATAAGCTGGAAGTCCTAAAAAACCATCTCCAAAAAATTGAAATTCAGGGGATAGATTCATAATAGACAGTATTTTTTTGGAAAAATTATAGAGCTCTTTTTGTCTCTCTATAGTATACACTTTTAGCCCCATATGAATCAAAACGGCTGTTTGGTATCCACATCCTGTGCCTATTTCTAATATTTTCTCCCCTTTCTGGGCACAGAGTAATTCACTTTGTTCTGCTACGGTAGAAGGATGAGAGATAGTTTGTCCAGAGGCAATAGGAAATGCCCTGTCTTCGTATGCGAATTGAGAAAAAATACTTTCCAAAAAAAAATGCCTTGGGACAGCATTCATGGCACTAAGCACCAATTCATCTTTGATGCCTATTTTTTCTTCCAAATAAGCCACCAGCTGCTTTCTTCTGCCTTTGTCTAAGTAAGAATCCTCCATAGGACAAAAATAATAAAAACTATACTTTTAACCAACCGATATTTCCTTTTTTTATAGCCTATAATTATATTTTTTTTACATAAAAGCACTTTTTTCCTTTGCCAAAAATATTTTTTTTGTAATTTCGGAAAATGATTTTTTCACTCAAAGGTATTGTACAAGAACTTCATCCTACCCTCGCCATTATAGATGTTAATGGTGTAGGCTATGGTGTAAATATGAGTTTACAAACTTCCCAAAAACTCGTATTGGGACAGACGGTTCATCTTTTTATTCAGCAGCTGATTCGTGAAGATGCTCATCCACTGTATGGTTTTTTTAGCCAAGAAGAAAAGGAACTATTTAACTTGCTTATCTCGGTCAATGGAGTAGGAGCCAGTTCGGCATTGATATTATTGTCTTCGCTTACTAATGTAGAAATAGTTCAAGCAATTTCTAATGGACAAAGTGTCATCCTTCAAAAAGCTAAAGGTATAGGGGCAAAAACAGCTGAAAGAATCATTATCGACCTCAGAGATAAAGTCTTGAAATTTAATGTTGAAATAGCAGAATCCACCACTACCCTTGCCAATAACAGAGTGAAACAAGAGGCCGTAGTGGCATTAGAAGTATTGGGCATCACCAAGAAAATGAGCGAAAAAATTGCGGATAAAATAATAAAATCTTCACCTGAAATCTCGGTGGAAGAACTCGTAAAGCAAATATTAAAAAGTATTTAAAGTGCGACTGAAAACCATTCCATATACTAAGATTGCCGCTTTCATGTTTTGGCTTCCTATGGCGAATATTCATGCTCAGGAATCGCCTAATAATGATGTAGTAATCAAAAAAGAACTCCAGCTTCCTGACCCTACCACCTACGAAGCATTCTATGATATTAAAATAGGAATGTATTTCGTGTATCCTAAAATAGGAGACCTCATCTCTGGAACACCTATGGTGATGACTCCACAGGAATACCAAAGATTCAGGATGTCTAAAATGTCTAAGGACTACTACCGTGAAAAATCAGAACAGTACAGTGCACTTTTTAGAAAAAATAAAAAAGAACAGAAACAAAGAGGACTTATCCCTACACTCAATGTTCGGAATAAAATTTTTGAAACCATCTTTGGAGGAAACAAAATAGAAATCATTCCTTCGGGTTTTGCATCTTTTGACCTCGGTGGACTGTATCAGAAAATAGATAATCCGCTCATTCTTCCTCAAAATAGAACTTCTTTTGCTTTTGACATTGAACAAAGAATCCAGCTGGGACTTTTAGGAAAGGTGGGCGAAAATTTGCAGCTTAGAGCCAACTATGACACCCAAAGTGGTTTTGCCTTTGAGAACAGAATGAACCTCGCTTGGCAAGCCAAAGGTACATGGAAAGATCTACAAAATAAGGGACTGAATGATATAACTACGGGCGGGGAAGACCGTTTCATTAAAAAGGTGGAGCTAGGAAATATCAATATGCCCCTCTCTACCAATCTCATCCGTGGTTCAGAATCGCTCTTCGGTATTAAAACCGATTTCCAAGCTGGAAAAACTTTTGGCTCCATCGTTCTTTCTCAGCAGAGAGGCGAGGCGAGAAATATTACCGTACAAGGCGGAGGCGTAATGAACTCGTTTAAACTTAATGCAGTGGATTATGAAGATAATCAGCACTATTTCATTGGACATTACTTCCTAAACAATTATGATTCGGCATTGCAAAACTACCCTGTCATTAACTCTACCATTAATATCAATAGAATAGAAGTTTGGGTACTAGACCAAGGAAACTCTAGCCTCACTACACAAAAGTCCATCATCGGTATCCGAGATTTGGGTGAAGGAGCTACGGGCACACCTGATAATGCACAATCTAATATTTACGCTACCATAGACGGATTAGGAGCAGGAATTAGAGATGTAAATTCTGCCTATAACCTCATTAATGGACAAAATCTTCCTGTGGCATCAGGAGCTACAGAAACTTATCAAGATGGAGAGCATTTTATTTTCAATAGAAAAGCCAGAAGGCTTAGTGAAAATGAATATAAATTTAATCCTCAGCTAGGGTATCTATCTCTGAATCAAAGATTAAATGATAATCAGCTGCTGGCAGTTTCTTATTCCTACACTATGAATGGCTCTAACCAAGTGTATAAAGTGGGGGAATTTTCAGAAGAAAGTCCAGTATTGATTACTAAAGTTTTAAAGCCCAATACCAATGTAAAGACTTCCTCTCCGATGTGGAATCTGATGATGAAAAATGTCTATTCATTGGACGGAATGCAAATTGATGCAGAAAATTTCATGCTCAATGTGTATTACCGTGATCCTAAGTCAGGGGGTAAACTCAATTACTTACCAGATACACCCGTAAAAGATATTAATCTCCTTAAACTTCTTAACTGGGATAGGCTGAATCTACATAATGACATTCAGGATAATGGTGGAACATTGGGGGACGGTATTTTTGACTTCGTTCCTAATATTACCATTCGTCCTGAAGAAGGAAAAATCATGTTTACCAAAGCACAGCCTTTTGGAAGCTTTATGGAGTCCGTTTTGGGAACTTCTAACAGTCAATATGTTTTTAAAGACTTATACGAACAGCAAAAACAAATAGCTACCCAATCTAATCTGGCACAGCGTTACACCATTGAGGGCAGATATAAGGGTTCCCAAGGACAAGGCATCCCTCTCGGTGCTATCAATGTACCTCAAGGCTCTGTAAAAGTAACCGCCAACGGTATAGAACTGGTAGAAGGTGTGGACTATACCGTGAACTACATGCTAGGGCAGGTGAATATCATCAATGAAAGAATAAGACAATCTGGACAAGCCATTAATATCTCGTTAGAAAATCAGCTTACCTTTAATACACAGAGAAAACGATTTTTAGGAGCCAATGTAGAACACCGTTTTTCAGATAAATTCATACTTGGAGGAACTTTTGTGAATTATTCCGAAATTCCTTTGACTCAAAAAGTGAACTTCGGGCAAGAAGCGGTCAATAATTCCATGGCGGGAATAAATATTTTGTACAATAATAAAGCTCCATTCCTTACCCGATGGACCGATAAAATCCCATTCATCAATACCGAAGCAGAATCTAATATTGATTTTAAAATGGAAGCCGCATATCTCCTTCCAGGGCTTAATGATGCTAGTAATAATGAATCTTATATTGATGATTTTGAACAGACTACCTCAAGAATTTCACTCAAAGAACCGAATGCTTGGGCACTGGCTTCCAAACCTGAAAAAAATCAAAATGACCCTATATTCTCAGGAGCAGGACAAAATGATAATCTACAAAGTGGCTACGGAAGAGGGCTACTGTCATGGTATTTTATAGACCCGAGATTTTACGGCGTAGGAGGAACAGCCCCCCAAGGAATAGATGCCAATGCGGTATCTAACCACGCATCCCGAAGAGTGAGAGTTCAGGAGTTATTTAATACCCGAGATTTAGTAGCAGGAGAACAAGTATTTACCAATACCCTAGACCTTGCTTACTTCCCTCAAGAAAGAGGACCTTATAATGTAAACCCTAATGTAGAAGCTCCAGAAAACCGATGGGGAGGGCTGATGCGTTCTGTAAATGTGTCTAATTTTATCCAATCTAACATAGAATATGTAGAATTTTGGATGATGGACCCTTATGCAGATGGCAAACAGCTGGGGCCAAATCCTCGGCTTCTATTACAACTAGGAAATGTCTCTGAAGATGTACTCAAAGACGGTCAGCTCCAATATGAAAATGGCTTACCTACTAACTCTCAACCCGCTACTACCACTACCACCAACTGGGGAAATCAGCCTAAACAGCCTCCTATCGTATATGCTTTCTCTTCAGAAGGAGATGAGAGAACGGCTCAAGATTTAGGCTATGACGGACTAGATGCGGCAGGGGAAGCCTTGAAATTTAATACCGATTTCGTAAATCCTGTTACAGGAAATTCAGACCCCGCCAGTGATGATTTCGTTTTCTACCTTTCTAATCAATTTCAAGGTACACAAAGTACTTCTATTTCACAACGATACAAGTACTTCCGAAATCCAGAAGGCAACTCTAAAAGCAATTCCTTAGAGGTAGCCTCACAAACTCCCGATGCAGAAGATATAAATAGGGATTATAATTTAGACCAATCAGAGAATTATAATCAATACGAAATCCGATTAGACCAAGCTAGTCTCAATACCAATAGCAATAATCATATAGTAGATGTAAAAACCGTTCCTGTTACTTTCATGAATGGAAATACCAGTAATGTAAATTGGTATTTGGTGAGAATTCCTGTAATGAATTTCGTGAACAATGCCGGAGATGCAGACCCTTCTATTTTAAATAATGTAAGATATGCAAGGCTCCTTCTCACAGGGTTTAATCAGGCATCTACCATTCGTCTGGGTACTTTTGACCTCGTGCGTTCTGACTGGAGAAAGTACACCAATAACATCGCTAGCTTTAGTATTCCCTCCAATTCTGAAGGAACAGGACAGCCGAGTGATCAGAATATGAATTTTGAAGTAGGTTCTGTAAATTTAGAAGAAAATGGACTCAATCAGCCTCCATATGTATTGCCACCAGGAATTGTAAGACAAGTACTCAGTGGGCCTGCAGGGGCAGAAAGACAGAACGAAGCATCACTCTACCTCAGAGCAAGAAATCTTAAAAATGAAGCAAGAGGGGTATTTAAAAATACCAACTTAGATATGCGTAGGTTTGGTAAACTAAAACTCTTCGTCCATGCTCATTCTAATAATTTGAGAGACCAAGGTGTGTACGATGAAACCACTAAGTTCTTTATCCGTTTTGGTAGTGATAATTCAGATAATTACTACGAATACGAATCTTCCCTACAATTGACCGATAAAAATGCTACTTCACCAATGGATATTTGGCCTTCTATTAATGAAATGAACCTTGATGTTCAAGATTTTGTAGATGCTAAAATCCAAAGAGACCAATCAGGAGCAGCTATTTTTGACCGATATGCGTACACTAATTTTGGAGATACTCATAAGAGAATCTTCGTAAAAGGAAGACCTTCTATAGGAAATATCACTACCATTATGATAGGGGTAAGAGATAACTCTGGAAATAATGGCGTTCCGAAAGATATTACGCTTTGGGTAAATGAAATCCGATTGTCTGATGTAGAAAATAAAGGCGGATATGCAGGAAATGCCACCCTTAATTTTAACTTAGGAGATTTTGCAGTGGTGAATACAGCAGCATCCCACTCTTCCATAGGTTTTGGAACGCTAAACTCTCGCCCATCTGAAAGAGCTCAATCTGCCCAAACGGCATTTTCTATCAATACTTCTGTAAATGTAGATAAATTTTTGCCTGAAAAAACGGGAATTAAAATTCCGGTGAATTACGCTTACTCACAGACCATAGAAGACCCTAAATACAATCCTATGGACAATGATGTAACCTTTGATAAAGCTCCTAATAAAGAAGAGCTGAAACAGATTGCCAGAACTTACACTCAGCAGCGTTCATTGGGCATCGTGAATATGAGAAAAGAAAGGGTAAACAGCCAAAGAAAACCGAAATTCTACGATATAGAAAATGTCTCTCTCTCAGTAATGTATAATGATGACTATTACAGAGACATTTATACTAAGAAAAATCTTAGACAGAATCTTCGTGGAAATATTGATTATAACTATACCTTTAAACCTTGGGTCATTCGGCCGTTTAATAAACTCATCAGTGATACTGCCAAATCTGCACAGTATTTACGATGGATTAAGGAATTTAATTTTAATCCTATTCCTACCAGAATTTCTTTCCGTACAGAGTTAGACAGGAACTATAACGAACTAGAATTTAGAAATATAGAAGCCATTCTGAATGGAAATACCAATTCTAATTTTGATGTGATAAGAAATAGAAACTTCTACTTCGGATGGCAATACGCTGTAGGATTTAACTTTACTAAATCTTTTAAGTTAGAAATTAATTCAGCAACTAGAACATTGAATGACCATATGAGCGTTCATAATATGTCACAAAGTTCTATTTTCCAAAACCCATTCAGAGCGGGAAGACCAGTCCTGTATAACCATAGGATACAAGCCAATTACAGACTGCCTTTTGAGCATTTTCCGTTCATAGATTTCCTTAATGCTGAGGTAATGTATGGAACCACTTACAACTGGAATGCCCGTTCTACCGCCATGCTGAATAGCCCTCAAGGCAACCTAGGAAATATCGCCCAAAATAGTAATAATATCACCGCCTCGGCTACTGTAGATTTCCCTAGACTATTTGAAAAAGTAGGTTATTTCAAGAGACTGAATGCGAAGATGCAAAAGCGAAGAAAAGAAATAGACTCCCTCAATACCGTTTATACCAAAATGTGGGAGAAAAAGCGGTTCCGTTATAAACCTTATAAATTTAAAACCAAAATCTCCATCGGGGACAGAGTCGCCTATGCACTGACCGCTTTAAAACAGCTAGACTTAAACTATACCCAAACCAGTGGAACAGTACTTCCTGGTATCATCTCTGCACCCAATTGGTTCGGATATGGGCAGACCATCGGAGGTCCTACCTACGGATTCCTTCTAGGCTCTCAGGCAGACATCAGAAGATTGGCTTTGGAAAATAGATGGATCAGTGAATCTCCACTGATGACAGAACCTTTTGTACAAAATGTCAATACTAACCTTACTGGAGCATTGCAAATTGTTCCGATGCCTGATTTTAGAATAGACCTGAACATTTTGCAAAATTACATGAGTAATTTTTCTCAAGCAGGATTTAATAACAGAATGAATCTCTTCCGCCCAAATCACGATTTCGCTTTTGGCATAGATATGATTACCCATTCTAACACTACTTGGATGATGCCTACCAGCTTTAAAAATGGCACCGAAATTCATAACGCACTTCTCCAAAATGCGAGAACCATTTCCCAAATGCAAGCTACTCCTATGACTTCTGGCGGTTACAGAGATGGCTACGGAATAGGTAATGCCTATGTACTTATCCCTGCCTTTGAGGCGGCGGTAGAAGGTAAGCAACCTGTAGGCATACTTAATAATCCTAAAAAAGCAGGATTCCCACTTCCTAACTGGAAACTGGTCTATTCAGGGCTGAAAAATATCCCGATTATCAATGCTAATTTCTCTAAAATAGACCTACTTCACGGTTATACAGCCACCAAAACTGTTACAGGAATACAGTCTAATATATTGCATTATAATAATATAGATAGAGATGTGAATGGTAATTTCATTAATCCTTATACCCTTTCTCAGATAGGCTATGTAGAAGCCTTTTCTCCACTAATAGGAATTGATATTACCATGCGAAATAATATGCAGTTCCGTGCCAACTATAATAGAGACCGTATGTTCATGCTCGGACTGGTAAATACCACGCTCACCGAAGATTCAGGAAAAGAATATAGTGTAGGATTTGGCTATATTATTAAAGATTTTAAACTTGGGGGCGGATTTACTCCAAGGAGGGGGCGAAATAAAGTGAAAAGCGACCTGAATATCCGTGGTGATTTCCAGCTAAGAGATAATGTTACCCGTATTTCCAATCTATTATTACAAGATTCTCAGGTTACTGGTGGACAAAGACTCATGAGCATTAAACTCTCTGCAGAATATAATGCAACGAAAAATCTAAATCTTAGACTTTTCTATGATCAGATGCTTACCCGCTATAAAATTTCTACCGCTTTTCCTCTCTCCACGGTAAGAGCAGGTATATCTGCTACTTTTACCTTTGGAGAAAATAATCCATAGTTCATTAGGCTGCCTACTATTTCAGGCAGCCCATTTTCATCAAAAATCATCTAAAAAAATAACCCATGACAAAGCTATTCATCTTTTTATTTGCATTTCTTACACTTCATTTTTCTTTTGCTCAAAAGAAACAAGAGGTGATTCATATGAAAAGTAAAAATGACTTTAATACCACCGTAAATCTCCTCTATCAAACATTGAAAGAGAAAGGACTTACCGTTTTTGCAGATTTTGACCATCAGCGTAATGCAAAGGAAGTAGGACTCACGATGCCTGGAAGCAGAGTAATCGTTTTTGGGAATCCTAAGATAGGGACTTTTCTGATGAAAGAAAATCCTTGGGTAGCATTAGATCTCCCACTGAAAATAGCAATTGTGGAAGATGAAAATGCCGAAGTAAGCATAGTTTTTGCTCCTGTTTCATCATGGAAAAAAAAGTACAATATAAAGGATAAAAATTTATTGTCTAAAATGCAAGCCGCAATGGATGCAATAGCAAAAAGAATTACCCGCCAAAACTAAGATAATTTCCCACCTACTTCTTTGATGTTAAGTTTTATGAATATTTTAGATCTAATTATTGAAGAGAAAAGCAATGTCCGAATGGATGAAGTATTCCTGGATGAGAAAAGCAAATCACAGCTTCAGCAGCTGATAAAGGAACATCAATTCATTGATGAACTTCTGAAATACCAATTGCCCGTGGATAATAAAATCTTACTTTTCGGGCATTCTGGCTGCGGAAAAACCCTTACCGCAAAGGCACTTGCTCATCTACTAGGAAAGAAACTGATGATTCTTAATCTCAGTAATATTATTCACTCCAGAATAGGAGAAACTTCTAAAAACCTCAAACAAGTTTTTGATAAAGCACAAAGAGAAAATGCCATTCTTTTCCTGGACGAGTTTGACCAGATAGGAAAATCCAGAGGAAATGATGATAATGATGTAGGAGAAATGAGAAGACTGGTGAATACCATTATCCAACTTATGGACTATCTATCGGAAAAAACACTGCTCATCTGTGCTACGAATCACCCTGAAATCATAGATCATGCCTTGATGAGAAGATTCCAACTGAAAATAGAGTATCAAAAACCATCCAAAGCATTATTAGACGCTTACTACGCTCAGCTTTTGGCACACTACCCTACTCATCTACAAAACATAGAAAGAAAATACGACATCTCGTTCGCTGAAGCTAAGGATATTACACTCTCTCAAGTCAAAGCCCATCTCATCCAATATTTAGAGAATGAGCATTTTAGAAGGCAATAAAGCGATTTACTTTCAAACAATTTGAAATCTTTAAAAATTTGTAGGCAGCAAAATACAAAGAATTTTTCGCTCCTAATTTCTTACTTCTAATATCTAACTTCTAACCATGAATATAGAAATCATCAGGAATTATTGTTTAAATAAAAATGGAGTAACAGAGTCTTTTCCTTTTGATAACGAGACTTTGACTTTTAAAGTAGGAACTAAAATGTTCTTGTTAGTCAATCTTAACCGATTTCCTTTGTTCTTTAATGTAAAAACAGCTCCTGACTGGTCTGAAACGCTTCGTGAGGAATATCCACAAATCACGGGGGCTTATCATCAGAATAAGAAACATTGGAACTCTGTAGTGGTAGAAGGACTCCCAGAAAGGCTTATCTTTGAACTCATAGACCATTCTTATGAGTTGGTATTTCAGTCTTTAACCAAAAAAGAAAAATTTATCATCGAAAATAAAATATGATGCCGTGGGTTTACCAAAAAACTAAAAAACTTGGGAAAAACTTTAAAATCGTATAAAAACTCAGGGAATTTAATCAAGAGGAGCTCGAGAAGTAAATAAAAAACGGTTTACTTTCAAATAAAATCAAACTACTTCAAACCCTTAAAAAGTTCGTTTCTAATTTCTATAATTTTTTCGTACTTTTACGCCAATAAATCAATAAAAAATGGACAATTTAGAAAGCGTACTCCAAGAAGGTAAGTACACACTGATAGATGTAAGAGAACCTATGGAATTAGATTTAGATGGTGCTATAGACGGTGCTATCAATATCCCACTGGGAGAAATAGAAGAAAGAGCCAATGAAATCTTAGCAATAGATGGAAATGTAATCTTATTCTGTAGAAGTGGAAACAGAAGTGGTCAAGCGTTAACATATCTTCAGTCTCAAGGACTCCAAAAAGGTTTTAATGGAGGTGGCTATGCAGAGCTGAGCCAAAAAATAGGTTAAGGAAAAAAAGCGGTTTCATTTTTTTGAAACCGCTTTTTATTTATATTGGCAAAAAGAGGTATAAAGACTACCTGATTGAGTAGAAGTTTTAAAGCATTAGCCTCTCTGAAAAAGAAAAAATCCAACAGATTTTTATTCAAACTGCTGGATTTTCTTATATCTAAACTTTAACGATTTTGAAAAAATGAAACTAAATAAAATACTTTATACATAGTACAGTCTCTAATTTCTAAAACTAAAATCTTATTTCAAGTTTTCAGAATCTTTAATAAACTGAGCCAAACCATTATCCGTAAGTGGATGTTTCAAAAGGCTAAGAATAGGAGCAAGTGGTGAGGTAATCACATCCGCACCTATTTTCGCACAGTCTATAATATGCATAGAATGACGGATGGAGGCTGCCAAAATCTGCGTTTCAAAGCCGTAGTTATCATAAATGGTTCTAATTTCATCAATGAGATTCAGTCCATCCGTAGAAATATCATCTAATCTTCCTAAGAATGGTGAAACAAATGTAGCTCCTGCCTTCGCTGCTAAAAGTGCTTGTCCTGCAGAAAAGATAAGTGTACAATTGGTCTTAATTCCCTTTTTAGAGAAATAAGAAAGTGCCTTCACACCATCTTTAGTCATCGGAATTTTTACTACAATATTCGGGTGAATTTTTGCCAATTCTTCTCCTTCTGCAATCATCCCCTCGTAATCTACAGAAAGTACTTCGGCAGAAACATCGCCATCTACCAGTTCACAAATCTTTGCGTAGTGTGCTTTCACTGCATCTGCACCTATAATTCCTTCTTTTGCCATCAGGCTGGGATTAGTAGTTACCCCATCAAGAATTCCCAAATCTTGAGCTTCCTGAATTTGAGCCAAATTGGCCGTATCAATAAAAAACTTCATGTTATAATCTTTATTTTATTATTTCCTCGTTCAAAGATAATAAATTGCACTCATCTTAACTTATATTTTGCTCAAATTTTCTGAGCCTTAATACATTTGAAAGTACTTTGCCAAAGTTTTTAAGACTTTGGCAAAGTACTAAAAACATATAGAAACATTCTACACGCTCCTTTTTGTCATCCATTACAATGGAATCTGATAACTGAACCCTACATGGAACCATCTTCCCGGCATAGGTACACCAAATGCCTCTTTGTATTCCACATTAGTAAGGTTATTAATAAGTGTATAAATGGTAAGATGATTTTTTTGGAAAGAAAATTTAGTATCCAAAAGCTGATAACTATCGCCAAAGATTCGCTCTTGATAACGATAGGTTAATTGGTTAGAGAAATATTTTCCAAATTTAGCCTCCCATTTAGCTACCACTTGATGGCGAAAATGTTCCGCAAGATATTTAGAGAAATTAGTATCTTGCTGAATCTGAGTATCCAAATAAGTATATCCTACAGAAAAACGCTCTGCAATGCCCGAAAAACGCTGGCTCAGCTCTACATCTACCCCTTGCGTAAAAAGATTTCCTACATTTTTTGCTGTCCAAAGGTCTGTAGCATTTTCTTTCACCCAGTCTATACCATTTTTAGAATCTCTCACGAAATAACTTGCCTTGAATTCTGTTTTATTTCTTAAATACTGATAGCCAAGTTCATAAGAAAGTGCATTTTCAGGAAGAAGATTTGGGTTTCCTAGCTCCGTTCCACTGATGTAGTACAAATCAAAAAACGAAGGCACACGGTTTACTTTCGCCACATTTCCAAAAATCTTATGGGCATCCATAAATCTATAGCCTACATCTATCCCAGGATAGAAGAAATGAGATGAATGAATACTCGCCCAAGAAATACCTGGAATAATGGTGAGCTGGTCATCGAACAAAGAAAATTTATGTTCTGCAAAAGCCTCCGTGATAAATCTTTCTCGCTCACCAATGCTAATGTTGGTTGGTGAAAAAGTATTGGTATTATTACTATTAAGGTATTCTTTTCTAGCTGCCACACCTATTTCGGTAATTCCTAAAGAAGAAGTATAAGCGGCATTGATGGTAGCACCTACATTATTCCCTATAGACATATTTCTGTAGATTTCAGGTTTTTGTCTATTAATGGTGTACATATCTTGTCCCCTTCTCCAGAAAGCATGTGCGTTGAGTGCCACATTCTTCCACTGAGCATCATAGCCTACAGTTACTATACTGGCTTGGGTTTCTTCATATTGTTCTGTAGCTTTCGGACTGGCATAGAATCCATTTGCCCCAAATTTCTTTTCCACAAAACCCGCTTGAATATTAAGATTTCCCTTTCCTACATTCCATTTAGACTGATAGAAAGCATTACGGATATCATAGTCGGTATTGTGTCGGTACCCCTCAGAGTGCTGGGTATTGATTTGAAACAAATTTTGTACTTTTTCACTTCCGAAAGTAGCACTCAGTCCCAATCCGTAAGTAGTAAAATCCCCCCCATTGGCAGAGATTTTTACTATTTCCTTAGCAGAAGCCTTGGTAATAATATTAATCACTCCCGAAAAAGCATTGTTTCCAAACTTCCTTGCGGCAGGTCCTTTGATGACCTCTATTTTCTCTACATTCCCTAAATCTACAGGAATATTCATAGTATTATGTCCTGTTTGGGCATCGTTTATTCTCACTCCATTAATGAGTACTAGTACCTGTTCAAAAGAACCTCCACGGATGCTCACATCACTCTGCACCCCATTGGCACCTCTTCTTCTGATATCTATTCCGCTAAACTGCTGGAGAAGGTCTTCTATGCTTGTAGCAGGGCTACTCTGAATTTGTTTTTTATCAATGACAATGATATTCTCCACTGCTTTAGAATAAGGGGTAGATAATATTTTACCTGTAATGGTAACCTCCTCTATTTCATTTTCACTAGATTGAGCAAAGACCATTCCCACAGAAAGCAAAAGCCCAACGGTCCATAGTTTTCTATTCATCGTTAATTTTTAATTAGCGTGCAAAAATACACCATTTATAAACATCATAAATATTCTAAAACAAAAAATACGATATCCCCCAGAAACTGCCATTATTTTCTCCTTTTTTCATCGTATCTTTGTGCGGCATGATTACTAGAGCAACCATAGACAAAATTTTTTCTGCCGTAAGGGTGGAAGACATCGTAGGGGAATTTGTTCAGCTGAAAAGAGCAGGAGCCAATCTCAAAGGACTGAGCCCTTTCCGAGATGAAAAGACCCCCAGCTTCGTAGTTTCTCCTAGTAAACAAATATGGAAAGATTTCTCCACAGGTAAAGGCGGTAATGCCATTACTTTCCTCATGGAGCTGGAAAGTTTTACCTACCCTGAGGCCCTTAGATACATTGCAAAAAAATACGGCATCGAGATAGAAGAAAATCTTCGAGAACTGAGTGAAGAGGAAAAACAAAAACAAACCGATAAAGAACTGCTCTATAAAATTCATGAAATAGCCAATGATTTTTTCCAAGAGCAAATGTGGAATACCGAAGAAGGGCAAACCATCGGGCTTTCCTACTTCCGAGAAAGAGGGCTGAATGATAGTATTTTAAAAAAATTCCAGCTGGGCTACTCCCCCGCATTTAAAAGTAGCTTTACACAGTTCGCTTTAGAGAAAGGCTATACCAAAGAAATTCTGGCAAAATCTGGGCTAAGCATCTTCCGTGAAGAAACGGGCGAGGGAATTGACCGATTTAGAGAGCGGGTAATTTTCCCTATTCATACTTTTTCGGGGAGAACCATTGCCTTCGGTGGAAGGATATTAAATTCTAACCTGAAAACCGCTAAATATCTTAACTCCCCAGAAACAGATATTTACCATAAATCTAATGTTTTATATGGTCTGAACCAAAGTAAACAAGCCATTTCTAAAGCCAACGAATGCCTACTGGTAGAAGGCTATATGGATGTGGTTTCTCTACACCAGTCGGGCATAGAAAATGTGGTGGCAAGCTCTGGAACTGCACTTACTCCAGAACAAATAAAACTCATCAAAAGACTCACAGAAAATGTAACCCTCCTTTTCGATGGAGATGAAGCAGGTATCAAAGCCAGTTTCAGAAGCATAGACCTCCTCTTAGACCAAGGAATGAATGTGAGGATTCTCCTTTTCCCTGATGGAGATGACCCCGATTCTTTTGCGAAAAAACATCCTGCAGATTTCGTACAAAAATATATTGCGGAACATGCTCAAGATTTCATTGATTTTAAAGCGAATGTTCTCCTCAGTAATGTTCAGCATGACCCCATCAAAAAAGCAGCTGCCATCAGGGACATCATACAGTCTGTAGCCCATGTTTCTAATCCACTGAAACAGGAAGTTTATATCCAAGAGATTTCTTCTAAATTCGGAGGACTCAATGAGCAGAATCTTTTTAACGAACTGAAAAACATTCAGCAAAGCCAAGAAAGAAAAATAGATAAGACGCCTGCTACTCCTCACCACTCCTCTACGCTTACCGTAGAGAAAATAGATACTTCTGTAGATTCTACATTATTTTTAGAAGAAAAACTAATAGAACTTCTTCTAAAATACGGAGAGTACATCATTGAAAGAAAAGATATAGAAAATCAGTCTTATGAAACCACGGTCTTGGAGGAAATTTTGGCACATTTTGAAGAAGATGATTATGAAATTCGTTCGCCTATTAATGAAAAAATCATTGCTGAAATGAAGGAGGGCATCGCCAAAAACGAGATTCGTGGAGGAAATTTCTTTAGCAATTATATGGAAGAAGATTTATCTCAAAAAATTGCCGATGCCTTGGTAGAACCTTACCATACCAGTAATTGGGAAAAATTTAATATCTCTTTTCATCATGAAGAGGAAATATTGGACAGAATCGTTTTTGAAGCCTGTACAAGACACAAAAGAGCCTACATTCTCCAGCTAATAAATGAAGAGAAAGAAAAACTGAAAACCGCAGAAAACCATGATGAACATTATAAAAAAATCTTACTTTTAACCCAGCTTAAAATCCAACTGGATAAATCACTCTACCGTGCGGTATGACAATTTGTCGGGGAAAGAATTAGGAATACATTTTGCTAAAAAAAAGAAATCATATATTAAAATTATGGATATAAAAAAAGAATTCAGAGACTTCTCTGTAAAACATCTTAACAATAACGGATTGGCTACGGAACAATACATGAACGCATTTAACCCTACCAATCTTACACCCTACATCATGGAAGAACGCCGTATGAATGTAGCACAGATGGATGTTTTTTCCAGATTAATGATGGATAGAATTATCTTCTTAGGAACAGGAATAGATGACCAAGTGGCCAATATCGTTACCGCACAGCTTCTTTTCCTAGAAAGTGCAGACCCTAATAAGGATATTCAGATTTATATTAACTCCCCAGGCGGAAGCGTATATGCTGGATTGGGAATTTATGACACCATGCAAATCATTAAGCCCGATGTAGCTACCATCTGTACAGGTATGGCAGCCTCCATGGGTGCAGTGCTTTTGGTGGCAGGAGAAAAAGGAAAACGCTCTGCACTGAAACACTCTAGAGTGATGATTCACCAGCCTAGTGGTGGAGCTCAAGGTGTGGCCAGCGATATGGAAATCAACCTGAGAGAAATGCTCAAACTGAAAAAAGAACTCTATGATATCATTGCGGAACATTCTGGACAATCTTATGATTGGGTAGAAAAAGCATCCGACAGAGACTACTGGATGACGAGCTACGAGGCCAAAGAAATGGGAATGATAGACGAAGTTTTAGAGAAAAAATAACTCAAAGAGATTTGCCCTTTTTTCAGTGGTAATATGAATCAAAACCCCATAGAGCGTAATGTTATGTTCTATGGGGTTTTAAAGTTTTTTACATAAAGCATCAGAGTTTGCATCTCTACTCAGTGAAAATATCTTCTGACGAACACTGAGCCGTTTTACATTCTATTCACGGTGCCTATCCCTAGGAGTGCAAGTGATTTTTGGATGACTTTAGCAGTGATGGCAGAAAGCTGAACACGGAAGTTTTTACTTTCATCAGTATCTGCATTCATCACAGAATTGTTTTGGTAGAAAGAATTGTAAGTTTTTACCACATCATACACATAGTTGGCAACTAATGCTGGACTGAGGGATTCGGCAGCTTTAGAAACTATAGCAGGAAAACTTGCGAGCTGTACCAAAAGCTCTTTTTCAGATGCGTTTAGCACAAGATTTTTAGGTTGCTCCGTAGATACAGCACCTACTTTAGTAAGTAAAGACTGAATTCTAGCAAAAGTGTATTGAATGAAAGGACCTGTATTTCCGTTGAAATCAATGCTTTCAGCAGGGTTAAAGAGCATTTTTTTCTTAGGATCTACTTTCAGCATATAGTACTTTAAGGCTCCCATCCCTACTATTTCGTAAGATTTTTCTTTTTCTTCCTCGGTTTGTCCTTCCAGTTTGCCCAGTTCCTGTGCTTTTTCTTTGGCGGTAAGATACATTTCCTGCATAAGGTCATCTGCATCTACTACAGTACCTTCTCTAGATTTCATCTTACCATGAGGAAGTTCCACCATACCATAAGACAAATGATAAAGATGATTTGCCCAAGTATAACCCAATTTTTTTAGAATGGCAAAAAGCACTTGGAAATGGTAATCTTGTTCATTCCCTACAGTATAGATAAGTTTTTGAATATCATTTTCTTCAAATCTTTGTACGGCAGTTCCTAAATCTTGGGTCATATAGACCGAAGTACCATCTTTTCTGAGGAGTAATTTTTGGTCTAAGCCTTCACTTTCTAAGTCGATCCAAACGGAGCCATCTTCTTTTTGGAAAAAAACACCTTGGTCTAGTCCTTTTTGGATAAGGTCTTTCCCGAGGAGGTAAGTATTGCTCTCATATTGCACTTGGTCAAAGTTCACGCCTAATCTACGGTAGGTTTCTGCAAAACCTTGATATACCCAATTATTCATCATTTCCCATAGCTGACGCACTTTCTCATCATTATTTTCCCAATCAATGAGCATTTTCTGAGCAGCGATGATAGAAGGAGCATGTTTTTTTGCTTCCTCTTCAGTAAGTCCGTTTTCTATCTCTTTTTGTATTTCCGCTTTATATCTTTTGTCAAAAGCTACATAGTAGTTCCCTACGAATTTATCCCCTTTGGTATCCGTAGATTCAGGTGTTGCTCCTTGGGCTTCCTCTTGCCATGCGTACATGGATTTAGAAATATGGATTCCTCTATCATTGATGATTTGAGTTTTAATAACTTTATAACCATCGGCTTCTAAAATCTGAGCAATGGAATAGCCTAAAAGATTGTTTCGAATATGTCCCAAATGGAGTGGTTTATTGGTATTGGGAGAAGAATATTCCACCATTACCTGTCCTTTATTTTGCGGTTTATTTTCTATATTTTTTTCAATATGGGGAAGAGATTGGAGGAAAAAATCATCTTCTAAAGAGATATTCAGAAACCCTTTAATGGTATTGTATGCCTTGATGAATGGGCATTCATTTTTCAGAAGTGTTCCTAATTCTTCGGCAAGGATTTCAGGATTCTTTTTCAGCAACTTTACCAGTGGAAATGTAACAATAGAAAAGTCTCCTTCAAAGTTAGGTTTTGTATCTTGGAGTTCTATAGTGATTTCTTCATTTTGATATGCTTTTCTAATGATGGGAGTAAAAATTTCTGAAAGCTGTGTTTTAAAATCCATAGTATGAAAAATTAGAATGCAAATATACGCATAAACCCTAAAAAATGGTATATTTGGCAGAAATTGTAGTAGCTGGTATTTCTCTACTCAAAGAGCGATAAGCGAAGCATCTACAACTATTGTATATTGTACATCATATAACATCATATAATTAGTCATTATACATTGTACTTTATACATAGTACATCATAATTTAGCAGAATAGAAAAATGACTTGGAGCATCACTACTTTAGAGGAATGGAATCCCATTGCAAAATGGATACTTGAAAATAAAAAACATGCTGTTATTCAGCTGAAAGGAGAAATGGGAGCGGGGAAAACTTCGTTTACTGCTGTTTTGCTCCAAAAAATGAATGCGAAAGATGAAGTCTCCTCTCCTACTTATGCCATAGTGAATGAATACGATACTGAAAGAGGAAGTGTATATCATTTTGATTTGTATAGACTTAAAGATATTTCGGAACTGGAAGCATTGGGATTTTATGAGTATTTGGACAGTGGTAACTTGTGTATTATAGAGTGGGCAGAACTTTTTCCTGAAGCCTTTGAGGGGACAGATTATCATACATTAGAAATAGTAGAGATAAACGGGAAAAGAAATATTTCATTTTCTTAAATTGTACAAAGTACATGTATAAAGTACAAAGACTTTTGGCGTATGGTTTGGTACTTTGGCGAAGTGTTTTGAAACTAGGCTATAAAATTAAAAATTGTACAAAGTACAATATATAAAGTACAAAGACTTTTAGCGTATGGCTTCCTGCTTATTGCTTATAGCATTTTCATCGAAAGATAAAGATTTTTATAAAGCTATCGGACATTAGGTAATGGCTATTCGCTTTTAAATAGTATCTTTGTAAAGAATGTAAGTTTTAGCATCATGAGTAATGACCCGTTTTTTACCCCTTTCAATGATTTAGAACTGATGCCAGTGGAGGAAAAACTGGAAATCAAAAGAAAGGAAAAGAAGTTGAGCATAGGCATTCCGAAAGAAACTTGTCTAGATGAAATGCGTACATGTGTAACCCCCGATGCGGTACAAGTACTTACCGATGCTGGACACCAAATCATCATAGAGAGAGGTGCGGGAAGTGGCTCTTTCTTTACTGACCAACAATATGCAGATGCTGGAGCACAGCTTACAGATAGTGCTTCTAAAGCTTTTTCTCAAGATTTGATACTTAAAATTAATCCGCCTACGGTAGAGGAAATACAATGGATGAAACCCAATGCATACCTCATTTCGGCATTACAAATTAACCTCAGAGATAAGGAGTATTTTCTCACTTTGGCAAAGAAGAAAATCACTGCCATCGCCTTTGAATTTATTACAGATGAATATCAGCAATTGCCACTAGTAAGGCTTATAGGCGAAATTGCAGGAACCGCCTCTATCCTCTATGCTTCTGAGCTTTTGGCACAATCTAACGGAAATATGCTGGGAGGGATTACAGGAGTCCGTCCTACTAAGGTGGTCATCATTGGGGCAGGTATTGTAGGAGAATTTGCTGCCAAAGCCGCTCTTGGGTTAGGAGCTGATGTAAAAGTGTTTGATAATTCCCTTTCTAAACTTAGAAGATTGCATACCAGTATTGGTGCCCGAATTCCTACCTCCATCATAGAGCCTAAAGAATTACAAAAGAACCTCCGCAGAGCCGATGTGCTCATTGGGTGTATGCATAAGCAAAGCAATATCCCCATTGTCTCAGAAGATATGGTGATGAAAATGAAAAACGGAAGCATCATCATAGATGTGGGGATAGATTATGGTAAAGTGGTAGAAACTTCAGAGATTACTACCTTTAAGGCACCTTATTTCGTAAAACATGGCGTGGTACATAGTGGACTACCGAATCTTACCTCCAGAGTGCCAAGGCTTACCTCTAAAGCCATTTCTAATTTTTTCCTTACCTATCTACTGAATTATGATGAGGAAGGTGGTTTTGAAAATATGTTGATGAATAGAGATGAAGTAAAACATAGTCTCTATATGTATAGAGGGAGGCATACCAAAAAAATACTCTGTAACCGATTTGATTTACCCTATTGTGACATCAATTTATTAATGATATAAAACTCTATTTCATGGCAAGAAAAATTCGTTTTTTCCTTTATGGGCTCATTCCAGGCTTAGTAATTTTACTTTTTATTTTTAATCAAAAGGGGGCTACTTGTAGCGGTTATCTGCCCAATAGCAGAGTGATTGCGGAAACCAATAGCAAGACTTTTAGCTTTTCTGATGCCTTTTCTGGACAAATGAAACAATACAATATAGACGAGACTACCTTCAAGGAAAAAATTTTCAGCAAAGGAGAAATTAATTTTAGCAAAAGCGAAGCAAGACGAACGCCCTGCCCGAGATATCTGATGCATAGCGATACAGAATATGGAAACTTCGAAATTCAATTTGAAAAATGTGATACCATAGCGGTGTTTCATCACTTCGTAAAGCGATAATCAGGTAAGATGATGAGACAGGGTAAAGTACACTGTGGATAAGAATAAAAAAATACCATGGATAAAATAAGGTATAAATGGATATTATCCCCCGAAAGAATCGTAGATTTGCAAAAATAAAATGATAAATAAAGATAAAATGACTTTACAACAAACCATTGAAAATATTTGGGACAATAGAGATTTGTTACAAAATGAAGAGAGCAAAGCTGCTATAAGAGAAGTAATCGCACTATTAGATAAAGGAGAACTCCGCGTAGCAGAGCCTACCGCCAGCGGATGGCAGGTAAATGAGTGGGTAAAGAAAGCGGTGGTAATGTATTTCCCTATCCAGCAGATGGAAACCATAGAGGTAGGCCCTTTTGAATTTCATGATAAAATTCCTTTGAAGAAAAACTATGCAGAAAAAGGTGTAAGAGTAGTGCCTCATGCCATTGCCAGAGAAGGGGCTTTTGTAGCTTCGGGGGTGATTATGATGCCTTCTTATGTAAACATTGGGGCGTATGTGGACAGCGGAACCATGGTAGATACTTGGGCTACGGTAGGTTCTTGTGCACAGATAGGTAAAAATGTACACCTCAGCGGTGGCGTAGGGATAGGTGGCGTATTAGAACCCCTTCAGGCAGCACCTGTGATTATAGAAGATGATGTTTTTGTAGGGTCTAGATGCATCGTGGTAGAAGGGGTTCATGTAGAAAAAGAAGCTGTATTGGGAGCGAATGTAGTGCTTACCGCTTCCACTAAAATCATTGATGTAACGGGAGATACTCCTGTGGAACTGAAAGGGAGAGTACCTGCACGTTCGGTGGTAATTCCAGGGAGCTATGCTAAAAAATTCCCTGCAGGAGAATACCAAGTGCCATGTGCATTAATCATAGGGAAGAGAAAAGAATCTACCGATAAGAAAACCTCTCTGAATGATGCCCTTAGGGAAAATAATGTAGCAGTATAACACAAGAAGAAAAAAAGAGCATGATTGCCCACCGAAAACCACATTAGGTTTTCACTAAAACCACGCTAGGTTTTCACCGAAACCACATTAGGTTTTTACTAAAACCACGCTAGGTTTTTTAGAATATCTTAGAAAGTTTTTATAAAAGGCTTTAAAAGCGTGGTGGTGTGCGTTATCTTTTCCATATTGTTTTCTGCTTTTTATAGATTAAAAAAATGAAAAACGCAAAGGCGATATTTTTAAAAGGACTGTATCATCCCAAAATTATTTTTGGGATATACTTTTTAGTGGCAATAGCTTCTGCATTAGTGAAATACATGAATGGGCAGCTGGCATACAATAATTACATGATTTTCAAAAATGTATTTACCAATATTCAGCTTCAGCAGAATATTTATGATTTGTACCCCGATGTCCATTTTGATTCTAATCATTACGGTGTTTTCTTCTCCGTACTCATAGCTCCCTTTGCTATTCTACCAGATTGGTTAGGGATTATACTTTGGAACATTGCCAATGCAGCCGTTTTAGTATATGCTTTCTCTAAATTGCCTTTTTCTCAGAAATACATTTCGCTTTTGGCATGGCTCTGTCTGCAGGAGTATATTACGGCAGCAGTCAGTTTACAGTTTAATGTAGCACTTACGGGACTTTTGGTCTTATCTGCCATTTTTATTTACGAAAGAAAAGAAACCCAGTCTGCCATTGCTATACTCATTGGTTTTTTTGTAAAACTATATGGTATTGTCGGACTTGCCAATTTCTTCTTCATCCAAAACAAACTGAAATTCATACTTTCTTTCATCGGTTTCGGTCTGTTATTTTTAATTTTACCGATGTTCCTTTCCAGTGTAGAATTCGGGCTGAAATCTTATTATGATTGGTATATTTCATTGACTGAGAAAAATTTATCCAATCAAGTATTGGGCAATCGGCAAGATTATTCCATCATGGGCATTGTACGCAGAGTGTTGGGGAATGCAGATATTTCTAATTTTTATTTTTTAATTCCTGGTGGGCTGCTATTTGCTTTGCCCTATCTTCGGACGAAGCAGTTTAAGCATTTGGCATTTCAGATGATGATTTTAGCCTCCACACTTCTGTTTGTGGTGCTTTTCAGCTCGGGGTCAGAATCTCCTACTTATATCATTGCCGTAGTAGGGGTGATGATTTGGTACATCATGCAAAAGAAAAGAAATTGGTTCATCCATGCTTTGCTCATTTTCGTGATGGTGATTACTTGTTTTAGCTTCTCTGATATTTTTCCTAGATATATTAAAGATGAATACATTATTAAGTACTCACTAAAGGCTTTGCCTTGTGCTTTGGTGTGGTTTAGAGTGATTTATGAGCTAATGACCAAAGATTTTGAAAAAGATTATCAGTTAAAAGAAAGCGTATGAAACGGATTTCTATCGTAGTTCCTGCTCATAATGAGGAGAAAAATGTAGCCATTCTCCATGATAAAATCCGAGAAATATTTAAGGATTTGGAAGGCTATGGGTATGAATTAATCTTTGTCAATGACGGCAGTACTGATGCTACACAGTGCGTATTAGAAGCACTGGCGAAGGAATTTCAAGAGGTGAAATTCATAGAATTTTCCCGAAACTTTGGGCATCAGATGGCGGTAAAGGCAGGACTAGACCATGCGAAAGGAGATGCCGTAATTTCTATGGATGCAGATCTTCAGCATCCGCCAGAGCTTATTCCTGAAATGATTCATCAGTGGGAAAACGGAAATGACATTGTCTATACTGTGCGTACTTATCCTAAAGAAATTTCAAAATTTAAAAAACGAACTTCAGATTTATATTACCATATTATTACAAAACTGTCAGACATCGAAATAGAAAAAGGTTCGGGTTCAGACTATCGCCTTATAGATGCACAAGTTTTGACCGTGGTGAAAGACATGAATGAGGATAATCTTTTCTTAAGAGGCTTGTTTAAATGGATAGGCTTTAGGCAAGTGGGCGTGGCTTTTACTGCAGGAGTTCGGGAGCATGGGGAGAGTAAATACAATCTTAAAAAGATGATTAAGTTTGCGGTAACAGGAGTTACTGCGTTTAGCGTAAAGCCTTTATACATCGCTACTTATTTAGGTGTTTTGTTTTCTATTCTCTCCATCATCGGCTATTCTGTATATGTGTTTTATGCACTGTTTACCCATACGGAGATTTCGGGCTGGGCATCGCTCATTATGACGGTGGTTTTCTTTGGAGGAATGCAGCTCATTATTTTGGGAATATTGGGGCTGTACATTGGGAAGATTTTCAAGCAGGTAAAGAATAGACCCGCTTATATTATTCGTTCAAAAAATACGGAATGACATTACTTTCATTTGACATAGAAGAATTTGATATGCCTTTGGAGTACCAAGGACATATTCCTTTTGAGGAGCAAATAGCCGTTTCCCAAAATGGACTGATAAAGATTTTGGACTTGCTCAAAAAACACAATGCTAAAGCTACTTTCTTCTCTACGGTAGTTTTTGCTGAGCATAGTAAAGGATTGATTAAGAGATTACTCCATGAAGGGCATGAGCTGGCTTCTCATACTTATTATCACTCACAGTTTACGCTGGAAGATTTAGAGAAGTCTCGCTTGGCACTAGAGCAAATGTTTGCTACCGAAGTCATCGGTTTACGCATGCCCAGGATGATGCCCGTTCCTACTGATGCGGTGCAAAAGGCAGGATACCGTTATAATTCTTCGGTAAATCCTACTTGGCTACCAGGGAGATATGATAATAGACATGTTTCTAGGACGCATTTTATAGAAAATGAAGTGCTACAAATTCCTGCTTCGGTAACTCCGAATTTTAGAATACCGCTTTTTTGGCTGAGTTTTCATAACTTCCCTCGGGGGCTGTACCACCGCTGGGCATCAGATACGCTGAATAAAGATGGCTATTTAAATCTCTACTTTCACCCTTGGGAGTTTTCAGATATAGCTCAGAAAAAATACCAACTTCCCAGCTATACCACCCGTAATGTAGGTGAAAAGATGGTGAAGAAATTTGATAAACTTCTTTCATTTCTTACCGCTAAAGGGGAAAAAATGGTTACTTTTAAAGCGTTTAGAGATGAAATACTTGCTCATGGCGGATAGTTTTGGACCTATCCATTAATTATTGTTCACAAAACAAAATGATATGAAAATAGCATACGATGCCAAAAGATTTTTCCAAAATCGTTCAGGATTAGGAAATTATTCTAGAGATTTAGTAAGAATAATGGCCACTGCATTTCCAGAGAATGAATATATTTTGTTCAATAAAAAAAAGACCGAATTAGGGAAAGAGATTATGGCAATGCCCAATGTTCATTTTCAAGAAAATAAAGGTTTTTTGGCAAGGCAAACCCAACTAGGAAAGGCAGCAGAACAGCTTCAGGTAGATATTTTTCATGGGCTATCAGGAGAATTGCCTTTACGATGGGCGAAAGATTCTAAAGTAAAAAAGGTAGTAACCATTCATGATTTGATTTTTGAAAGATTTCCTCAGTATTACACTTGGATGGATAGGAAGATACACTTTTGGAAGTTTAAAAAAGCAGCTCAGGTGGCCGATAAAGTGATTGCCATTTCGGAACAAACCAAAAAAGACATTGTCCATTTTTTAGATATTGACCCTAAAAAAGTAGAAGTGATTTATCAGGGTTGTCATCCTGCATTCCAACGAAAATTTACTCCTGAAAATCTACAAACAGTCAAAGAAAAATACGCTCTGCCCGATGCTTTTCTCCTCAGTGTGGGTACCATAGAGCCAAGAAAAAATCTGCTTCATGTTTTAAAAGCCATTCGTGGGAAAGATATACCTTTGGTAGTGGTAGGTAAACCCCAAAAAAGCTATTTTCAAAAAGTACAGAAGTACATTCAGCAATATGCTATTCCTGTTCAGTTCATCAGTGTAGCACAGATGGAGGAACTTGCAGCCATATATCAGTTGGCCAAAGTGTTTATTTACATTTCTGAATTTGAAGGGTTTGGGATACCCGTTATCGAGGCTTTGTATTCTGGAACACCAGTGATTACCAGCAATATCAGTGCGATGCCCGAAGCAGGAGGAGATGCTGCCCTCTATGTGCATCCTCATGATGAAAAAGACATCGCTTCTAAAATAGAATACCTTTGGAATTTTACCGATGAAAGGATGCGAAGAGTGAAGATAGGAAAAGATTTTGTCCAAAGATTTAATGATGAGCATATCGCTAATCAATGGAATGCAGTGTATCAGGAATTACTCTGTAGATAATCATCAATTAAAGTAAAAGCGGTATTTTCATTTTCTAAGGAAGTAATAATGGCAAACCCCTGAATGCTGCTGCCATTTTCTAAGAAAAGTTCTTCCTCTTGGATTTCGGAGTGAATATCATGCTCATGTAGCATCTGTGTGATTTGTACAGCTTCTTCTTTACGGTCTGTGATAAAAACTTTTGCGTTCATTAGGGAATATTTTTTTTCATCATTTTATATGCACCCATGGTTCCTTTTTTGATAGAACTTTCTGCCGAGCCAAACATTCTTCCTTTGCGTTTTAGTGTATCATAAACACTGGAAGAGACAAGGTGTCCTTGGGCGTTATAGAGGTCTAAAGTAACAACTACTTGGCTAGAAAAAATATACTTTCCGAAACCTACTTTGAAAAATTTAATGGACGGAATTACTACGAAATCAGCATCATTATTTTGGCAAAGTTCTGCTACTTGTTCTTGTAGGTTTTCTCCCATATTTACATAACCATTGGTCTGTAGAATGCGGAGGTCATTGGATTTAGAAATTCGCTCATAGATAGTATTAAAAAAATGATTTTCAGTAACCTCACGGATTTCTTCTACCTCTGGGAAAATATTGAGCCGAGTGTAGAGTATGGTTTTTTTCTTTTTTTGAACCACCACCTCAGGGATGTGAGTAACCGTCTTCTGGGCTCTTGCTTTCATGCAAATCGCTGTGGTAGCTACCAATACCCCTAACAATAGTAAACGATGTTTATGTTTCATTGTTTCTAATACGCTTTGCAAATATACACCGAATTTTGATTGAGTGATGGATAATTATTACATTTTTGTATGTCAAGGTGTTAATGCAATTCAATTTTCCGTAACTTTGTGATGAGTTACAACAGCATCGGTTTTTGCGATGGTTCGAATCTCGTTGTAAATTGCTTTCAATTTTCCGTAACTTTGTGATGAGTTACAACT
>NZ_JH932293.1:1803702-1859624 GCF_000301075.1 Bergeyella zoohelcum ATCC 43767
GAATGGAATATTTCCATATCACCAAACTGCTTATCTGTAATCGTCATTACGGCTACTTTCCCGTATTTAGGAAGCATCATTTTTACTCGTTTTTTATGCACTTCTGCATTTTCTCTACTCGGACAGTGCCTCAAATAGATAGAAAACTGAAATAAAGAAAATCCATCATCTTCCAAGCGTTTTCGGAAGAGATTGGCTGCTTTTTGCATTGCCTTAGTCTCGGTTGGCAAATCGTATAAAACCATTACCCACATAATTCTATAAGCGTTAAATCGTTCGGAATTCATAACATTTTAGGATAAGAAATTTGTCTTTTTTCGCCCGTATAGCATTTGTAAAGAGAGGAAACGGTAGATTTTACCGCAACCAATAGCGGACGCACCTGCTCATCTATTTTCACATCTTTGGTAGCGATTTGCAAAAAATAGGCTTTCGCTTCTTTGGTCAGTTCTTCGGCTTCAGGATTCTTTTCCAACCATCGGATGACCAATAAATCCACAAAAGGACGGTAAGGTTCCATTAGGTCATCTGCCAAGCAGTAAGCATTGTATTTGTTTTTGTGAAAAATCCCCAAAACGGGCAATAAACCTGTTTCTACAATGGCTCTTGCCACGATACTTCTCAATACGGAATAACCAAAATTGAAAAACTGATTGGGCGAATCGCCATAGCGTTCGCGTAAAAAATCGGGATGAATGAGGTATTTCCAATAGTGCTGTGCAGCGATGCCTTCCATATTGCTGGTGTCGCCCGATTTCACTTGGTTGAGATACTCATACATCGGACTGGAGAAAGTTCCAAGTCGTTCCAAAACAGCGGCTTGATTAGCTATTTTGCATTCTATGGTTTGTTTCCACAGCTGTTTTTTGAGCGGTTCGCTGGCTTCTATCTGGTCTTTTATGCGTTGGGAATAAATCGCATTTCCGTGCAACGGTAGCATTTGTCCGTGTGGGAGATGATGGGCATCGCAACTGATAATCACCACATTATTTCCCATCAGCCACTGTATGAGCTGATGGGAAATGGTAATCTGAAAGTGGTCGAGCATCAACAAACCCAAATCTTCTACCGGAACGCTCCCTTTCTCTGCTTTGGTTTCAGGACAAACGATTTTCATCTGTTGGTCTTTCAACTTCAAATACGCTGGATTGCCAATATAAATGGAGCGGTAGAGCATAGATTTCTATTTTTTAATCTCGAAAACACCATCTCTTTCTAAATCAATGAAACCTCCTTCGTAGCCACACTCCCCCATTCTTGGTGAATTTACAACAGGCATCGAAGCATAATCTAAAAAACCTTCACATTCTTTTTCGTGAATTTCAGCACAAGATTCACAGAAAAAATGAGGCTGGTCTTCATACAAATGAGCCACGCATAAATGAACAGCTGGAAGTTTTTTACATTTTTGACAATAAATTTCTAAAGGTTCATTTCTACTCAAAAGCAAAACTTTACTTTTTACCCCCATAGGATATTCTTCTTCCACCTTTATTTGGAGATCTGTTGTAGAACCAAAATCATACTCATATTCCAATACATCACCTTTATTTAAGGCGTCTTTAAGTTTTTTGGACATTCCTAATTTTCCTCCCCCCTTATACGCAAAAGCACTCAAATGACCGCAACAATCCAACCAAATATCCCTCAAAAAACGATCTACTTTTTTCATCGTAGTCTCTCCATCTACCAACAGATAAAGAAAATAATTGGAATTTTTGTAATTAGGATAAGTAAATATTTTTAAAAAATATGATTTTTTATTCTGATCACCTTCCGTTTTTGACAATTCTTTTAAATGCTTTTTGAGGTGGGTATTAATATTACTTTTAGCAACCAACTCTTCACAAAAAAAGCATTTTCCTGTGATATTCAATTCTGCACTCATTATTTTGATTTTTATCTTTTTATTACTTTAACAATATTTCCTAAACGGTCTATTTCGAGTTTAAAACAGTTTTCTTTTATCGATCTACCTTCTACGGTTTCATAGCAATTTTGAGAACCAAATTCAACATCTTTTTTAATAATATCCGCAATAGTATGCTTAATAAAATATATTTGTTTTTTACTAAACTTTTGCACTACATAAATATTTTTACCTCTCTCTTTTAAATCTCCCCAATACTGATTGTATAAAGGGCTTTCTTTATCTAAAATTACCTCTTCATTTTCATTAGGCAAATACACAAAGTCCCCTTGTTTTAAGGTGAATAGTAATTTTGCTTTATTCCTTTCTTCAAAATATTGTCTAAATAACAAATCTTTATCAAAAGTTTTTTTGTCAGGGGCATTTCTAAATTCTTCTTTTAAAAAATTTGTAGCATCAAAAAATGATATGATATCATATAATCTTTTTATTTGTGATGTTTTCTTAGTTTTTATTTCCCCCTCCAGCACAGCAAAAAGGTAATTGTCTCCCGTTTTTACATACAATTTTTCATTAAATGCTTTTTCTCTATCTAATTTTTGTAAAGACAAATCCTCTTCATCTTTTTTCTTTTTATTTTTAGAAGGATCTTTATAATAGATTTTTACAGTAGAAATCGGGGTATGAGGTTTCAATTCTCCTTTTTCATTTCTGTATTGTGCCAATTTATTATTCAAATCCATAATTCCTTCTGCTGAAAAAGCTTCCTCTTTTTTATTATTATACTCTTTCAGATGATTTGCTATAAATCCACTTAAAAAAGGACTAACTATTTTTTGAATATTTTTTTCGGTTGCGAATTTTGAACCTCCAAATTTTGTTAAAGGAATTCTATAGGCTTCTTTTCCTTGTGAAATTCCATACAGTGTTCCTTCGTGCAATTGCCCACGAAGTTTTATTTGCCTATCCCCTGCCTTATTGTATTGCAATAATAGTTTATCTTTCGGTTTATGTGAGATGATAATTTCTTTCAATTTTTGTTCTACTTGTTCTGGAAAACCTTTCCAAGGCATTTCAATAGCTCTAAATTTCTCTATTTGCGTAAAAATTTCTGTTCTTTCATTCTCTGGCAAACTTAAAATTTCTTCCAACAATTCAGAATTAGAACCCTCAAAATTAGGCATAAACTCAGACTTATGCTCCACAAGCCAATCTTGCAAAACTTTATTTAAGTCATTTAATCTTTTTATATGAGCAGGTTCTGTACAAGCCACTATAAGTGCATCAATGGCGTGATGACGATGGTCTATTCTCTTGCTCCATCCTTTAATGATAAGTTTATTTTTTTTATATCTTATATAATTTTCTTTGTATTCTTTTATAAACTCTTCTCTTGTAAGCTCTTGCTCTTCAAATAAAACCTCTTTTTCCTCGTATTCTTTTTTACGAGAATCAAAGTCTTTTTTGTAGTTATCATATTCTGCTTCCAAAAATTTTTCACTCTCTAATAGAGCTTCATATCTTTCTTTTAAAAGTAATTTAAACTTATCTGTTAATCCCCAATGATTTCTAAGATAGTCTGTTATACTCCCTGTGGTTGTCTTAACATTTTCATTCCCTACAATTTTATTTAGCTCTTCTTTTACTCTAATCGCTATGTACTGAGTATCTTTTATTTGTCTTTGTACTGGATCTTCTGGAATAGAAGTTGCCAACAAATTTTTACGCTTTACCCCTGAAAAATATTCATTTACATGAGCTATAAATTGTTCTTTTGTAAAAATAGAATACTTCAAAGAACCTACTTCAAAATACTCCATTGCTGTTCTGTTTGCTTTTTCTTGATTTACAGACTTTTCAGAAATAACTTTATTTGTAAAAGAATCATCAAAATATCTAGATATGGGGATAATATGGTCTACATCATATTTTTCTTTGTCAAACAAATCTGAAAGAGGAATCGGCTGCCCTGTATAAGGAGATAAGTGTCTCTGTGCCTCCCAAAGTTTTACTTTTTCTATATTAGCTAAAGACAATTCTTTTTTGTTTTTTACAAGTGTTTCCTTTATTTTATTGTTTATCGTTTGATTATCTTTGTTCCTTTTATGGATTGTAGCTCGTTCTTTTGCACTATTTTTTAAATCTCTTGCTAGTTCTACTCTTATTTCATTAGGCTTTATACCATAATTTTTCCAAATATCTCTTATAAGAACAAGTGCTTCATTGATTATTTGCTCTACTAAAGGATTTCTTAAGTCTCCTTGTTTTAATAGGTTAATCTCTTTGTAACTTTTATATAACTCATCGTGTGAATATTCTTTAGCGGTATGTTTATCATACACAAGAATAGTTGCAATAGAGTTTCCTACCCCCCCTTCCGAAAGAACGGATTGATTATTGTCTAAATAAGTTTGAGCTGCTTTTGCAAAAGGGTCTTCTACATTTTCATTGAGAAGTTTTAAAATTTTAGATTGTAATTGTTGTGAAAAATCATTATTAAAATACTTTCCTGCCCTTACCAAAGGTAAAATTCTCTCTACCGCTTTAAGACTTAAACTAGAATAAGCTCTCGCAAATTTTATTTTCGATATTCTAATAGCAGTCTCCTCAGCATTATCATCCACAATATTATTACCATATTTATTAATAAATTCTAAGACCTTGGAAGTTCTATCACTCGTCAAATCATATTCATTTCCTTTTTCATTGTAAAGAATATTCCACAATTCTATTTGTCTATTTATAGAATCGAGTCCTAGTACATCCCACAATTCACCCAAGCTTTTTTGAAGTTGCAATTTGGTTTCATTTCCTTTTAGTTTATCTTTAGGACTCATTCCGTTCAAAAAATCAATTCCTTCCCTCAAATCAAACTCTGCTTTTAATTTTTTGAAAATCGCAGAAAAAGTGATTTCTTTTTTATTTTGTAATTCTTCAAAAATCCATTCTTTCAAAGCTGTCGGAATAGGTCTATCAATATACTTATACTTTTTTTCTCCTTTTCTATTCGTTCCTGCCTCTATCTTGGTATTAACAATCAACTTGTTAATTTGTTCCCAAACTTTATATTCTTGAAAAACAGGATGGCTTTTGGCAATAGCTTTTTCATTAGGCTCATATCTACAATCTGAAATCAAATGAGACTGATCTTTCAGCTCTCTCTGATAAAAAACAACTTGATTTTTTATTATATATTTCAATCCTTTTTCAAGTCCCAATTCACGATATTTCTTTTGACTTTCTTTTTCCCCTGGAAAGATAAATGATACTATTTCTATCAATGTCTTCTTGTCAAGGTTTTCCAAAAATGGATAATGTTTCACTTGTTCATTCCAAATGGCTTCAAATTCAGACTCATATCTAGCTCTAAGAATCGTATTGTTTCTAATTTTAGCCCATCGGTTTTCTTTGAGAAGTTCCAATAGAAACTCCGAAATATAGAATTCTCTCCCCATCTCTTTAGATTTTTCTTTGAGTTGGTTTTCTATATTTTCCATTTTCTTTCTCCAATTTGTTTTATTGGGAAGTTTTATGGTTATTGTATCTCCTGATTTACTTGCACTAATATTAATCAGAAGTTCTAAAGAATCTCCTACTTTTATATTTTCTAAAAATGTACTCCCTTCAAAATTTCCTTCTTCTGTTTCTACTATTATTGCTCTCCTATTTAGTTTTTTATTTTTAAAAATTTCTTCCTGAGGTTCACCTAAAAAAACGATTTTAGAAAAAGCTATAAAACTTTTATTTTTCTTATCCTTGCTTTGTTCTTCATCAAAAATGTCTTCCTTTTCAGGTTCAAGACTACCTCCCGCATAGCCTCTAAGTTGGTTATACTTATAAATAATTTTACCTAAATCTTCTAAGCCTACTTTTTCAGTCAAAGCTTTAACTCTAAGACTTACCAAATCAAAAGCTGTAAGCTGTTCCTGTTTTTTGCTTATAGGTAAAATTGTGATTTTGTCTATTTTATTAGGATCTGAAAAATCTTCTTTTAACTTTATTTGACTAGGCAACATATCTAACTTCTGTAAGATATAAATCAGTTTATTTCTTCTTTGCTTATACCTTTTATTAAGTCGCCTTGCTCCTCTATTAGTTCTTCTGTCAGCATTTTTGGTTTGTGCTTGACCTTGCTCAAATTTGCTTAATTCCGCTCCCATGGGAACAATTCTGCTTCCCATTCCAATGATTTTTCCGTATTTTTCTTCGATATTTCTTTCAATCAACGCCCAACCGATAGAGTTGGTCCCCAAATCGAGACCTAGTATGTGTTTCATAGTTAATAGTTTAAAAATTAATGGGTATAAAAATACAAATAAAAAGTTAATTATTTTTGATATTCAATTATTTTTTTCTACCTTTGTGGCAGAAAGCAATTTACAATAAGGATTATTCCGTTGTGAAAACATCTAGTGCCTCGCCTATCTGCGGGGCTTTTTTATGCTCCACTTCTTTACACACTCAAGGGAACAACTACTAACTATAAATCATAACAATAAAAAAAATCTCTATTATTAAAATAATAACAGAGATGATTTTAACTAAAAAACAATTTTAAATTTAGAATGCCCATCGTTCTAGTGCCATTTGAACGGATAATGCAAATACCCCTGAAGAGATGAACATCACCCAATCTTTCTTATTAACTCTGAAAAGAGAAATGGCAAAAAAATGAAGAATGAGAATTACTAAAACAAGAATAATTTGCCCCAATTCCAGTCCGATGTTAAACCCCAAAAGTGGCATCAATAAACTATCTTCAGAACTCATGGCAGCTCTTGCCGTATTTGCGAACCCTAGCCCGTGCACCAAGCCAAAAACTAGTGCCAAAACATAGTTTATCTTAGTAAGCTGCTGGCTTTTCTTCCGAGTAATAATATTGTAAAGTGCAGTGATAGCAATAGTAACCGGTATGACGAATTCTACTACAGCCGTAGGGATTCTAAAAAAATCCATTAAACTGATAGCAAGTGTGATAGAATGACCTACCGTAAATGCCGTAATAAGAATAAGCAACTTTCTCCAATCATCAAATGAAAAAGCAGCTATCAATGCTAGAATGAATAGCTGATGATCCAGTGCATCTGTGGAAATGATGTGTTCCCACCCCAAACTCAGATACAATAAAAAAGAATCTATCATCTGTTTTTTTAGCGAATATACGGAATTTTTCTACAATAAAATTCTTTTTCCATACAGAACCCATTAATATTTCTTATTTTTGTAGATTAGACATATAAGCAAATGCTAGAAAAAAAAGAACACATATACGAAAAAGCCGTTTTAGTAGGCTTAATTACAAAAGAACAAGATGAAGATAAACTCACAGAATATCTAGACGAACTAGAATTTCTCGCCTATACCGCTGGAGCAACTGTAGAGAAAAGATTTACCCAAAAAATGTTGCAGCCTGACTCTAAAACCTTTGTAGGGAAAGGCAAAATGGAAGAAATCCGCGATTTTGTCAAAGAAAACGAAATAGGAACAGTAATTTTCGATGATGAACTTTCCCCTTCTCAGCTTAAAAACTTAGAGCGAGAAATGGAGGTAAAAATCCTGGATAGAACCAATCTCATTCTAGACATCTTCGCCCAGAGAGCCCAGACTTCTTATGCCAGAACGCAGGTGGAACTGGCTCAGTATGAATACCTCTTACCTAGACTAACACGAATGTGGACCCACCTTGAAAGACAGCGAGGAGGAATCGGGATGCGTGGACCTGGGGAAACCGAAATAGAAACTGACCGCCGTATTATCCGTGATAGAATTTCTTTGCTTAAGGAAAAGCTAAAAACCATTGACAAACAAATGGCCACACAAAGAAACAATCGTGGAAAAATGGTAAGGGTAGCACTGGTAGGCTATACCAATGTAGGTAAATCTACACTCATGAATGCTCTTTCTAAATCAGAAGTTTTTGCAGAAAACAAACTATTTGCCACTTTGGATACTACTGTGCGTAAGGTGGTAATTGGCAATTTACCTTTTTTACTTACGGATACAGTAGGATTCATCAGAAAACTTCCTACTCAGCTGGTAGAATCCTTTAAATCCACACTGGATGAAGTCCGTGAAGCGGATTTACTGATTCATGTAGTAGATATTTCTCACGAAAGTTTTGAAGATCATATCGCATCAGTAAATCAAATTTTGCAAGAAATAGACGCCCACAGGAAGCCCATAATCATGATTTTTAACAAAATAGATGACTTCTCCTATGAAAAGAAAGATGAAGATGACCTGACTCCTATTACCAAAAAGAATATTTCACTAGACGAATGGAAAAAAACTTGGATGGCAAAGAGTAAATTCCCTACCGTGTTTATTTCTGCCCTCACCAAAGAAAACTTCCCTGAAATGAAGAAACTCATCTATGATGAAGTACTAAAAATTCATATTTCTCGTTTTCCTTATAATGACTTTTTGTTTGAATACTATGATGATGAAGAGGTATAAATCTCACTATCAAGACGGAGCAAAATTTACTTTGGAACGAAGTAGAATACTTTAAACCTTACCTAGATGTCTTCCACTTTCCCCACGCTTTGCCTTGTAAGAGTAAAAATGGTAAACACAATAAAAACAAAGTTTCACATTAAATTTTTATAACAAAAGAATCACAATGACTGTTACACAAAAAATAGAAGCCCTCAGAAAGGCAATGGCAGAAAATGCCATAGATGCCTTTATCGTATATTCAGCAGATCCTCACCTCAGTGAATACCTCCCTGAAGAATGGCAAGAAAGAACTTGGCTCACGGGATTCACTGGTTCAGCAGGTTTTGTAGTAATTACCCAAGAAAAGGCAGCCCTCTGGACAGATGGTAGATATTTCGTACAAGCAGAAGACGAACTAAAAGGTACAGGTATCACTCTGATGAAAATGGGAGAACCCATGGTTCCTACCTATGAAAACTGGCTTTTAGAGGAGCTTTCCACTGAAAGTACAGTTGCGGTAGATGCAAAAACTTCAGCTCATAGCATTTATAAGCAATTGGAAGAAAAATTGGCCACCAAAGACATTCGTCTCACTTCTTTGCCTTTACTACAAAAAATATGGACAAATAGAGCTACCACTGATGAGGTACATCCTGTATTCATCCAATCCATTGAATGGGCGGGCGTTTCGGCGAAGGATAAAATTTCCGATATCCGTAAGAAAATGACAGAAAACCATGCCGATACTCATATTATTTCAGCATTAGATGATGTAGCATGGACGCTAAACCTCCGTGGTAAAGATGTGGCGTACAACCCCGTTTTCTTAGGTTATATCCTCCTTACTGAAAACGAAAACATCTTATTCATTGACCCTAAAAAAGTGGATTCCATCACTGAAAATTATTTGAAAGAAAATAGTGTCATCATCAGAAATTACGATGACTTTTATGCAACTATTTCCTCACTTTCAGAGAAACGAATTCTCCTTTCGCCCAATTCTAACCAAGAGATTTTCAATTGTGTAAAAGAAAATAACACCCTCATCCCAATGGCTACTCCAGGAAACCTAATGAAAGCTCAGAAAAATGAACAAGAGCTAGAGGGCTTCCGTATAGCAATGCAAAAAGACGGCGTAGCAATGGTAAAATTTCTTCATTGGCTAGATACAAATGTAGGCAAAACCGCTATCACTGAATATTCTATAGGGGAAAAACTAAGAGAGTTCCGTGCAGAGCAGCCTAACTTTGTGGGGGAGAGCTTTGGAAGCATCGTAGGCTATAGAGATAATGGAGCGGTTATCCACTATTCGGCAAAACCCGAAGGTAGTAATGCCATAGAAAAAGATGGAAGCCTTTTAATAGATTCTGGTGGTCAATATCTAGAAGGGACTACAGATATCACCCGTACGGTAGTACTGGGCGAAGTAACAGATGATTTCAGAAAAAATTGGACTTTGGTACTTAAAGGAATGATACAGCTTTCTATGGCAAAATTCCCGAAAGGCACCAAGGGACTTCACTTAGATGCCATTGCTCGGCTACCGCTTTGGAAAGACCAGAAGGACTATAATCATGGTACCGGCCATGGTGTGGGGAGTTTTCTAAATGTCCACGAAGGACCACAAAACATCCGTAAGGATATTAACCTTCAAGACCTGCTGCCGGGTATGGTATGTAGCAATGAGCCTGGCTATTATGTAGAAAAAGAATATGGAATACGGCTAGAAAATCTCATTGCCGTAGAAGAAATTTCAGATAAATTCATGCACTTTGAAACGCTTACCATTTGTCCATTTGATACCCGAGCATTAGACAAATCACTGCTTAACCAAGAAGAAAGAGTATGGCTGAATAATTACCACAGATGGTGTAAAGATAAGCTAGAGAATGATATTCCTGAAGAAATTAAAGATTGGTTTAATGACTATGTACAGCCCATCTAACACTGAAATAGCTACCTTTTTTCGAGGTAGCTTTTTTTACAGGCTTTTGACTTCTGGCTTTTAGCGAATAGCAAATGGCAGCTGGCTTTTAGCAAATAGCGTCTAATCTCTAAATTCTAATTTCCGACTTCTAATTGTACCATCTCTAATTTCCAACCTCTGAATTCTAAAAATTCCAAATAGATGCCTTATTTTTGTGCTATGAATATCCAATTACCAGATAAGCTGTACTATTCCATTGGGGAAGTAGCAAAAGCATTTAATGTAAACACCTCTCTGATTCGTTATTGGGAGCAAGAGTTTGCCATTTTAAAGCCTAAAAAGAATAAAAAAGGAAATAGGTACTTTACGCCTGAGGACATTAAAAACCTCAAGATGATTTATCATTTGGTAAAAGAAAAAGGATACACCCTAGACGGTGCCAAAATAGCCCTAACCACGAATCCTAAAGTATCTGAAACCATGGCAATGATAGACCGACTCACTTTTGTAAAAAATGAGTTATTAAAACTTAAAGCATCTCTAGTAGAGCGTAAAGAAAGCGAATAGCATTCTACTTCTCTTTCTCAGGAATTTTTTGAGTACTAATATCTCCTTTCGCATCATTAAAAGTATATTCTGAAAAATCATCTTTGGCCGTCATTCCCTTAGATGCCATCAGTTTAGAACCATCTTTATCTGTAATATGGACGGTATCATGGGTATAGATTATTTTTTTATCTTGATTCCAATAAATGGTATTCATAGTAAATAGCTGCCCTTCTTGCGTAAGAATTCTTACATTGCCTTTTGCGAAAATAAACTTTTTAAGTTCAATCATTTTGGCATAATTAGCAGAAATTTTCCCTGGCTTATCTGGGTTTTTCCTGTCAAAGTAATCAATATTTATTCCTTTTTTTGCTTCTACAAAAGGCGTATCTATCAGTTCATATTTTTCTATCAAAGGTGCTTTCGCACGAAGTTTTACCATTCCTGAATCTCGCTGAACGATGTAGGCATTTCTTACCACTTGTGAAGGAATATCCTTCCGCTCTATTCCTTTAGTATTATCCAGTGTATTTTCATCACAAGCCATAAAAAATATAGCAAAACCCGAAAGCAATGCTATATTTCTTTTTTGTATGAAAGGTGAAATTTTCATGATAGAATTAGTTGTACACATTTTTCATGAACCAACGGTCTGAGAAATTAAATCCTATTTTCAGATTGATGAAATTTTGGTTGATAAGTTGATTCTGTACCGTTCCTCTTTTACCAAATTCCACTGCTAGATCTACCCCATTGATTCTGTTAATAGAAGAATTTTTAAATGGTAAAGAAACACCTAAAGACAGCCCGAATTCGTTCAGTTCTTTGCCATTAATAGATAATCCTGATTTTTCATAATAAGTACCGAAACGATAAGTAACTCTCTGAAAATAATTTCTGAAATTATTCACATTAGGGAGCATCCATCCCCCTACTGCAAAACGCATCGCATTGTTCACATGAACTGTATTTCCTTGGAAATTAGAATCATATCCTTTTTTATAATCTACCTGTGTACCTACAAACCATTTTAGATTTTTTCCATATCCCGCTCCTAAACTAGCTTGGAAAGGGAAATAATCTTTACCGTCATATGCTGTTTGGCTGAGGATACTTTCATTTTCTTTCGTACCGTATTTATTGTAGAGGTAAGTAGAATTTACATAATTCACTTCTGAAGAGCCTATATTCCCGAATGTAGCCGTAGCACCTAAGATAATTTTCTTATCATCCTCATCGGTTTTTTGATAATTAGCTCCTATGGTAAAATTAAAATTCTTTATTTTATTGGTAGTTTGCTTACCATTTACATACTGTACATTATCAATCACCAACTCATTAATATCTGAAAGCACTCCGAAATAATAGTTAGAACGAAGCCCTAGCCCGATTTCTGGTGTTACCTGATAAGACAGTGCCCCCTGAATAGTGCTAAGAGTACCTTTCCCTTCAAAATAATAGTTTATATTTGAAGTATCTGTAGTCTTAATATTATAGTTCTTAGTAGAATATGGCTGATACCCCATTCCAAATTTCACTTTTTTGGACAATGGAAAAGCGATGACGATATTAGACAAATAACTAGAATGTTTTTTGCCTTTGTAATTTCCTACATTAGAGGTATAAAAATTATTCTCATTAGTCGCCTCAAAACGAATGGTAGAAAGGGCAAAATTAGTATTAGCTGCAGGATTCTGGAAGTTAAAACTATTGTTAAAATCAGAAATATACGCCGTGGTGATTCCTCCAATTCCTGAATGTTCTACCGTATTATCATATTTAATATCTCCTATTCCATAGCCCGCATAGGGAGAGTTTCCTATGGTCTGTGCCGAATAAAGAGCAGCGATGGATACTGCAGATAGTACAAAAAATTTCTTCATTTTGAAATAAATAAGCGTACAAATATCTTAATAATTCATGAATGATGAAAATGAATCATCGGTTAAAGTTTGTTAAAAAGAAAAAAATTATAAGCTAAACTTATTTCTCAGAAAATCTTGTAAAGGCTTTGGGAAGCTAAAATTATCCATTTTATCAAAATCAATTTTCTCAAAATGCTCCATTATGCTCATTTCTTCCAAAGTTTCTTCTGATTTTCTCTCTAGCAAATGAATATTGATAGTCAAATCTTTATGGGTAAACTGATGCCGAACTTGATAAGTATCATATATCATCTCAGAATATTTTTCTGGTATTGAAGAAGGAAATTCATAAAGGGATTTCCAGAATGTCTCTTTTCCTCTTTGCTTTGCCCAAAAAGACTGTCCATCATGCAGAAAAAAATAATCTATCGTTTCTTTTTTCTTTACTATTTTCTTTTTCTTAATAGGAAACTCTAAAACCTTCCCTACTGAATATGCCATACAATCCGTATGAATGGGACATAAAGTACAACGAGGATTTTTAGGAGTACAAATTTCAGCCCCAATATCCATCATAGCTTCATTAAAATCTCCTGCTCTTTCCATAGGCATCATTCGCATTGCGAGTTCTGAGAAATAATCAAAGGCTTTGGACTGAGAAATATCATAATCATCACAAAAAAATCTACTCAGAACACGGTACAGATTACCATCTACAGCAGGATAAGGCTGATTAAAAGCGATGCTCATCACTGCCGAAGCAATATACTTACCTACCCCTTTTAAACGGAGCAATGCCCGATAATCCGAAGGAATCTCTCCTGAATAATCATTCATAATTTGCTGTGCTGCATGATGCAAATTAATAGCTCTACTATAATAGCCTAATCCTTTCCAATATAGCATCACTTCATCTTCTGTAGCCGAAGCAAGATGCTGTACCGTAGGAAAACGCTCTACGAAACGGAGATAATGTTCCATACCTTGCTGGATTCTAGTCTGCTGAAAAATGACTTCTGAAATCCAAATAAAATATGGAGATTTTTCTTCTCTAAAAGGTAGTTTTCTACCATTTTTTTCGAACCAGAGAAGAATTTTCATACCAATGTGTACAAAATCAGGGTATTGTTTGCTTGTTTCCAAAAAATTATTATATATTTGCAGCTCAAAATTAATTGAAAATAATAACATGACAAAGGCAGAATTAGTAAACAGCATTTCTTCCAGACTTGGAACAGAGAAGGCTGAGACTCAAAAAATCGTGGAAGCTTTTATGCACGAAATAAAAAGTGCTATGAGCAATGGTGATAATGTTTATTTAAGAGGATTCGGTTCTTTCATCATCAAAACTAGAGCTGCAAAAACGGGTAGAAACATCTCAAAAAATACAGCTATTGAGATCCCTGCACACAATATACCAGCATTCAAACCAGCGAAAACTTTCAGCGAAAAAATAAAAACGAAAGTCCCTGTAAAGAAATAAATTTCATTAATTAATAACAGATAAAAATATAGAAAAATGCCAAGCGGAAAAAAAAGAAAAAGACACAAGGTGGCTACACACAAGAGAAAGAAAAGAAGAAGAGCAAATCGTCATAAAAAGAAGAAATAATCTTCCTCTATTTTCTTAAGAATAAAAATATAGTTGGTAAATCTAAAATAATAGTCTTACCGACTATATTTGTTTTAAATTACTACTTAACCAAACTATGAAAAAAGAACTGATCGTATCACATGAAGACGGATTTACCAAAATAGCTTTGCTGGAAGATGGTCGTCTTTTTGAATTGCACGAGGAACAAAACGAAACCGACTTCGTGGTGGGAGACTTATTCCTAGGAAAAGTAAGAAAACTAGCTCCTAACCTCAATGCCGCTTTCGTGAACATGGGTTCTGATAAAGATGCCTTCCTACACTACCAAGACCTCGGCCCAGAATACATTACCTACAGAAATTATCTGAAATCTGTGCTTTCTAAAAAACAGCAATCTAGCTCACTAAAAGGCATAGAAATTCAGCCTAAAATAGATAAAAACGGAACCGTAGATAAAGTTTTAGCAAAAGATGATGTAGTCTTACTTCAAATTACCAAAGAACCTATCTCTACTAAAGGTCCTAGAATCTCTACTCAAATCTCTCTTACTGGAAGATTTATGATTCTCATCCCTTTTGATAACAAAGTTTCGGTTTCCAAAAAAATAAAAGATATTGAAGAAAAAAAACGCCTCAAAACCTTAATAGAAAGCATTAGACCTGAAGGTTTTGGCGTTATTATCCGTACTGTAGCCGAAGGTAAAAAAGTGGCAGAACTGCATAATGACATGCACCAACTGGTAGAAAAATGGGAAGCTACATTTAAAAAAATTCAAACCCAAAAAATACCAAGCAAAGTACTCAGCGAGGAAAATAAAGCCTCTGCCATTCTGAGAGACAATTTCAATGCAGACTTCGTAAGTATCATTTGCGATGATGAGAAAATGGTAAATGATATGAAAAACTACATTGATGTCATTGCTCCAGAAAGAAAAAATATCGTCCAGTTTTATGACCATCATATTCCTCTTTTAGAGTATTATAATGTAGAAAAGCAACTGAAACAAAGTTTCGGAAAGCATGTGAATATCCCGAGCTCTAAAGGCGCTTACTTAGTGATAGAACATACTGAGGCACTGCATGTAATCGATGTAAATTCAGGACCTAATCTGAATGCCAATACCAATAAAGACCACGGACTGAATATCAATAAAATGGCAGCCACAGAAATAGCTAGACAGCTCAGGCTGAGAGATATGGGAGGCATCATTGTGGTAGATTTTATAGACATGCCGAATCCTGAGCATAGAAAATTACTCTATAATCACCTCAAAGAAGAAATGAAAAGGGATAAAGCAAGACATAAAATACTTCCTCCAAGCCGATTCGGACTGATTCAGATTACTAGACAAAGAAATAGACCGGAGAAGCAAATCGATACCAAAGAGGAAAACCCTAATAAAGGAGATGAGATTTTGGCACCTATTGTGATTGTGGAACAGATGGGAGATGCCATCAGAAATACCATGCAAACAGAAAAAAGCCGTCTTTACCTCCATGTACATCCTTTCCTAGAGGCGTATCTTACCAAAGGGCTAAATAGTTTACAGATGCGATGGTTCTTAAAATACAAAAGATGGATTACCATCGTTCCGAGAGATAGCTTTAAATATTTGGAATATCGTTTATATAATAATAAAAAAGAAGAACTCGTTGCCTATTCTAATTAAATTATGGTTCATTTTGGTAAAAATTTCATTGAGCATATTCAGAAAATTGCACTCCCAGGGGAAGAGGCACACTGCATCTATTCCCCGCCGTATCGTCCTCTGCTCACCTATGAAGAAATTCTAGAAAGGAACCCGAGATTTGCTGCGGTAAACATTGTGCTGTATTGGAAAAATGGCAAATGGTACATTCCACTGATGCTGAGGACTTCACATGAAAAAGATAAACATAGCGGACAGATTTCCCTACCTGGTGGAAGTAAAGAAGAGACAGATAAAGATTTTGCTGAAACTGCACTTAGAGAAACTGCCGAAGAAATAGGCATAGAAAGGCATTACATTAAAATCATCCGAGAGCTTTCCCCACTCTATATCCCTCCAAGTAATTTCTATGTAAAAGTTTTTCTATCCTTTACCAAGAAAAACCCTCAGTTTCACCTTCAAGCATCAGAAGCCGAAAAGCTCATCGCTTTTCCAGTGGAAAATCTACTGCACCTTCCAGAAACTCCTTTAGAAGCTACATTCAGTACTTCTAGAGGACTGAATGTCCCATACATCCCTATTGAGGAACATAAAATATGGGGAGCTACTTCCATGATTTTATCAGAGCTCAGCCTAATGATTAGAAAAATGTAAATTTGCAAAGAATTATGGCAAAGAAAAATATTTTTACAGATGCTTTTGGGACGCCTTATTTCCTAAAAAGAATGGTCATCTTCATCTTAGGAATGGTTTCATATAGAAGGTTTAATGGGTTTAACAAACTGAAAATAAGCGGCTCTGAAAATCTCATTAACCTCCCAGACACCAATGTGCTTTTCGTATCCAATCACCAAACTTATTTCGCAGATGTAGCCGCTATGTACCACGCTTTCTGTGCAGTAAATAATGGCTACATGAACACCATTAAAAACCCTGTATATCTGCTGAATCCTAAAGTAGATTTTTACTATGTAGCAGCGGAAGAAACCATGAACAAGGGTATCCTAGCCAGAATATTTAAAATAGCAGGTGCCGTAACCGTAAAAAGGACTTGGCGTTCCGAAGGTAAAAATGTCAATCGTATGGTGGACATGAATGAAGTAGACAATATTATGAAAGCCCTAGATAACGGATGGGTAATTACCTTTCCACAAGGGACTACCTCTGCTTTTGCCCAAGGAAGAAAAGGAACTGCAAAACTGATAAAGAAACAAAGACCCATTGTTATCCCAATAAAAATCAATGGTTTCCGTAGAGCTTTTGATAAAAAAGGTCTGAAAATAAAAGTAACAGGAGTACAGCCTACCATGGAGTTTAAAAAACCTCTAGACATAGACTATGACAATGAGTCTCCACAAGAAATTCTAGAGAAGGTAATGTATGCCATAGAGCAAACAGATGAATTTAACCTCCTCCATGAATACGATAACGAACTAAAAAACAAAAATAATTCTCAATAATACCTCATCATGCACTTAGAAAATATTCATGCCACAAAGGTTTTCATCCCTAAAAAAATTCAGCATACTATAGGAAATTTATCTGAATTTTGTGAAATAAATTTTTCTTTTGCAAACGAGTATGATGAAAACGCTCATGCAGATTTTGTGTTTTTTACGGAAGAAAATGCGATAGACAATATCAAATTTAACATCGCATTTATAGAAAATATAGACCAAACGGTTGCCATAGAATCTGGAGGGATAGCCATTGTACCTGAAAATATAGAAATTCAATATACAGCACTTCACCAAGAAGATACTTTCCAAAGAGTACTCTCCTACCCTATTACCCTTTTCTCAGAGGGGGAAAATCACATCGATATTGGTACCGATTGGGGAAACATTACGCTTCCCGAAAACCAAAAAGCCATTGCTCAAAATTTCTCTGGAATCCAGCTTCTCGCTTCACAAATAGGCATTTATGAAGATGCTTTTTATGAATTTTTCCTTTCCTATTAAAACTACTGAGACAATATATATATATAGTTTTTCTTGATAGTTTTTAAATGATTTAAAATCTACTAAATCAAAATAAAATTACGCATATATTATTAGACCGTAAAATACAATATTTTTTAGCTGAAAATTCTATTTGAGATGCTTTACCAAAGTACTAAAAAAATTTGGCAAAGTGCTTTAAAAGCATATTAAAACTGAGGGAATTTAAGCGAAATAAAACATCCAAATAAGCTGAATAATATAGATGCTATCCTTCTATAAAAACAGCCTTATTTAACCAATCATCTTTCCTCAAATTTTACAAAACCCCACTCGTTTTTCTTTTAATAAAAAAGTTCATTGGTATTCTATTCTACCAATACTCTAAATTTTTATTATTTTATATTACCTACTATCCTTTTTTTTATTAAATTTGCTTCTTTAAAATATCATACATTACTGCAATAATGGACAAATTTTCATTTTTGAATGCTGCACATTCACAACTTATCGAGGATTTATACCAACAGTACAAAAGGTTTCCTGATACAGTAGAACCCTCTTGGAAAGCCTTTTTCCAAGGTTTTGAATTTGGATTAGAGAGCTATGGTGAAACAGAACTTTTCCCCGTAGAGACGGCGGCTCCTGCTTCATCGCAAACTGTAACTCAGTATGCCAATACCCAAGTTAATAGCGGTGCAATTTCTGAAGACATAAAAAAAGAATTTAATGTTATCAATCTCATCGAAGCCTACCGCTCTAGAGGACACCTATTTACAAAAACAAATCCCGTAAGAGATAGAAGAACTTATGAACCTACTTTGGCAATAGAAAATTTTGGACTTTCTAAAAATGATTTGTCTAAAAAGTTCAATTGTGCCACGGAGATAGGAATGTCTGGGCCGGCATCGTTACAGGAAATTATTGATAGATTAGAAAAAATATACTGTGCCTCCATCGGTTCCGAATACATGCACATCAAAAATGTGGAGGAAAAACTTTGGATTCGTCAGTGGTTACAAAAAAATAACAACCAAGCAGACCTTTCAGCAACAGATAAAACAGAAATCCTTAGAAAACTCAATCAGGCTGTTGCTTTTGAAAACTACCTACATACCAAGTTTGTAGGTCAAAAAAGATTCTCCTTAGAAGGTGGTGAATCTCTCATTCCTGCCCTTGATCAGCTTATTTCTACTTCATCCAAACTCGGGGTAGAAGAAGTGGTGCTGGGAATGGCACACCGCGGAAGGCTTAATGTACTTACCAATATTTTTGGAAAATCATATAAAGAAATTTTTTCTGAGTTCGAAGGAAAAGAATTTGAAGAAGATGTATTCTCTGGGGATGTGAAATACCACCTTGGGGCGTCTAAATCCATCACTACTGCCTCTGGTGAGTCTGTAAAAATTAACCTTACCCCGAACCCTTCTCACCTAGAAACGGTAGCCGCTCTGGTAGAAGGAATATGCAGAGCAAAAGTAGATATTGAGTACAATGACTATGGAAAAGTACTTCCTATAGTCATCCATGGGGATGGGGCTATTGCAGGACAAGGTATTGTATATGAAATCGCACAAATGATGACCCTAGATGGGTACAAAACAGGAGGTACTGTACATATCGTAGTAAATAACCAAGTCTCTTTTACTACTAATTATTTAGATGCTCGTTCTTCCACTTATTGTACAGATATAGCAAAGGTAACGGACTCTCCTGTAATGCATGTGAATGCAGATGATGTGGAAGCAGTAGTGCATGCCATTCGTTTTGCAGCAGAATTTAGAGCGAAATTCGGAAAAGATGTATATATAGACCTTCTGGGATATAGAAAATATGGACATAATGAAGGGGATGAACCTAGATTTACACAGCCTAATCTCTACAAAACCATTTCTAAACATCCGAATCCAAGAGAAATCTATAAACAAAAACTGGTAGGAGATGGTATTTTATCTGAGGATACTCTCAAAAAAATGGAAACCGAGTTTAAAGCACTTCTTGATGTAGATTTTGACGAGTCTAAGAAAATTGAGAAGAATGCTATGGCGATTTTCATGGACAAAGTTTGGGAAAAATACCCTTTCAAAAAAGAGAAAAAAATCACGGATACATTTGATACGAAATTCAATGTAGATGAACTGAAAGCGCTTGCCATCCAAATTTCCACACTTCCAAAAGATAAAAAATTCATCAATAAGATTACCCGTCTATTTGATAACAGAGTAAAAATGGTGGAGGGCAATAGCCTAGACTGGGCAATGGCTGAACTCCTTGCCTACGCATCTCTCCTTAAAGAAGGATATAATGTAAGAATCTCAGGAGAAGATGTAGAAAGGGGTACATTCTCTCATCGTCATGCCGTAGTAAAAACAGAAGATAACGAAGAAGAATACACGCCACTGGCACAGGTAAGAGGTGGAAAATCTTTCCAAGTATATAACTCCCACCTTTCAGAATATGGTGTTTTAGGTTTTGATTATGGATATGCTCTCGCAGCACCAGAAACATTAACCATTTGGGAGGCTCAGTTCGGTGATTTTACCAATGGTACTCAGATTATTGTGGACCAATATTTAGTGGCGGCTGAAGAAAAATGGAAAATTCAAAATGGTTTAGTAATGCTTCTCCCTCACGGATCTGAAGGACAAGGAGCAGAGCACTCATCAGCAAGGCTAGAGAGATTCTTGACACTTTGTGCCAATGATAATATCATCGTAGCCAATATTACAGAACCTGCCAACTATTTCCACCTGCTTCGCAGACAAATGAAGTTCCCGTTCAGAAAACCTTTGGTAGTAATGTCTCCTAAGTCATTGCTCCGTCACCCTAAAGTAGTTTCTCCAGTAGAAGATTTGGCAGAAGGACAATTCCAGCCTATATTGGATGACAAAAATGCCAATCCATCGGAAATTAAAAAACTCGTACTCTGTTCAGGAAAACTTTATTACGAACTATTGGCAAAACAGGAAGAACTGAATGATAAGTCTGTAGCTATTGTAAGATTAGAGCAGCTTTATCCACTCCAAATGGATCAAATAGAAGAAATACTGAATAAATACAACCAAAGAACAGAGCTTATTTGGGCTCAGGAAGAACCTGAAAATATGGGAGCATGGAACTATATTCTCCGCAACTTCAGAGATACAGGCATCCAAGTAATCGCTCCAGTACCGAGTGGTTCACCTGCTCCAGGAAGCCATAAAATGTTCGAGAAAAACCAAAATAGTGTAATCTGTAGAGTATTCGGTGTAGATCATGCACCTACAGAAAGACCTGTAACAGCTTAATTAAATTAATAATAAAAAAATAAAATCCTAATATGTCTATTTTAGAAATGAAAGTCCCATCCCCGGGAGAATCCATCACAGAAGTAGAAATCGCCACTTGGCTGGTAAAAGATGGTGATTATGTGGAAAAAGATCAACCCATCGCAGAAGTAGATTCTGATAAAGCTACACTTGAACTTCCTGCCGAGGAAAGTGGTATCATTACCCTAAAAGCAGAAGAGGGAGACACTGTAGAAGTGGGGCAAGTGGTATGCCTTATTGATATGAGTGCTGCAAAACCAGAAGGAAATGCTACTCCAAAAGTAGAAGAGAAAAAGGAGGAAGCACCAAAGGCAGAGCCAGCAAAAGAAACCCCTAAGCAAGAAGCAAAACCTACAACTTATGCTACTGGAACCCCTTCCCCTGCAGCGAAAAAGATTCTTGACGAGAAAGGTATCGCTCCAGAAACGGTACAAGGTTCTGGTAGAGACGGAAGAATCACCAAGATAGATGCAGAACTAGCGTCTGTACCTGCTATGGGAAGCGTGGACGCTACTTCGGGGACTCGCTCACAGACCACTACTAAACTCTCTATGCTGAGAAGAAAACTCTCTAAGAGATTGGTATCTGTGAAAAATGAAACCGCGATGCTTACTACTTTTAACGAAGTGGATATGTCTGAAATCTTCCGTATCCGTAAGCAATACAAAGAGGAATTTGCGGCTAAACATGGTATAGGATTAGGCTTTATGTCTTTCTTTACTAAGGCGGTAACCCGTGCGTTACAAATGTATCCTGATGTAAATGCATCTATTGATGGAGATAATAAAATCAATTATGATTTCTGTGATATTTCTATCGCTGTTTCAGGACCTAAAGGACTAATGGTTCCTGTACTAAGAAATGCAGAAAACATGACACTAAGAGGTGTAGAGGCTAATATTAAAAACTTAGCAGAAAGAGCAAGAGACGGTAGGATTACCGTAGATGAAATGACAGGCGGTACTTTCACGATTACCAATGGTGGAGTATTCGGGTCTATGCTTTCTACCCCTATCATTAACCCACCTCAATCTGCTATCCTTGGAATGCACAATATCATCCAAAGACCAGTGGCAGTGAATGGGCAAGTAGAGATTCGTCCGATGATGTATGTGGCACTTTCTTATGACCACAGAATCATTGATGGTAGAGAGTCTGTAGGATTCCTTGTTGCAGTAAAAGAAGCGATAGATAATCCTGTGGAATTCCTTATGAATGGCGATGAAAGAAGAGCTTTAGAATTGTAACAATTTCTTATAATCATAAATCCCACTGTTGTAAAAAATAGTGGGATTTTTCGTAAAGGATTGAGGTAATGTGATAATGAAGTAATATGATAATGAGGTAATTATCTAATTTTCAAATTCCCTAATTATCTTATTTCTTTCTAACTTCTAAACAATAATTTTTAAAACAATGAATTTTATATTGGCTTCTACTTCCACACTTCCTGGAGAGGAATTTTTGGAGTATCTGAAAACTGAACTCGAAATACTCTTTTCCCAAGTGGATGAAATTCTTTTCATTCCCTTTGCAAGACCATCAGGAATTTCTCACGAAGAATACACACTAAAAGCAGCTTCTTTTTTCCAAAAAATAGGTAAAAAAATAAGAGGTATCCATGAGTTTGAGGACTACTCCACTGCTATCCGTGATGCCAAAGCCTATTTTACAGGGGGAGGCAATACCTTTCTACTGGTGAAAACACTACACGAACACCAGCTTATGACTTTACTTAAAGACAATATCTATGCAGGAAAACCGTACTTAGGATGTAGTGCAGGAACGAATATCGGTGGATTGAATATGAAAACTACCAATGATATGCCCATCGTATATCCCTCATCTTTTGACTGTATGGGATTAGTCCCTTTTAATATCAATCCTCATTACTTAGACCCTATTGCGGGATTGAAACACAATGGCGAAACCAGAGAAACGAGAATCAAAGAATTTCTCACCCAAAATCAAGAAACCATGGTGGTAGGTCTAAGAGAAGGCAACTGGCTAAGACATAAAGACGGTGTACTGCGTATAGAAGGCAGCCAAAGTACGCGTATTTTCGAATATGGAAAAGAATCCTACGAGGTAGAAACAGGATTTTGTTTCTAAACCAAAAAACACGCTACAATCAGCGTGTTTTTTGGTATATTAATGGCAATAATCCATAGAAACATCTAACAGCGGGGAATTTTCTAACAAAAATTCTATTTCTCTATTCAATATAGGCTCATCTTTATTGGATTTAGGATGGAATTCTTGACGGTAGAAATTCATTTTTAGTTTTTTTCTTTTTTTAAGATGCTGAGTCAGCATATCAGCATCTAATGGTTTTTGTTTTGAAAGAGTTTCCTACAGTTTTTCCATCAATCTACCATTCCATATCCACCCGCTCTGGATCATGCAAAAGCTATCTTCCTAATTTACTGGTTACCAATTTTCCGTGGATAACTCCTTTCAGCCCAATAAGCTGTTTAGAAAGTTCTACCAGCCTTTGTGCCTTTCCTTTGATGGCGATAATTTCCAAGCAATTATCATGATCCACATGAAAATGCTGAGAAGAAAGTATTTCCTTATAAAAATCATGCTGAATTTCATTCATTTTAACCAAAATATCCCCCTTATGATGGTCATACAGCAAGACGATAGCTCCCGATACCAATTCATTTTTATTCCAATTATTCTCTACCAAGCGGTTTTCCACCAAATGCCGTATCGCCTGTGAACGATTCGGGAACTGATGTTCCGCCACAAAATCATCCAAATCAGAAAGTACATCCTCATCCAAACTTACTCCAAAACGAACTTGTGCCATTGTTTTATAGTTTTACAACAAATGTATAAAAATCCTTAGAATTACCACCATTATTCGTAGAGATATTCCGTATATTTGTCTTATGGATTGGGAGAAAATCATAGGGCAAAAAGCATTGCAAAAACAGCTGATAGATAGTATTGATGCCAATAGAGTGGGACATGCTTATCTGTTTACAGGTAACGAGGGGTATGGTGCTCTGCCTCTGGCATTGGCATTTGCAAAGGAAATTTTCCTAAGAGAAAATCCAGATGCAGCCAGTAAAATAGAGCACCTCAACCATGTAGATTTACATTTTAGCTTTCCCGTTTTTACAGAAAATAGAAAGTCTGTGAGCAGTAAATGGTTTGCCACTTTTAGGGAAATGATATTAGAAAATCCTTATTTCTCTTTAGATGATTGGATGAATTATTTAGACTCTGCCAATAAACAGTTTTTCATTTCCACTGCCGAAATTGAGGAACAAATAGAGCATTTTACGCTCAAAAGTTTTGAAGGTGGCTCCAAGATTCTTATTGTATGGCGTGCCGATAAAATGAATGTAGCCGCAGCTAATAAACTCCTCAAGTTCTTAGAAGAACCTCCCGAAAAAACCATCATACTCATGACGGCAAATAGCGTTCAAGACCTTTTACCCACCATTTTATCCAGAGTGCAAATAGTGGAAATCCCAAGAATAACGGATAAAGACCTCATGGAAAAAATCTCTACCGATTTTCAGACGCCATCACTCCCTGTTCCAGAGCTCATCGCCAAAGCTCAAGGGGATTACAATCTCTTCCTAAAACTGAAGAATGGTACGGAAAATGAAGACTTTGAAGCCCTTTTTATCCAATGGGTAAGGGAAGCTTTCCAAGTAAGAAAAAGACCTGAAAAACTAAAAAACATCATTCTATGGGCTAGAAATATTGCCGGCTGGAATAGAGAAAAGCAAAAGAGTTTCCTCGCTTATTGTGCCGAAATGTTTAGACTTGCAATGATGCAAAATTATGGGCAAAGCGACTTGGTTTACAAAAAAATAGAATCTACAGGATTCCAGTGGGAAACTTTCTCCACATTCATCCATGGTGCCAATATTGAAGATATTATCACTCAACTTTCGGAAACGGATTATCACTTAGAAAGAAATGGTAATCCTAAAATCATCTGGACCGATATGGGAATTAAGCTTTCAAGGTATATTCATAAGAAATAGAGAATAGAAAATGAGGATTATTTTATAAAGAAAAACCTTCCAACAAAGAGAATTGGAAGGTTTATTTATTTACGCTTTCTTATTTTTGATTTCTTCTTTTACTTTTTCTTCTAGCTCCTCTGCCAGTTCAGGGTTATCACTTAATAAAGATTTCACCACATCTCTTCCTTGCCCCAGTTTAGTTTCTCCATAGCTGAACCATGAACCCGATTTTTTTACAATGCCCAAATCCACAGCAGCATCTAAAATTTCTCCTGTTTTAGAAACGCCCTCTCCATACATAATATCAAACTCTGCTTGTCTAAACGGTGGTGCTACTTTATTTTTTACGATTTTCACTTTCACATGGCTACCGATGGCCTCATCTCCTTGCTTAATAGGGGTAGATGATTTTCTAATATCTATTCTTACCGATGCGTAGAATTTCAATGCATTTCCTCCTGTGGTAGTTTCAGGATTCCCGAACATTACTCCAATTTTCTCTCTCAACTGGTTGATAAATATCACCGTACACTTCGTTCTAGAAATGGTTCCTGTAAGTTTTCTGAGTGCCTGAGACATTAATCTTGCATGAAGTCCCATTTTAGAATCTCCCATTTCCCCTTCTATTTCAGATTTTGGTGTAAGTGCTGCCACAGAGTCTATTACTACAATATCTATTGCTCCCGAACGAATCAAGTTATCTGCAATTTCTAATGCTTGTTCTCCATTATCTGGCTGAGAGATAATTAGCTCTTCTAAATTGATTCCTAATTTTGCTGCGTAATGTCTATCAAATGCGTGCTCTGCATCTATGAAAGCGGCTATTCCGCCTTGTTTTTGAGCTTCGGCAATGGCATGAAGGGTAAGGGTAGTTTTACCCGAGGATTCGGGTCCAAAAATTTCTATAATTCTTCCTTTAGGATATCCCCCTACGCCTAATGCAATGTCTAAACCCAAAGACCCCGAAGGAATTACTTCTATATTATCATCTATTGCTGCTTCTCCCAAGGTCATTACAGTACCTTTACCGTAGGTTTTATCCAGTTTTTCCAAGACCAAAGAGAGTGCCTTTTTTTTATCTTCTGCTGTACTCATCAATATAAAATTTAATGTGTAAATGTAAGGATTATTTCATTTATCCTGCAAAAAGAATGCGTATATTTTATGTGAGGCACATTCCCCTTAGATGCTTTTTTCATCATGGATAACCTATTCTTATTTATTAGTACGGTTTTCTTCTTCAGAGTTATCTATATGTATTGGTTTAGATTTTACTTTTTTACCTGAATGGAAATGATAGCGAAGTGAAAAAATAACACTTCTGGTAGAGAAATCACTGTATCTAAAAGATTCAAAACCATTATAATTCCCCTTAAGTTCATTAAAATAGGTATTAAATACATCATTAATTCTTACGGAGGCCTCTACTCTATCTTTAAATAATTTCGTACTCAATTTAATGTCGGTTCTAAGTCCTTGTCTAATTTTATAGAAATCTGACAATTGCGGTGAATAATAATTGGTAATTAAAGATATGCCTGTTTTTTTATTGATGCTGTAAACTTGTGCTAAATAAAGATTCCACTGCCAGAGTGATGTGTTTAGAGATACATCATTTACATTTCCTATATTTTCATTGTACTCCACTGTAAGTTTGTTATATAATTTCAATTTATTCTTTACAGCTGAAAAATTATACATGAGTGATGTTCCTAAATTATTCACTTTATAATTGGTAGGAAACCAAACTAAATTATTGTTTTCAAAAGTGGTAACCTGTTCTATATAGTTTTGGTAATAATTATAGTGTGTGGTTAGAAATAATTTTGATTTATAGGCATACTGCATCTGTACCGAGTGAATAAATTCATTCTTTAAATTAGGATTTCCTCTAAAGATAGTGTTATAGTTCACATTGTACTCAAAGGGGGTAATGTCATTAAAATTAGGCCTTTGAATTTTCTTAGAATAAGAAAATGATAACGCATTATTTTTATTTTCACTCTTATACCCAATGTACAGGGATGGAAAAATATTTCCTTGGTTTATTTTAGATTTTTGGGCATTATTATAAATGACATCTCTATTAAAGTATTCGTATCTTAGCCCTGTAGAGAAACTTAGTTTTTGTACATTAAATTTATAAATTCCATACCATGAATAGATATTTTCGGTAAAATCAAATAATGTTGAGGACAAAGGGGTACTGAAATGAATAGCATTTAAATGATACTTCCCTTTAAAATTAGAAGCTCTAAATCCTATATCCAATTTGTTTTTTTCATTGAACTTAAATTCATAATCAGAGTTAAAAATAAGTGTATTGCTATTATTATTACTTAGGATATTTTGATTCAGCAAAGGAATATTTTCTCGATTGGAGGTAATATTATTATTAAAATCTTGATTTCTTCGGATATATGATACATACATGTTCAAGTTATTTTTTTCCTTAGAAAAATTATAATAAACACTTGTATTGATGAATTGACTTTCCACTCCTGAATTTGATACAGAGTGTATCCGTTCATTTTCATTGGTATGAAAATAATTAAATTTACTTTCTGAAGAAGAAATGGAATTGTATTTCGGATATTTACCATAACTGAAATCAATACCTACATTACTATTTTTGCCTATATTATAGTTAATATGGGTAGAAGTTTCTAAATATTGTTTATTGACTTTAAAGCGTGTATGATAATCTTCCAATTTATCCTGATAATTTTGCCATCCATTACTGAATACCAGTCCATTATCAAAATTATACCGTACACTGCTTTCTATAGACCATTTTTTAAAATTCACCCCTACATCCACGGCATTAAAATAAGAGGTAAGCCTATTAATATAGGTATTAGAGTTAAGATTAAAATACCAGCCATTATTTTGATTTTTCTTTAATACAATATTAATTACAGAATCATAATTTGCCTGATACTTTGCAGAAGGATTTGAAATTACTTCTATTTTTTCAATTTGATTTGCTAATAAATCATTTATATTACGATTGCTCTCTCTACCATTAATTAGATACAGCGTTTTATTCTTACCTAATATTTTCACATTTTCGTTTACTATATTCACCTCAGGGATTAGCATAATGGCGTCTTTAAAAGTTGAATTCTGAAAAATAGGACTATCATCAATATTTAAAGTAGTAGTACCAAATGCTCTTGAAATATTTTGCTTTTTAGCTTTGATAGTAATTTCATCTAATGAAAATACCTTTTCTAAGAAAATAGATTTAGGCTGAGGGGAAATCTTGAATTCTTCTTCAAAATAAGAGTATTGATGATGATTCACTACTACCTTCGCTACTTCGTTATTTTTCCCCTGTACAGTAAATTTACCATGCACATCTGTTTTTAGTGCAATAGTATCTTTGGATACAATGTAATACAAATTTATATCCGAAATAGGCATCTGCTTTTTGTCATAGATAAAAATATCTTGTTTTATATTTTGTGCCGTTAAAAGAAATGGAATAACCGTTAAAAAAAAGATAGCAGTTCTTCTCATAACCGTAATGAATAAATTATTTTATGGATTAAACACTTGTTCTAAAGAAAATATATCTAAAAAATTTCTGCACCTTAGCATATTACAAATATAAATAAAGAAGAACTCTTAACCTGTGACCTAAATCACAATTTCCATAAGCATACTTATTTATATTAAATATAAATAATCATTTCCAAGCATCAGTAATTAAATATAGATAGTTGATTATCCAGTTTTAGTGTTAATAATTTCAAGCTACAAATCATCATGTATGTTTTGTGTAGCATTTGGTTTTTCTTCTAAATCAGGCTAAATAATGCCAAATTCCGCTATTGTAACTTTCAATAGTATAAGTTTCGGCTTTAGTTTGTAGATGCTTTTCAGCAGGGATAAATTCATTGCAGCTTTTCCAATAATCTGTACAACATAGCTGTGTTAGTAAATTTATGAGCAACAGTGTAATTTCTCCCACAATCTTTGCATTTATACCGATGAACGCCTTTTATATTACCAAAGCTTATTTTCTTCCTAAAAAAACGGATTGGTATTTTTTTCTACACCTATATGAGTGGCATTGCCATGTCCAGACAGAACGATGGTCTCCTCTGGAAGAGTAAAAAGTTTTGTTTTTATGCTATGAAGAAGCTCATCATGGTTGCCTTTGTAGAGGTCTGTTCTTCCAATGCTTCCTTGGAAAAGAGCATCTCCAGAGAGAATGAAGCCGTCTGTTGCACAGTAGTAGCCTACACTCCCAGGAGAATGCCCAGGAATATGAAAAATATCCAGCGGAGTATGGCCTAGATAAAGCGTATCTCCTTCATGGATAGGAATAATTTCTCCAGAAAATGGTGCAAACTGAAACCCAAATCGGTGAGCATCCATTGGGTTTCTATCTAGTATCTCCTGCTCTAAGGGATGAAGATGTACCGGAACCTGAAACGCATCATATACTTTTTGGAGACCCAAGACATGATCTATATGAGCATGGGTAAGCAGTATTTTCTGAACCTGCAATGCTTGTTCATCAATGAAACGAAATAAATGTTCTGTCTCTTGAGGATGAAAATTTCCTGGATCTATAATGAATGCCGATTTTTCGTCATTGTAGATAACATAGGTATTTTCAGAAAAAGGATTAAACGGAAAAACTTGAATATGCGTCATAATTTTTTTTCTTCCCAAATGTACGAATTTTATAGTCAATTCTATTTTTTTCTTATATTCGTGGAAATGAAAACAGTATTACTTTTTTTAGGATGCCTACCTACTATTTTCTTCGGACAAAACATCCAAGGAATACAGCTTTTTAACCCTAAAACCAATGACCAAACGGCAATCATCGCCCTTGGAGAGTCTCTCGTTTTAAGGTTTGATGATTTAGATAATACCTCTACACGCTACCGCTATACCCTGAAGCATTATGATAGAAACTGGGAAGATGATGGACTTTTCTATTCTGAATACGCTGCTGGGCCGCTCAATGCGGTCATTGAAGATTTTGAGTTTTCATTCAATACTTTACAGAAATACACCCACTATCATCTTACGCTCCCCAATGATAAAATTAAGATGAAAATATCTGGAAATTATGAAATTATTGTATATAAAGATTCCCCTCGCCAGCCTGTGTTTACCAAAAGGTTTTCCGTATATGAAAATGGGATGGAAATAGCTGTTCGTCAAAGTAGAATGTCTGTAACCCCCTCGTCATTGGCAAAAAATCAAAGAATAGAAGTGGTGGGAATAGCACAAAACGCTGAACTGCTCTCTAATGCCAATTCTTTTGGACTCACCGTATTACAAAATAACAACTGGCAAACCGCAAAAACCAATATTCCTCCCAGTGGAGTTATGGGAAATCAACTCGCCTATCAGCAGTTGGATTTAGCTTTTTCTGGGAATAATCAGTTTTTTTATTTTGATAATAAAAATATGAATATGAGCTTTGATAGAGTTGCTGGAGGCGAAATCATTGATGGCGTAAATCACACCTACCTGCATCCCATTATGGCCTATCCCCTTACTTATCAGTATCAGCCTGATGTAAACGGAGCGTATTATTTCCGAAGAAATGACCTCGGTATAGAAAGAAATGCCGATAAAGAAGGAGACTACGCTTGGGTGTATTTCTACTTAGATTCTGAGCCGTATAATAAGGAAATCTATATTCTGGGGGCTTTTAATGAATACAAAGCCGATGAAAAATACAAAATGTTTTATGATACTGAAAAACAACAATATGTGGCAAAAATATATCTAAAACAAGGATTTTATAATTATATACTCGCCACGAAAGAAACCGATGGTAAACTGAATTTCGGAGAGATTAATGGTAATTTTTGGGAAACTTCTAATCTCTATCAGGCACTTCTCTATTATCGTCCTTTCGGGAGGAATTATGATGGTATTCTAGGCTATGGCGAACTGAGAAAACAGATTCGGTAGGGAAAATTTGACCAAAAAAAATAATAATCGTACTTTTACAAAATCTTAGAAGATAAGCATTTTATGAAGAAAATTCAAATGGTAGATCTGCAAACGCAGTATTTCAAAATAAAAAATGAACTGGATAATGCGTTGCTAAATGTCTTAGAATCTGCAGCCTTTATTAATGGTCCCGAAGTAAAATCTTTCCAAAAAGAAATGGAAGAATACCTCGGTGTGAAGCATGTAATTCCCTGTGCCAATGGAACCGATGCCCTTCAGATTGCACTCATGGCATTAGATTTAAAGGAGGGCGATGAGGTAATTACTTCTGATTTCACCTTTGCAGCTACCGTAGAGGTAATTCATCTTCTGAAACTTAAAGCAGTTTTGGTAGATGTAGATTATGATTCTTTTACCATTGATACCGAAAAAATAAAAGCCGCAATTACAGATAAAACCAAAGCCATTATCCCTGTACATCTTTTTGGACAATGTGCCAATATGGAAGAAATTCTGAAAATAGCCGAGGAATACCAACTGGCGGTGATAGAAGATAACGCACAAGCCATAGGTGCCGAATACACTTTCTCTAATGGTAAAAAGAAAAAATCAGGCACCATGGGAACCATCGGTACTACTTCTTTTTTTCCTTCTAAAAATTTGGGCTGCTATGGAGATGGTGGAGCCATCTTTACTAATGATGATGCCCTTGCCCATAAGATGAGAGGCATAGTAAATCACGGAATGTATGAAAGATATTACCATGATGAGATAGGAGTAAACTCTAGATTAGACAGCATTCAGGCGGCAGTACTTAGGAAAAAACTTCCGCTTCTAGATAGCTATAATGAAGCCAGGAAAAAAGTAGCCGATGCTTATGACGAAGCATTCTCTCAGCATCCACAGATTAAAATTCCTTATAGAGTAGCAAATAGCACCCATGTTTTCCACCAATATACGCTCAGAATTTTGAATGGAAAAAGAAACGAACTCCAAGAGTTTTTGGCTGCTCATGAAATTCCTGCCATGATTTATTATCCTGTGGCACTCAGAAACCAGAAAGCGTATTTCCAAGCATCTAATCCAGAAGACTTTAAAAACACAGATAGACTGCTAAACGAGGTCATCTCTCTTCCTATGCACACCGAGTTAGATGATGAACAGATTGCTTACATCACAGAGAAAGTATTAGAATTTATGGATAAGAATGGATGATTTTTATCATCTGATGAAATAATAAAAAATCGAAAAAATGAGGAAGAGCATGAAGAATGAAAATTCAGTTGGGGATTAAAGAAAATATTTTGTTCCTAAAGAGTATCCTCTCTCTTTTTTCGAGCAGAAAAATGAATCTTATCAGAGATTAACGACATATAAAAAGTAAATTAATAATAAAAACAAATGAATCAGTTTGATGTTACCGTTATCGGTTCAGGACCTGGCGGTTATGTAGCTGCCATCAGAGCTGCACAGTTAGGCTTCAAAACAGCCATCATAGAAAAATACAATACCATGGGAGGTACTTGCCTTAATGTAGGATGTATCCCTTCTAAAGCACTATTAGATAGCTCAGAGCATTACCATAATGCCACACACACCTTTGAAAACCACGGAATTAATGTAGGTACTGTTACCGCAGATATTCAGAGAATGGTGGCGAGGAAAAATGAAGTGGTGGAGCAAACCACTAAAGGAATTCAATTCCTGATGGATAAAAATAAAATTACCGTTTTCCATGGAGTGGGAAGTTTTGAATCGGCTACTAAAATAGCAGTTACTAAGGAAGATGGTTCCAAAGAGTCTATAGCATCTAAATACACCATCATCGCAACGGGGTCTAAGCCTTCATCACTTCCTTTCATTGAAATTGATAAGAAAAGAATCATTACTTCCACAGAAGCACTTAATCTTCAGGAAGTGCCTAAGCACCTCATCGTCATCGGTGGAGGCGTTATTGGCTTAGAATTAGGCTCAGTATATCTCCGTTTAGGTGCAAAAGTAACGGTGGTAGAATACATGGATAAAATTATCCCAGGAATGGACGGTGCTTTGTCTAAAGAACTTCAAAAAGTACTGAAAAAGCAAGGAATGAAATTCGAGCTTTCTACTGCTGTATCTGGTGTTACCAATAACGGCGATACTGTAACCGTAACCGCTACTAATAAAAAGGGAGAGGAAGTTTCTTTTGAAGGAGATTATGTATTAGTTTCTGTAGGTAGAAGACCTTACACAGAAGGATTAGGATTAGAAAATGCAGGGGTAGAGCTAGACGAAAGAGGTAGAGTAAAAGTAAATGAACATCTACAAACTTCGGTGGCTAATATTTATGCCATTGGAGATGTGGTAGCGGGTCCTATGCTTGCACATAAAGCATCAGAAGAGGGCGTTTTGGTAGCAGAGCAATTGGCAGGACAAAAACCACATATCAATTATAATCTCATTCCAGGGGTAGTGTACACTTGGCCAGAAGTGGCAGGAGTGGGCAAAACTGAAGAACAGCTCAAAGCAGAAGGTGTAGCCATCAAAGTAGGAAATTTCCCTATGCGTGCATTAGGAAGAAGCCGTGCTTCTGGAGATACCGATGGGTTTATCAAAATCATTGCCGATGCTAAAACGGATGAAGTACTAGGGGTACACATGATTGGAGCCAGAGCGGCAGATATGATTGCAGCAGCCGTTACAGCAATGGAATTCCGTGCTAGTGCTGAGGATATCGCAAGAATGTCTCATGCACACCCTACTTTTGCTGAGGCTATTAAAGAAGCAGCATTAGATGCCACTGCGAAGATTGCTATTCACTCTTAATGAGCCAGTGGATTTTAAAATAATAATTTACAAAATAAAAAAAACTGTCATCTTTTTAGGTGGCAGTTTTTAAATCAATCCTCCCTATGCTTATAAAAAACTATTCTGACCTGCCTGGCAAAGCCATTCTAGATTATTATGAAGGAACCATCGTAGAAGAACTTTTAGTTTTGGACGAATTCGGGCCAGGGGTAGAGATGCCCATAGATGCCTATTTCAGAGACTTTGATGAAATGCCAGAACTAGAACGGACAGCAATGCAAATGTGCTATGGAAAAGTTTTAGACATCGGTGCAGGAGCAGGTTCCCATGTACTTTATTTACAAGAACATGGAGTAAAAGCTACAGCATTAGAGATTTCTCCTACAGCATGTGAAATCATGAAAAAAAGAGGTGTAGAATCTATCATTCAGCAAGATATCTTTGAATTTTCTGGTCAAAAATTTGATACACTGCTATTGCTGATGAACGGGATAGGGCTCTGTGCAGATATGGATGGACTTACTCGGTTTTTAGAACACGCTAAAACACTTCTCAACCCCAAAGGACAATTGCTATTTGATTCCTGTAATGTAAATTATATGTACGAGGAGGTGGATAAACCGAAAGAGAGATATTACGGTGAAATAAGATACAAATACCGCTATGGTAATGTAGAAACCGATTGGTTCCAATGGCTGTATATTGATATTTTCACCCTTGAAAAACATGCTAAAGCTCTTGGCTGGAAAATTGAAGTCATCGAAGAAGACGAAAATGATCAATACTTGGTAAAATTGACTCTAAGTGACAAAAAATAAACAGAAAAGTATATACTAAATTAGCCCTATAAAATCATTTTCATCCCCTATTCTTATGAATTTTAAATACTACCTTACCCTATTCTATCGTCTATTTTTGGTCTATTTTTTCTACCAAATCGCAAGAGTTTTGTTTTGGTGGTACAATAAAGAATTAATTGACATCAACGGTTTTTCAGAATACCTTTCTCTCGCGTACAGAGGCATTGCTTTTGATACCACCGCCATCTTATATATCAATTCGCTTTTTATTTTTCTCAGTATTATTCCTATTGGCATTAATAGTAAAAAGTATTGGCAAAAAATATTATTTTGGTGGTATTTTATTACCAATGGTATTGCTTATTCATGGAACTTTGGAGATTTTATTTATTTTAAATTTTCCCAATCCCGACTGACTTCTGCAGCATTAGATGTAGCTGGAAATGAGACCAATTTGGGCAAAGTTTTTTGGGAATCATTAAAAGAATATCCATCGGTAGGGATAGGGTATATCCTCCTCATGGCATTATGGGTTTTCCTATACAATAGGGTGAAAATTACAGAAGTGAAACCCAAAATTTCTTTCCGTTATTTTGCCGTTTCTATTCTGGTGCTTTGCGGCGTGGCTACTTTGGCCGTGGGCGGCATCCGAGGAGATTTTAAACACAGTACCCGACCGATTAATTTAGTAGATGCCAATAAACATGTTAGACTACCCATTCAGGGAAATATAGTGCTTAATAGTTCGTTTTCCTTTTTAAGAACACTGGGAAGCAACCAATTTAAAGAGGTAAATTTTGTGGATGAAACTTTCATCAATCACCAACTTCTTCCCTATAAACAATACAATAAAGATAAACACTCCCCTTCCCTTCCTCCTAACATTGTGATTCTCATCGTAGAATCTTTCGGTAGAGAATACTCTGGGGCATTTAATGAAAGAAAAAATATAGAAAACTATCAGTCTTTTACCCCTTTCGTGGATAGTCTTGCCAAGCATAGTCTTATTTTCCCAAATTCTTTTGCCAATGGTAGGCAGTCTATCCATGGCATGAGTAGCATTCTGGCGGGAATTCCTACGCATGCCAGTGCTTTTACTTCTTCTCCTTATGCCAATCAGAAAATCAGTTCCATAGTTTCTATTGCCAATGAAATGGGCTATGACACTTCATTTTATCACGGTGCTCCCAATGGCTCTATGGGCTTTCAAGGTTTTGCCAATATATTAGGGTTCCACCATTATTTTGGTAAAAATGAATACAATAACGATGAAGATTTTGATGGTATGTGGGCAATTTGGGATGAACCTTTTTTACAGTATTTCGCAAAAAACATCGGTAAGAAAAAACCTTTTTTGACCACGATGTTCACGGCTTCCTCTCATCATCCATTTAAAATTCCCGAAAAATATAAAGGAAAATTCCAAAAAGGTTTCGTAGACATGCATGAACCTATGCAATATACAGATTATGCACTGAAAAAATTCTTTGAAACGGCTGAAAAACAGCCATGGTATGAAAATACTATTTTCGTTATCACGGGAGATCATACCAATCAAGTGTACTACTCTGAATACCATAAAGCAATGAATGGATATGCCGTTCCTATTCTATTTTTTTCACCTAATCCTACCTATGAGCTGATAGGAAAAAATGAAAAATACGCACAGCAGATGGATATTTACCCTACACTAGTAGATATAATGGGCTATGAAAAACCATTCAGAAGCTGGGGAAAAAGTTTGATTTCAGAGGACGATACTTCCCCACATATCATCATTACCTCTGATGGAATTACCATAAGAGCAGTCTATGGAGATTATATCTATCTTTTTGATGGTAAGAATTTTACTGGATTATATGCCAAAGAAGATCTCGGCTTTGAACAAAATCTATTATCAAAAACACATTCCCTAGAAGTAGAAAGAGGAAAAAAACTCATCCAAGCATGGTATCAAGATTATATGCATAAAATTATTCAAAGAAAACTGGGATAAAGCATTGCATGAATTGAACCTTTAGAGGGAAGTTTTCAGCTTCCCTTTTTTATTTGTCTTCTTAAAAAGTCATTTTTATGAATTGAATCTGCCACATTAAAAATCTGTAAATAAATTTATAAAAAATATTGTACCTTCTTGGCACTTTACCAAGATACTAAAAAACCTTGAAATTGTCTTAAGCATCACAATATGTTTAAAATCACCTCACAACAAATAAAATTTAAAAAAATAAAACAAAAAAAAGAGACTTTGTTTCCAAAGTCTCTTATAGTAGCGGGAGCCGGACTCGAACCGACGACCTTTGGGTTATGAGCCCAACGAGCTACCTACTGCTCCATCCCGCGGTATTTTTTTTAATTAAGCACCGCAACACTTAATATCGCTTAGTAGCGGGAGCCGGACTCGAACCGACGACCTTTGGGTTATGAGCCCAACGAGCTACCTACTGCTCCATCCCGCGATATTGGACTGCAAATATACGACTTTTTTTATCACACACAAATTTTTTCATACTTTTTTCTTATTTTTGTGCTATGGCAACAATCATTAGAATAAACCCTGACAACCCGCAGGAAAGACAACTTAACCAAGTCATCGATGTGCTGAACAGCGGTGGTATCATCATCTTCCCATCAGATACCGTCTATGCCATGGGGTGCAATATCCACCATCCCAAGGCAATGAAAAAACTTGCCGATATCAAAGGAATAAAATTAGAAAAAGCCAAATTTTCTATTGTTTGTAACAACCTTAGCCACCTTTCCGAATTTACCAAACCCATTGATTCTTCCATTTTTAGACTGCTCAAACAGCATCTCCCTGGGCCATTTACCTTTATTTTAGAAGCTGGAAAAGCACTTCCCGCCGCCTATAAGGGACATAAAACGATAGGCATCCGAGTACCAGACCACAGCATCCCTCAGAAAATAGTAGAATTATTAGGAAGCCCCATCGCTTCTACCTCCATTAAAGACGAAGATGAAATCATAGAGTACACTACTGACCCTGAACTCATAGCAGAGAAATTTGACAAAATGGTAGATATCGTCATTGATGCAGGATACGGAGGTAATATCGCCTCCACAGTGATAGACCTTACCTCTGGAGAACCCGAAATCATCCGCCAAGGAAAAGGAGAACTCTAATTATTCATCTCAATTTCTAACTTAATTATAACACAATGAAAATCATCACTTCCCCAGCTAAACTTATGAAAACGGATTTTGAAAGTGACATTCTAAAATCCACTACGCCTACTTTCATAGAAGAAGCTCACCTTATCCAGTCTCATCTGAAAGAAAAATCCCCTCAATTCCTTTCCGAGCTCATGGAAATATCTGCCAAACTAGCTAACGAAAACTGGGAACGCAACCAAAAATGGACGCCCAATCCCCAAAAAGAAGAATCCGCACAAGCTATTTTTGCCTTTACAGGGGAAGTATATAGAGGGCTTGATGCCAAAACTTTGGATAAAAAAGCAATAGAATATCTTCAAAAAAATTACAGAATGCTCTCCGGATTGTATGGTTTACTAAAACCTTCGGATAGAATAATGCCTTATCGTTTAGAGATGGGAAGAAATTTCGAATTTGAAAGTTATAAGAATCTCTACGAATTTTGGCGTGAAAAAATTACTACTCAGCTGAACGCTGAACTGAAAGATAATGATATCATCCTCAATTTAGCAAGTAATGAATACTTTAAATCTGTGGATAAAAAGAAACTCAATGCCACAGTGATTGATTTTGATTTCTACGAAATGAAATCTGGAAAGCCTAAGACCATCGTAGTCTATACCAAACACGCCAGAGGTTTAGTGGTTCGCTTTTGTGCTGAAACCCATGCCCAAACCCTCAATGATGTAAAAGCGTTTAACTACGAAGGCTACCTCATAGACGAAGAAAAATCTACAGACACGAAATTAGTATTTACCCGATGATCTCTATTTCATCGTTACCCCATAAAGAATGCTCATAGCAGAAATAAAATCAAATTTCCACAGGGATTTAAACGGACTCTACACCGCTTCGGAGATAGAGACATTGTTCGTGATTTTTGTGGAAGAATTTTTAAAAATCAACAGAGTTCAACTCAGAAATTGGAACGAACCTCTGAACGACGCTGTGATACTGAAATTTCAAAATGCTCTTTCAGCACTGAAAACGGGGAAGCCATACCAGCAAATTATAGGAAAAGCTCAATTTTTCGGGGAGGTCTTCAAAGTGAATGAACATACGCTCATTCCTCGCCCCGAAACAGAAGAACTCTTAGAAATGGCTATCCGAGAAATTAAAAAATTAAAAAATAAAAACATCCAGATTTTGGACATCGGAACAGGTTCAGGAGTAATCCCCATTATCCTAAAGAAATACTTCCCAAGTGCAGAAATCACCAGCATGGACATTTGTCCAGAAGCCATTGCTATTGCTAAAGATAATGCACAGACACACCAAAGCGAAATCCATTTTATTCAGGAAGATTATCTGCACACCACTCTATCCAAAAAATATGATATTATCATTTCTAATCCTCCTTATATAGGTAAAGACGAAAATAATGAAATAGAAGATACTGTAAAAAAATTTGAACCGAATATTGCCTTATTTTCTCCCACTGAAGACCCTCTCATTTTTTACCGAAAAATAGCCATGGATGCTGAAAATCATCTTATCAATGGCGGAATGATTTTCTTGGAAATCAACCAAAAATTAGGACAAGAAACATTGGCACTCTATCACCATTTCTCCTCCGCACAACTGATAAAAGATTTATCTGGAAATGACAGAATACTTTTCATCACAAAATAAAATACTGCCTTACCGAAGTAAGACAGTATTCATACACAATTCTAAAAACTATAACATGATTATTTCTTAATCACCTTCTTAGTAGTTACCTTGTTATCCGTAGTAAGTACATTCAGATAATACACCCCTGAAGGGACAGCACTGATATCTACGGTATTATCTACCACTTTATCAGAAACAAGTTTCCCCGTTGCATCAAATACTTTTGCGTACTGAATTTTCTTTTCCGTAATGATTTTTACTATTCCCGTAGTAGGGTTTTCCACTGATACACCATCATTTTTAGTCAGTTCATTTGTAGAAAGCTGAGCGGTGGTTACTACCACATCATCTACCATAAAAAAGAAAACATCTTGAGATTCGCATAGAATACCTATTCTTACAGATTGGTTAGCGTAAGCATCCAAATCATAATTTACTTGTGTCCAATTGTCTGCGGGTGCTTGTAATTGATTAGGTCCCGAAATAATGGTAAAATCACTAGATGAAGTAGGTGTTCCTGTACCTGTATATACTCCCACCCTATACTTTTCAAGTCCATAATCACTTGTGAAAGATTTTACCCAAAAAGAAAGGCTATTGCCACTTGCTCCTAAATTTAATTGTGGAGTGATCAACCAGTCTTCATTCCCATTAGGAGCAGAAGTTGGAATAGAGGAAAAACACGCCATATATTTGTTCCCCGTTTTAGGTAACACCTCAGAGAGAGTATTAATAGGAGGGTTAGTAGCATAAGGATTAAAAACAATATAAGCTTGAGATTTACCCTGATTTTGCCAGGTAGTATTAGCCCATCCATAAGTAACCCCTCCATCCAAATCCAATGTTTGCCAATTACCTATTCCCGTGATAGCAAAATCCGTATAGGTTTCAAAGCTATCATTTAATAATGTTACTTGTGCATTTGCAAAGTTCACCGCTTGCAGTAATACTGCAGATAATAAAATTTTCTTCATAATCTAAAATATTTTTTAATCTTCCAAATATAACAATAAAAATTAAACCTACAAGCAAAAGTTTATTTTTTTATCGAAAAAATACAATAATCTAATTTTATATACTATTAATTCAAGAATAAAGTAATTACATAACTCTCACATTACCTCATTATCCCATTACCTCATTATCCCATTACCTCATTAAAACACTCCATTGAATTTCTGATTAACTTACTCCAACGACACGCATCTTATTTATCATATTTATTCCCCCATTTTTTATTGATTTCCTCACGGATTTTCTTCTCAGTAGTATTATCAGCGGGATGATAAAAAACGGTACCACTGATCTCTTCGGGTAAAAACTCCTGCTGCACGAAATGAGCAGGATAATCATGAGCATACTGATATGCCTTTCCATAGTCTAAATCTTTCATCAGTTGGGTAGGAGCATTTCTCAGATGTAATGGCACATTAAGATGAGGGTTCTTTCTCACAAAATCCATTGCCTCATTAATGGCTACATAAGTAGAATTAGATTTAGGTGCCATAGCCAGATAAACAGCAGTTTGACTTAAGATAATACGGGATTCAGGATTTCCTATTACGCTTACCGCTTGAAAACAGCTATTAGCAATTGTGAGTGCATTGGGATGGGCAAGACCGATATCCTCTGATGCCAAAATGAGCATTCTTCGGGCGATAAACTTTACATCTTCCCCACCTACCAGCATTTTCGCGAGCCAAAACACTGCAGCATTAGGGTCACTTCCACGAATAGATTTGATGAATGCCGAAATAATATCATAATGCTGTTCTCCATTTTTATCATAATGAGGAATGGTTTCCTGCAAAATTTCTTCTATCTCTGCTTTAGAAATCACTTTTTCTCTTGAAATATTTTGGGTATTCAGCACCAGTTCTATTGCATTAATCAGCTTTCTTCCGTCTCCTCCAGAATATTGTATCAGCGGAGCGAAATCTATAAACGAAAAATCTTTTCGGTACAATTCATTGTATTTTATTAACGCCGTATGGGCTAATTTTTCTAAATCATCATAAGAAAGTGCATTCAATGCATACACCTGAGAGCGAGACAATAAGGCAGGTACCACCTCAAAACTCGGGTTCTCCGTAGTAGCTCCTATGAGTACCACCCAGCCTTTTTCCACCGCCTGAAGCAGTGCATCTTGCTGAGATTTACTGAAACGATGAATTTCATCAATGAAGAGAATAGGAGGCTGTTCTGAGAAAAGATTTTGTTTTTTTGCCTCTTCTATTACCTCCCTTACTTCTTTCACACCACTAGAAATGGCAGAGAGTTTAAAAAACTTTCTCCCCGATTGTACCGCTAGAATTTCCGAAAGCGTAGTTTTTCCCGTTCCTGGTGGTCCCCAAAATATCAGACTACTGATTCTTCCATTCTGAAGCATTCTATACAATGGCCCCGAAGGGGCTTGGGTAAGGTGTTCCTGTCCGATAATTTCTGCTAATGTCTGAGGTCTTAAAACTTCCGAAAGTGGTGGTGAATAAGGCATAATTGGAGTCTATAATAATGTACAAAACTACAATATTCATCTTACTTCTTAAAGATGCTTTCCAAATTTATTTGATTTTCATTTATCCACACTTAAAGCTACTCAAACATGAAAAAGAAAACTAGTAAACATATAACTCCGATGGGACTTATAACTAACACACTTTACAGATGACAAGAAACTTTTAGAAATTACATTACCAATTCCTAATCTCTAACTTCCAATTTCTACCCTAATTTGAAATAATATTTTTCACTACATTTGCAGAACTTATGAAAATGCTTTATTTGTTAGTACTGCTCATGTCAAAACTACCTTTGGGAATACTTTATCGCGTTTCCGATGTTTGCATATTCATACTAAAATACATCTTCCATTACAGAAAAAAAATCATTGAAGAAAACCTCAGAAAATCATTTCCCGAAAAAACAACAAAGGAAATAAAAAACCTTAGAAATCAATTCTATAAACATTTCGCAGACTATATTGTGGAAATGATAAAACTCTTCTCTGCAACACCAGAATACATTAACAAAAGAGTAAAACATATCCATATAGATGTTTTCCAAAAGGCCAAAGAAGAAAAGAAAAATGTCATCCTCCTTACTGGGCATATCTTTAACTGGGAATGGTACACCCCACTAGCTACCCTCATCCCACAGGACCACTGTTTTCCTGTTTACAGAAATATCCAAAGTGACTTTTGGCGTGAAAAAATTAAAAACATCCGTAGTAAATTCGGTAATGAGGCTATAGAAGCCGCTGATGTACTAAGGCATATATTCAGAACACCCAATGATGGAAACTCTGCCTATATGTTCGTGGCAGATCAGTCTCCTTATGTCATTGATGTACGCTATGGATTGAAATTTCTTAACCAGAAAACTCCCGTGTATATTGGCTATGACAAATTGGCCACCAAAATGGATTTTAAATTCATTTTTTGTAAAATGAAGAAAGTACAAAGAGGAAAATACGCCATTGAGTATCAAGAAATTTCTCCCGATAAAGATAAATTTCAGCCGTATGAATTGGTAAAAAAATTCCATCAGCTCCTAGAAGAAAATATCCTTGAAGATCCTGCCAACTATCTTTGGAGTCATAGAAAATGGAAATACCAACATGCCATCCGTCAGTACGAAGAATAAAATCATAATACCATGACCACCGCTATTGCCATCCTAAATTGGAACGGAAAATCTTGGTTAGAAAAATTCTTACCTACCCTCATCAAATGCTCACCCCAAGAAAAAATCTATATCATAGACAATGCCTCTACAGATGATTCTATAGATTTTGTAAAACAACATTTTCCCGAAATCAATATCATACAAAACACCGATAATAAAGGTTTTGCAGGAGGGTATAACGAGGGGTTAAAATACATTCATGCCGATATTTTCTGTCTTCTCAATTCCGATGTGGAAGTTACTCCCCACTGGACCGCTCCCATCCTTCAATTGTTCCAAGAAAATCCTAATATCGCTGCTGTTCAGCCCAAAATTTTGGACTACCATCAAAAAGATACCTTTGAATACGCAGGAGCAGCAGGCGGATTCATAGATGCTTTCGGTTATCCCTATTGTCATGGAAGAATCATGAACACATTAGAAAAAGACCATGGGCAATACAATACAAGCAAAGAAATTCTTTGGGCATCAGGCTGTTCACTATTTATTCGCTCCAAAGATTTTTGGGAAATAGGAGGTTTTGACGAAAGGTTTTTTGCTCATCAGGAAGAAATAGACCTATGCTGGCGACTGAGAAATCACGGAAAAAAAATTTACTATTGTGCGGATGCTACCATCTACCATGTAGGAGGTGGAACCTTACAAAAGGAAAATCCTAGAAAAACCTTCCTCAATTTCAGAAATAACCTCTCCATGTTACTGAAAAACTTACCATTACACATTATGCCTTTTCTTATTTTCATTCGCTTATGTTTAGACGGATTGGCAGGTATAGTTTTTCTACTACAAGGAAAACCACGCCACACTTGGGCTATTATTAAAGCCCACTTCGGGTTTTACGCCCAAGCTCCACAATCTTGGAAACTCAGACAAAAAAAAGTAGTCTCTAGATACTATTCTAGATTTAGCATTTTCTTTCGATAAAAATAGTACATTTGTTTCATGTCAGCAAAAGATAAAAAATTATACCTCATTGATGCTTATGCCATGATTTTCCGTGGCTACTATGCACTCATCAGAAATCCTAGGCTCACCTCAAAAGGATTAGACACTTCTGCCATTTTTGGGTTCACCAACTCTCTCATAGAACTTATCCGAAAAGAGAGACCTACCCATTTAGCAGTGGTTTTTGATGTAGGCAAAGAAAATGTACGCACCGCAGATTTTGCTGAATACAAAGCCAATAGAAGCGAAACGCCCGAAGCCATCAAAATAGCAGTACCTTATATCCACCGAATTTTAGATGCAATGGGCATTCCGAATCTTGGAAAGGAAGGCTATGAAGCAGATGATGTCATCGCTACTATCGCGAATAAGGCTGCAGACAAGGGATACCAAGTCTTTATGGTAACGCCTGATAAAGACTTTGGACAACTGGTAACAGAAAATATCAAAATCTACAAACCGGGACTAAAAGGCGGTGATGCCGAAATCATTGGCGTACCCGAAATATTAGAAAAATACGAAATCCAACACCCTAAACAGGTTATAGATTTCCTCGCTATGATGGGCGATGCTGTGGATAATATCCCAGGACTCCAAGGGGTAGGCGAAAAAACGGCAATTAAATTTCTCAAGGAATTCGGAAGTATAGAAAACCTTTTAGCCAACACGCATCAGCTCAAAGGAAAGATGAAAGAAAAGGTGGAAGCATCTGCAGAAATGGGCATTTTATCTAAAAAATTAGCCACTATCATTTGCGATGTTCCCATAGATTTTGACGAAGAAAATTATGACTTAGAACAGCCTAATTTAGATGAAATAAAACTGATTTTTGAAGAATTAGAATTCAGAAGACTATACGAAAACCTTCTCCGAGCGTTCAGAGAAGAGGATACCAGTTCCACTGATGCCACTGGGGAGCAGAAATCCTCAGTACCACAACAAGCCGTTCAGCTGGATCTTTTCGCTCAGTTTGAAAATCAAGAAACCTCCATCGCTACCACTAAAACTTCCATTAAGGAAGCGGATTACCTTTACCAATGCATTGACAATGAAAAAGCACAACGCATTTTAGTACAAAATCTACTTGAGCAAAAAGCAGTATGTTTTGATACCGAAACCACTTCATTAGACGAAATGGAAGCCGAAATAGTAGGCATGAGCTTCAGTTATAAAAAAGGATTAGCGTACTATATTCCATTATCAGACAATAGAGAAGAAGCCCAAAAGACCATTGATATTTTCAAACCGTTCTTTGAGGCAAAAACCGTTATGAAAATTGCCCATAATTTTAAATACGATTATAAAGTATTGAAAAACTATGGTGTACACTTTGACGGAGTTTTGTTCGATACCATGATTGCCCACTATCTTCTCAATCCTGATGGAAGACATGGAATGGACTACCTCTCAGAAATATATCTGAATTATATTCCTATTTCCATAGAAACGCTCATCGGTAAAAAAGGAAAAAACCAATTGTCATTCAGACAAGTAGATAGAGAGCACCAAACGCTCTACGCTGCTGAAGATGCTGATATTACCTTCCAGCTTTATGAAATCTTCGGTCCTCAACTCCAAAAGGAAAACCTTGAAAATCTTTTCTTTCAAATAGAAATGCCTTTGATGAAAGTCCTTGCGGATATGGAAAGGGAGGGCATCGCCCTAGATGTCAATTGGCTCCTCCAAGAGAGCAAAGATTTAGAACAAGACCTGAAAAACATCGAACAAAAGATATTTACACTTACCGACAATGCCTTTAATCTCAACTCTCCCAAACAGCTGGGGGAAGTGCTTTTTGACCAACTAAAACTTGACCCTAAAGCTAAAAAAACCAAGACAGGACAGTATGCCACTTCGGAAGAGGTCTTGCAAAAATTGGCACACACCCACCCTATTATTCCCCTCATTTTGGAATACCGAACCTACCAAAAACTGAAATCTACCTATGTAGATGCCTTGCCTACGCAGATTTCTAAAATAGACGGTAGAGTTCATACTTCATTTTCTCAAACTACGGCCGCCACGGGAAGATTAGCATCTCTCAATCCTAACCTCCAAAATATCCCTATCCGTACGGAAAGAGGGCAACAAATTCGTGGAGCCTTCCGTGCAGAAAAAGGCAAAAAAATCATCTCTGCCGATTATTCTCAAATCGAGCTAAGGCTTATCGCTGAAATTTCTGGGGAGAAAAATATGATAGAAGCCTTCCAAAAAGGCGAAGACATCCACGCTTCTACGGCCGCCAAACTCTTCAAAATACCGATTGATGAAGTGAATAAAACCCAGCGTTCCCAAGCTAAAACCGTAAATTTCGGAATTATTTATGGACAAGGTGCCTTCGCACTGGCAGAACAAACAGGACTCTCCAGAGCCGAAGCCAAACAAATGATAGACGCCTACTTCCAAACTTACCCTACTATGAAAGAATGGATGACCGCGCAGGTAAAAAAGGCGAGAGAATTAGGGTATGTAGAGACACTTCTGGGAAGAAAAAGGCACCTAAAAGACATTCAGTCTAATAATTTTGTGGTGAGAAGCCATGCCGAAAGAAATGCGGTGAATGCCCCTATCCAAGGAAGTGCCGCCGATATTATTAAAATAGCAATGATAGAAATCAGCAAAAAGCTGAAAGAAGAAAACCGAGCTACGAAAATGCTGCTTCAGGTACATGACGAGTTAATTTTTGAGGCACCAATAGAGGAAGTAGAAGCCGTAACGGCACTCATTACATCTTGTATGGAAAATGCCGTAAAGACCACCGTACCGCTATTGGTAGAAGTAGGCGTAGGAGACCATTGGCTAGAAGCACACTAAAACTTTTAACGGTGGACTACTAGCTTTTGACCATTAGCAGTTGGCTTTTGGTTTTTAGTTTTTAGCCTTTAGCCAATAGCAATTAGCTCTCTCACTTCTCCTTATCTAAAATAAGCATACTTTGTAGCCTCCACGGGTTCTTTAGTTTACACAAATTTTCATCAGGAGGGAGCAAAATTTTCATCGGGACGCAGATTTTACTCGAACGGGAGGGAGCAAAATTTTCATCGGGACGCAGATTTTACTCGAACGGGAGGGAATAAAATTTTCATCAGGACGCAGATTTTATTCGAACGGGAGGGAGCAAAATTTTCATCAGGACGCAGATTTTATTCGAACGGGAGGAAGCAAAATTTTCATCAGACGCAGATTTTACTCGAACAGGAGGGAGTAAAATTTTCATCGGAACGAAAAAATACTTATATTTGAAAATAAATAAAAAATAGAGCGTTATGAAGTATAAATTGATTCAAAAAGGAAAGCCGGGAGACCCTGATGCCCCGAAGAAATGGTATGCTACCCCTATAAAAAGCGGAACTATTACCCAGAAAAATTTAGCCCAACAGATTTCGGGTCGTTCCTCTTTAACGAGTGGAGATGTGAACAATGTTATTCAGAACTTATTAGAGTTACTGCCCCAAGAATTGATTAAAGGCAATAGCGTTCAGTTAGGTGATTTCGGCACCTTCCGCTTGTCTTTTTCCAGTGACGGAGTGGATACAGAAAAGGATTTTACCAAAGACAAAATTAAAGGCGTCAAAATCCTCTTTACACCGAGTAATGATTTTAAAAAGACACTCTCGGATATGAAGTTAGAAAAAGAATAAGTTAAAGCCTCCTTTTTATAAGGGGGCTTTTAGCTGTTGGCTTTCAGGGGTTAGCCGTTAGCTTTGGGCCATTGGCTTCATTACTGGTAATTGCTCACTTCTAATTTCTAAAACATTACGCATTCTTTTTCCATAAAAAATGCTTCGTTCTCCTAAAAAAATTGTAATTTAGGCGAAAATAAAAAACTACAATGTCCTATTATCCATTAAACACTATTCCTGATTATTTCGGGATGGATGCTTTACTTACAGAAGAACATAAACTCATCCGCCAGTCTGTCCGTGAATGGGTAGAAAGTTTCGTAATGCCTAAGATAGATGATGCCGCTCAGCATCATAAAGACCTCCCAGGGCTGATGCAAGAGCTGGGAAGCATCGGTGCCTTAGGACCTTACATTCCAGAAGAATATGGTGGTGCTGGTTTAGACCAAATTTCTTATGGCCTCATCATGCAAGAGCTAGAACGGGGAGACTCTGCTGTGCGTTCTGCCGCTTCAGTACAGAGTTCACTCGTGATGTTCCCTATTAACGAATTTGGCTCGGAGGAACAAAAGAAAAAATACTTACCACAGCTGGCAGCGGGTACTATGATAGGAGCCTTCGGGCTTACAGAACCCAACCATGGCTCAGACCCAGGCTCCATGGAAACGCATTACCAAGATAAAGGCGACCACTACCTACTGAATGGTGCCAAAATGTGGATTACCAATGCTCCGCTTTGTGATATTGCCGTAGTTTGGGCAAAGGGAGAAGACGGAAAAGTGCGTGGGCTCATCGTTGAAAGAGGAATGGATGGCTTTACCACGCCAGAAACATTGAACAAATGGTCATTAAGAGCTTCCAAAACAGGAGAATTGGTATTCGATAATGTAAAGGTTCCTAAGGAAAATATGCTCCCCAACATAGAGGGGCTTAAAGGTCCGCTCTCCTGCCTGAATAGTGCCAGATACGGCATCTCTTGGGGGGTTATCGGAGCAGCAATTGACTGCTATTGCACCGCAGTACAATACACCAAAGAGAGAAAACAATTCGGTAAACCAATTGCTTCCTATCAGCTACAGCAAAAGAAATTGGCGGAGTTCCTTACGGAAATCACTAAGGCACAGTTACTTTGTCTTCAGCTAGGCAATCTCAAAAACGCACATACCGCTACCCCTGCACAGATTTCCATGGCGAAAAGAAATAATGTAAAAATGGCCATAGACATCGCAAGAGAATCAAGACAAATGCTGGGCGGAATGGGCATCATGGGCGAGTTCCCAATGATGAGACATGCGGCCAACTTAGAATCTGTAATCACCTATGAGGGGACACATGATATTCATCTCCTCATCACGGGGCTAGACATCACAGGCATCAATGCCTTTTCTTAAAAATTAACCCTAAAGCCTTCCCCAAAAAGAAGGCTTTTTTATTCAAACGCTATTATTTATGCTCAATTTTGAACTTAAAAACCCTACAAAAATCATTTTCGGTAAGGATACCATCGCGAAACTTTCCGAAGAAATTCCTACCGATGCTAAAATCCTCATCCTCTACGGCGGTGGAAGCATCAAAAAAAACGGAGTTTATGAACAAGTCATCGAAGCTCTTAAAAATCATTCTTATTTAGAGTTTGGCGGTATCCCTGCCAATCCTGAATACGAAGTACTCATGGAGGCACTTAAAATCATTAAAAATGAAAACATCAATTATCTTCTGGCAGTAGGGGGAGGTTCTGTAATAGATGGAACCAAATTCCTCTCTGCAGCAGCCCACTATCAGGGAGAAGATGCTTGGGAAATTCTTACCAGACCTATCCGCACCATGGAGGGCGAAGGAATGCCTTTCGGTACAGTACTTACACTCCCCGCTACAGGCTCCGAAATGAACTCCGGCTATGTGATTTCCCGAAGAAGTACACAAGAAAAACGCTCTTCAGGTGGACCAGGGCTTTTCCCTCAATTCTCCATCTTAGACCCTAATGTGATACAATCTATCCCTAAACATCAATTGGCCAATGGAATAGCTGATGCTTACACCCATGTCTTAGAACAATACATGACTTATAAAACCTCTGCCGCCCTTCAAGAGAGATTTGCGGAATCTATCTTAGTTTCCTTGCAAGAGCTCGCTCCTCAGCTATTAGAAAATAATTTCGATTACGATACGGCAGCTAATTTTATGTGGTGCTGTACCATGGCACTCAATGGGCTTATCCAAAAGGGCGTTCCTACCGACTGGGCAGTACATGCCATAGGACATGAACTTACCGCCAAATACGGTATAGACCATGCAAGAACGCTCGCTATTGTTGCCCCACCTTATTATACCTATTGCTTGGAAAGCAAAAAAGGCAAACTGGTACAGTACGGAAAAAGAGTCTGGGGAATCACGGAAGGGAATGATACCGAAATTGCCCAATCGGCCATCCAACATTTGGAAAAGTTTTTCCAGAGTTTAGGCATTGATACTAGGTTATCTGCTTATACGGATGATTATCAAAACATCGGTAAAGAAACGGCTGAGATTTTTACTAAAAGAAACTGGTTAGGCCTTGGTGAACATAAAAAAATCACTCCGGAAGATGTACAGAAAGTATTAGAAATGACTTTTTAATCACCTTTAAAAACAATTAAAAACCTTTTAAAACTCAGTTTTTAAGAGGTTTTTTTGTAGGGAATATCTTATTCACCTTTCTTCTATTTTTCATTTCTGGCAATGGTAAGAAAATAATCTTCTATTCTCAACCACTCAAGGACGAAAGTATCATTCCACTCTTCATTAAACACTTGTCCAAAGCCTAATGGTTTAGAGTTCAACTGAAAAGGATGCACCCAATAATACTTCTTAAGCGACCATAATTTACTCGGATGAACCTTATAAAGGGCTTCTTTCATACTCCATATTGCGGTAAGAATTTCAGGTGAAAACTCCTCTCCTATCCATTTTTTTTCTTCCTCATGAAGAAATTTTTCTTTTACTCGAAGTATTTTATCCGAAATTTTCTCCAAATCCACTCCAATAGGCTCGTCGGAAATGGCTAAAACTGCATAAGGATAAGAATGGCTAATACTTATTTTTTTATCCGAATCAAGCAAATAAGGATTTCCATTTTCTTCGTACTGGATGATGGTATTGGGTAAAATTTGAGATAATAACTGACGAATCATTATCCTTTCCCACCTTTTTTTAGTAGGCATTTGTTCTATTTTTTGCTTTTCTTCCTTGGTTAAAATACACTCATAATCAAAGGAATCACACTCAGCATGTTTCCAAACAGAAATATGATAATCATCGGTATCAAAGGTTTTATACAGTGGCATTTTGTCTCCCAAATTATAGTTCGTAAATTTGCGAAAATATTTTTGAATTCATGGAAACTAAAACGCAATATATCCCTTATAAAGTGAAGGATATTTCCCTTGCAGAGTGGGGAAGAAAAGAGATAGAACTCGCAGAGGCAGAAATGCCAGGACTTATGGCTATTCGTGAGGAGTATGGACCATCTCAGCCGCTAAAAGGAGCCAGAATTGCAGGATGTCTTCACATGACCATCCAAACTGCGGTACTCATAGAAACTTTGGTTGTTTTAGGAGCTGAAGTAACTTGGTCTTCTTGTAATATTTTCTCTACCCAAGACCATGCAGCAGCGGCCATTGCAGCGGCAGGAATTCCAGTTTATGCCTGGAAAGGAATGAATGAGCAGGAGTTCGATTGGTGTATTGAGCAAACGCTTTTCTTCGGCGAAGATAGAAAACCCCTGAATATGATTTTGGACGATGGAGGAGACCTTACCAATATGGTATTTGACCGCTACCCTGAACTGACCAAAGACATCAAAGGACTTTCTGAAGAAACGACCACAGGAGTACACAGACTCTACGAAAGAATGGCCAATGGCACACTTGTAATGCCAGCCATCAATGTGAATGACTCAGTAACGAAATCTAAATTTGATAATAAATACGGTTGCCGTGAGTCTGCAGTAGATGCCATCCGTAGAGCTACTGATGTGATGCTTGCAGGCAAGCGTGTGGTGGTTTGTGGATATGGTGATGTGGGTAAAGGTACGGCAGCATCTTTCCGTGGGGCAGGTTCCATTGTTACCGTTACGGAAATAGACCCTATCTGTGCTTTACAAGCAGCAATGGAGGGCTACGAAGTAAAAAAACTAGAAACTGTAGCGGAAAATGCCGATATTGTGATTACTACCACAGGAAATTTCAATATCGTAAGAGCTGAACATTTTAAGAAGATGAAAGATAAAACCATCGTTTGCAACATTGGGCATTTCGATAATGAAATCGATATGAAGTGGCTCAATGAAAACTATGGTCATACCAAAACCGAAGTAAAACCACAGGTGGATATTTATAATATAGAAGGCAAGGATATTATCATCTTGGCAGAAGGCAGATTGGTAAATTTAGGCTGTGCTACAGGACATCCATCTTTTGTAATGAGTAATTCTTTCTCTAACCAAACTTTGGCTCAGATAGAGCTTTGGAATAATTCAGAAGCCTACGAAAATAAAGTATATATGCTTCCGAAAAAATTAGATGAAAAAGTAGCTGCTCTTCACTTGAAAAAAATTGGCGTAGAACTGGAAACGCTTTCTCCTGAACAAGCGAAATACATCGGTGTAGAGGTAGAAGGTCCTTTTAAACCAGAATATTACAGATACTAATCATGATAATTTCATCATAATTTAAAACCCTTTCAGAGTATTTTCCGAAAGGGTTTTCTTATTTTAAGCGTTTCTATCTTTTAAATATTCTTGCCATTTCCAAGCCGTCTTTAGGGATTCACTCAATGCGGTTTTTGATTCCCAACCGAGTATTGCTTTGGCTCTATCGGCATTCGCATAGGCTATGGTGATATCTCCTGCTCTTCGGTCACAGAACTGATAAGGCACTTTAACTCCATTGGCTTCCTCAAAGGACTGAACCACCTCTAGTACAGAGGAACCTTTGCCCGTACCTAAATTAAAAATTTCTATAAGGGAATGCTCATCAGATTGCATCAAATGATTCAATGCCTTTACATGAGCTTTCGCTAAATCTACCACAAAAATATAATCCCTAATGGCTGTACCATCTGGCGTAGGATAATCATTCCCCCATATAGAGAGCTGTGTTCTAATTCCTGCCGCTGTCTGAAGCACATACGGAACCAAATTATTCGGTACACCGATAGGGAGCTCCCCAATAAGTGCAGAAGGATGGGCACCGATAGGATTAAAATACCGAAGTAATGCCACTTTTCTCTGATGAGCTGTAGCAAAATCCTTAAGTATTTCCTCTCCCATTTGCTTGGTTTTTCCGTAAGAAGATTCTGGCGTTTTCAGTGGCGTTTGTTCACTGATAGGCATTTCATCTGCCTGTCCGTAAACGGTACAAGACGAACTAAAAATGAAGTTACTGATGTTTCTTTCCTTCATTTCTTGTAATAAATTCAAAAGGGAAACGATATTATTTTCATAATAATCCAAAGGAATTATTTGACTTTCGCCCACTGCTTTAGAAGCTGCAAAATGAATACACCCCTCTATGGTGTGTGCATCAAAAACTTGACTCAGTAGTTCTCTTTTTTTGAGGTCAAAAGGATAATGCACAGGTCTTTTGCCTGTAATTTTCTCAATATTATCTAGAATAAACTTTTCAGAGTTAGACATATCATCTACGATGACTACTTCATAATGATTTTCTAAAAGTTCCACCACCGTATGCGAACCAATATAGCCTAAACCACCCGTTACTAATATCGCCATTTTATTTTTCTTAAAATTAATCCGAAAGGTATAAAAAAAAGAGACACCATTCAAGTGTCTCTTTCATTGTATTGAAAAATAATATCATAATAGAAATATTCATCCTATTATTTCACTATTTTCATCTCATCTAGTAACCATTTAGAATCTGCATATTTATCAATGATGAAAAGAATATACTTGCTATCCACCATGATATTTCGGCTAAAACGAGGGTCAAAATTAATATCGCTCATGGTTCCTTCCCATTGGCGGTCAAAATTTAATCCGATAAGATTTCCGTGAGCGTCTAAAGCCGGACTTCCCGAATTTCCTCCCGTAGTATGGTTGGTCGCTGTAAAATTCACTGGCACCTCTCCTGTTTGGTCTTTATAAATACCATAATTTTTAGTCTGGTAAAGGTCAATGAGTTTCTTTGGTACATCAAACTCATAGTCATTAGGGACATATTTTTCCATGACTCCTGAGAGGTGGGTTTGGTAATGGTATTTTACCGCATCTCTAGGGGAAGACCCTTGCACTTTTCCATAAGTTACGCGGAGTGTAGAGTTGGCATCAGGGAAGAATGGTCGGGTTTTATCCGTAGCTATCTGCTGAGCCATATAAGTTTTTTGAAGAACGTCTATTTTCTTTTGATACTCTGCATACTGATTGCTGGTATTTTGGGAATATGCTTCTTTCAGCTGAGCCATTAATCTCATCATTGGGTCATTTTTCAGCTCTGCTTTTAATGTTTCAGGATGAGAAAAAATCATATCTATATCGGTATGCACATTGGCTCCATTAAGGTTTTTTCTACCTGTTATCAAAGAGTTTTTAGACCACTCCTCTACTGTTTTCAGTGTATAGTCTAGATTTTTATACACTTCAAAACCATTAGGTAAAAATTCTTTCGGTGTTTTTACAGCATAAAGATGAAGTATTTTGGCTAAAACTTTAGCATCTAATTCCCCTTCATAATCTTTATAAATCCCTGATAAACGGTTTTTTATTGTATTTACATTGGCATTATTTTGATTTAAGAACACATCGTAAATATTAGCCAATGCCAAAGATTCTGAATTTCTAAATAACTCATTATAATACGCACGATGAAGTGCATAAGGAGCTTGGGCATTATACAAGTGATTGAATTCATCTATGGTCTGCTTTATCGCAGGATTTTTCTTGATGAGTTCTGCTTCATAGGCTTTCTTTTTACCTACGGCATTAGACTTTTTCAGTCCTTCTACCTCTCCTATCCATTTTTTCCAATAGTTAGCGATGGAAGCATATTTAGAGGCGTACTTAATTCTTGTAGCGTCATCGGCACGCATTTTTTCGTCCAAGACCTTGAGCGTAACATCTCTTACAGAAATCATGGCAGGGTCTATTTCTGTCATAATTTTCTCTACCGCAATAGCTGGAAGGTACTCTTGGGTTCTGCCTGGAAATCCGAATACAAAAGTAAAATCATTTTCTTTTTTATCCTTAATGGAAATCGGAAGGAAATGCTTTGGCTTATAGGGTACATTATCCTTAGAATATTCTGCGGGTTTATTATTCTTATCTGCATAAATTCTCAGCACTGCAAAATCTCCCGTATGTCTTGGCCACACCCAGTTATCGGTATCACTTCCGAATTTACCGATAGAAGATGGCGGAGCTCCTACCAAACGAACATCTTTATAAGTTTCTATAATGTATGCGTAGTATTTATTTCCATAATACATTGGTTTTACTACTACTTTTTGGTAAGGCTCTATTTTAAATGAGGCTTTTACTTTTTCTATATTTCGTTGGATTTCAGCTTCAGGAAGATGAGAATTTCCACCCAATACCTCTTTGGTTACCTCCTTAATATCTACGATAAAATCTGCCGTAACACCTGGGTTTGGCAATTCTTCTCCCATATTTTTCGCCCAAAATCCATGGGTAAGATAATCATTTTGAAGGGTAGAATGTGCCTGAATTTCACTGTATGCACAGTGGTGATTGGTAAGAAGAAGACCTTTAGGTGAGATAATTTCCGCAGTACATCCTCCGTCATATTGTACTACGGCATCTTTAATGCTCGGTTTGTTCGGGTCAAAAATATCTTTAGCAGATATTTTCATTCCCAGTGCTTTCATTTCCTTTTCATTGAGTTCTGTAGGCATCCACATTCCGCCATATTGTTGTGAAAACGCCATTACGGCAGGGAGTACCAGTGCAGATAATAGACTATATTTTCTTAGCATTGTCATAAATTTGGGCTAAAAATACGAAACTTTTAGGAAATGGGTTAGGTTTAAAAGCTGGAGGAAAGTAAAGAATCAAAAAAAGCTACCCGAAAAATATCAAATAGCTTTTCTGAACTGTACTGACTCATTTCTGCACTAAGAGATTGTACAATGTACAAAGTATAAAGTACAAAGACTTTTAGCATACAGCTTCCTGCCTACTGCTTATAGCTTTTTGAGTGCGTTTATCCTATTTCTGCACTGG
>NZ_JH932293.1:1860523-2045297 GCF_000301075.1 Bergeyella zoohelcum ATCC 43767
AATGTACAAAGTACAAAGACTTTTAGCATACAGCTTCCTGCCTACTGCTTATAGCTTTTTGGATGCGTTTGAGGAAGGTAAAGAATCAAAAAAAGCTACCCGAAAAATATCAAGTAGCTTTTTTAACTGAGAAGATCTGAAAATTATTTCACATCAAATCTATCAGCGTTCATTACTTTGTTCCATACTTTGATGAAATCATTCACGAAGCGTTCTTTGTTATCGTCTTGTGCGTAGAACTCTGCATAAGCTCTTAGGATAGAGTTCGATCCGAATACCAAATCTACTCTGGTAGCAGTCCATTTGGTAGCACCGGATTTTCTATTGACAATGTTGTACAAGTTTTCACCTGCAGGCTGCCAAGCGTAGTTCATATCCGTAAGGTTTACGAAGAAATCATTGCTGAGTACGCCTTCGTTGTAGGTAAATACACCATGTTTGCTACCGCCAAAATTGGTTCCTAACACACGCATACCTCCGATGAGTACGGTCATTTCAGGAGCGGTAAGTCCGAGCAATTGTGCTTTGTCTAATAGCATCTCCTCTGGCGATACGATGTAATTTTTCTTTTGCCAGTTGCGGAAACCGTCGTGTAATGGTTCTAAATCGTTAAAAGATTCTACATCCGTTTGCTCTTGTAGGGCATCTCCTCTACCTGCCAAGAATGGTACTTTTACATCAAAACCACCTTCTTTAGCTGCTGCTTCTATAGCGGCATTTCCTCCTAAAACAATCAGGTCTGCAATGCTCACTTTTTTAGTCAATGAAGCCTGAATTTGCTCTAATTTATTGAGTACTTTGTTCAATCTTTCAGGCTCGTTGCCTTCCCAGTTTCTTTGAGGCTCTAGGCGGATTCTCGCTCCGTTTGCTCCTCCTCTATAGTCTGATCCGCGGAAAGTTCTGGCACTGTCCCAAGCGGTATTGATCAGTTCGGTACGGGTAAGTCCGCTATTGAGCAAAGTTTTTTTCAAATCTTCAATTTCAGCCTCCGAAAGAGTATAATCTACAGCAGGAATAGGGTCTTGCCAAATCAAATCCTCTTGTGGTACATCGTTTCCGAGGTAACGCGACTTAGGCCCTAAGTCTCTATGAATGAGTTTAAACCACGCACGGGCAAAAGCATCGTCAAACGCCGCTTGGTCGTTCATAAATCTTTCCGATATTTTACGATATTCAGGGTCTCTAATGAGTGCCATATCGCCATCATTCATCGTGATTTTTCTCTTGATACTTGGATCAAAAGCATCTACTGGCATATCTTCCTCATCCATTTCGGTAGGTTCCCACTGCTTAGCTCCTGCTGGAGAGGTGGTTAGTGCCCATTTATCTTCGTATTTGAACAACAATTTAAAGAATTCATTATCCCATTTGTCAGGATGGGTAGTCCAAGCTCCTTCGATACCGCTGGTTACTCTACCAGGCCCTTCTGGGGTATTCCATCCCAATCCTTGCTCGTGGAGTGCTCCTGCTTCTGGCTCGGCACCTACTTTAGAGGCATCACCATTACCGTGCTGTTTCCCGATGGTATGCCCACCTGCTACTAGAGCTACGGTTTCCTCATCATTCATTGCCATTCTCGCGAAAGTTACACGCATATCTTGTGCGGTTTTTAGAGGGTCTGGGTTACCATCTACCCCTTCTGGGTTTACATAGATAAGCCCCATCATTACAGAAGCTAATGGATTTTCCAAATCTCTCTCTCCTGAGTAGCGAGAGCCTTCGCTTCCTGATTTTGCGAGCCATTCTCTTTCAGAGCCCCAGTAGATATCTTTTTCAGGATGCCAAATATCATTTCGTCCGAAAGCAAAACCGAAAGTTTTCAATCCTGCTGCTTCATAAGCCATGTTTCCTGCTAAAAGAATCAAATCTGCCCATGAAACTTTGTTACCATATTTCTTTTTAATCGGCCAAAGCAAGCGGCGTGCTTTGTCTAAGTTAGCATTATCTGGCCATGAATTAAGCGGTGCAAAGCGTTGGTTTCCTGTGCTTCCACCTCCTCTGCCATCGGCTACACGATAAGTACCCGCTTGGTGCCAAGCCATACGCACAAACAATCCTCCGTAGAATCCATAATCCGCAGGCCACCAATCTTGGCTCTCGTTCATTAGAGCTTTCAAATCGTTTTTCAGTGCCTCTTGATCTAGTTTTTTAAACTCCTCGGCATAATCAAACTCTTCTCCGAAAGGATTTGTTTTCTTGTCATGTTGAGAAAGGATATCTAAATTGAGTGCCTTTGGCCACCAGCTCATCACAGACTGATTTTCTTCTGTATTTGCACCATGCATTACAGGGCATTTTGCTGCTGAAGCATTCTGATGCTCCATTTGTTTTTTATACATTTCTATTTGTTCCGGTGAGAGATTCTCATGCGGAAACGGACATTTTCCTTGTTCTGTATTGCTCATAATATTTAATTTTATACTTGCAAATATATAGGTTCTTTATGAGAGATGAGTATGATTTTCAATAGAAATTAAAATAACAACTATAGTTAAAATCTATCATATTTTAAAATACATTTAGAAGTAAATTATAAAAACAAGAGGTTATCTTTTCAGATAACCTCCTTATACTTCTATTTTGCTTGCTCAAATTCACTAATAAAATGCAGCTTTACATTAGGGAATTTTTCTTGGGTCATAGTGATGGTAAATGCGGAATCTGCAAGAAAAACCAATTGGTTGTATTTATCTCGGGCTAAAAATCTCTGCTTAAGCCTTGCAAATTCTTTAAACTCTTCGGATTTTTCATCGGCCTCTACCCAACAAGCCTTATGAATACCTATCGGTTCATAAGTACATTTGGCACCATACTCGTGCTCCAAACGGTATTGGATGACTTCGTATTGTAATGCTCCTACGGTTCCGATGATTTTTCTTCCATTCATCTCCAATGTGAAAAGCTGAGCCACGCCCTCATCCATGAGCTGGTCTATGCCTTTTGCTAATTGTTTCGCTTTCAGAGGGTCATCGTTATTGATATACCTAAAATGCTCTGGAGAGAAACTTGGAATTCCCTTGAACTGCAATTTTTCGCCCGCCGTTAAAGTATCACCTATTCGGAAGTTTCCTGTATCGTGAAGCCCTACGATGTCCCCGGGGAAAGACTCGTCTACTACTTCTTTTTTATCCGCAAAAAAGGCATTGGGTGATGAGAATTTCATTTTTTTCCCCTCTCTTACCAGCAGGTAATTTTCATTTCGCTTAAAAGTTCCCGATACTATTTTCACGAATGCCAATCGGTCACGGTGTTTAGGATCCATATTGGCATGGATTTTAAAAACAAAACCAGTGAAATTCTTTTCTTCAGGTTTTACGACTCTTAAGTCTGATTCCTTCGGTTGAGGCATCGGGGCGATGTCTATAAATGCATCTAACAACTCTCGTACACCAAAATTATTTAATGCCGACCCGAAAAACACAGGTTGCTGCTCGCCTTTCATGTAGAGTTCGCGGTCAAATTCTGGATATACTGACTCTACTAGTTCCAATTCTTCCCTTAAAGTAGCAGCCGCTTTCTCGCCGATTGCATCGTCTATGGCAGTATCTTGAATGTCATTAAAAGTAATACTTTCGCCTACTTTTTGTTTTTTCTCTTCAAGGAAAAGCTGAATATTTTTCTCCCAAATGTTATAAATTCCTTGGAAGTCACTTCCCATTCCGATAGGCAGCGACAAAGGAACTACGCTGAGTCCTAGTTTTTGCTCTACTTCATCCAAAAGGTCAAAGGCATCTTTACCCTCTCTGTCCAGCTTATTGATGAATACCAGCATAGGGATATTTCTCATCCTACAAACCTGCACCAGTTTTTCGGTTTGTTCCTCCACCCCTTTTGCTACATCGATGACCACAATTACAGAATCCACAGCAGTTAAAGTACGATAAGTATCCTCTGCGAAATCTTTATGCCCAGGAGTATCTAGGATATTGATTTTATGATTTTTATATTCAAAAGCCAAAACGGAAGTGGCTACGGAAATTCCTCTTTGTCTTTCAATTTCCATAAAGTCCGAAGTGGCTCCTTTTTTTATTTTGTTGGATTTTACCGCACCCGCCTCTTGGATTGCTCCCCCGAAGAGGAGTAATTTTTCAGTAAGTGTGGTTTTTCCAGCATCGGGGTGAGAGATGATGCCGAAAGTTTTTCTCTTTTGTATTTCTTTGATTAAATCTGACATAGGTTTGAAATATGCGTGCAAAAATCGTGAAATTTAATGGAATGTGCAATGAATGTTTATTGGAGAGGTTAGAGATTGGAAATTAGAGATTAGAAAGCTAATCGTTAATAGCCAACTGCATGGAATAAAAAATATTATCTTTGCAATAAATCAACTGTATTGAAAAATTTAAACCATATCCCCAGATATACCTTTGATGGTTGGGGAGCATTGGCACTGGTGGCTGGATTCATTCCTTCCATATTGATAGCAGGTATTTTATCAGTGATTGCCATGGAACAAGGTATCAAAATAGATGAACTCCCTCTTTTCACTGTGATAACCACCGCTATCATGTGGCTAGGAGCAATTATGTCATTCGATTTTTTTATATGCCGAAAACAAACAGGAATGCCCATAAGGTTTCATCTCAAAATGAGCGGATTAAAAATCACACTCCTTTCCTTGCCATTGATGATAGGGACAATGCTCATTTCAGAATTTTTCATCTCAAGGCTTCCTACCACGGGAAAATTTTGGGGAGATTGGTACCAAAAGTATGAGCAAATGATGGAATTTGCTACCTCTACCCCTTGGGCAATGGCGTTTTTAGGCATTATCATCGCTCCTATATTTGAGGAAATCGTTTTTAGGGGGATTATAATGAAAGGACTTACCAATAAAGGAGTACATCCATGGAAAGCCATTATTTTTTCGGCATTACTCTTCGGTATCATTCATGGAAATCCTTGGCAGTTTTTAGGAGCATCTATTATTGGACTCGTTTTAGGATATATCTACTGGCAATCAGAGACGCTATTACTCCCTATTTTGCTTCATTCTTTTAATAACGCATTGGTCATCTGCCTCTTTTACATTACAGGAAAGGAAAATTTTTCAGATATAATCCAGCTTTCTCCCATCATCTTACTATTTATCGGGATTATGCTTACCGTTATAGGGAGCTGGGGAATGAGAAAATTCAACTATCGAAGAAAAGACATTACATCATAATTGACTTAAATAACACCTTAAAAAAACATGAAACAACAACTTTTGGTAGCCACCCACAATCTTCATAAGAAAGAGGAAATACAACAAATTTTAGGCGATAGTTTTGAAGTAAAAAGCCTTACCGATTATGATTTAAACGAAGAAATTATAGAAGATGGAGATTCTTTCCAAGCCAATGCTCAAATCAAAGCACAATATTGCTACGAAAAAACAGGAATTCCTAGTTTAGGTGATGATTCAGGGTTAGTAGTTCCTGCATTAGATGGCAGACCGGGTATCTTTTCGGCAAGATATGCAGGCGACCATGACTTTCAAAAAAACATCGCCAAAGTATTGGACGAAATGACGGGAATCGAAAATAGAAGTGCTTATTTTATCACTGTACTCTGTTATTATGATGAAAATGGAGCAACTTTTTACGAGGGAACCGTACACGGAAATCTCTTAACAGAAAATAAAGGCCATCAAGGCTTCGGGTACGACCCTATTTTCGTTCCAGAAGGATATGATATTACCTTCGCAGAAATGAACCCCGAAGATAAAAATGCCATCTCTCATAGAAAAAAGGCATTAGATAAATTCCTAAAAAGTTTTCATAAGTAATTTTTTTAGTGCATTTTTGCCTATACTAATTGATAAAAAGTGAGTGCTAAGATTACTATTTTAGGCTATAATTCTGCCATTCCTACCGTTTCGGGAATTCCTACTTCGCAGTATTTGGAAATGAATGAAAGACATTTTCTCATAGATTGTGGAGAGGGAACACAGGTACAGCTCCGCCGTGCTAGGGTAAAATTTTCTAAAATCAATCATATTTTCATCTCCCACCTCCATGGAGACCACTGTTTTGGACTTCCGGGACTGATTTCCTCCTTCCGATTATTAGGAAGAGAAGCACCACTCCATATTTACGGTCCAAAGGGAATAGCAGAAATGCTAGAAACCATTTTCAGAATTACCGACTCTCACCGAGAGTTTAATGTCATCTACCATGAACTCAGCAGTAAACAGTCTGAACTCATTTATGAAGACCATAAACTGACCGTGCATACCATTCCTCTCAATCATAGAATCTATGCCAATGGCTATCTTTTCCGTGAAAAGCAAGGACTAAGGCACCTGAATATGGAGGAAATTAAAAAATATCCTGAAATAGAAGTGTGCGATTATCATAAACTTAAAAAAGGAGAAGACTTTCTGCTTTCTGATGGCTATCTGCTCAAAAATGAAGTCCTTACTACCCCTGCAGAGAAAGGAAAATCTTACGCATTTTGTAGCGATACGAGATTCAAACCAGACATTGTTCCTATCATCAAAGGCGTAGATGTACTCTATCATGAAGCTACTTTTCTACATGATTTAAAGGAAATGGCAGACTATACAGGGCATACCACTGCCATGGAGGCAGCCCTTATCGCTAAAGAAGCCGAGGCAGGAAAACTTATCTTAGGACATTTCTCTAATCGTTACTCTGATCTCAGCGTTTTCTTAGATGAAACCCGTCCTATTTTCCCCAATACTTTTCTACCAGAGGCTTTGAAAGAAGTAGAAATATAAAAAGATTCTTAGGATGATATAATTATTAAAAAATGTTTCAATAATTTTTCGGTTGGTTTCTATTGATTTCAATTTTTTAGATTTTCAGTATCTCTTATCTCTACCATAGAACCCATACATATTATTTATTTAGGGCTATAGTTTTAATCAATGCTTATTACTTTTTTATACTGAAAAAATCAATTACCTTTGCGATATAAAATTAAAAAACAATCATATTATGTCTATTGTAGGAAAAAAATTCCCAAACATCACCGTAGATGCCATCTGCTCTATGGGAGATAACCTCAGAGTAAATGTACTAGAAGAAGCAGTAGCAAACAATAAAAAAGTATTGCTTTTCTGGTATCCGAAAGATTTCACTTTCGTTTGTCCTACGGAGCTTCATGCTTTCCAAGAGGCTTTAGCTGAGTTTGAAAAAAGAAATACAGTAGTTATCGGTGCATCTTGTGATACCAATGAAGTACACTTTGCGTGGCTGAACACCCCCAAAGATCAAGGCGGTATAGAAGGCGTTAGCTACAGACTTTTAGCAGACACACACCGTCAGCTAGCCAATGCTTTGGGCATTGTGGACCAAGATTTTGATTATGATGAGGAGGGCAATGAGCATTTCTTGGGTTCTAATGTAACTTATAGAGCTACTTACCTCATTGATGAAACAGGTAAAGTATTCCACGAAGCAGTAAATGATATGCCTTTGGGAAGAAATGTAAAAGACTTCTTAAGACTCATAGATGCTTATGCACATATCCAAACCCACGGCGAAGTGTGCCCTGCCAACTGGGAGGAAGGGAAAGATGCCATGAGTGCAGATAGAAAATCTACGGCTGAGTATCTTGCAAAACACTAAAAACACATAAAAAATAGAAGGACTTAAAGTTCTTCTATTTTTTAAATATTCTCCATTTTATTCATCAAAAAAATACCATTATGTATATTGAAATCACGGAAGACAACTTAGCTTCTCTACTAGAAGCAAATGAAAAAGTTGCTGTACAATACGGTGCTACATGGTGCGGAAACTGCCGTATTATGAAACCTAAGTTTAAAAAATTGGCTACTGAAAATGAGACCATCCCATTTTACTATGTAGATGCGGAGAAGTTTCCTGAAAGTAGAAAATTCGCTAAAGTAGATAACCTTCCTACTTTTGCCATCTTCCAAAACGGAACGCTAGTCAATCAGGTACAAACCAACCAAATGGAAAATCTCCAAACCCTCATTAACGAATTGGTATCACCTTAAAATCATAAGCACATGAAATTACCTATTATCCGCCAATTTTACCAAAACAACAGTGCGGAAAATCTAGAAAAAGCAGTAGAAGTATTAGAATCTTTTACCGAGTTCAGAGGGGTAACTGATGAACAGCTGAGCGTTATCGGGGATATGATGACGGATATGCTAGGAGCAATAGAAGTTCACGAACAAGTGAAAAATGGCACCAGCGAAAAAGATGCCCTGAATGGCTTCGCCAAAAAAGTAATGGGAAGCATTGATAGATAATATATTCAACCTCGATTTTTTCGAGGTTTTTTTTATCGATAAACAATTAGAAAAATCGTCTTATCTTTGTGTGTCTCTTATTTCAGAGAAAAAAGCCTACTATTATCTGATAAATCAATATTCAATTTGAAAAAAATTATCCTGATTTTCCGTTTTCTCTTTTATAGTGCTGAGCTCATAGTATTGCTCATCATTATGGCAAATTTTTGGGTAATTTCGCTCACCAAAGGACATACCTATACCAAGATATCTAAAATTCCCTATAAAGAAACTGCATTGGTATTGGGAACATCTCCCAAAACGAAAGGGGGCAATGCCAATCCTTACTTCATCTATAGAATGGATGCCACAGCACTCCTCTATCACTATGGTAAAATCAATGAAATCATTGTAAGTGGTGAGAAAAGCCCTGGCTATGATGAAACGCTGTATATGAAAAACTATTTAGTCTCCCAAGAAGGCATTCCCGAAAATGCCATTGTACGGGATACCCTGGGCTTTAATACCCAAAAGAGTATTTCACGATGCAAAGATGTTTATGCTAAAAATGACATCATCATCGTATCTCAGGGGTATCATAATATGAGAGCCTTATTCTATGCCCGAAATAAAGATATGGACGCCATCGCCTTTGATGCTCGTTCCGTGAATCAGCCCGAGAGTTATTACAGAAATCAGTTCAGAGAAGCTATAGCGAGAGTTCAGGCCGTTATCTATTATATTACTGGCTATTCTCTAGATTAAATTTGAAAACAAATATTCTTATTATGAAAAAACATGTTACCATCTTCATCCTCCTCTTCGTAGTGTTTCCATTTTGGGGACAAGAAAAAGTACTTTTCATTGGTAATAGTCTTACTTATTTCCATGATATCCCCCTACTTTTTAAACAAATCGCTAATAGTAAAGGAAAACATGTAGATGTTCATAGCTTTACACAAGGCGGTGCAGGGCTGGCTGATCATATTGCGAACCCTGCATTATTTACCAAAATCAATTCTGAAATGTGGGACATAGTTATCATTCAGCCAGGTTCGGGAGAGTCTGGAGGGGTTACCGCTCCCGCTACCCAAACCGCTCAGCTTGTCCAGACCATCATCAATGCCGTGAAAACACAAAATCCTTGTGCTAGAATTTATCTCTACGAAATTTCTAACGGGGTGCGTGCCGATAATAATGTTCCTAACTACGCTTCTTACCAAACTACACAAACACTGATTAAAAATACTATCACCGCCATAGCTCATCAGGTACAAATTCCTTTCATCCCTGCGGGGGAAGCCTTTAGAGCTCATTATACACAGCATCAGGATTTACTGCTCCATCCTAGATACAATGACATACACCAAAACCTCAATGGTGCTTATATGGTGGCATGTACAGCATTTGGCACTATTTATCAGCAGCCTGTTTTTCCATCTTCATTCATCAGTACCATCCCCAATACGCGAGCTGAGTATCTCCAAAATGTAGCCGATGCTACGGTATTCGGAAATCCTGTGGAGTGGCTCATCGGAGTGTATCAGCCGCATGCCCTCTTCAGTGCCAATGTCCAAAATTCCACAGTTTCTGTAACCAATCATTCTACCCATTACGATTCCCTATCTTGGGACTTCAATGGTGAATTTACCTCCACCGCTGCTGCTCCCAGCTATACTTTCCATAGCTTGGGACAAAAGACCATCACCCTGACCATTGTAAAAAATAATTGTAGTTACCAATATAGAAAAGTAGTAGATATTACAACACTTTCTACCCAAGAAACAAAATCTTTGACCGTAGAAATTTACCCTAATCCTTTTTCGGAAAAAATCTATATCCGTACGGAAGAAAAAATTGCACAAATCACTCTCTATGATGCTTCTGGAAAAAAAGTTTTCATAGAAAACCAACCCTCAAATACCATTTCTGTGAGCCATCTTCCCAAAGGATACTATATTCTTGATATCCTGTTAAAAAACGGCAGTACCATTACTAAAAAAATGATCAAGTAAAGCATTGTGAGTGATGATTTAATGATCCATCTAGGAAATTAAATGTCCCACTTAGGAAATTGAATATCCCATCTAGGAAATTAAATGTCCCATCTAGGAAATTGAATGTCCCACTTAGGAAACTAAATATCCCATCTAGGAAATTAAATGTCCCACTTAGGAAACTAAATATCCCATCTAGGAAATTAAATGTCCCACTTAGGAAATTGAATAATCCTCAAATAAATGCCTTGAACTATAATAAAACGGACATTTGATGTACAACAAAAAAATACCGACGCTCCTATGGAAGTCGGTATTTTCCGTTAAAAAGATAGATATTACAATTTTTTAGATTTATTCGCCATCAAAATAAATAGCACCATTGGTCATGGTTTTATGGCGGAACAATTCATCTAAAGTAACTATATGATAACCTTGGTCTTTTAAGTTTTTAATGACTTGCGGTATTGCCTTTACTGTAGTTTTATGAATATCATGGGCTAAGATAATAGATTTAGGAGACGCCTTAGACATGGCTTTCGCCACCAAGTCTGCATCTTTATGCTTCCAGTCTAGTGGGTCTATATTCCACATCATCACAGGTCTGCCCACCATCTGAAGGTTTTCTTTGGTATAAGCCCCATAGGGAAAACGGAAATACTTCGGTTTTTTACCAGTAATTTCTTGTATGGTTTCATCGGTCAGCTGGATTTGTCTTTTAGCTTCTTCATGGGATAGCTTTCTGAAATCCTTATGGTCATAAGAATGGTTTCCTATATTATGCCCTTCTTCTGCAATCCGTTTCATGGTATTTTTTTGGACTGATGCAGATTTCCCCAAAACAAAAAAAGTGGCTTTTACATTTTCCTTTTTCAGAATATCCAATAGTTCAGGAGTGTACACCGAAGGTCCATCATCAAAAGTGAGTGCTACACAAGGCTGCTGAGAACAGTCCACCGATGATGGTACATGGTCTAAAGGAGCTTCCTCCATTTCCTCTATCATAGCGGTTTCATGCTGAGCGGTATCCATCCCCTGAATACGGATGTATTGGTCTATGATTTTTTTAGGAATATCTATAATGAATTCCCCCATTACTCCGCTGGCAATTTGGTATTTATCAAAAATTAAATGCCAATTTCCTTTTTCATCAAAGTACAGCCCATCATAATTTTCATTTTTAGGAAGCGTACCTTCCTCTAAAGTTGCTCTCATGGAGCTTCTGAGTTGCTCTTTCTCCTGCTCATTGGCAATAGATTTATCATTTTCTAGACGAGCTTCTATTTGCTTCCAAGCGAGGTTCTTCATCTCTTGTGCAAAGTTTTTAAAATCCTCTTGATTATTAAACAAATCCTGAGGTGCTAGTTTCTTCTTATTTTTCAAATCAAAGATAGAAACCGTATTTCTGGTATCATAATTATTACCATAAGAAACATTCTGGGTATAGAGGAACACCAAGAAGTTATTATTTTTTACTTTGACTTCGAAATGCTGATTAAAATCTAGCCCTGAAACGGCTTCTTTATCTTTTCTTTCCTTAAATTCAGCTTTAAACTCTTCTACGAGTTTTTCGGTAAATTGTTTTTCACTTTGATTTACAAAATCATACGCCGTGATAGGAAAAGAAGCGGTAAGATGACTTTTATCGGGGTCATTACCTATTTTCACGGTATAAATTTGGATATCATCTTCCCCATTGAGGGCCGAAACTATTTCCGTAAGGTCAGGAATTTGAAAAGATGCCGTCTGTTCTATGGTACTTTCCTGCTGGATGTTTTTATGCTCCACATTCTGTTTACAGCTCCATACTACTGCCGAGATGATGGAAAGATAAATGATTGATTTTTTCATTTTTTATAAGATTTCAATAATAAGGCAAAGATATGAAGTAAAATGGTTTCCTCACACTTCCCCCCCTACACCTTTAAATTTTTCTACAAAGGCAACAATCTTTTGGAAAACACTTTGTTTTTTGGTGAGATATAGAGGGTTAAGCGGACTCATTTTGGGTAAAATGTCACTCAGTTCCGTTCCGTTTTCACTAGCATATTCTCTTTTTAATGCGTTTTTTATGTATCGCTTTGCCGCTTCTACATTGAGATTTTCTTCTTCGATGAGTACAGTAGCTTCTTCTTTTTGCTTTTGCTGTGCATAGGTAAAGAAGTTTTCCATAATGTCTTCCTTACTCTTCATGGTATCCAAATCCGATTGTCTGATAAAATCTACCACAAGACTTTCCTTGGCTCTGTTGCCGATACTTGCTCGTATCATTCGGCTCACTTCTTCAATGAGTGCTTCTTTATTTTTTATTTTCTTATTATGCTCAAAAATCAGCTGAAAGATATAATCTAAATTAATTTCCTGCGATTTCAGCAAATCCACTTCAAAGACCACATCGTCCCAATCGGTCTGCGAAGTTTCTAGCTTTTTCCCCTCTCTTTCCCTCCTGAACCAATCTCGAATATCATTATAAGTAGAACGATAATCCTGTTCGGTACGATTGTTCAGCACCTCAACGCCTTTCATTGTTGCTATATCTTCATCCGTAAGGAAATAAGTCTCTTTGAATTGCTCCACGGCTTTTTCATCTTCTCTGTCTATATGCTGAAATGCTTTAAGGTGCGTAAATTCATCATAATTCTGTAGAATATTTTCGATTTTTAAATACTCACCAAAAAGTTTTACAAACTCTTTTTTATCCGTTTCTCTTTCTATTTCCGAAGCATCTGGAAATTTTTCCCTCAATTCTTTGACTACCTCTACATAGCCTCTTTTGACCTTACCTTCCAAAATATCAGTAAAGCCTTCTAAATATTCTTTATAGCTTTTTTCAAGTACCACATTTTTGGTGTTTTTATCTCCAAAAACGGTAATGGCATCAATGGTGGCTTGTTCCAAATTGCGGAAGCAAACGATATTTCCAAAGGTTTTAGTGGCATCATAAATACGATTGGTACGAGAAAACGCCTGTATCAATCCGTGATAACGGAGGTTTTTATCCACAAAAAGCGTATTAAGTGTAGGAGCATCAAAACCTGTGAGGAACATCCCTACTACGATGAGCAAGTCTATTTCCTTTTCTTTTACGCGTTTAGCTAAATCACGATAGTAGTTTTGAAAATCCGAAAGGTCATAGGCAGTTCGGAACATTGCATTGTAGTCCTCAATGGCTTTTACCAAAAATTCTTTTGCGGTGCTGTCCATTGCGGTAGGCTCGAAGGTTTCATCTTGGATTTCACCTTTTGCACTTTGCTCTTCGTTGGCTGCAAAGGAGTAGATGGTAGCTATTTTCAGCGGTTTTTCACTACCTTCTTGCTGTTTGTTAAGCTCTTCATAATAGAGTTTCGCTGCATCTACACTACTCACAGCAAACATAGCGTTAAAACCTTTGTTTCCGAAGTTTCTATGCGTTTTTATTCGGAAATTTTTCAGAATATACTGTGATACTTCACGGATTCGGTTGGGGTGAAGCAATAGTTTTTTGTATTCGGCAGAAGATAATTTCTCCTCGTCTTGCTCGCTTTCTACTTCTTTGAATAATGGGCGAACATCATTATAATCTACCTTGAATTTCAAAACCTTTTCATCTCGGATGGCGTCGGTAATTATATAGGAATGCAACTCTCTACCGAAAACGCTTGCTGTGGTTTCTGAACCCAAAGCATTATCAGGAAATATAGGTGTGCCTGTAAACCCAAATTGATAGTACTTTTTAAATTTCTTTTTCAGATTCTTTTGAGCTTCGCCAAATTGAGAGCGGTGGCATTCATCAAAGATAAAAACCACTTGTTTATGATAAATCTCCAAATCACTTTCGCTACGCATCAGATTGTTGAGTTTCTGTATGGTGGTTACAATGATTTTGTTATCATCTTTTTCGATATTTCGTTTGAGTCCTGCGGTACTCTCCGAGCCATTGACGCTATCGGGAGAGAATTTTTGGTACTCTTTCATCGTTTGGTAGTCCAAATCTTTTCTATCTACCACAAAGAAAACTTTATCAATGAAAGGCAACTCAGTAGCCAATCGTGCCGCCTTGAAACTCGTTAGCGTTTTCCCTGAACCCGTAGTGTGCCAAATATACCCACCGCTTTTGTCCTCTTCTTGTGTATTTCCCCATTTTTTAGCGTGATAAGAGCTTTGGATTTTCCACAAAATGCGTTCAGTAGCGGCAATCTGATACGGACGCATAATGAGCAAAGTATCCGTAGCATCCAGTACCGAATATTTAAACAGCACTTGTAAGAGTGTATTTTTCTGAAAAAATGTAGCTGTGAAATCTTTCAGGTCTTCTATTGTTTTGTTATTTGCCCTTGCCCAATTCATCGTAAAATCAAAACCATTTTTGTCTCGCTTTGTGGTATTGGCAAAATAACGGGTATCGGTTCCGTTAGAAATCACGAAAATTTGCAGATATTTGAACAAAGAATGTTCACCATTAAAACTCTCTTTGCTGTACCTGTGGACTTGATTAAACGCCTCACGAATAGCTACACCGCGTTTTTTTAGCTCAATTTGCACCATCGGAAGTCCATTGACCAAAATGGTTACATCATAACGATTGAGATGTTTACCCTTTTGCTCAAACTGATTTATTACCTGAACTTTATTGCGTATAAAATTCTTTTTATCAATCAGGTAAATATTCTGAATACGCCCATCATCAAACACGAAATCATAAATATAATCATCGTGAATTTTTCTAGATTTTTCTACAATGCCCTCACTCGGTTTGTCCAAATATTCTTCTACAAAACGCTTCCATTCGGCATCCGTAAAAACGATATTATTGAGCGTCTGTAATTGCTCCCTCACATTGCCCAAAAGAGCCGTTTGCGAAGTTAAATCCGTGCGGTACTCATACCCTTGATGGGTGAGGTCTTGGATGAATTCTCGTTCTAATGCCGTTTCGGTTTGGTAACTTGTCGGTGGTTCATTAACCTGCGAATATTTGGTATAATTATCTAAAACGATAAAATGATTGGTTTCTGCGATGGGGTTCATAATTATTGGTTATTTCTTGTTTATTGAAATTTCTTTGGCTATTTGTATTGCTCTGTGTAATTTTTCTTGAAGTAATTTTTTATCGGGCAATTGCGTGTAATATTGGGCTACTTTTATATTAGAATCTTCTAACATAAAATATTCTATATGCTCTGTATTTCCCTCTGAGCAGAGGATAAGCCCAATGGGAGAATCTTCGTTTTCTCTTCTTTCGTTTTTATCTAAATACCTTAGATACAATAACATTTGACCTTCATATTCGGGTTTAAATTTTCCTAATTTTAATTCAATAACTACCAATCTTCTCAAACCACGATGATAAAATAACAAATCCATAAAATAATCTGTCTGGTCTATGGTAATGCGTTTTTGTCGGTCTAAAAAGGCAAAATCAGTCCCTAATTCTTTTATAAAATCTTGAATTTGATTGAGTATTGCTGTTTCTAAATCTTTTTCAGAAAAAATATCAGGAAGCCCAAGCATATTGAGAAAATAAGTATTTCTAAATACCAAATCGGGGGTCAATTGTTGTGTATTTCTTATTTGTGATAGTTCTGCCTTTATGATGTTTTCAGGTTTTTTGCTTATCGCTGTCCGTTCATATAATTGTTCGCCTATTTTTTTGTCTAATGTTCTTGTGTTCCAATGCTCTATGATGCACATTTCTATATAAAAAAGGCGTTTTAGGGAGTCTTCAATATATGAAAATGTACGAATGTGTGTCCAAGATAATTGTCTACGCATTGCGTAGTGAATTTCCTCTTCCGAAAAAGCCTCGGCACTGCGTAGACAATGCTGCAAATGCTTTTCACCCCAACCCTTTCCGTATTTTTCGGTCAATTTTAAGGATATATTTTTTATCACTTCCTTGCCATATTCTGCTCGTTTATTATGAAGAACATTTTCTTTTATGCGTTTACCAATATGCCAATTCATTAAAATAACCTCCGAGTTTACAAATACGGCAACTCGATTTTTGCTCGAATCAATAAGCGAACACAAATCAGAAAAAAGAGCATCTGTATGTTGTATATTCTTATTTTTGTTCATTTACATCTAATCTTTGTTAAAAGACAACAATTTTTCTCTATAATATTCATATTGTTTTCTTCTTAATTCTATTTCTTTGGGAAGCCCCTCCGTAATAGAATTGGTAAGCGTATCAAACTTGTCTAATATATTTACAATTCTTCTTTGCTCTTCTAATGACGGGAGGGGGATTTTGATTTTTTCCATTATCATAGTTGAACTTAAATTTGGTTGAGCACCCCCGCCCGCAAGAATATACAAATCATTTGTTTTCGAAAGTAAATAATGATATAAATAACGACTATGTAATACCCCCTCAAAAGGTTCAAACTTACCAACTCGCTGATTTAAGTAAAAAGTTTTTTCAGATTTCAAAATACCAACTTTTCCTGTTGTAGCCCCAGACATTGCAATTAAAATATCACCATTTTTGATTTCAAAAGGTTTCAAATTTTGTTTGTAGTCTTTTTTGTTGAAATATTTTAAGTCATCAAGTTGTATGCTTTGATTTTGAATATTTCCAATTCTTAAAATGGGTTCTCCTTCATCTTGAAATTTTTTACTTTGGAATGCAAATCCATTTCTAAAACCACACACCTCCCCCAGTGTTTTCCATTCTACTTCATTTCCAAAAGTAAGCAAAGTATCCCGATAATGATGATACTGCCGCTTGCGGCAGTCCAGCTCCGCTTCCAGCTCCGCTTCCAGCTTGGTAAAGGTATCCAAAATGTTGGCTATCTCTTTTTGGACGGCTAAAGGTGGGAGGGGGATGGGGATTTTGGCAATTTGATTGCTCATTAGTTTAGGGTTTCCCATTCCAGAATAAACATATTTTTTTGTAGTGATGCTTAACCAATGAAATAAAAAATCAAGATTTAAAACATCCTTATTCACATCGATTAAACCACAAACATTGGTAATGCTAAATTTTCCTTTTCTTTTGAAGATTGTTCCTGCATAAGCTCCGTCAGTTGTCCAAGTCAGATAATCTCCCTCAAAATCAAAGGTATCAATTTTACCAATTTCTCCGTTGTTCATTGTTTGCGAACTATATACAGGAAAATCTCCGATATTTTCAGTTAAATATGTTTTGGAAATAACTCTCCCTCTTTTCAATTCCGCCACCTCCCCCAGCGTTCTCCATTCTACTTTTTGCCCTTGTAGTAAATTTTCTATGCGGTTCATTGATTAATTATTAATTGTTAATTGAACATTTAAAATTTTTACTATCAGTGGCAGTTGTTAAGTAATTCTTAATAACTGAATTTACTTCTAATTCATTATCATTCAATATATTAGATATATGCATACTGATGTTTGGCACAGAGGTATCAAAAAGTTCGGCAATTTGATTTTGATTCATCCATACCGACCCATCACGTGCATAAAGCGAAAGCCTCACCTTGCCGTCTTGGGTTTTATAAATGATGATGTTTTGCTCTTCCATAATTTTTTAATAACTCACTCTAAAATAATCTAACAATCGTTTGTATTCATCTTGTGCCGTTAGGCAAGTGTCTAACAAATAGCCCTCTACTTGTAGCCAATTTTGCAATCCTCTGTAATAAAAGAATTTGAGTTCTTCGGTGATGATAAACGGCACCATCTCATTGGCTAAACATTCTTTAAAAAGAATAAGCCTACCTACGCGTCCGTTTCCATCTTGAAAAGGGTGAATGGCTTCAAAACGATAATGAAAATCCACCAAATCACGCAAAGTTTTTTCCTCTTTTTGGTGGTATTGAGCCAATAAATCAGCCATTTCACGAGCCACATTTTCGGGTGCCGTGGTAGGGTTGCCACCTACTTCATTGGGTAGTTTTTTGTAATCACCCACCGCAAACCAATCCTTTCTACTATCGGAAGTACTTGCTTTCAAAATAGCGTGAAATTCCTTTATCATTTCTGGGGAAAGTGGTTCAAGAGCGTTTTCCAACATAAAATCAAACGCACGGAAATGGTTGGCGGTTTCTATAATATCATCAACGCGAATGCCTTGCTCTGTCCCTCCAATGGTATTGGTTTCAAAGATATGGCGTGTTTGCTCTTGAGAAAGTTTGCTTCCCTCAATATGATTGGTGTTATAGCAAAAATCAATCTGGGTTCGGTGATAAATACCGCCTTTTATTTTGCTTTGCTTCTCTTGTGATAATCGTTCTAATAACATTTTACACGGTTTCTAATTGTGCTATAATCTCATCAATTTGGTTACACAATTTTGTTTTCATTTTTTTGTTAGACAATTTCTAATGGTGTGATGATTTTAAACTTTTTTCAAAATCAGAAATTATTTTTTGGGTTTTATTAAACTCATCATACTCCGCTTTGGCTTTAGTTTCGGCTTGTTTTTTTGAAATTCGCCCTTTCCCTTCCAAAATTTGGTACTTTCTAAATGCCAAAAATTCGTTGATACTTGTAGCAAATTGTTCCATCGTAAAGGTATTTTCTCGCTCAATCAAATCTTCAATATAATCAAAGTATCCTGTTACGGAGCGTTCTAATTGTTTTATTTCTTTTTCATTGAGATAGTTTTTGGCAATGGTAACATCACTTTTTAATATTCTGCCATCAGGGGCATTTTTCCAAGTAGTCAGCCCCATATTTTCTTTGGTTCTGTCAGCAGATGTATGAATAATTTCCGCAGCAGTTTTCCCTGTAATGGCATAATGAAATTTATTTTGAACCATTGCATAAAAATCTTGCGTGATTTCAGAGTCCTTATCATAATCCAAACTACATTCCTGAAAAATATCGGTAATTTGTAGCCATATTCTTCGCTCACTTGCACGAATGGAACGAACTCGCTCTAATAATTCTTTAAAATAATCTTTACCAAAGGCTGCTTTTCCTTGTTTGAGTCGTTCATCATCCATTGTGAAGCCTTTGGTCATATATTCTTTGAGGATGCTTGTTGCCCAAATCCTAAAATTGGTTGCCTTGCGTGAATTGACACGATAGCCCACCGAAATAATAGCGTCAAGATTATAGAAATCAATGAGGCGTTTAATATTACGACTACCTTCCAATTGAACTATTTCCATTTTGGAAATAGTTGCATCTTGTTGTAATTCTCCTTCCGAAAAAATATTAGAAAGATGTTTTGAAATCGCTGGTGTTTCTACTCCAAAGAGTTGAGCCATAGCCTTTTGAGTCAGCCAAATAGTTTCATCTTTTATGATGACGCTTACCGAAATGGCTTCTTCTGGCGTATTATATAGTAAATAACTTAATTCTTTCATAGGCTTAATTGTGCTATAATCTCATCAATTTGGTTACGCAACTCGGTTTGTTTGGCTACTATTTGGGTAATTTCGGCGTTGAGTTTTACGATGTCAATCACTTCGCGGGTGTCTTCGGCTTCTACATAAGCACTTACCGAGAGGTTATAATCGTTTTCAGCGATGGTACTATTTTCCACCGATGCAGCAATGTGGTTTACATTTTCTTTTTTATCAAAAAGGTCAATAATTTTAGTGATATGCTCATCGGTGAGGATATTGTTATTGGTTTCTTTCTTGAAGAAATGTTCGCCATTAGCATTGATAAATTGGGTTTGGGTATCCGTTTTTGATTTGGACAGTACCAAAATATTCACGGCAATGCTGGTTCCATAGAAAAGATTCGGAGCCAAAGCAATAACCGTCTCCACAAAATTATTATCTACCAAATATTTACGGATTTTCTGCTCGGCACCCCCTCGGTAAAAAATCCCAGGGAAACACACAATCGCGGCTCTTCCTTTGGCAGAAAGATAGTGCAACGCGTGAAGCACAAAGGCAAAATCTGCTTTTGATTTAGGGGCGAGTACTCCTGCGGGAGCAAAGCGGTCATCATTGATAAGTGTAGGGTCATCGCTTCCTATCCAATTCACAGAATACGGCGGATTAGATACGATGGCATCAAAAGGTTTTTGGTCTCCATACATCGGATTAAGCAGTGTATCGCCCAAAGAAATATCAAATTTATCGTAATTGATATTATGCAAAAACATATTCATACGAGCTAGGTTGTAGGTGGTATGGTTGATTTCCTGCCCGAAGAATCCGTCTTCAATGAGATGGGCATCAAAATGTTTTTTGGCTTGAAGCAAGAGCGAACCCGAACCACAGGCAGGGTCATAAATTTTATTGACTGAAGTTTGCTTGTGCATCGCCAATTGAGAAATCAGCTTTGAAACACTCTGTGGTGTGAAAAACTCCCCTCCTGATTTTCCTGCATTGGCAGCATAGTTGGAAATCAAAAACTCATAAGCATCACCAAAGAGGTCTATTTGGTTTTCTTCAAAATTACCAAAGTCTAAGGCTTCTACGCCTTTTATCACGGCAGCCAATCGTTTGTTTTTGTCGGCTACGGTATTCCCGAGGCGATTGCTAGTGGTGTCAAAATCGGCAAACAAACCTTTAATATCGTGTTCTGACGCATAGCCACTGGCGGAATTTTCTATCTCTCTGAATATGTTTGCCAAATCGGTATTAAGGGTTTCGTTAGTATTGGCATTTTTAGCAATATTGACAAATAACTGACTGGGATAAATGAAATATCCCTTGCTTTTCACTGCATCATCTTTAATTTCAGGCGTGATAACATCATCCGAAAGAGAGGCGTAATTCACGCTTTCATCACCATTTTCTATGAAATTGGTAAAATTCTCACTGATAAAACGATAGAAAAGCGTTCCTAATACGAATTGTTTAAAATCCCAGCCATCTACGGCTCCACGAACTTCGTTGGCTATTTTCCAAATTTGATTTTGTAAGGCTGCTCTTTGCTGTTGTTCTTTATTGGTCATTTTTTATTAATCAGTTCCCAAAATTAATAAAATGCCTCCTCTTATCCAAACAACTCTTTGATATCATTGGCACCTCAAGAATTTCTGATTTTAAACGAGCAATAGCGAAAAATTATTTACTGATTTTAGATTTTTCACTTTCGGAATTTCCACCAATCCTTTCGTTGTCAATTCAAAATCAATAATTTGCTTATCATCATCATCCAAAGAAAGTCCGTACTGAGCAAGTCTTTTTTCGGTGTGTCTCTTCACGAAATCATCTATGAAAAAGTCGTCCCCGAATCGGTGTATTATTTCTTCTAAAACAGCATAGCGATGCTCACAAAAAACATTTTTCTTTCCACAGGTACAAGTAGTTATTAAGTTATTAATCTGAGAATCAAACACAAATTCTTGTTTATAAGTTCTCCATTCTCTTGTTTGAGTTTTCAGATGGGTAAAATCCAATTTTTCTATCACCACCTCACCATACATCAAACGATGATATAATTTAAACTCTTGTACTTCTTTTAAATCAATTTTTTGATCTTTTAGCAGAATAGGATCATCTCCTTTTGATTGCTTTTTGTTTTGCATCCTTAAAGAATTTCTAATTAAATAAAAAGTTAAATAAATCTTTTTATTATATGGTACTTACCTTTTCATTTCCATAATTACCTTGGCTATCCTTTCTCTTTCTTCATCGGTCATATTGGAGCCTGATGGTAAGCAAAGTCCGTTGTCAAAAAGGGTTTCGGATACTTTTCCACCGTAGTAAGGGGCATCGGCAAAGATGGGTTGTAAGTGCATCGGCTTCCATAACGGACGCGACTCGATATTTTCCTCTAAAAACTTCAAACGCAAGTCTTCACGATGGAACCCTGCTTTGTCCTCATCAATGACAATCGCCGAAAGCCAATGGTTGGAATAAAAATCCGAAGACGGCTCCGTAAACAAAGTTACGCCTTCTATATCTTTGAAAAGTGCTTTGTAAAAATCGTGATTGGCTCTTCTTTGAGCAATCCTTTCCTCCAAAACTTCCATTTGCCCTCGACCGATTCCCGCCGAAATATTACTCATTCTATAGTTGTACCCAATATGCGAATGCTGATAGTGCGGAGCATTATCCCTTGCCTGAGTGGAAAGAAATACAGCTTGGTCTTTCTGTTCCTGCGTTTTGCACACCAAAGCACCTCCTCCCGAAGTGGTTATGATTTTATTTCCATTGAAACTCAAAATAGACATTTCTCCAAACGAACCGCATTTTTGCCCTTTATAAGTACTTCCAAGTGCCTCTGCTACATCTTCCACTACTGGAATTTCGTATTTTTGGGCAATGCTTAAAATCTCGTCCAATTTTGCTGGCATTCCATAGAGATGCACCACGATAATCGCTTTGGGCTTTTTCCCTTTGACGATGCGGTCTTGGATAGCCTCTTCCAAAGCCTGCGGACACATATTCCAAGTCTCGGGTTCGCTATCGATGAATACGGGTGTTGCCCCTTGATAGGCAATAGGATTTGCCGATGCGGAGAAAGTCATACTTTGGCAAATCACCTCATCTCCTGCCTTTACTCCGAGAATAATCAATGCCAAATGCAAAGCAGCCGTACCTGCCGAGAGGGCAGCAATCTTAGTATTTTCTCCAATAAATTTCTCTAAATCTAGCTCAAAATTATTAACATTCGGCCCTAGAGGTGCTACCCAATTTTCATCAAAAGCCTCGTGTATGTATTTGAGTTCATTACCTCCCATATGCGGAGAGGAAAGCCATATTTTTGTGTTCATCTTATTTTGTTTTTCGCAATTTTGCACTATTGCAGTGTGTTTTAATATAGAAATGTGAAAATATTTTAGAAAAAAATTTATTTTGTTTGTCAAATTTTTACATCTATAAAATAATAGACAATACTTTTTTTATGTTTTTTATTTTATAGTGAGGCTGATACTCTTCTGTAAATTTTTCAAAATCCTGCGAATGAATATTATAACCTTGATTAAGCAAACAAATTGTCTTCCATCCTAAACAATTAGGTGTTATAAAATCTTTCTTTATGTTATCTCCTATATAAAAATAATCCTTTACACTATACTGGTGAAAAATTTCATAATTTTTTCTATTGGGCTTTTCTGTTCCAAACTCTTCAGAAATGACAATTTCACTAAAAAAATTTTCTATACCAAGAGCTTTGATTTTATTTCTTTGTGTTACAGAACGCCCATCAGTAATTAACCCTAATATATATCCTTTGTTATGGAGAGAATTCAACACTTCCAAAGTATCATTTGTTAAAACTATATTGGGAAAATGTTCTCTATACATATTAAGAAGAATTTGTTTTTCTATTCCAAATTTTTGTTCCAAATACAAAAATACATCTTTTCCCTGCCGATATAAAGAAATCATTGCATCATACTCATCAATAGATATTTTTTTTGCAATCTCTTGATAGGCTGATTTTAAATAATCTATTTCATACATTAAGGTGTCATCCAAGTCAAAAATCACACATTTATCTCTCATAATTTCTTACTAAAACTTCATCATCATAACGGAGCATCAATAAATTATCTTCCCAATCTTCAAAATACTCAATATCTGAATTTTGAAAATATTCTTTTATTAAAAATAAAGGATAATTTGCACCTGAAAGATAACTCAAAGGATACCCTCCTCCAAAGCGAGGATTGATCTCTATACCTATCATTTTTTTAGTATCTTGATTAAAGAAAAATTGCATCGTAATACATCCATAAGCACCATCTATTTTTAACAACTTATCCTTAATATAGCTAATAATTTCATTCTTCTTTGTAACCCCTTTGTTAATTTCCCCTGCACGAACAAAAATTCTCTTTCGTGGAACAGCACATTTCAACTTACTATTTTTATCATAATAAGTATCCACTGTATATTCATCATAAACATTATGATCTATATATTCCATAAACATAAACTTATTATTACTCAAATGATAATCAGTGAGTTCGGACCTATTTTTTACTAGAAAAACATCTTTACTCAAAGAACCATCATAAGGTTTTATGAATAGCGGAAACGAAAGATTTTCTTTATCAATATTTTTAGGTATTTCAATGGAATTTTCCACAAAAAACTCATTAATTAATCTTTTATCTCTACATTTTTTAACAAAATCTAAATCAGAAACAACGGGAACGATTCCATTTTCAACAAATTTCTCTTTATTCTTTGAAAGAATCAAAAGTTCTGTATCAATTGTAGGAATAATTAATTTTATTTGCCATTCTTTACATATCTCTATCAATTCAGAAATATAATTCTCATCTGTTACACTCACTATTTTCTTATAACCATCAGAAATATGACAAGCAGGAGCCAAAATAGGATTTAAATCTACTGTATAAACATTGGATTCAGGATATATAGCTTTAAGTTCTTTTTTAAAAGCTTTTACCAAAGAGACCCTCTGACCTGCCGAAGTTATTAATATATTGTTTTTGTCCATTTTTTCAATCATTTCCTTTAAATTCTTCTGATGTGGCTTGTCCCTGTTCATTGATGCCCTCAGATTTGAGAACTTTAAGAACTGTAAGCCATAATATTTTAAAATCTAATGCGAAACTGATATGATCCACATACCAAACATCGTATTCAAATTTTTTCTCCCAACTGATACTATTTCTTCCATTGACCTGTGCCCAACCCGTAATTCCTGGTTTTACCTCATTTCTTCTGCGCTGAAAATCATTGTACAATGCCAAATAAGACGGTAGGAGTGGTCTTGGCCCTATCAAACTCATATCGCCTTTGATGACATTCAGTAGTTGCGGAATTTCATCTAAAGAGGTCTTGCGTACAAAACTACCAACTTTTGTTAACCGATCCGCATCAGGAAGTAAATTTCCGTGTTCATCTTTTTTATCGTTCATCGTTTTGAACTTGATGATTTTGAAAATCTTCCCATCTTTCCCGGGTCTCAGCTGAAAGAAAAACGGCTTTCCTTGATTGGCAAAAAACAAGCCTATCGTAACTATAATAAACACAGGACTCAACAGTAAAAATCCAATGAGTGCCAAAATGAAATCCAAAAAGGGTTTTATGAAAGTTTTATACATTTCTCCCTGCTATTAAAAAGTTATACTCCTCTAAAAGAGCCTTCCAAACTGCTTCTTGTTGGTACCTTTCCACAATCATTCTACGACTGTTTTGTTGCAACGAATAATACAACGATTTATCCTCTCTCATTTTCTTCATTGCTAGTTTCAGTTCTTCTACAGATTTGGAAGGGATAATGCATCCATTTTCTCCTTCCGCTATAATTTCATTACAACCATTGATATCGGAAACAATACTTGGCAATCCCATCGCCCCTGCTTGCATCACCACATTAGGAAAGCCTTCGCGGTAACTTGGGAAAGCTAAGCAGTCCGAAATAGCAAAATACGGACGCACATCCTTTTGAAAACCAACCGCTATGATATTTTTATTCCTCTCTATTTCCTGAATAGTCTTAGTTTGAAGGGGATCTAAATCCTTTTCCTCTCCTCCTACCAAGAGAAGCTTGGTATCAGGTAATCTGAGTTCTGAAAAAGCGGTTATGAGTTCATTAATTCCCTTGTCACATACCAATCTACCCACAAAAATAAAAACAAAATCATCAGGTTGTATATTCAATGTCTTTTTTAACTCTTGTTTTTCTTGGTCAGAAATGCTCTCAGGAGAGAAGTGCTCAGTATTTATTCCGTTCACATTACCATTGGCTATTACCTTTAAAGGTTTTGATGTAATTCTATACTTAATCAAATCTTTTTTAACTCCTTCTCCCTCAGGATAAACATGAGTTGCTGCCCAACACAACAATCTATCCATTTGGATAAGTAGTTTTTGCATCATTCCTTTTTTTGACGGAAAAATAAGCCCCGTAAATGTGTGTAATCTTATAGGTACACCTGCCATCTTTGCTGCTAACATTGAGAGCAATCCTGCTTTAGGAGTAATGGAATGTACAATTTGTGGTTTTTCTTTTCTTAAAAAATTCCATATTTTCCAAAGCGACTTCAAATCTTGTAAAGGAGTGATTTGCCTTGACATTTCAATAGCCATGGTACGAATGCCCTCATCTTCTGAAACCTCACCTAATTCTTTTCCAAAAGAAGACACTCCCACCACTTCAAATCCGTTATCAGACATGAAACGATGCTGTCCTTTCAGTAAGGTCTTCAAAGAAATAGGGACGGTGGTTATACGGAAGAGTTTAATTCGATTCATCGGCTATATTTATTGTATATAATATATATTAATTTTTTTTCCATAATGTTTTGGATGAATAATTTTCAAATTCATTTCTTCCGAATGCTGTTTAGACAACAAATCTGCTTTTTTATATATTAATCCCTTGATTCCGCTCATAATAAAAAAATTAAATTTCGTTATTAATGAATATTTAATTTATATTACCATTCATATTATAACCATATCGTTTTTTCAGTAAATATTCATACCCTCCAAAAAAATGTAATAAAGCACCGATAAATGCCTGTATATATCTTAAAAAAGCACGAAAATATTTACCTTCTTTGAATAATCTTAAGCTATCATACTTATATTTTTTAAAAGTAGTAGACACCTTTATGTTATCATTTCCCTGATGATAGATATAACTATTCGTATTAAGCAACATTATTTTACCTTCATAGTTTTTGGCTATATAGTTTAGAAAATATCTATCTTCAGAATGTTTTAAAAAAGAGGGAAATTTATAACCTCTACATATATCTGCTTTAATTATAGTTGAAGCAAATGCCATTTTCTGATAATATGGAGACTTGATGTCAATAACTTTTTCTTGTTCATATTTAGTCAGATATATCATTTCTTTATATACAATCTTCAAATTTTGAGAGACACCTAACAAATCTCCTTTTGACAGGTATTCAATTGCATTTTCCAAAAAATCAGGCTCATAGCAATCTCCTGCATCTAAGAAAGCACAAAAATCTCCTCGTATCATCTCAAATGTTTTCTGCCTTGCTACTGCTCTTCCTCCATTTTTTTGCAATCTATAAAAGTGAATTCTATTATCATTAAATTTATCAATAACTTGCCCGTGATTCTCTTTAGAACCATCATCTACCACAGTCACTTCCCAATTAGTATATGTTTGATTTATAATACTCTGGAGTGAGATTTCAAGACCTTCTATATTATTATAAACAGGTATTGTTATTGATATTAACATAAGTAATTATTTTAAGTTAGATTTTTATTTGAAAAACATCAGCAAGGTAAAAGATAAACTTCCGAGTATAATAAAAAATATCCATTTCATTTGCTTTTTTACTATAGTATTCGTCAATAATGGAAAAACTAAAATTAGAGGCATGATAAACCAAGACAGATAAGCTATCCTATTCGTATAAGCAGCATAAATCATTATTATCCACACCATATTAGAAATCAGATAAGTATGATATAACGCAATATAGAATTTTTGAAAAAATTTCCTTTTGAAAATATAATACCCTCCTAAAACTATTGCCACAGCACTGTATAAAATAAAATCCAAACGAAAAGCACGAGACATCTCAGCACCATCTATTTCATCTACATATAAGTTACTAGTCCTTGAATCCTCTATATTTAACAACTGAAAAAAAGAGGTAATAGCACTATCTAATTTATTCCCAAACATAAAAGCAATAGGAATACTAAGCCCCCAAAGCACAATCAATAACTTGGTATTTTTAATGTACTTTGCTAAAAAGAACGCTACTATTGGTAATGCCATAGATTTATGAAATAAAAATGAACATAAAAACCAAAAAAATAACTTGAGTGGTACTTTAATATATGATATTCCATAAATAAAAAATGCAGCTGCTAATCCATTTCTTAATCCATTAATTCCAAATGCCCAAAAAGACATTGCCGTAACATAAACTAAAAGTGCTAACCACGCTCTATTGCCAAACCATTTTTTAAACGCTAAATAAGGTAGAAATACATACAATACTGCACAAAACAAATAAAAAAATTGAACCGATAAAAACTGTGAACAAAGATATAGAAACCAATCAAAAAATATATCTTTAGAATTTTCTGATGTTGGCATTTCACCCTTCATATACATGGCTGTATATGCAGAGGTATCTCCTAGATACTTCCAACTTCCCATAGGATCTCTCAGACCTATGAAAAGTATGGTAAATAACAATAATACCGCACTATAAAAGTTATTAGTAAGAGAATCATAATTTTTCATCTCTAAGCTACGATAGTTTATTAAAGGTAATACCATCATAAGAACGATAACAGACAAAACTATATAATACACTGTGGAATAATACTCTACTGGAATCATTTCAGATATTCATTAAGTCTTTCACAGTACAATTGCCAAGTAGCTTCTGTCTCTACTCTTTTCCTTGCCTTTATTCCCATTTCTGAAGCAAGCGAAGGTTCTTTAAGTAATCGTATTATTAAATCTCTCAACTGTTGTTGGTTATCTTGCTCTATCAGCCAACCTCCTTTTTCATTTTTTACAGCATCTGGTATTCCGCCTGTACGGGTTCCTATAGCGGGGATACCACAGGCCTGTGCTTCTAAAAAAACCAAGCCAAAACCTTCTACTTGACTACTATCTTCGGAAGCTCTGGTACAAAGTACAAATACATCATTCTCATTATAAAACTGAGGCAATTTTTCATCGGAAACAAACCCTTCAAAAGTAACTATATCCTCTATTTTTAGTTGTTTTACCAATGCTTTGATATCATTCAAATATTCTCCCGTTCCTGCTATATTCCAATGCAATTTTTCTCTAAAAGAATCGGGAAGAGATGCTATTGTACGAGCTATGAAATCATGCCCTTTAAATTGTAACACTCTGGAAACAGTGCATAATTTCAAATTTGAGTCTATTTTATTTTTTAACAAAGGTTTAAAATAATGATGATTCACCGCCAAAGGCAGTGCAACAGCATTTGCTCTTGGATGAATCTTCTTCACCAACTCTAAAGTATAAAAACTATTGGCAATTACTCTCTTCACCGAACCTAAAACCCATTTTGCATAGTATGGCAACCATACTTTTTTTCTGAATGTAGAAGCTCCTGCTAATAACTCTGTACCGTGAGCCAATACATATATATTTTTTATTCCTGCCATAAGACATAAACAAGCCTCAGGATGCCATAATCCACATAAAACATCTATCTTATCTTTATTAGGTAAAGCCTTTAAATATTTCCAAGCACTCCATTCTCTTTTTCCTCTTTTTTGAGGCAATTTTACTATTTCTACTTGATCATAATTATATGGATGACTAATTCCTTGTTTATTTACAGTTAGTACTTTTACTGTATCATAGTACTGATTCATTCTTGCCGCTATCTCTTGACATAAGCGAGCAATACCTCCATTAGATGGAGGATAGTCATAAGAAAATATAATGAGTTGTCTTTTATTCATCTCTATATGTAGTACATTTTACTGAGGTTTTCCCTGCTATTTTCCCTTCTTTTCTTGCTGCGTGGTAAATATTCAAAAGAGACTTCTTCTTATATGCCCACACATAAGCTAAGACTAATTTAAGTAAATACAATTCAGAAGACATTTTATTAAATCCTTTAATATGTCTTTCTATGATTAATGACCTATTTCTTACCAAAGAGTATAAATACTTTTCTATTTCTTCCACTCTACACCCACCTGTAGCGGCTGCTAAATGATACAAATGTGCCTGACTATTAAACAAAATTTTATATCCCATTTTTTTTACTCTCAAGCAAAAATCAGTTTCTTCATACAGAGCTGCTCCTTTGGTTAAATTCTCATCTACACCTCCTACTTGTTTCAAAATTTCTTTTTTTGTACTAAAGTTTGCTCCTTTCGCATGATCCACTTCAAAACAACCTTTTTTATGAAACCCCGCTAATGGACTAGCTGTCTTACTTACAAATTTACCTACTTTCACATCGGTATTTTCTTTGTGTACCTCTGTAATCCCTCCTGCAACTACTCCTATATCTTCTTTTTGTAGATATTTGAAATGTTCTGAGAGAAGCGTTTGATCACATTGTATATCATCATCTATATACAGTATATATTCATAAGTAGCACATTGCCACCCAAAATTACGAGCCTCTGGTAACCCTCTAAAATCTGTAATGTGATAGTACTTGATATTATCATATTGACGAGCATAGTCATCAATGATGCTATCAAAGTTAGTAGATTGATCCACAATGATAATCTCATAAGGATGAACAAAATCCTGAATCAACAAATCTTTAATCGTATTTTGTAAGAACTCACTACGATGAAGCGTAGGAATTACCACAGATATTCCTTTCATAATTTTTTAGATTAATTTATAGATATAAAAATGCACCATTCTCCAAATTCCCCCTCTAATCACAGGTAATCTTGTGATATTTAATATTTTGTTTCTAAAAAATATATTCCATCCTTTATGTTTAATTAATTGCTGTTTTCGTCCACAATCGATAAAAGACATAATATCATCTCTATCAAACTGTTTGGAAACTAAAAGCATTGAAAAAACAGATAAAAAAAACAAAAACATATATTTTTTCACTTCTTTTTGCTTTTCTGGAGCATATCTCTTTGTAAATAATAATATCTCTTCAATATATGTAAAAGAAGCGTTAAAGAATCTATTTCTTTTATTTCTTACTAATACATTAGAGGAAGTTATCCTATAAAAATGATCTGACTCACCATATACTATCTTATATTTTAGACCATAAATTAACGCTCGAGTACTCAATTCTACATCGACCAATCTAATATATTTCTCATCAAAACAACCAATTTTTAATAATGCTTCTTTTTTCCATATAGGCCCCATTATATTCCAAGAAGTTGGAAGTTTATGTGTTATAAAGTTCTTTAATACTTTTGATTCATCTATAATATGAGGTTTAACTTTTATATCCCCAACTTTCTTAAAAAACCTTTCATTGCTAGGGAAAACCATAAAATCTAGATTTTCATCAAAACTCATTATCCTCCTTTCTAAACAAGTATCCTTCAAAAGATCATCACTATCCAAAAAAATTATATACTTTCCCTTTGATGAATAAACTCCTTGATTCAAAACCTTTGGACGTCCTAAGTTTTTAGAGTTTTTAATTAGTTTAAACTTAGTTCCTTTATTAGGATCTTTACGAATAAAATCTTCAACTATACTCAAGGTTCTATCTGTAGAAAAATCATCCACAATAATGCACTCCCAATTATCATAAGTTTGATTACTAACAGAATACAATGTTTCTAATATTGTACCCTCAGAATTAAAACAAGTTATAATTACAGATATATCTATCATACTCCTCTCATTATTAGTTTTTTTTCTTCTTTATTCATATAAAAAATGTATATAACTATCAAAAAAACAACACTATACATAATATTCATCAATATAAAGTTAAACCAACTCACTGAGAACAATCTATTTAAATAATAAAAAACAAACAATACAAAACCATATGGCAAAAGTATTGGTAGATATACTTTTTTAAAAAACAGAAACATATCTAGATTAACCACTTTATGATAATACACATTCATGACATTTTGTAAAATGAATAAGCCTATGACAACACCTGCTATCATACCTGTAGCTCCATAATCATATGACAACCAAATCCCCAACACAGTACCTAAAAAGCAAGACACAAAAAGAGATAGCGTTTTAAACTTAACCAATTTTTTAGCTTCTAAAACAGAATGACCAAATCCTTGACTAATAGGAAGTACATAAACCATCATAATGAGCAAAGCTATTATCCATGATAGACTATAAGTATCGCCCACCCACAAATGTACAAAATCTTTTCCCGTAATAATAAAAGCACCCAAAACATACAATAAAAGAATCAAAATTAATCTTCCTACTTTTATCATTTGAATGGTAAGTTCTTGATTGGACAAACCTTGATTTATCAAACGAACAGCCCTAGGTAAAAGTAAACCATTAATCACATTACCAAATGTTGTGTAATAAATTCCTAATGTTACTCCTACTCCATAAATAGCCACCACAACAGTATCCGTATTTATCCCTAAAGCCACTTGTCCTGTACGCCACTGAAACTGATAAACAAGCCCAAAAAGAAAAATCCAAAAGGAATACTGCAATATTTCTTGTATATAGGAAAATTTATATTGATGAATCTTTATTTTTATTTTCAATACTTTAAATACATACACAACTGTTCCAAGTATAAACAAAACATTCATTACGGTATCCAATATAACAATCCCTAATGAATCTGAACCCTTTTTGAGTATCATAACCACTAGCACAGTCCTTATAATGTGTTTTATTAAAGTAAGTAGCCTTGGAAAAATAAACTTTTCATAGCCCGAACATATTGCTACAAAGGCTCCTCCGGGTATGGTAATTGCTATATTTAAGATTAATATCAAGATCATTACCTTCGCTTTTTCTAGTTCAGCATTTGTCAATGTAGTTTCAAACAATTTTTCTACATTAACATAGAATACAAGACCTAAAAGAACAATCACCAAAGAAATAATCCCATAAATAAAAAAACTAATTGCTAAAAAATTCTCTTGTTCTTTTATCTTTCCTTCTGTACGATACAATGCTACAAAGCGAACAATAGCATTATTCAATCCCAAATCTAAAACAGATAGATATCCCACAAAAGCACCTATCAATGTATAAAGTCCAAAATCACTATCTCCTAAACTTTTTATAATAAAAGGAGTAATTAGTATACCTGTAATATTGGTTACAAGAAGGTTAACATAAGATAATAGGGCACCTATTCTTATTTGACTCATTAGTTAAAAATTTTGGTTCCTGATTCGTCTATTAATAATCTTGTACTAAATACTACCATTTTCTGTAATAGAAAAATCATTATATTACAACCTTCTATCTACCGCCTCTAAAATCCCCTTTACATCATACACCACGGCATTTTCTTTGGTCAAAGAATGAATATCCAACTCTTTAAATTCTTTATGAGCCACACCTAATACAATAGCATCAAACTTTGTAGAAGATAGTTTCTGGGTGCTTTCCACACCATATTCGTGTTGTACTTCTTCTGGATTTGCCCAAGGGTCAAAAATAGTTACTTTTACGCCAAAATCTTCCAAAGCAGCAATCACATCCACAATTTTCGTATTGCGAACATCAGGACAGTTTTCTTTAAAGGTAATTCCTAACATCAATACTTCTGCTCCATTCACATTGATGTTCTTTTTAATCATTGCCTTTACCACTTGCTCTGCTACATATTTGCCCATCGAATCGTTCAGTCTTCTTCCTGCCAAAATAATCTCAGGATGATAACCGTATTCTTGCGCTTTTTGAGCCAAGTAGAATGGGTCAACACCGATGCAATGTCCGCCCACTAAACCTGGTTTGAATGGTAAGAAATTCCACTTCGTACCTGCAGCTGCCAACACGGCATGGGTATCGATATCCATCAAATTGAAAATCTTTGCCAACTCATTAACGAAAGCAATGTTAATGTCTCGTTGTGAATTTTCAATTACTTTTGCCGCCTCAGCCACTTTTATAGTCGGAGCCAAATGCGTACCTGCTGTAATTACCGATTGGTAAATATCATCTACGATTTTTCCTATTTCTGGCGTAGAACCCGAGGTTACTTTTAAAATTTTCTCTACCGTGTGCTCCTTGTCTCCTGGATTGATACGCTCTGGGGAATAACCTGCAAAGAAGTCCACATTGTACTTCATTCCTGAAGTTTTCTCTACCACAGGAATACAATCTTCCTCCGTAGCCCCTGGATATACCGTAGATTCATAGACTACAATATCTCCTTTTTTCAGTACTTTCCCCACCGTTTCACTGGCTTTTATTAAAGGCGTAAGCACAGGACGGTTGTTTTTATCCACTGGCGTAGGAACGGTAACGATGTAAATATTCGCGTCCTCAATATCTTTTAAATCTGCCGAACATAAGAGTCCATTATTTCCTGTTTTTAAAGGATTCTCTTTCACTAAAGCGGATTGTAATAACTCATCAGAAACCTCCAAAGTATCGTCGTGTCCTCCGTTAAGTTTTTCTACTCTTTCTCTGTTAATATCAAATCCTACTACGGGATATTTCGTAGCAAAAAGTCTTGCTAATGGCAGACCTACATATCCCAATCCGATAACGGCGATTTTATGTTTCATTATTTAGTTTTTAGTTGTTTAAAAGTTTTTTACCTATCCCTATATTAAGAACTAATTTTGTAAATAAAACTGCCACCATCTCTTTTTCTTTTGATCAGTAGCATGTCCATAGCCATAACCATATCCTCTCTTCGTATAATTTACATCATTATGTATCACAGCGATATTCCTTAATTTGTGATTTTCTGATACCTCCTTGAGTATATCCAAAAGTCTTTTATCTAAGTAATTATTTCTCACTATATACAAAGTAGTATCCACCAAGTGAGCCAGTTGTAATGAGTCAGTTACTTGTGCAACGGGAGCCGAATCTATAATAATATAATCATAATCTTCTTTTGCTTCTTCTATCAATTGCTCTACTCTCTTATCTAATAAGATTTCAGAAGGATTAGGTGGGATAGTTCCTGAATGAAGAATATCAAAAGTAAGAGAGTTTTCTTTATGAATAACAAGATTTTTCCAATCCAATTGCCTCTCTACAATATAATCTGTAAGCCCTTTTCTTGTACTCATAGTTTTTTCCAATCCTAAAGTAATCAATATCTTAGGAGAGCGAATATCTCCCCCAACTAATAATACCTTCTTTCCTGAAACTCCCAAGACTTGAGCGATATTGACAGAAGTAAAAGTCTTACCTTCTCCAGCAATGGTAGAAGTAACCATCATAACCTGAGCTTTAGTATCATCTTTAGGATATACAAAATTAAGATTGGAGCGAATAATACGAAATGCTTCTGCCACTTCCCCCCTATCATTCAAACCAATAAGCTTCTTTTTTTCAGCATTACATGGAATATCTCCTAAAAAAGCACCTTTAAATACTCTTAAAATATCACTTTTACTCTCCACTTTATTATTCAGTAGAAACTTAAAAAACAAAAATAATATTGGTAACACCAAACCTATGACAAATGCTCCTACTAATACCATACTTACTTTAGGCTTAACAACCCCTTTCTGTGTATAGGCTGAATCTACTATTTTGAAAGCATCCGAAGTGGCAGAAGCTCTGAGTTCTGACTCTTCTCTCTTTTGTAATAGATGTAAATATACAGCTTCCACGATCTGCTGTTCTCTAGCTATTGATTTAAAACCTTTTTCTTGCATAGGAAATCGGTTCAATTTAGCCATTGCATCATTCTTTTTATTCTGTACTGTATTCAGAGAAGTTTGAACAGTATTCTGGTATAGATTTAAACTATTTCTAATGTTATGTCTTAGCTCAGCAATGCTCTTATCTAATGTCTCCATCACTGGATGCCCCTCCTTCATGGATTTAGAGTATTCTTGTTTTTCCAAAATGAGTTCATTGAACTGATTAATCGTAGTATTCAATGCAGGATCTTGTATTCCTATATTAGATGGAAGTAGCACAAAATTTCTATTATTCAAGACATCGTTCAGGTGCTTTACAATTTGCAATTGAGCTCTATACTCCACCACTTGTTTATCCACAGACAAAGCATCATTCAAGTAAACATCTGCCTCCGTCTCTACGCTATTAATATTATTTTTTGATTTATATTGAGCCATATTTTGATCTATCCTCCTCAGATCCCCTGATATGACCTCTAAACGATTATTGATAAAATCTGAAGTTGCTCTTGCTAATTTATTATTGTCTGTCTTATTATCAATATTATACACTTCTATCAAAGAATTGATGATACGCTCCCCTCTTTCCTTGACATTATCAGTAATGTTTAAATTAATGATCCTTGATTTTTTATCACCAGTTTCAGGTGCTATATCTAATTTGCTTATAACAGACTGTGTAACTACAGGAATAGGCTGGTAATAAATCTTGTATTGTGAATTTTGTAAAACTTTTTTATTGTGCACCACAAATTTCCCAAAACTTGAATTTATTTTTTGTCCAAAATAATATTCCCCAGATGGAAAAACTCCAGAATCATCTTTAACCTTAAATTTCTTACCGTCTAAAAATTCTATCTCAAAATTTCCATTAAATTTATCTTTGTATAAAACTGAAGAATCTTCAAAAAGAATACTAAAAGGTAATTTATCTTTCCATATTTCAGATTCATTTACTCTACCTTTTAAAAAGTATCTAATATTTAAAGAATTATCTTCTACCACTTTGCTTACTAGTCTCCTTGATTTCAAGATTTTTATTTGATCGGTTACCAAAGCACTTCCACCCTCTCCTGAAAAAGTGGTAGCTATGTCTGAAAGTGCTGCCAACTCTGGGGATTGAGAGCCGTTATCATGAAGCAATATCTGAGCACTTGTAAAATATTCTTTAGTGGCATATCTAAGATACCCATAAGACAAAGCAAGGGCTAAAAGAACACTGGTTAAAATCCATTTCCAATAATACAGATATGGCTCTATAATTTCTCTAATATTCAGATTCTCTTCTTCAAAAAAAGTTATTTCGTTATAATCATTCGCTTTACTATTCATCTTCACACTAATTTTATTTCACCAATAGAGCAACAACAGAAATGAGAATACCTGCCACAGATATAAACACAGGATAATTGATTACAGAAGACTGTATTTTAGACTGATTAGGCATCACATAAACCACATCATTTTGGGCCAAATAATAAACTGGAGAATCTAATATTTCTTTCGCTGTAAGGTCCACAACATATACATTCCTTACCCCATTTACCTCTCTAATCACATATACTTCCTTTCTCACTCCATTGATGGTAAGATCTCCAGCAAGTGCCAATGCTTCGAATATTGTGATTCTTTCATTCTGAATAACGAAACTCCCAGGTTGTTTAACCTCTCCTATTACACTTACTTTAAAATTAGTATATTGGATATTAACCCCTGGGTCTACAATATATTCACTAAGTAATTCCTTCATATACTGAATTGCTTCATTTCTAGTTTTCCCTAGTAAATATACTTTTCCCAATATAGGAAAATCTATATTACCATCTGCCCCTACAATATACACACTTTTATAAGGAGAATTAGGATTCACATTTGAGGCATAAATACTCTGTTGATTAAATGGCTCTGTAGCCTTTATATTAGACGAGGAAACAGAAATAGCTAATATATCATTACTCTGAATTTTGGGAATATTAAGTTCATAGAGGGAACTAATTTCCGAAACATCCTGAAGATACACTACACTTTTCTTAGATGCACAAGAAACAATCAATAGGAAAAACAAGAATAAACCTAGTACATTAATTTTTTTTTTCATTCGACCAATATCTCTTTAGGAAATGAAATGCAAATATACTATTTTTAATGTTATAAAATTACAGTTTAAGACACATGAATCTAGAAAGCAATGCAAAATCATTAACAGCAAGGGAAACAATAATGATAAATGATTGGTAGAATTAAAAATAACATTAGAAAAAAAATCAAGAAAAAACTAGTATAACAAATTTATAGCAACGAAAGTTATTGTAATTATAACGATTACACAAAAATACATTAGCTCATAAACAGAAAACATTACAACTGAAAAGACTAAATGATAAAGCTAAATATTCACTATAAAGAATTTGCACGAACAAACTTATTAATTATTTCATAGCTTCTATCTACGGTATATTCATTAAGTAGAAGCTGGTAAGCATTTTCTCCCAAAATTTCCATATCCATTTCTAAAAGCCTTTCAATGTTTTCCTGCATCTCCTTATGATTTCCTGCCATTACTTTAAAACCACAGCCTGCATCTTCTATAATATCACCAATATCCGTACTACTATCCGTTGCAGCAAGCACAGGCATCTTCATTTCGAGGTAAGACAATAACCTAGATGGAAAATTAGGAATAGTAAATCGTTTATCTAAAAAGATAAGTCCCACATCACAGGAAGCAAGCAATTTGTCAAAATCGTTTTTAGGCAATTGTTGAATCAATTTCGCATTTACTGACCGATGCTCTTTAAACCAATCATTAATTCTATCATACTCTGTTCCATCTCCTACTATTAAATAAAAAACATCTTCTCTAGAAGTACATAATATGGCTTCCAAAAGAAAATCTATTCCTTGCGGTTTACCTAAATTTCCTCCGTATACAAAAATCTTTTTATCCAAAGGTATTCCATATTTCCTTCGAATATTTTCTTTTTCCGCATCAGAATACTCAAAAGAAATAGGTGCAATGGTATTGGGATTCACTTCTACTTTATCTTCTTGTATTTCAGGATTATGTTTTAAAATATACGCTTGATTTGCGGAAGACATACAGCCTATAGCATCAGAAACGGCATATAAGGTTTTCTCTTTTTTTCTAAACATTTTATAGAGTAAACTTCCTTCTTTCATCATCCCTATATCCACTGCATTTTGTGGAAAAATGTCTTTTAATAAAAGATAAGTTAGTGCTTTATCCCTATTTTTAACATACTGTACCACTTTAGCAAGAGTAATAGGAGGAGTAGAATACAAAACCAAATCAAATTTTTTATCTGAAAGATGTTTCTTGACAGCATGCAGAAATTGATACTCTAGAGCCAAGGTTGCCAATCCTTTTTCTAAAACATTGGCTTTTTGAATATTGAGCGTTTGCACCTGAAGAATAGAAATTCCTTGGACACATTTTAAATTTGTTTTTATTTTCCTTCGTCTTTCAGCAGGACAAACCACTGTTACAGAATGTCCTTCATCACGGAATTTACGGAGTAAATCCTGATAAATTCCGCGCTCTTCTATTGAGTTTATTTCTATTAATGTCAGAAATAATACATTCATACTTTTTATATTTCTTCGCTCCAAACCACTCGTTTTACATAATCGGTGTAGGAAATGATAATTCGCACCATTTTCTCCGACACATTAGGCATAGAATAGTCCGCAACGGAGCGGAAATTGCGTTGTTCGCCTATTTTTTGAGTTTGCAGCTGAACCAATCCCTGCAAAATTCGTTCCTTTGATAACCCTACCATCATCACACTTGCCTCTTCCATTGCCTCTGGACGCTCGTGTGCCTGACGAATATTCAACGCTCTGAAATTCAATATAGAAGATTCTTCCGAAATGGTTCCAGAATCCGACAATACAGCAAAGGCGTGCATCTGCAAAGCGTTGTAATCGTGAAAACCTAAAGGCTTCAAAAACCGAATATTAGAATGCATCTCCACTTTCATTTTATCGATCATATTTTGGGTACGAGGATGCGTAGAGACAATCACTGGGTAATTATATTTCTCTGCGATAGCATTAAGGGAGTCCATCAGCCCTCGGAAATTCTTCTCCGAATTGATATTTTCCTCTCTATGAGACGAAACTACAAAGAATTTTCCTTTTTCTAAATTCAATTTCTCCAAAACATTAGACGACTTGATTTGAGGTAAATAATAATTTAACACCTCAAACATTGGCGAACCTGTTTTAATAATTCTATCTGCCGGCAGCCCTTCTCTCAATAAATATTCCCTTGCAATATCAGAATATGTGAGATTGATATCTGCCGTATGATCTACAATCTTCCGATTGGTTTCTTCGGGTACTCTTTGATCAAAACAGCGATTCCCTGCTTCCATATGAAAAATAGGAATATGTCTTTTCTTTGCTGGAATAGCACACAAGCAAGAGTTAGTATCCCCAAGCACCAAAAAAGCGTCGGGCTTTAATGCTTCCAAAAGTGGGTCTATTTTTATCAAAATATTTCCTACCGTTTCGGTGGCAGTTTTCCCTGCTGCTTCTAGAAAATAATCCGGTTTACGAAGCCCTAAATCTTCAAAAAATATTTGATTCAGCTCGTAATCATAATTTTGTCCTGTATGTACAATGATATGTTCCACCGCTTCAGAGGCATCTAAAGCAGATAACACTCTTGATAGTCTAATAATCTCGGGACGGGTACCCACCACCGTCATTACTTTTAATTTTTTCATATTCATTTTTTTAAAGGAAAAAGGAAAAAGTTTAAAGGAAAAAGGAATTGTTGATTTAATATATTTATCAGAAGTATTTAAATTTACGACTCAATGATAATCAATTAAATAAAATAATTTATTTTTATCGATAACTACAAATACTTAACAATACCAGGAAAAAAATCACATACTTTTTACTTCTCTCTTTTTACTTTTCATCCTCTCGCCTTTTTTACTATCGCTCCTAAAATATTTTTAATTTCTTTTAATTCCTGAATAATTTCTTCAATTTCTAAATTAGTGTTTTCCACTTCTTTTATAAGCCTTAACCAATAATTAGTTTCTCGTGCCTCTTTGAGTGAGATGTTCACTTTATTAACAAAATCAGATTTAGAAGAACCTGCTTGTGCTTCTTCATAATTTGCACCAATTGAAGTAACTGCTCTTATCAATTGATTTTTAACCACCTTCATCTCTGTGGTATTAGAAAGATCTCTTGATAGTTTAATAACCCTCACAGCAAAATCAAAAAATCGTTGTAATAAATCATTATCTTTCATTACTAATCTTTTACTGAAGGAAAAAGACAAAAGTTTAAAGGGAAAAATTCACATACTTTTTACTTCCCACTTTTTACTTTTTACTTTTTACTTTTCACTTTTTACTTTATAACCTCTACTTCCTCAAAATAAGTATCTGCATCTTCTGGATTATACGGTTCGTTGATCCAAAAAATGGTATAAAGCTCTTCTTCTCCTATGTTTTTAATGTTATGCGTGTACCATATCGGCATATCTACATAAGCAGGTTCATTACCATCCAAATAGAAATCCAATACTTCTTCGGTGCCTATTTTTCGTAGCTGAATTAGAGCTTTTCCTTTGATTACCGCAAACCTTTCTATTTTTCTAGTGTGGTAATGGTTACCTCTTGTAATCCCTGGTACTGTGGTGGAAAACGAACATTGCCCACCAATTCCCAAACGAATGACTTCTACAAAAGCCCCTCTAGGGTCTGTATGTTGGGTAAATTTTACTGGAAAATGCGTTGCATAATCCATATAGGAACGATAGGTATTGAATAAATTAAGCTCGAAAGGAGTGTTTAAAGCAGGTATTTCACCTTTTTCAAAATATTTTGCCTTGTATTCTTCTAACAATGCCAAAACCTCCGATACTTTTTTCACCGCAGTAGGCTCCACAAAATATTGTGCCTTGCTCTCCCCTTTTCGGATTTCTTTTAAAATCACAGCAACCAATTCCTGTACATATATCAATTTTACTTCGCCATCATTTGCAACAGTAGGCGTTTGATTATGTGCGAGTTGATAACAAAAAGTCGCAATAAATGAATTATAAAACGGCTTACCAAACGCACCAAAAACATTCGGAATGATAAGTCCTGTAACTTTTCCACCGTTCGTATTTGCCCAATTTACCAATGCCTCTCTGCCCTCTTTTTTAGACTTCCCATAAAGATTATCCCGCTCCTCCTGCGTAGAAGAAGAAATTAGGATATGTGCTTTCGAGCCTGTTCTTTCCAAAGCTGCTATCAACTTATTAACCAAACCTACATTGGTTTCGTAAATGACTTGCTCGCTTTCGTGACGATTCATCGCTGCCAGATGCACAATCACATCACACTGAGAGACAAAGGCGTCTAATTCATTTTCATTCTCGAAAATAGATTTATTATAAGGCACTCTTTCAAACTCTTCTGTAAAAAGCCCTAATGTATGATATAGATGCTTTCCCACAAACCCCTCTTGCCCTGTAATTCCTATTTTTTTCAAAACAATACTATTTAAAATTTTTCGAAATCAAATATACCCTTATTAACATAAAAATGCAAGATATTATTCTATAAATTTTTCTTTTCTCTTGCTTCAAAATATTCCAACGGAAAACGATATTCATCTTGCACTTCGCCCAACAGATAATCCGCTAAAACCAATAACTTAGCACCTGCCTCCAAAGCCTGAATGGCTGTAATACATCCTGCTGGAATGTGCAAATAGGTCAAATGCTCATCAGTAAGATGAAAGACTTTTTTTTCTAAATTTTTGGATGGATGCTGAAAATCATCCACTTTTATTACCGAAATTTGAAAACTTCCTTTCACGCAGGCAAACCACCTTTGTTCGATTTGATGTCCTTGCCACCCACGAATAAAATCCGTAGAATGATTTTCTATGGTATAAATCCTCTTGATTTGCGAGGCATCAAAATCATTATTAAAAGTGATGGTTCCTCTTTCGTCTGTATGCTTTTTACCTACATAGAGCATAGAAATTTGAGAGTAGATATTAGATTTTTGAAAATCCGAAATAGAAGTTTCACTTTGTAATTTCAGATTTTTATTGTATTTATTCATTGCTCAACAACTTTTTCCTGTATTTAATTAATCCATTCAACAATTTAGCTATTTCTTCTACTTCTTTTTGAACACTTTCTAATTCGCTCTCATTTATATAACCGATATTTTTTGGCAATAATCAATTGTGTATCTAACTCCATCAAACTTCCCAACGCAATATACAAGAAACGAATATATTCTTTATCAGAATCCTTAGCTGCACCCTCTGGAATATTTGAAGGGATAGAAACAAACGCTGTACGCAATTGATTTGTAAGACCATAAATCTCATTTGAAAGGAATTTATTGGTCAATTGATAGATTTTTGTTACTAAATCCATCGATTTTTTCCCATACATTCAACCTCTTGTATATCATAAATTCACTTCTTGTTTTCTATTCTCCATTCTCCCCACTCTCTAATACGGATACTGCATCACATCTTCGCCAAAAATTTCTTTTCTAATAAGTGGAAGTTTAGAAATAAGTTGTTTGAGCCCTTCTACGCCTTGCTGCTCTGTATTATGGGAATGATAATCCTCTATTTTAGAAATATCTTCTTTGCCTTCGGAGAAATATTTAGCGTAATTCAAATCTCTATTATCGGCAGGAATGCGATAAAAATCCCCCATATCTTCTGCCTTCATCATTTCTTCTCGGGTACAAAGGGTTTCATAGAGTTTTTCCCCGTGTCGGGTTCCAATGATTTTTACGGGCACTTCTTTCCCTGTGAGTGCTATCAAGGCTTTAGCCAAATCACCGATGCTTCCTGCGGGGGCTTTATTGACGAACAAATCTCCAGAATTTCCGTTTTCAAAAGCAAACAAGACCAAGTCCACCGCATCTTCCAATGACATAAAAAATCTGGACATATTAGGATCTGTAATAGTGATAGGCTCTCCCTTTTGAATCTGATTTAGAAACAATGGAATCACAGAACCTCGAGAAGCCATTACATTCCCATATCTCGTCAAGCAAACCACTGTCTCTGTTAGATTTCTAGCCTCTGCTACAGCTACTTTTTCCATCATTGCCTTAGAAATTCCCATAGCATTGATAGGGTAAGCAGCTTTGTCGGTAGAAAGACAAATTACTTTTTTCACTCCATTAGCGGCCGCTGCCCGAATCACATTTTGGGTACCTATCACATTGGTTTTCACAGCTTCCATAGGAAAAAACTCACAAGAAGGCACCTGCTTGAGTGCAGCAGCATGAAAAACATAGTCCACCCCTCTGGTAGCAGGTTCTACAGAATTATAATCCCGAACATCTCCTATATAATATTTTATTTTATCGTTTTTGTAGAGGTTTCTCATATCGTCTTGCTTTTTCTCGTCTCGAGAAAAAACGCGAATTTCCTTGAAATGGTCGGTTTGTAAAAAACGGTTGAGCACCGCAGTTCCAAACGAACCCGTACCTCCTGTAATGAGAAGTGTTTTATTTTTTATTTTCATTTATTAGTAATTTTAAAATCTCATTGATATATTTCTGAGGAGTGAAGTGTTCATTATAATAAGCTATTGCATTTTTCGATTTTTGACTGTATTCCTTATCATTATCCAAACAATGCAACACAACATTGGCTATCTGATGAGGGGATTTAGGCTCTACAAAATAACCATGATTAGGATTAACCATCATAGGTATAAGCCTATAAGGTGTAACAATAGGAACACAGCCATACGCTAATGCTTCTAATACAGCTACAGGCTGACCTTCATTAATATAATAACTAGGTAAAATAAAAAAATGAGCTTTCTGAAAGTATTCAGCTTTTTTCATGTCATACAATCCTTCAAAATACTCTATATCATTCTCCAGACCAAATTCTTTTAGCTTTCTTGTAAATCTATCCTTAGCTTCTTGTGAACTTTGACAAATCGTATCTTCTACATCTTCCAAAAATTTTCCAGAAAAAACAAGTTTTATTGGTATTTTGTATTGATTCTTTAATAGATTTCCAGCTTCTAATACATCCCAAAAGCCCTTTCCCTCAATCATATTACTCAGATAAAAAAGCATAACAGGTTTTTTCAGCTGTTTCGATTTTACTTCATGTACTATCTTCTGAGGCAAACCATTAGGAATTACTTTTACTTTTTTTTCAAAGTCTTTCACAAATTTCAACTGCTGTTTGGTATAATCTCCTTCTACTATAAAAACATCTGTCTTCTCTATCGTTTTTTTTATCCTTCTTTTCATATTATCAGATTGGGCTTTATAAAAATTTTCGTAATTAGCTCCAAACTGGTGAGCAATGACTTTTCTTTTAAAAAATTTTGATAAATTAACAAAAATATAATCCCTCAAAAATCCAACTTTAGACTGAGAAGTATTAATATATACAGGAGCTTTTGGATTCATAATGAGTGCAAACAGTAACTTAACCATTGCAATAACATTATCTATAAGTTTTATATAACTAAATTTTCCTGATACTCTTATATCTGAAAAATTCTTGTGCACAGACAACCCAAAATCAACCAAAACAGGCTTCATTTCTTTTTGCTGTTTCAAATAATCATACAAAAGCTGAAACATCATGGTTTGACCATTAACCACTTTATTATTTTGAGTACTTGCCCCTATGGTAATTATTTTGTTTGCCATATTAGATAATAATGTTATTTCTGCTGGTAAAAAATATTATTAATTGAAGACAAATTATCTACAGGCATCCCATCTTCTTTCAAAAAGATTTTAGAATTTTTGTCTGTATTAGATTGTATGGTAATTCCTCCTTTATCTGTCCAATTATTTTCAAAAAAAATCTTAGCTCTTCCTGATATGAGTATGGTGTTTTTCCTATTTTGTTCAAAATGAGAATCTCTGACACTAAAGTTTTCTACATTCCCTTTAAATTCCAGCCCGATATCATTATATTCAAAAATAGAATTGTAAATTTTAGAAGAAAATATGCCATGACTTCCTCCAGTTTTTCCATCCACCAGCATCCCCGTTTTACAATGAGCTACCCATATCCTATCCAATGTAGTAGTGGTAGAAGGGCCTGTTCCAGCAGCATCTTCGTAATGTATCCCTACTCCAGAAGAGCCAAAAATCTTCACATTTTCTATCTTTAAGTTAACGGAAAGTCTAATGATTATCCCAGTATCTGTCCCTTTACCCGAGAGGTTCATTATCCTTACATCTTTTATTAAGGAGCCTGTGGCTTGCTGTAATTCTATTCCGCCTTGTGTTAAAGTAATATGCTCCACAATCACATTTTCTGAAGCTATCTGCTCTATTCCATTTTTACCAAAACCCTGAATATTAGTGAATAGTATTTTGGGAGTTTTCGCATGAATAATAGTACTCACTACAGATTCTCCTCTCAGGGTGATTCCATTCGGTAGTTTAATCGTTTCACTCACAATATATTTTCCAGCTGGAAAATACAAAGTAAACCCTGCATACACATTCCCTCCGCTAAGTGGATAGCCCTTGTATATTCTGGATAATACTTCTATAGCTTTTTTTACAGCTTGAGTATCATCTGTACCTTTATCATTTTTATCTCCATTTCCTTTTGCTCCGAACCATTTTACATTCACCATTCCTTGTATAGGAAGAATTCTTTTGTAAAAATTCTCTCCTTCACTGATGTATATTACCCCATCACATTTTTCTTTCGTCATAGGAGACGCATCTGCAAAAAAATCAACTTTTTCGTACTGACTCTTTTCAAAAGTATAAATATCTTGCTTCTCTATCACCTGCTGAGCTCTCACGGAAGAAAATAATGAAGCGTAAGCAATAATGAAAAGAAAATTTACTTTAAACGCATGAGTCCAAATCTTGTATAGTCTGCTCATATCTTTTTGCATTTTTTAAATAAATATCTACTTTTCTATTATTTTTCATCAGTTTTGATATTTTAGCCAGCACTTGATAAGTCTTAATTTTTTGATATACCTTTTGCTTAAAATTAATATTATATTTTGAACAATAATATTTAAAAGATTTTATAGTCTCTTGAAATGAAAAATCTGAAACCTCCTCCCTATCATCAATTAAATGCCTATAAATCATATCTTTATTAAAAGAAATACGATATTTTTTCTTTAATATCCTTTTAGTAATATCGGGTTCTTCATAATACATGAAAATACGCTCATCAAAAGCTCCCGCTTCAAAAAATTTTTTCTTATCAAAAAACAAAAAAGCTCCCGATAAATAATATTGGCTAGGGTTATAAATATTCAATTTATTGAGCAATAACATCCACAAAGTGGAAAAAAAATAATATTCTGATTCTGGGTAAGTATAAAAAGAAATATTCCTTCCGCCTAATTGCTTTCCTCCCAACATTGCTAAGGTATTATCTTTATTGAAAGCATCCATTGCCATTCTAAAAATAGGCTTTTGCAATACTATATCTGGATTCATCACTGCCACAATACTTCCTTTTGCTGCCTTAATTCCCACATTATTACCTTGGCCGTAACCTAAGTTCTCATTTTTAATATACTTTACAGAAAAACTACTCTTATAAGTACGAACAAAAGTTTCTATTTCTTGTGCTTCCTGTGGAGGACTGTTATCCACGATAATCACTTCTAACTGACCATTATCTAAATCATTATACTCTGAGATAGACGCAAGACATCCCTTTAAAAGAGATATGGATTTATATGCAACAATAATAATGGATAACATATTCAATAAATTAATTAGTTCTTTTCCATAGTTCTATCATAAATCTCTCTCTTTCGGGATTCTCCTCTTTATCAAAAACACTACTATATGGAAAAAAGACTTCTTGATACTTCGCCCTATCAGTCACTCCCCAATCCATGGGTATCTTATACAAAAGTACGAAAAAGAAACTCACATAAACCATAGCCACAGCAAATTTATTTCTAAAGCTAAACTCCCCCGATAATTTTAAATCCTTTACAATTTTTATAATCAAAATAATATAAGGAATGTACATATAGTTTAAAAGCCTCTCCATGCCCACAAAAATTTGCGAAAAAATAGAAAACACCAATATGTACATAAACAACCAATGCCATTGTTTGTATTTTTCAATAATAGAAGAAAACATAAAAGGCAATATTACAATCACTTTCGTAAAATAGAATGAAAGTACACCTACAATACTAAAACCATACTCACCATAAGTCTCTGCTTTATTTTTCATAGCATCCGTAAAAAAGAGAAAGCTCAACAAATTCGCTACGATTTGCTTGGTAAAAACCAAAGGCAAGGTTACTAAAATAATGATAAGTGCAATTCTCGAATTAAATTTGACCAACTTAAATAGAGGTAATAATAATAAAATAGTCGCTGAGATGTGAAATAAAAATGCCAGTATAGCAAATAAATAATACGCCCACCACTTCCCTTTTATAAAAAAATTAAATCCTAGTAAAAAACAGCATATTGCCAATATTTCACGCTGTATATCAAATGTAAAATAAAAATAAAACAAAAATACATATAAGACCAGCAAAACGGAATATTTACCTTTACGAGAATGCGTATAAATAAACCAAAATAAAACGGAATTAACCAAAACAGAATGCACCAGTTGATAAAAATAATAGTCTGGACTAAATTCTTTACATATCGCCACAAAAAGTATATACAGAGGCTGATACCCCAAAAAAGTTTCCTTTAGTCCAAACTGAAACCATTGTAAACTCGGCATGTGATCATAATATTCTTCATACATTAAAGCATCTCCTCCTACTTTATAACGCAACCCCGTCATTAATGTAAATAATACAAATAATAAGATATAATATGCCTTATCAAAGAAAATATTTTGCCTTTTTTCAAAATGAAAAATACCGAATAAAAGCAGTAATAAAAGTATAGTATAAACCATAGTAAATACTTATTTATATTTTAGTTTCATATTCATTATCACTAGTGCAAACAATATAAAAATCACACTTTCTACTCCCATCATTATTCCCATTGCACCATATAGTTCAAAATATTTAATACAAAAGACCGATAAGGGTAAACTAAGTCCACCTACCCACATATAAATTCTTGAAAACTTTTTTTTCTCCTCTTCATCCCCAAGCCCTAATACTCCTAACTGTCCCATTATTCCTCCCAAAGCTATGGGAAAAATCATTAACATAAAAACTATTAAAGCAAATTCTATCCCCTGATACCCTTCAAAAAACTTCTCCAAAATAATACTTTTCCCCATTAAAAATGCTAAATACGCTATGAGCATTAAGAAAAATACACCTATCAGCACTCGTATAAATAACTGTTTTGCTTTAGTAAAATTTTGTTTTCTCATTCGTACAATAATTGGAAAACACGCTTGATTAATAGGTAGTAAAATACTAAAACATACCGCTCTCACCATTCTATCCATGGCTCCAAAAAGCCCCACATTATAATTGGTAGAAAATAAACCTAACAAAATAGTTAAACTATTGGTATATAAACTAATGGAAGAATTGGACAAAAATATACCAAACGAACTCCGAATCTCCTGAATATAAACCTCTTTATGCTTCACAAGCCGAATATTATTAAAATACCAGCTTTGATTTTTAATCAAATATAAAATTGAAAAAAGTGCTGCCAGCAAAAAAGATAAAGACTGAATAATAATGGCCCAACGATAGTCATCAGCCGTTTTTACCAATAAAAACACTAAAGGGTAAGTTAATAATTTTGATACGGCATTAATAATACTCATCTCTTTCATCTTGTTCATCCCTTGAAACCACCATAATGGAAAAAAAACCGCTCCTATTATCATGATAAAGGACCAAATAATTCCCTCCGAATAAAAACGGATTTTAGCACTTACTAAAATAAGAATGATGGTAACTAGAAAAGCCAAAAGACTCAAAACAAACTTTATGGTAATAATATTCCAAAAAGTTTCTTTAACCAATAAAGAATTTTCTGAATTTTCTGCAATTTTCTTTGTTGCTGTCAGATTAAATCCAAAATCTACAAATAAAAGCAAAAACTGAGCAAAAGCAAAAGCAAAACTATACACCCCGAAGGACTCTGTAGAAAGTGTTTTGATTAGGTAAGGTAAAACCAATAAAGGTAACAGTACATTAAGTCCCTGAACAAAATATAAATACATTGCATTAGTTACCATTTTTTTTACATCCGTGTCCATTGGCTTATATCATTAATCTAATCTTTTGCTAAACAAAAATTGTAAAACATCATACTAAAAACTAAACTAAAATGCTAGTACACTCTAACAAATCTGTCAAAGATACAATAAAAATACAGATTATTAAAAGGCAATCACCATAACAAACGAATATTCCTGAACAAATTGTCGTATCAAAAAAAAACAACAAAACCGATTTTTCCTTACCTTTGTATTCATATAGAAAAAGTATGACTATAGGTATTGCAGGTGGTACAGGAAGCGGTAAAACCACCGTAGTGAATAATATTTTACAACTTCTCAATACAGATGAAGTAAATGTGTTATCTCAAGATAATTACTATCATGATAACTCTCACCTTTCCCTCCAAGAAAGGGAAAAGCTAAACTATGACCACCCGAAATCCATTGATTTTCCTTTGCTCATAGAGCATGTAAAAAGTTTAAAATCAGGGAAAAGCATTCAGCAGCCTATTTATTCTTTCGTAACGCACTCTAGGACAGGAGACCACATCCTCATAGAACCGAAAAAAATTCTCATCGTAGAAGGAATATTAGTACTTACCAATATAGAATTAGTAAAAGAGTTTGACCTCAAAGTATTCGTTCATGCAGATTCTGATGAAAGACTCATCCGAAGAATCCGCAGAGATATCCAAGAACGAGGCAGAGATTTAGAAGAAGTACTTCATCGTTACCAAACCACTCTAAAACCCATGCATCAGGAATTCATAGAGCCTTCCAAAAACCATGCAGACCTCATTATTCCCAATATGAGAAAAAACACCGTAGCAATAGACTTTCTTACTTCTGTGATTTATAATAAATTAAAAGATGGGAAAAATGAATAAAAATGAAATGATCAAGGAAATAAAACCTAAGTCTAAAACCTATCGTTTCATAAGGAAATACATCATCAATAGATACACCATGGTATTCATTTTATTTTTAGGATGGATGATATTTTTTGATGACAATTCTTTCCTCGTTATCCGTGAACTGAACCAAGAGATAGACAAATACGAAAAACAGGTAGAATACTACAAATCTGAATACGAAAAAAATGATGCCTACTATAAGAGGCTTATGAATGACAAATCTGAAAAAGAAAAATACGCGAGAGAAAACTATTTCATGAAAAAACCGAATGAAGAAATTTTCATACTCGTAGTGGATAGTTCTGCAGTAACAAAGGAAATACCCACAAAAAAATAAACTGATTCTTCACAAATTACGGCAATATTATGGCACACCAAGACTGGATACAATTGGTACAAAAACAACTAAAAACGGAGGATATCACATCTATTCTGAACAAAGAAAATTTAGAAGACATCCATATCCACCCTTATTATTCTGATAATCAAAAACCTGTACTGCCACTACCTAAAATAGAAGAAAGCACACAGCTGGTCAGTAGATTTTCCACCGAATTTGATGAGAATATTTATGCCTATTTCATAGATGATGCCCCACTCCCTACCGTGAAAGAAAAAAGTATTTATGTAAAAAATTTGAATACACTTAAAAATGCGTCATTCACTGATGGTAACAGGTATTTTTCTTTAATTGATGTATTTCAAAATGAACAAGGTACAGAAAATAAAGAAACTACAATAAACCATGAGCAGTTCCACACGCTTCAGCATCTGCCATTAGAAAGAAAAGTATGTATAGATATTGCTTTATACCAAAATGCAGGTGCCTCCATTATACAGCAGTTGGCCATCGCACTATTAAAAACACAAGAACTCATCTCCCAATTCGGGAAAGAAATTTTACCTACCCTCATCTATAAAGTAGGAATAGGTGGACAATATTTCTTAGAAATAGCAAAAATAAGAGCATTAAAAATATTAATCAACACCTACAGCAAAGAGTTGGGACTCAATGAGGTGCCTTATATTTTTGCCGAAACATCCCTCAGAAATAAATCCATAGTAGATTCTGAGAATAATCTTATTCGTTCTACCATAGAACTCGCTGCGGGGATGATAGCGGGAGCAGATGCTGTCTTTACCAATAACTTTAATCTCCAAGAAAACACTTTATTAACACAGGAAATTTCCTTTAAACAGCAAGTGGTTTTGGCGTACGAAAGCATTATCAATGTATTCGAAGATGCAGCAGCAGGAAGCTACTTTGTAGAAGAAGCTACGCAACAATTCGCCGAAAAAGCATGGGATTTATTTGTTCAAATAGAAGATGAAGGCGGATTTTTAGCCCAGATGAAAACAGGGAAATTAATCCAAATGGTATATACACAAGCTTTAACGGAGCAAAAGCACATTGCAGAAGGCAAAATCAAGCTCATCGGAGTCAATATTTATCCGAAATTAGAAGCTACCCAAACCGCAGAATCTCTCTATAATGATACGATGATTCAGCCGATTAGATGGGCAGAAATGTTTGAATAATTCATAAAAAACATTAGAATGAAAAAAATAGTATTTATTTTGTCTATACTCTCTATTATGGCATACTCCACAATGCTTCATGCACAGACTTACCGATACATTTATGAATACCAATTTCCAGCTAACATTACATTAGATCAGTTTGAGAAAGAAAACATGGTATTAGATATTAATCCTGATGAAACTAAGTTCTATGGATATTATAAAGTAGAAACAGACTCTCTCAATAAAGTAAGAAATTACCACAGTAGCAGCTGGAATGAATCATTACCCGCCTTAAAATGGAAAAAAGGAAGTTATGTCAATATCAATTTTGAACTCGTTAATGATGACTTATTTTCTTATGAAACTAAAGATGAAATACAATGGAGTCTTACTAAAGAAAGCAAGAAAATAGGAGAATACACCCTGAAAAAAGCCACCACGCATTTCGGTGGAAGAACATGGGAAGCATGGTATAATCCTGATATACCTTTCTTTGAAGGACCTTATAAATTCCGAGGATTAAATGGATTAATTTTTGAAATATCCGATACCGAAAACCTTTTCAAATTTTCATTGGTTAAAAGCTATCATCTCCCCAATACCTATGATACTACTGCTTTTTTAGAAGAATTTTCAGGGAATAAAGCACTAAAAATAAGTGAAAAAGTATTTAGACAAAAGAAAGCAGAATTTTTTAATGATCCACTGAGAAAGTTGATTCAAAAATATAAAGATACCCCAAAAGATGGTAAAAGTACTTTTAAGGTATTGGGTACCGAAATAAAAGACATTTCTCAATTCAAACCACTCACTGAACAAACCAAAGACTTTCTGAAAAAAACATACATTCCCATTGAAAAAGACAAAGCAATAATTTGGAAATAAAACACCACCTTAACACATTGAATAAACACATTTTACTTCCAGAAATTCAGCAATTTATTAAAGCGAATCTATCATCTGACCTCCATGGTTTATTATTAAAAAAATCTCCTTTTGCAGAGGTAACCATGCAGGAAATTGTGCAGCAAATCAAAGGACTGCGAGTGGCAGAAAAAAAATTCCCTTCATTAATCAAAGAAAATATCCTCTTCCCTCCTTCGCTCAATCTGGAGCAAACTTCATCTGAAATTACAGCCCAATACAAAGCCCAATGGCTGAAAGGGAAAAGTATGATAGATTTAACCAGCGGTTTCGGAATAGATGCCTATTTTATTTCCCAAAACTTTGAAGAAGTTACATTGGTAGAACAAAATATTGAGCTGATGGAACTGGTGGCTCACAACTGGAAAATTTTGAAAAAAAAAGCCACTTTTGTAAATGAAAATCTCACCAATTTCTTAGCTAAAAAACAACATACTTTTGACCTCATCTATTTAGACCCCGCCAGAAGAAACCTACAAAAAAGAAAAGTATTTTTACTGGAAGACCTATCCCCCAATCTAATTGAAATTCAGCAATTGCTACTGAACATCGGAAAAAAGATAGTGGTAAAACTATCCCCACTCATTGACCTCTACTACCTTATAAATACTTTACCTTACCTTTCAGAAGTTCACATCGTGGCATGGAAAAACGAGGTAAAAGAAATCATTGTCGTCTTAGAAAAATCAAAAAAGGAAGAATTAGCATCCCCAAACCCTAAAATCATCAGTGTAAACTTGGAGAGCGGAGAGCCTATATTAAATGCTTTGTGGTCAGAAATTCAAAACGCTGAAGGAGAATACAGCAGTGTAAAAAAATATCTGTATCTCCCCAATACCGCCCTGCTTAAAGCACAAGCACTCTCTTTTCTAGGTAAAAAATTGGGACTCAAAAAACTCCACCCTAATACTCAGCTATTAACTTCAGATGAAAAAATAAACGATTTCCCAGGGAGAATACTCAGAGTCAATACCATAAAAAGCCAAGAACTGAAAAAAAACGATAAATACAATATTATTTCTAAAAACCACCCCCTCACGCCCGAACAAATTAAAAAGAAATACAAATTACAAGATGGTGGCGAAAAATACCTTATTTTCACTCAGTGTATCGAAGGAAAATTAATATTGGTATCAGAATAATTTTGTAGAAGTCAAGGATTTTCTTAATTTTGGAAAAATAATCAGAAGACATGAAAAAGGTAATATTTTCCGTAGCAATAGTTGCCCTAGTAACAAGTTGTAAGAAGGTAACTGAGGGAGGTAATCAAGGGGTTTTAAGAATGGAAGAAGGTGTAGAAAGATATGATGACCATGACACAAGATATGGCAATCATGCAGGAATGCACCAAGAAGGAGAAGGGGTAGCACACGCAGTAGCCCTGAATCCTGTAGAGGTAGATGTGAAAGGTACCAAAATTAATGCTTTCCAAGGGGGATTAGAAGAAAAAATAACGCAATTCCTTAATGCTGGGAACTACGAGAAAGCCACGGATGATGCAGCGTTAAAATCTACATGGTTTGATTTTGACATGGTAAATTTCAAAATGGGCTCTACGAACCAGCTTTTGGAGGGTTCTGATGCTCAGCTAAAAAATCTAGCCGCTATTCTAAAGGCATATCCTGAAACCAAAATTAAAATTGGAGGATATACAGATAAAACAGGAGATGAAGCAACCAATAAAAAAATCTCCAAAGGAAGAGCAGAACATATCCGTGCTGAACTTACCAAACTAGGCGTAGGTGCTCAGATAGTGGAAGCAGAAGGATACGGAAGTGAATTTGCTAAAGTACCTGCAGAAGCCAGTGATGCGGAGAGAGCAAAAGACCGCAGAATGGCTGTAAGATTTACAAAGTAAGAAATTATTTACTCTAAAATAAAAAATCATCCAAAGTTTTGGGTGATTTTTTTTATGATGTATTGGGCTAAAGACCTTTTCAAGACAAAAAAAACCGCCTCATTTACTGAAACGGTTTCTATTATTATAGCATATCGTTATTATGCTTGAACATTATTTCCACCTAATACGAAAGGCTCTACTTCTTTGATTTCTCCGAATTGTTGTTCGTAGTTAGCAATGTTTTGCTGAAGTGCATTCAATACTCTTTTAGCGTGAAGTGGAGCAAGGATTACTCTACTTCTTACTTGTGCTTGGTTTACACCTGGCATCAATTGGATGAAGTCTAACACGAACTCTGATGGAGAGTGGTTTACCAATGCTAAGTTACAGTATGCACCAGCAGCTACCATTTCGTTCAACTGGATGTTGATGTTTCCGTCTTGTGGATTTTGATTGTTGTCCATTATTTTTGTTTTTTAAATATTAAAGTATCAAAGCCCAAAGATAATAAAATCTCTGGACTTTGAATAGGGATTATTCAATTAATTTAGGTCTTCAAACTCTTTTTTAGAGCCTACAATAAAGTTTTGGTAATCTTTAAGACCTGTACCTGCAGGAATCTTATGCCCTACAATTACATTTTCTTTCAGACCATTAAGATCATCTATTTTACCTGCTACAGCTGCTTCATTGAGTACTTTAGTAGTCTCTTGGAAAGATGCCGCAGACATGAAAGATCTGGTCTGAAGTGCTGCTCTAGTAATTCCCTGAAGCACTGGTGTAGCCGTTGCAGGCAATGCTTCACGCACTTCTACCAACTGCAAGTCCTCTCTTTTCAATTTAGAGTTTTCATCTCTCAGCTCACGAGCAGTAATCATTTGCCCAGGCTGGAAAACTTGAGAGTCTCCTGCATCTGTAACCACTTTCATTCCGAAGATACGATTGTTCTCCTCAAGGAAATCATACTTATGCTCCATAGCACCTTCTAAGAACTGCGTATCACCACCATCTACGATGGATACCTTGGTCATCATCTGTCTTACGATGATTTCAAAGTGTTTATCATCAATTTTCACCCCTTGCAGACGATATACCTCCTGAATTTCATTCACCAGATACTCCTGAACGGCAGTTGGTCCTTTAATTCTAAGAATATCCTCTGGAGTTACAGAGCCATCAGAAAGTGGCGTACCTGCTCTCACGAAGTCATTTTCCTGAACCAAAATTTGGTTAGAAAGTTTCACAAGATAGATTTTTCTCTCCCCTGTTTTCGCTTCCACGATGAGTTCTCTATTTCCTCTCTTGATTTTTCCGTAAGACACTACTCCGTCTATTTCTGTTACTACAGCTGGGTTAGAAGGATTTCTTGCTTCAAAAAGTTCGGTAACTCTCGGAAGACCTCCGGTGATATCCCCTGCTTTCGCAGATTTTCTTGGTATTTTTACTAAGACTTTACCCGTCTTAATTTTTTCACCATCGTTTACCATCAAGTGAGCTCCTACTGGTAATGAATACGCTTTTAACTCTTCGCCTTTAGTATCTACTACTTTCAGCGTAGGAACGAGCTTCTGACGAGATTCAGAAATTACTTTTTCCTCGAAACCAGTTTGCTCGTCAATTTCCAATTGGAAAGTGTGTCCTTGTTTAATGTCTTCGTACTCTATTTTACCTGCCGTCTCAGCAATAATTACCGCGTTATAAGGATCCCATTTACAGATGACATCACCTTTTTTCACCTTATCTCCAGGTTTCACTAAAAGGTCTGAACCATAAGGAATATTGGCTACCATCAGTGGCGTTCTGTTTTCATTATCTGCTACCAAACGGAATTCAGTAGAACGAGATACTACTTTCTCTACTTTCTCTCCATTTTCATCTTCAGAAGTTACCGTTCTGATTTCATCCATCTCCACGATACCATCTCTTCTTGCTACAATGGTAGGATTTTCCGAAACATTCCCTGCGGTACCCCCTTGGTGGAAGGTTCTCAATGTAAGCTGAGTACCTGGCTCCCCGATGGATTGAGCAGCGATGACCCCTACAGCTTCTCCCATGTGAATAGGTTTTCCTGTAGCGAGGTTTCTACCATAACATTTTGCACAGATACCTCTCTTTGCCTCACAAGTAAGTGGCGAACGAACTTCTACCGAATCCATTCCCGTAGCTTCTATTCTCTTAGCAATGGCTTCACTGATGATTTCATCAGCACCGATGATGAGTTCGTCTGTATCTGGGTCATATACATCATGTAAAGAAACTCTACCGAGTATTCTTTCTGAAAGTGGCTCTACGATTTCATCATTTTTCTTCAATGCCGAAACTTCTACTCCTCTAAGTGTACCACAATCATCTTCTGTAATGATTACATCTTGAGCTACATCTACAAGACGACGCGTGAGGTAACCCGCATCGGCCGTTTTAAGTGCCGTATCTGCAAGCCCTTTTCTTGCCCCGTGGGTAGAGATAAAGTATTCCAAAATAGAAAGCCCCTCTTTAAAGTTGGCTACAATTGGGTTTTCAATAATTTCTGCTCCCACAGAACCTGCTTTTTGAGGTTTTGCCATCAAACCACGCATACCAGAGAGCTGACGAATCTGCTCTTTAGATCCCCTTGCTCCAGAATCCAGCATCATATACACTGAGTTGAACCCACCTTGGTCGGTTTTCATTCTGCTCATAATCATGTCTGTAAGACTGGCGTTAGTATTCGTCCAAACATCAATTACTTGGTTATAACGCTCGGTATCTGTGATAAGACCCATGTTATAGTTTCCAGTAATTTCGTTTACATTTTCTACCGCTTGAGCGATCATGGCTTTCTTCTCTTCAGGAACCACAATATCTCCTAATGAGAAAGAAAGTCCTCCTTTAAAAGCGTTAGCATATCCTAAATCCTTCATATCGTCCAAGAATTTCACCGTAGTAGGGAAATCAGTATCGGCAAGAATTCTACCGATGACATTACGAAGTGATTTTTTGGTCAAGAGTTCATTCACAAAACCTACTTGTTCTGGTACGATTTGGTTAAACAAAATTCTACCTACCGTAGTATCAATAAGTTTTGTAACGATTTCTCCATTTTCTTGTTTTACTGGTAATTTACATTTTACCTTAGCATTAAGAGAAACTTTTCCTTCTGCGTAAGCAATCTCCGCTTCCTCTGGTGAGTAGAATGCGAGTCCTTCTCCTAGCACTTTATTATCTTCTGTAGAATGTGCTTCTTTGGTCATGAAGTAAAGCCCTAGTACCATGTCTTGAGACGGTACGGTAATCGGAGAGCCATTAGCAGGGTTCAAAATATTTTGAGAACCGAGCATCAAAAGCTGAGCTTCTAGGATAGCCTCTGGACCTAATGGCAAGTGTACCGCCATCTGGTCACCGTCAAAGTCGGCGTTAAATGCCGTAGTTACTAGTGGGTGAAGCTGAATCGCTTTTCCTTCAATCATCTTAGGCTGGAAAGCTTGGATACCTAAACGGTGAAGCGTAGGTGCCCTGTTCAGAAGCACAGGATGACCTTTCATCACATTTTCTAAGATGTCATACACTACAGGTTCTTTTTTATCGATAATTCTCTTGGCAGATTTTACCGTTTTCACAATGCCTCTTTCAATTAATTTTCTGATGATAAAAGGCTTATAAAGCTCTGCAGCCATATTCTTAGGAATACCACATTCGTGAAGTTGTAGGTTTGGACCTACTACAATTACCGAACGAGCAGAGTAATCCACACGCTTACCTAATAGATTCTGACGGAAACGCCCTTGCTTACCTTTGAGTGAATCTGAAAGAGATTTAAGTGGTCTATTGGATTCTGATTTTACTGCAGATGATTTTCTAGTATTATCAAATAAAGAATCTACTGCTTCCTGAAGCATACGCTTCTCGTTTCTCAAAATCACTTCTGGAGCTTTGATTTCCAAAAGTCTTTTCAGACGATTGTTTCTAATGATTACCCTTCTATAAAGGTCATTCAAATCTGATGTAGCAAAACGCCCTCCGTCCAATGGAACAAGTGGTCTAAGCTCTGGCGGGATTACAGGAAGTACACGCATCACCATCCATTCTGGGCGGTTAATCATTCGGGTGTTAGCTCCTCTTAATGCTTCTACCACATTGAGACGCTTAAGTGCTTCCGTTCTTCTTTGTTTAGAGCTTTCATTATGTGCCTTATGTCTGAGGTCAAAAGATAAGGCATCAAGGTCTATTCTTTTCAATAAATCTTCAATAGCTTCTGCCCCCATTTTTGCAATGAATTTATTAGGGTCAGAGTCATCAAGATATTGATTTTCTACTGGAAGTGTATCTAATACATCTAGATATTCTTCTTCCGTAAGAAACTCCATTTCTTCAAAATCAGAGCCGTCCGCTTTTTTAGCGATTCCTTGCTGAATGACCACATATCTTTCATAATAAATGATCATATCTAATTTTTTAGAAGGAATTCCTAAAAGGTATCCTATTTTGTTAGGCAAAGAACGGAAATACCAAATATGGGCGATAGGTACTACTAAATTAATATGTCCTATTCTTTCTCTTCTTACCTTTTTTTCAGTAACTTCCACTCCACAGCGGTCGCACACGATACCTTTGTAGCGGATTCTCTTATACTTACCACAAGCACATTCATAATCCTTTACAGGGCCGAATATTTTTTCGCAAAATAACCCGTCTCTTTCAGGCTTATGCGTACGGTAGTTAATCGTTTCTGGCTTTAGTACTTCCCCTCTAGATTCTTGAAGAATAGATTCTGGTGAAGCGAGCCCTATTGAGATTTTACTAAATCTACTTGTTTTATTTTTATTTGACATTTTAATTTTGATTAAAAGATTAATTAAAGAATTAGGTAATTAGGTAATTTGATAATTATCTCATTCCCAAATTATCCCATTCTCACATTAAATTACTCTTCAAGTCTCACATCAAGTCCAAGACCTTGTAACTCATGGAGCAATACATTAAAAGATTCTGGAATACCTGGCTCAGGCATCGCTTCACCTTTCGCAATCGCTTCATAAGTTTTGGCTCTACCAATGACATCATCAGACTTCACGGTCAAGATTTCTCTCAAGATATTAGACGCACCGAAGGCTTCCAATGCCCAAACCTCCATCTCTCCGAAACGCTGACCACCAAACTGTGCTTTACCACCGAGTGGCTGTTGCGTAATGAGCGAGTAAGGACCAATAGAACGAGCGTGCATCTTATCATCTACCATGTGTCCGAGTTTCAGCATATAGATTACCCCCACAGTAGCTGGCTGAGTAAATCTTTCCCCAGTACCTCCGTCATACAGATAAGTATTTCCGTATCTTGGTAATCCTGCTTCATCAGTATATTTGGTAATCTCATCTAAGGAAGCACCATCAAAGATAGGTGTAGCAAACTTCAATCCGAGTTTTTTACCTGCCCATCCAAGAACGGTTTCATAAATCTGTCCAATGTTCATACGAGAAGGTACCCCCAGTGGGTTCAGTACAATATCTACTGGTGTTCCATCTTCTAGGAATGGCATATCTTCTTCACGAACAATTCTAGAAACGATACCTTTGTTACCGTGACGCCCTGCCATTTTATCTCCTACATTCAGTTTACGCTTCTTAGCGATGTACACCTTAGCAAGTTTCATGATACCTGCTGGTAACTCATCACCGATAGAAAGTGCATATTTTTCACGGTTTCTAATTCCCGCAATATCGTTGTACTTGATTTTATAATTGTGAATCAATTGTCTAATCAAATCATTTTTCTCTGCATCTACCGTCCAGTCTGACCCACTTACATGCACATAATCTTCTACAGACTGTAATAGTCTCAAGCTGAATTTTTGTCCTTTACCGATGATTTCTTCGTCTAGGTCATTTTTCACCCCTTGAGAGGTTTTACCATTTACTAAGACATTCAATTTATCTATGAGGATAGAGCGAAGTTCATTAAATTTCTTTTGGAATTTATTTTCTATTTCTTCGAGCTTAAGTTTTTCTTCCGCTCTCTTCTTTTTATCTTTGATATTTCTAGAGAATAATTTCTTATCAATTACTACACCGTAGAGTGACGAATCTGCCTTAAGTGAAGCATCTTTCACATCTCCCGCCTTGTCTCCAAAGATGGCTCTTAGGAGTTTTTCCTCTGGCGTAGGGTCAGACTCTCCTTTTGGTGTAATTTTACCAATCATGATATCTCCAGGCTTCACCTCGGCTCCGATACGAATCATTCCATTCTCATCCAAATCTTTGGTAGCCTCTTCAGAAACATTCGGAATATCAGAAGTCAATTCTTCCATACCTAGTTTGGTATCACGAACTTCCAATGAATACTCATCTATATGGATAGAAGTAAACCAGTCTTCACGCACCACTTTTTCATTGATTACAATCGCATCCTCGAAGTTGTACCCTTTCCAAGGCATGAATGCCACTACAAGGTTTCTACCGATGGCCAATTCTCCATTTTCAGTAGCGTATCCATCACAAAGTACTTGTCCTTTCTCTACTTTATCTCCTACTCTTACATTTGGACGAAGGGTAATGGTAGTAGATTGATTGGTCTTACGGAATTTGGTTAAGTTATAAGTTTTCTCCGCTGACTCAAAGGATACGATATCCTCATCCTCCGTACGGTCATACTTAATAACAATTTTATTCGCATCTACATACTGTACTACTCCCGTTCCTTCTGCATTGATGAGGACTCTAGAATCTTTCGCCACTTGTTTCTCCAATCCTGTACCTACAATTGGAGCTTCAGGTCTTAATAGAGGTACTGCCTGACGCATCATGTTCGATCCCATGAGTGCACGGTTCGCATCATCATGTTCCAAGAAAGGAATAAGTGATGCTGAAATTCCAGAAATTTGGTTCGGAGCTACATCTATTAAATCTACTTGATTAGGTTCTACCACAGGATAATCACCATCTAGACGAGCGATGATACGGTCTGTTTCAAACTCTCCTTTATCACTCAGTTCTACATTCGCCTGAGCAATTACCTTAGATTCTTCATCTTCGGCATTAAGGTAAATAGGCTCACCATTCAGGTTTACTTTACCATTCTTTACCTCTCTATATGGCGTTTCAATGAATCCTAAATTATTGATTTTAGCATAAATACCTAGGGAAGAAATCAAACCAATGTTCGGACCTTCTGGCGTTTCAATCGGACAAATTCTTCCGTAGTGGGTATGGTGAACATCTCTCACCTCGAAACCTGCTCTTTCTCTAGAAAGCCCACCAGGCCCTAGTGCTGATAATCTTCTCTTGTGCGTAATCTCAGAAAGTGGATTGGTTTGATCCATGAACTGAGAAAGCTGATTGGTACCGAAGAATGAATTGATCACAGAAGTCAATGTTTTTGCATTCACCAAATCAATAGGTGTAAATATCTCATTATCACGAACATTCATTCTTTCACGAATAGTTCTAGCAATTCTAGAAAGCCCTACTCCAAACTGACCTGCCAGCTGCTCTCCAACGGTCTTAATTCTTCTGTTCGAAAGGTGGTCAATGTCATCTACTTCTGCTTTAGAGTTAGCCAATTCTATCAAATGACGAACAATAGCGATGAAATCTTCCTTAGTAAGCACTTCAGTATCTTCTGGAATAGAGAGACCTAGCTTTTTGTTTAGCCTATATCTACCTACCTCCCCTAATGAATACCTTTGCTCTGAGAAGAATAATTTTTCAATGATTCCTCTTGCGGTTTCCTCATCTGGTGGATCAGCATTTCTCAACTGACGATAGATGTACTCTACCGCCTCTTTTTCTGAGTTGGTAGGGTCTTTTTGAAGTGTATTTTGGATGATAGAAAATTCTGATGAGTTTTCATTGTGAATCAAAATAGATTTCACACCTGCTTCCAAAATAATATCAATATGTTCTTTTTCGAGGATAGTTTCACGCTCAAGAATGATTTCATTTCTTTCGATAGAAACCACTTCTCCCGTATCTTCATCCACAAAATCTTCAAACCAAGTATTCAGCACTCTGGCTGCCAAGGTTCTTCCTTCTACCTTTTTCAGTGCAGCTTTAGATACTTTTACCTCTTCCGCAAGGTCAAAAATCTGAAGAATATCTTTATCTGATTCATAACCAATGGCTCTGAGTAGCGTAGTGAGTGGTAATTTCTTCTTACGGTCAATGTAAGCATACATCACATTATTGATGTCGGTAGTAAATTCCATCCAAGACCCTTTAAATGGGATAATTCTGGAGTAATAGAGCTTAGTACCATTAGCATGATAAGTTTGCCCAAAGAACACCCCTGGAGAACGGTGTAGCTGAGTTACGATAACACGCTCCGCCCCATTGATAATAAAAGAGCCTGACGGCGTCATATAAGGTACTGGGCCTAGATATACATCTTGAATTACAGTTTGGAAATCTTCGTGTTCAGGATCTGTACAGTATAATTTAAGCCTTGCTTTTAAAGGTACAGAATAAGTAAGTCCTCTCTCCACACATTCATCTATAGAATAACGAGGAGAATCTACCAAATAATCTAAAAACTCCAAAACGAATTGGTTTCTGGAGTCAGAAATTGGGAAATTTTCTTGAAAAGTTTTGTAAAGACCTTCATTTACACGGTCTTCCGGAAGGGTATCCAGCTGAAAGAAGTCTTTAAAAGACTCAATTTGGATATCCAAAAAATCCGGTGCTGCTATTCTTCCTTTAGCAGAAGCGAAATTAATTCGTTCTGTAGCAGCAGGGCTTTTTGAAGCTTTAGTTTTACTCATAAAGTAATAAATAAAGTGTTGGGTTAAAAAATATTTTGATTTTGCTTAAAAATATCTGGAAGAAAGATAGAAAACACTTTATTCTTAGAAAGACCTTGATTTTGGCACATCCATTCAGCAGTCTTTCAGATAAGAGCATATTTCTAAAAATCTATCCAAACTGCAACTCCGGTATATCTTTTCACGGCGTAGTGCAAAATATTTTTAGTAAATTAATTTTGAACAAAGAAAACGCTCTACCACATACAAACAAGAAACACCCCTTTGAAAAAAGGAGTTATCTCATCTGTTCATCGTAAAAAAATATTCTCTGTGCCAAAATATTTTGCAAAGATAAGAAAAAAAATAAAAAATAAAAAGAAGAGAAAAGACTATCCTAGGCTAATTACAAATAAAATTCAAATCTACTCTTCTTCTCCTTTAGTGATTTTCTGATACATTTTTTTGATGAGTCCATCGGCAACAGATATCTTAGGGACATAGATTTTATTAATACCCGACCAACTCATCACCTTAGTATAAATTTCTAATGCAGGCACCAAAACATCCGCCCTATCTTCTCTAATATGATAAGTTTTCATCCTTTCCTCCACGGTAAGTTGGCTGAGTTCTTTTAGGAATTTTTTGAGTGCAGAGAGTGTAAGCGGTTTACCATCTTTGGTCTTACTCATAGAGAAAGTTTTATTAATATTCCCTCCTGAACCAATGGCTACTATGGGTCTATCATGGTGGATATGATTTTTTATTTCCACCTTTAATTCTTTCCATTGGTCATCGGTTACCAAATTATTGAGCAACCTGATAGTACCAATATTAAAAGATTTTTTATAAGTCAATTTTTGGTTTTCAAAATAAGATAATTCTGTAGATCCGCCACCTACATCAATGTACAAATAATCATTCTCCTCATCCAGAGTTTCGGCAACATGATTTCCAAAAATAAGCCCCGCCTCTTCGTCTCCAGAGATAATTTCTATCTGAATACCTGAAGTTTCTTTTACTATTTCCCGGATTTCGTCTCCATTGGCAGCATCTCTCATGGCAGAAGTAGCACATGCTCTGTAATTTTCTACCTGATAGAGGCTCATAAGGTCTGAAAAAATTTTCATGGAATTAATCACCATCGCTTTTCTCTCTGAAAGAATTTCTCCATGAGAAAACACATCCATTCCTAAACGAAGTGGTATTCTTAATAGGTTCAGTTTAATAAACTCAGGCTGTCCTTTCTTACCTATTTTCACTTCATTGATCAGCAGTCTTGCGGCATTACTTCCTATATCTATTGCGGCTAATTTCATTGAATTATTCCTTTTCTTTAAGTTTTTTGCGAAGATAATGATAAGTTTCTATCTGTGAACGACAAGGTGGCAAATCATTCTTTACATATTCATTATCTAAGGCTTTATTCAAAATTCTTGCCTTCACATTATCAGACAGTTGTAATTTAAGAATATCTTTGAGTTCTTTTTTGAGTTCTTTTTTCAAAATAGGCACTGCGGCTTCTATTCTATTATCTAAATTTCTCGTCATCCAATCGGCACTAGAGATGTACATATTTTCCTCACCTGCATTATAGAAATACATTACTCTGGCATGTTCTAGATACTCATCTATAATAGAAATGGCCTCTATTTTTGTTTTAAAATTCTTCTGAGGAATAGCACAAAAAATCCCTCTTACTATCATTCTAATTTTCACGCCTGCTTTGGCGGCTTGGTAAAGTTTTAGGATACATTCTTTATCACTTAAAGAATTCACCTTGATAATCATCTCTGCCTTTCTCCCTGCTTTGGCTTCTTCTATTTCTTTATCTATATGTTTAAAAATCTTCTCACGCATGAATTGTGGACATACCAAGAGTTTTTTACAAGTACTTAGTACGGGCAGTATATCATTTTTAGGCTTTTTGAGTACCGAAAAAATCTTATTAATATCTGCCATGATGGTTCTATCTGCGGTAAAGAGCAACTGGTCTCCATAGAATCTTGCGGTCTTCTCATTAAAATTCCCTGTACTGATAAATCCGTACTGAATGGTTTTTCCCTCCGTTCTTTTTTTGATGATACATAGTTTAGCATGCACTTTTTTATGAGGGATTCCTGTAAGCACTTTGATACCTTCGGCTTCTAAGATTTCTTTCCACTCTAGATTACTTTCTTCGTCAAATCGGGCTCTAAGCTCCAGCATCACCGTTACTTCCTTTCCATTTCTGGCGGCTCCTATCAGGGCATTGACTATTTTAGAATTTGATGCCAAACGATAAGCGGTAATTTGTATAGATTTTACCTCGGGGTCCATTGCAGATTCTCTGAGTAAATCAATCACGGGTCTGTAGTCATGATAAGGTAAAGAGAGCATGACATCTTCTTTCAAAATCACCTCTGTTACTCGGGTGTCATTCGGGAATTTAGGATGGAGGAAAGGTTTCCTCTGCTGCGTTAAATGCTTTTCAGGGATAATGTCTGGAAAATCCATAAAATGCTTAAAATTATGAATTTTACCACTTGGGATGATACTATCTTTTTTAGTCAGATGAAGTTTTCTTATCAGAAATTCTAGCACGGCTTTATCCATGTTTTTATCAAAGGTAAAGCGGGTAGGTCTTCCTTTTCTACGGTTTTTTATTCCTTTCTCTATTTTATCTGCAAGAGTGGTATTGATATCATTATCAATGTCAAACTCTGCATCTTTGGTTACCTTAAACGCATGTGCTTCGAACTCATCAAAGCCTAAGAAATTAAAAATCTCTGGCAGCATGGCTCTTACTACATCTTCCAAAAGAATCACTTGCTTCTTATCCTCTTCATCAGGGAGGATGAGAAATCTGCCCACAAATCGGGAAGGGATTTCTATGATGGCGTATTTACTCTCATACATCCAGTCTTTCTTTCTCAGTGCTATACCTAGATACAAACTCTTATCCCTAAGGTAAGGCATATTTTTATTTTCATCTAATAAAATAGGCACAATGTGAGACTCTACTACCTCATCAAAATACTTTTTGACAAACTCTTTTTGCTTGGCACTTAAATCTTCTGCCGAAAGGATGAAGACTTTTCTATCAGCCATTTCCTTTTGGATGTGTTTCCAAGTTTTATTAAAAGTTTTCTGCTGTTCTATCGCAATGTCATTAATCTGTGCAAGAATTTTATTAGGAGCATCAAAGAAAGCATCATGCACTATTTTTTCTTTAAAGTCCATGGTTCTTCTCAGCCCTGCCACACGAACTCTAAAAAATTCATCTAAATTATTAGAGAAAATGCCCAAAAATTTTATCCGAGTATGAAGCGGCACCGTTTCGTCCATCGCTTCCTGAAGTACTCTTTCATTGAATGAAAGCCAAGTAATATCTCTTGGATTAAAAAGATTCGCCATAATATTGAGTAATGCTTCAAAAATAATGAAATATTCATCAATACAACAAGAAAAATCCTCTTGTTAATAATTTTGTAATATTATATGATTATTCAATAAGATTGCCTTACTGGTAAGAATAGGAATAGAAATATCCATTCCTTACATTGTACGTTATATAAAAGGAACCGACTTTCTATTATAAATTACTATCCCAAAGCACTTTGGTAAAGTACCAAAACATAATCCAAAAGTCTTTATACATGGCACATCGTACAATTTCTAAAATCTTTATACTTTTTACTTTTTACATTATACAATTTATAATTTCATCATCTTTTCATCTTCTGAATCCTTCATATCTTGTTTCATCACAAATTCTATATTCCGCATCAGTCCCGTGTATTTGGTTCTTTTTACAGGATTTTTTCTAAAGATTTGAGAGAAAGTTTCTTGGGTAAGGTCTTGCCAATCTTTTTTGTTCAATTCCAATAATTTAGGATGAGGCTGTAGCCAAGAGGCAGGATTGGACACTGAAAACCGATTCCACGGGCAAACATCTTGGCATATATCACAGCCAAAAATCCAATCGCCCATTTTTCCTGTAAACTCAGTAGAAATCTCATTTTTCAGCTCAATGGTAAGGTAAGAAATACACTTAGAACCATCCAAAACCTTAGGAGCAATAATGGCCTGTGTGGGGCAAGCGTCTATACATTTTCTACAATTACCACAGTGATCTGTAGTAGGATGGTCATAGATGAGTTCTAAATCACAAATAATTTCACCAAGAAAGAAAAAAGACCCCGATTTTTTGGCTAAAAGATTGCCATTCTTCCCTATCCATCCTAGCCCTGCTCGTTCTGCCCATGCTCTCTCTAAGACGGGTGCCGAATCCACGAAAACTCTATGCTCAAAAGCTCCTATTTCCTCTTCCAGCATCGCCACCAGTGTTCTGAGTTTCTCTTTTAGTACATCATGATAATCTAGCCCATAAGCGTATTTGGCAATTTGGAAACCATTTTGGGCATCTATTTTTTCCTCGGGATAATAATTATAAAGAAAGGAAATCACACTTTTAGCACCAGGCACCAGCAGTGTAGGGTCTAATCTTTTATCAAAATAATTCTCCATGTACCGCATTTCCCCATGTCTATTATTTTTCAAATATTCCTCTAGCCTAGGAGCCGCATCTTCTAAAAATCCAGCCTTAGAAATTCCACACGCCATAAAGCCCAATGCTTCCGCAAAGGTTTTTATTTTTTGGCTAATGGCTTCTTTTTGCGATGGTTTCACTACGGTATGAGATAGGAATGATCAATCGGCGACAAAAGTACGACATTTCTTTTGTTCAATTTACTAGTGGATGAGAGGATAACAAACTTATCACGACTATTCAAAAGACATATTTAAAAAATAGCGAAAAGATTAAATATCATTCAGGTAGATGAATATACCTTACAGTAGCACTCACTTTTATGCAGGAATGATAAAATTTCTTCCAAAATCACTTTTTAACTAACCCTTTCAGCGTTTTAAACGCTGAAAGGGTTTCCAAAAATCATTTAAATTACAAATAAAAAGACCCGAAAATAGAAAACTTTCGGGCAGGAGTCATTTCTTTTTTGAATTTACTGATGAAAAAGATTCTATCATTGTACAAGGCATGAATATCAAAATAAAAAAATTGTATATTTGCAAAATTATGGAGTTTACAGCATCTCAAATAGCCTCATTGATTAACGGAAGAATCATTGGTGATGAAAACAGAGCCATCACAGGGGTTTCTCCTATAGAAAAAGGCGAAGAAGGACACCTCTCATTCATCTCACAAGAAAAATTCGTTCATTTTTTAGAAAACACACCGTGTTCTGTACTGGTAGTTTCAGAAAAATTTATCCAAGAAAATAAAGACTATTCTCCTACACTCATCGCTGTAGATGATGCCTACCTTTCTTTCCAAATCCTCCTCAATATGTATCAAGAGATGAAAGGAAAAAAATCTGGAATAGAGGAGAATGTTTTCATCCATGATACGGCAACGCTGGGAGAGAATATCTACATCGGTGCTTTTACCTATATCTCTGCGAAGGCAAGAATAGGAGAAAATACCCAAATCGCTCCGCAAGTATTCATCGGAAATAGTGTAAAAATAGGCAAGAACTGCCAGATTCATAGTGGCGTAAGAATTCATGAATACTCGGTCATCGGAGATAACTGCGTGATACATTCTAACACCGTCATTGGTAGTGATGGTTTCGGCTTTCAGCCTTCTGCTAATGGCTATTCTAAAATTCCCCAACTGGGTAATGTAGTGATAGAAGATGATGTGGAAATTGGTTCCAACTGTACTATAGACCGTGGTACCATAGGCTCTACCACCATAGGAAAAGGTACTAAAATGGATAATCTTATCCAGATTGCTCATAATGTAAGCATCGGCAAACATAATGTCATCGCTTCTCAAGCCGGAATAGCAGGCTCCACTGTCATTGGAGATTGGAATATGATTGGTGGACAGGTAGGCATTGTGGGGCATATATCCATCGGAAATCAAGTGAAAATTCAAGCTCAAAGTGGAGTAAATTCTCATGTGAAAGATAAAGAGACGCTCTATGGTTCGCCCGCCATCAAAGCAGGAGATTATAGAAGAAATTATGTCCACTTTAAACACTTGGACGCACTAGTGAAAAGAATAGACGAGCTAGAGAAAAAATTAGCCCATAACTGATGCTTTTCAGATTGTAAAATAAAATATCCAACATCAAATAGTAAATAAACAATATGAATGATATGCAAAAAACCCTGAAAAGTGAGATTTCGCTATCAGGAATAGGGCTTCATACAGGGAACGAAGTAACCCTCACTATGAAACCTGCAAAAGAAAATACAGGATTTGTATTCGTAAGAACAGACCTTGAAGGACATCCTCAGGTAGAGGCAGATGTAAATTTCGTTACCACTACAGAAAGAGGAACCACCTTAGAAAAATTAGGCGTAAGAATCCATACTTGTGAGCATGTATTGGCTGCTCTCGTGGGATGTGATTTGGATAATGTGATTCTAGAAATGAATGCCAGTGAACCTCCTATTATGGATGGCTCCTCTAAGTACTTTGTAGAAGCCATAGAGAAAGCAGGCATCATAGAACAAGAACAAGAAAGAGAGTATCTACAAATCAAAGAAGTGATGTCTTTTTCTGACCCTAATACAGGTTCGGAAATGACCATCATTCCCTCTGACCAATACGAGGTAACCACCATGGTAGATTTCGGAACAAAGGTACTCGGCACTCAGAATGCCACCATGAAAGATATCTCTGAATTTGCTACCGAATTTGCTTCTGCTAGAACTTTCAGTTTCCTCCACGAAATAGAAATGCTCTTAGAGGCAGGACTCATTAAAGGTGGAGATATTTCTAATGCCATTGTATATGTGGACAAGGAGCTTACCCCAGAAACAGCTGAAAAACTGAAAAAGGTATTCAATAAAGATGAAGTCTCTATCCGCCCAAATGGTATTTTAGATAATCTTACCCTCAATCATCCTAATGAAGCTGCAAGACATAAACTATTAGATGTCATCGGAGACCTTGCCTTGGTAGGGGTGAAAATCAAAGGAAAAGTCATCGCGAATAAACCTGGGCATTTCGTAAATACACAGTTTGCAAAAAAACTGAACAGACATTGGAAAATGCTGAAAAAGAGAAATGTCCCTGATTTTGATTTATCTAAACCACCTGTTTTTGATATCAATGGAGTGATGAGACTCCTCCCACACAGATACCCTTTCTTACTTATAGATAAAGTTTTAGAAATGTCTGATTCTCATGTGGTAGGGCTCAAAAATGTCACCTTTAACGAACCTTATTTCGTAGGGCATTTCCCTAGTGAGCCTGTAATGCCGGGAGTACTACAAGTGGAAGCCCTCGCACAGACGGGAGGTATTTTAGTTTTAGCATCGGTACCAGACCCTGAAAACTATTCTACTTATTTCATCAAAATAGATAAAGTAAAGTTTAAGAAAAAAGTAGTACCAGGAGATACCATCATCTTCAAAATAGAACTCATAGAGCCTATCCGAAGAGGGATAGTACACATGCAAGGCTATGGATATGTGGGAGATGCAGTAACAGTGGAAGCAGAACTTATGGCACAAGTAATCAAAAATAAATAGTAAAAATTATGGTACATCAATTAGCCGCTGTAGATAAAAGAGCCTCTATCGGAAAAAATGTAGTAATAGAAGCATTTACCTCCATTGCTGCCGATGTAGAAATAGGCGAAGGTACATGGATAGGTCCTAATGTAACCATAATGGATGGTGCCAGAATAGGTAAAAACTGTAAAATATTCCCTGGCACAGTAGTCTCTGCTATTCCACAAGACCTAAAATTTGAAGGAGAATATACCCAAGTATTCATCGGTGATAATACTACACTAAGGGAATGTGTTACCATTAACAGAGGCACCAAAGCATTAGGATATACTAAAGTAGGCAATGACTGTCTCATTATGGCTACAGCACACATTGCCCATGACTGCGTAGTAGGAAACAATGTAATCATTGCCAACTCATGTGCCATAGCAGGACATGTAGAAATAGGAGATTATACCGTAATGGGAGGGTTGTCTGCCGTTCAGCAATTCGTAAGGATAGGAAAACATACCATGATATCTGGAGGTTCACTGGTAAGAAAAGATATTCCGCATTATATCAAAGTAGGAAGAGACCCTATCTCCTATGCTGGAATTAACTCTGTAGGACTAAGAAGAAGAGGTTTTACCAATGAAAAAATCTTCGAAATCCAAAATATCTACAGAGCCATCTTCCAAATGAAAATGAATGTAACCCAAGCCATGCATTATATAGAAAAAGAAATGCTCCCTACAGTAGAAAGAGATGAAATTTTGCTTTTCATTCAAAATTCAAAAGCGGGAATCGTGAAGGGATATGGCTCTGGATTGGTGAAAGTGTAGAATTTAGAAATTAAAAAATTTAAAGATTAAAATAATATTTAATTAAATGGCAACAACAGCTGATATTAGAAAAGGACTTTGCATTGAATTTAGCAATGACATTTACAAGGTAATTGAATTCTTACATGTAAAACCAGGAAAAGGACCTGCTTTCGTAAGAACGAAACTAAAGTCTGTAACCAATGGAAAAGTGGTGGACAATACTTTCTCCGCAGGACACAAAATAGAAGAAGTAAAAGTGATTACCAGAAAATTCCAGTATCTCTATGATGATGATAATGGCTTCCACTTTATGAATAATGATGATTTCTCTCAAATCTATATTAACAAAGAAATGATAGAGAATGCCCAGTTCATGAAAGCAGGAGAAGAAGTTACCATCATCTTAAAAGAATCTGATGAAACCCCTCTTTCTGCTGAACTTCCTTTGACGGTTTATATGGAAGTCATAGAAGCAGACCCAGGCGTAAAAGGAAATACCGCTACCAATGCACTGAAAAACGCTATCATAGAAACTGGTGCTAGAGTAATGGTACCTCTTTTCATAGAGCCAGGAGATAAAATTAAAATCAATACCGAAGATGGCTCTTATATAGAAAGAGTAAAAGAATAACCACCTTCCCGAGCTTTTGGCTCGGGATTTTTATATCCTATAGTTGCTATACCCTCTATAAATAAGGCATATAAACTCCTTTCCTCTCACTTATCATTTAACTTCACTCAGTACGCCAAAGCATACTCCTTCCGAACAGAGAAAAGATTTTTTAATCCTCGATGATAAAACAATAAAAAAGACAATATAACAAAAAATGGTGCTTAAAAACCTTGTAAAGCATTGTCTTTTATAGACTTATAAGAGTTATAATGAAAGTGGTTTCATTATAACTCTTATTTTATGTCCAAAACGAATAAAAAATGTCCAGTTTGTGATTCTAATCACATCATCAAAAAAGGAAAAAGAAATGGAAAACAACGCTTTCAATGTGGAGATTGTCAGGCAAATTTTACGATTAAAAACATTGGTGTAAAAAGAAAAAATCAATTCATTTGGTTCAGAAAATGGATAATGGAAAGGCAAGTCTATAAAACCCTTTCGAGGGATAGCTCAATGAGCCAATCTACCCTTCAAAACCTCTTTAAACATTACCTTTCACAAGTTCCTACCCTCAGCATCAAAAGCAAGACAAAGGTTCATCTCTTGATTGATGGCACCTACTTTTCCAATGGATTATGCCTGATACTCTACTACGATTATGACATTCGATATGTGCAACTTTACCGCCAAACCAACAAGGAAAAACTTCGTGATATAAAGCAAGATTTGGAAAACTTAAAGAAGCTGAATGTGGCAGTTTACAGTGTAACCTGCGATGGGCATAAATCTATTTTAGGAGCGGTAAAAAAGGTGTTTCCAGAGGTGATTATCCAAAGATGTTTAGTGCATATTAAACGACAGATTAAGAACTATTTAAGTGGTAGCCCAAAACATTTTATTAGCCAACAGCTTTTGTGTTTATCCAAAGAAATTACGCATCTAAAAACCAATGAACAGGCTAACGATTGGGTAAATAGATTTTACCAGTGGTATGTTGAAAATCAATATTTTATAGAAGAAAAATCAATGAATGAAGAAACTGGATTTCAGTGGTTTAAACATAAAAATCTACACTTAGCTACTTATCATATTATCAATGCCTTACCCAATATGTTTGCATATCTGCAAGATAGTGAAATCCCTTATACTACCAATCGTTTAGAAGCCTATTTTACGCATTTGAAAGAGAAATTAACCTTGCATAGAGGACTTCGTTTTGAGGCTAAAAAGAACTTTATAAAATGGTATTTATATTTTAAAAATCAAGGGGGATAAGGTTTTTTTAGCCATAGGGTTCATCCGATAGTTTTAATAAAAAAGGGTGAGAAAAACTCACCCCTAAAACTATCGTTTTGAACATTGATTGTATTGCTGACAATGAACTATGTTCGTAACCTTCGTAAAAGCTATTCGCTTTTTCTCGCTTATTCCTCAGCAGAGCTTGTTTCCTCTTCCAATCAATGTGCGAAATATAAGCATTTTTTATCAATTATAAAAGTACCATTTTTTACCACATTGCCATAAAAAAACATAGCTAAGAGTTATAAAACTCTTAGCTATGTTTCTTCCAACTCTTAGCTTTGTTTTGCTCCACTCTTGCCTAAGACTTTGAATCATCTTTATCAGAGTCATTTTCATCCTTATACCATGAGGAGTATTTTACATAATTATTTGCTATCCTATTTACTTCGCCCTCTAAAAGTTCCGCAGATATATCCTTGATTTTTCTAGCGGGTACACCGCCCCATACTTCCCCAGAGCGGATATGCGTTCCCTGTGTTACTACAGAGCCTGCCCCCACTATGGAGTTACTCTCCACCACACAAGCGTCCATTACAATGGCTCCCATACCTATCAGTACATTATCATGCAGCGTACAGCCGTGTACAATGGCATTATGCCCTATACTCACATTATTCCCAATATGCAATGGATGTTTTTGGTAAGTACAGTGGAGCATTGCGTTATCCTGAACATTCACTTTATCTCCCATTCGGATTTCATGAACATCTCCACGAATCACAGCATTGTACCATATACTACATTCTTTACCCATGACTACATCCCCAATGACCGTAGCCGTCTCTGCAAGAAAAGTGTCTTCCCCTATCTGAGGGGTTTTCCCTAATAAAGTCCTAATATTTGCCATATCTTTTTGAATATTTTTTAATCTTTCGGATTGTTCAAATGCATCTTTTTCACACCACTATTGATGAAATCTATCCATTTTACTTTACCCATCTATTTTCAAATGTGTATTTTTGTGGTTCAAATATAATCATAATGAGACAAATTATCATAGAGCCTACTGCAAATCCGAAAGTCATGAAATTCATTGCAGACTATACGCTCATCCAAGGAGCGGTAGAACTGGACAGAGATTCAGACATTTCAGAAATTCCCATCGCAGAAGACTTGTTTAATTTTCCTTTTGTAGAAAAAATATTCATCACTGCTAATTTCGTAGCCATCGCTAAAGATGACACTGTAGAGTGGGAACATATCACTACCAACTTAAAAAATACCATAGAAGATGCTCTGCTAGAAAATCCTAGAATCTACAGAGCCAAAAGAAAGGAAGTCTTCCCTATCTATGCCGAAATGACGCCCAACCCAGCGGTGATGAAATTCGTTGCTCAGAAACTCATTATCGATGGATTTTTAGAGGCTAAATCTTTAGAAGAAAGTAAAGACATTCCATTGGCAGAAGCCGTGTTAAAAGAGTTCGATTTTGCCCAAGAAGTGTTTATCTCTGATAACTTTGTAGCCGTTACCAAAGACCACTCTGTACAATGGCATGAAGTAATGGTGCCGGTAAGAAGTTTCATCGCAGAATATCTGCAAGAGGGAAAAACTGTTGCTAATATCCCTGCTCAGCCTCATGAAAACCCTGTAGAAAAAATCCTGAACAGAGAATACACCGAAGATGAACAAAAAATTCAAGATATCCTTAATGAATATGTAGCTCCCGCTGTGGAAAATGATGGTGGAAAAATTTCCCTTTTGGAATATGATGCCGAGGCAAAAGTAGCCAAAATGCTCCTACAAGGTGCCTGTTCTGGATGCCCAAGCTCTACCGCTACCCTAAAAGGAGGGATAGAAAATGTCTTAAAACAATTCCTTCCTGAGCTGGTACAAAGCGTGGAAGCAGTGAATGGATAAATAAATTATTAGAACCCCAATATACTCCTATGCAATCACCAAAAAAGGGAATCTTACTGGTCAATCTAGGCTCTCCCAAAAGCACCTCAGTAAAAGATGTAAAAGAATACCTTGATGAATTTCTAATGGACGAAAAAGTCATTGATTACCGATGGATTTTCCGTGCATTGCTCGTTAAGGGCATCATCTTGAACATTCGTCCTAAAAAATCTGCTGAAGCATACAAAACCGTATGGACGCCTGAGGGCTCGCCACTCATTGTGATTACTGAAAAAATTCAGCAGAAGCTCCAAGACCGCGTAAGCATTCCGGTGGAAATAGGAATGCGGTACGCCGAACCGAGCATACAAACAGGACTACAAAAACTAGTAGATAAGGGCGTAAATGAAGTCATCCTCTTCCCACTCTACCCACAATACGCCATGAGTACTACAGAAACGGTAATAGAAAAAGCCGAAGAAGTAAGAGCAAAGTATTTCCCTCACCTTACCATAGACTATGTTCCACCTTTTTATCAAGAGGAAAAATACATTGAATGTCTCTCAAATAGCATAGAAAAAAATCTTCCCAAAGATTTTGATATGCTCCTTTTCTCCTATCATGGTGTACCCGAAAGACATCTATACAAAACCGATAAAAGCAAAACCTGTAAGATAGATGATACCCACTGCATCCATAGCAATAATGCGTTACATAATACATTATGCTATCGTCATCAGTGCTACAAGACCACAGAACTGGTAAGAAAAAAACTGGGACTCCCTGAAGAGAAAGTGATGGTAACCTTCCAATCTAGATTAGGAAAAGATAAATGGATAGAACCTTATACCGATGAAACCCTGGAAAATCTTCCTAAAAAAGGAATTAAAAAGCTAGCGGTAGTTTGTCCTGCTTTTGTCTCAGATTGTCTAGAAACTTTAGAAGAAATTGCCGTAGAAGGTAAAGAAGAGTTTTTAGAAGCCGGTGGAGCATCATTCACTTACCTGCCTTGTTTAAATGATGATGATGAGTGGGTAGAGGTCCTTCGTACCTATTCTGAAAACCAAGTACAAAACATAGCTAAATAAAAAAATCTAAATTTTATATCACCTAATGAAAAAAATTGCATTATTATCTGCCGCTCTTTTAGGCATTACAGCATCTGCTCAAGAGACTGATAGTCTACAAACCAAAAAAAACTGGTCTATTACTGGTCAAAATTCCCTTACCCTGAACCAAGCCGCTTTCTCTAACTGGGTAGGTGGAGGTGCCAATAATGTTGGGTGGATTGCAGGAAGCAACTATAACCTTACCTACGAGAAAGATAAAAATCTTTGGGAAAACTTTATCATCTTAGGATACGGACAAAATAACACCAAAGGCATTGGAACAAGAAAAACACAAGACATTATCCATCTTTCTACTAATTACGGAAGAAAAATTTCTAAAAGCTGGTATGCTTCTGGCGGGGTAAGTGTACAATCTCAGTTTGCTCCTGGATATGATTATAATAATTCCACCAAAATTTTAGGAACTAAAACGGATAATGATGGGAATCGTCTGATTTCTAATTTTATGGCACCCGGGTATATTATGGCAGGAGTAGGTTTTACCTATAAACCTAGTAATGACCTCACCGTTACGCTTCGTCCAGCAAATGCCAGATGGACTGTAGTAATGGATAAGAGCCTTCAGAGAGCCGGTAATTTCGGTCTAAAGAACGATGGAGATTCATCTCTATTCCAGTTCGGATTCTCAGCTTCTGCTGTATATAAAGTACCATTAATGGATAATATCACGCTCCTCAACTCTGCCTCTGTGTTTTCCAACTACTTAGAGCATCCTGAAAGATTAGTTTTAGGGTATAATGGAGCTTTAAACATGAAAATCAATAAATACATCTCTACCATTCTCACTTTGGATTTAGTGTATGACCATAACCAAATTAAGAAAATGCAGATGAGAGAAACCTTAGGTGTGGGGCTTTCTTACAATATAGATAATGGCATAAAACGCTCAGAAAATAAGCACAACCAAACTTGGAAATAATACCCCAAAAGCTGTCCAAAAAGGACAGCTTTTTAATTGTACTAATGAGCAGCAAAGTATTATTCAGAAATTACCTCTTCTCCATTTACCCAAAGCCCATAAGTTACGGTAACATTCGGTTCCAGTGTTTTGGATACAGAACAATATTTTTCAAAAGACAATTGCACTGCTTTTAGAGCTTTCTTAGTGTCTATTTCACCTTCCAAGAAGAATACTACTCGTATAGATTTGAAAGGTTTCGCCTCCTCTACTTCTACTCTTTCTCCTTCTACTTCGGCTTTAAAGGAGGTGATGATTTGTCTCTGTTTTTTAAGAATCATCACAATATCTATTCCACTACACCCTGCCACTGCCATCAGTACGCTTTCCATAGGCGAAACTCCTTTGGCATCTTCTTGTCTGGTGTTGTCTAAAAGAATAGTGTTTCCAGCACTATTCTTACATTCAAACAAAAACTCGTCATTCAGTCGGTTTAAAGTAATTTTCATCTCTTTTTAATCTTTTTAATTTTTTAATCTTTTAATATCCTAACCTCACAATATCCCTCTCGCTTTAATTTGCAGATATTTATTAATCACATCAATATTCAAGTTTTCAGGAGCTGTATAAATGGAATAAATGCCATATTTTTTAAGTTCTTGGATGATGAGATTTTTCTCAAACTCAAATTTTTCTGCAATGATTTCATCATACACTTCTTGCATATTTTTTGGGGTAGAGTGTATCATTTTTTGAAGTTCAGAGTTTTTAAAGAAAACTACTACCAATAAATGATTTCTGGCAATACCTCGCAGGTATTTCATATGTCTTTTTACGGCATCTAAAGTTTCAAAATTGGTAAAGAGTAATACCAAACTTCGCTGAGTAATATTCACGCTTATATCTTGGTACAATCTGCCAAAATCACTCTCTGAAAAATCGGTTTGGAGATTATACAGTGCCTCTGAAATCCGTCTCAGATGAGTGGCTTTATTATCCGCCGCTACCTTATTTTCCATCTTTCGGGAGAAAGCCATCACTCCTGCTCTATCTCCTTTTTTTAGGACAATGTGAGCCAGTGCCATGGTAGCATTGATAGAATAATCTAATAGACTCAGTCCATCAAAGGGCATCTGCATGGTTCGTCCTTTATCTATGAGCATATAAATGCGTTGAGATTTTTCATCTTGGTATTGGTTTACCATGAGCTTATTCTGCTTAGAAGTGGCTTTCCAATTGATGGTTCTTATGTCATCTCCCTGCACATATTCCTTAATTTGTTCAAACTCCATGGTATGCCCCAATTTTCGGATTTTTTTGATACCTCCGAGCATAAACTCATTCTGCAATGCCATAAGTTCATATTTCCTTAGATGAATAAATGAGGGATAAGCAGGCAGTTTCGCCCCCTTTTGAAAAACGAATCTCTTAGCAACCAATCCAATAGGTGATTTCACGAAAACATTCAGACCTCCAAAATCATACACACCTCTTTCTTTAGGCGAAAGGGTATATTGTAACGCTATATGCTGATTAGGAGATAGCTTTCTTTTCATCTCAAAATCTCTCAGCTGAAACTGAAAAGGAACTTCATCTATGATGCTTACCTGAACAGGGAAATCATAACGATTCTCTACTTCGAGCTGAATTAGATTTTCGTCTCCATTAGAGAGTTTTTCGGGCAAAAAGCGTTGTGCTTTCACCTTGTCCTTTAATGCGAAAAGTAAGAGATAATCTACCATAACCAGAATGACCAATAGCACGAACGCTCCCTGTGCTACACTCATCAATTCTTCAAAAAAGAAAGCCAATACAAAGCATAATGCAACGGCAAACAATGCCCAATACAATCGGCTGTTTAAGTATAAATTTTTCATCTCTTTAGCTTATGACCATTGGCTTTTTGGCAAAATCATTCATCTTTACATTTTCTTTCGGAATAGGCTACCCCTGCTATTCAAATGGCAACTCTTCAATGACTCCCTCCTCTGGAAATTCATCAGAGGCAGATGGTTTCTCCGCTGCTTCAGGTACTGGTGTTTCTTCTACAGGTTCTGGGATGCTGATATTAATAGATTTTACCTTCTCTTTAATCAACTGATTTCCCATTGCTTTAATGCCTTTTACCGCAATAAACTCATCAATATCCACCAATTCTGGTTCTTTCTCTTTTCCATTTTTATCTTTCGGGTAGATGATTTCCGCTGTAATCCCCTGAGCAGTGCCTACAAATTCTATAAAAGATTTCGGGTGCTCACTAGGCATAAAAGATTGTACATTCGGTGTGTTTTCTAATAAAAATCTTTTGATATAATATATCTTTTTTTCGCCATCGAAATAAATACAAGAAATAGGTTGCTCTGGATTCCATTTTTCTAATACGATAAATTCTTCATCAAATCGGTTCATCAAATCAAAGGAAACGAGCTTAGCCTCCCCCGAAGAATTAATGGTAAGAATCTTATCATCTCCTTTGAAATATCCTAAAAATGTTCCTCTTTCCTCCACATTCAGCCTACGAACGGTATCATCAAACCATATTTTTCTTGGAGCCAATGTAGATACACCTTCTTCCTTCATCTCCACCTTTTTCACAGCAAATTTCGTTACGATATTTCCCTTTGCATTTCGGCCTTTAATGGCTAAATCTGAAAAATCAATATCCATCTTATTTTTTCTAATTCTAGGATTCGGTTTTAGAAAAACAGATACTATTTCGGCTTCACCATTAGGATTTGCAGAGAAGTACAAAACGGTAGAACCTTTGGTTTCAGATGCCAGTGAATATTCTGTATTCCGAGTAATAGAAGTTACCGAAAAACGCTTCATAAAAGTAGCTCCATCTCTTCCCTCACGGTACATCATATTATAAACGGTTCGGGTATCTCCTTTTTTCCAAACGGCCACATGGAGTATATCTTTTCCCACAAATGTCTTTGGCTCTACCTTTACCACTTTCATTTCTCCATTTTTTCTAAAGACGATGATATCATCAATGTCTGAGCAATCAAAAAGATATTCATCTCTCTTTAAGGAAGTTCCGATAAAGCCATCTTCTCTATTAATATAGAATTTTTCATTCGCAACGGCCACTTTGGTAGCATCAATGGTATCAAAAACCCTCAACTCTGTACGGCGAGTTTTATCTTTTCCGTATTTTTTTTGAATTTTTTGGTAGTACGCTATTGCATAAGCAACTAAATTTTCTAAATCGTACTTTACCTGCTCCATTTTGCCTTCTAATGCCGCAATATTTTCTAATGCCTTATCTCTATCATACCTTGATATTCTCATGAAAGGAAGTTCGGTAAGTCGGACAATATCTTCTGTAACCACCGCTCTCATAAGATGTTTTATAAAAGGTTTCAGTGCAGTATCTATTGCTGCATACACTTCCTCTTTGGTAGTTTTCCCTTTAATTTCTTGATAGATTTCATTTTCTATAAAGATTTTTTCCAAAGAAGCAAAGTGCCATTTGTCCTCTAATTCCCCTAGCTCAATTTCTAATTCTCTCTTGAGCAGAGCCACGGTATGATCTGTATTTCTCTTGAGTATCTCCGAAACAGAAAGAAACATAGGTTTATCTCCCACAATGACACAAGCATTGGGAGAAATGGAAACCTGACAATCTGTAAACGCATAGAGAGCATCTATGGTTTTATCGGGAGATGAATCATTATACAAATGAATCAAAATCTCCACTTTATCAGAAGTATTATCCTCTATTTTCTTAATTTTTATCTTATTTCTCTCTGTAGCTTTTACTATGCTATCTATGAGTTCTCCTGTATTTTTAGAGAAAGGAAGTTCTGTGATGGCAAGAGTATTTTTATCTTTCTGTATGATTCTAGCTCTGGCACGGACTTTTCCTCCTCTTTCACCGTCATTGTATTCAGAGACATCTAACATACCTCCTGTAAGGAAATCAGGAAAAATCTGAAACTTTTTTCCTTTGAGATAAGTAATAGAAGCCTCTATGAGTTCATTAAAATTATGGGGAAGAATCTTGGTAGAAAGCCCTACACCTATTCCCTCCACACCTTGTGCCAGAAGCAAAGGAAATTTCACAGGGAGGTCTATAGGTTCATTATTTCTTCCATCATAAGACTTCGTCCATTCTGTAGTTTTAGGATTAAAAACTACTTCTAATGCGAAAGGGGTAAGCCTTGCCTCTATATACCTTGCTGCTGCTGCTGAATCTCCTGTATAGATATTTCCCCAGTTTCCCTGAGTATCTATAAGGAGCTCCTTCTGCCCTATCTGCACCATGGCATCAGTGATGGAGGCATCTCCGTGGGGGTGATATTTCATGGTATTTCCCACAATGTTTGCCACTTTATTATACCTACCATCTTCTAACTCTCTCATGGAATGCATGATACGCCTTTGCACAGGCTTGAGTCCATCAAAAACCGAAGGTATGGCTCTATCTAGAATTACATAGGAAGCATAGTCTAAAAACCAGTCTCTATACAGTCCAGATACCTTTTTTAGGCTTTCGCTACGCTCGTTATTATTTGTCATCTTATGATTTTCCACTATAAATTTTGGGCTTTATTTTTCTTAATCACCTTAGATAAAGAGCGGTGAAGGTCTCTAATTTCTTTTGTATTAAGATAGGAAATATCATATCTCAAAATGATGTCTTTTCCCTTTTTGCTATCTATCTTTATGTATAATTTTTTGTACAAGAAAGCATCGGCAATGCTGAACTCCTTAAGTTTATATTTGGGAAATTCATCCGACTTCTTTGACCAAAAAGGAATAGGGCTATAGTTTTTAAAGTTCAACGCTTCCCCATCACTGTCATAATCAAAATGTTCTTTCCCTCGCATGAAATAGATAAGTGCTACAAGACCTGAAAAAACAAGAAAAAGATAGTTATGAGGTAACAATTTCGCTTTATAATTGAAAACAAAAGCCAATATCCCAAATACAAGTGATAAAATCATCAGTGCATTAATGGAACTGATGAATACTGTTCGTCTTTTTGTCGTTAATCTCATAATCTTAATTCATTTTATGTATCATGATGAATTGTAGTTTTTACTATCCTTTCATCCTTTTCATGTTTTCACACGGTCATTGTTTTATCTTCTTTATTCTCTCCAGTTAAATTGCTCCTTCTACCACTAGGTTTTCAAGGATAAATCCTTGTCGGTCAGGTGTATTCTTACCCATATAGAACTCAAGAAGTTGGTCTATGGTAGTATCTTTTCCTATGATTACGGGTTCTAAACGAATATCTTTTCCTATGAAATGCTTAAACTCATCAGGGGAAATTTCTCCTAGACCTTTAAACCTTGTAATTTCAGGATTTTTACCGAGTTCCTCTATGGCTCTTACTCTCTCCTCTTCGGTATAGCAGTACCTTGTTTCCTTTTTATTTCTCACTCTAAAGAGCGGTGTCTGAAGAATGTAGAGATGTCCATTTTTAATTAAATCTGGAAAAAACTGAAGGAAGAAAGTAATCATCAAAAGTCTAATGTGCATTCCATCCACATCAGCATCGGTAGCAATAATCACTTGATTGTACCTTAAATCTTCCAGAGAGTTTTCTATATTCAGAGCCGCCTGTAGAAGGTTAAACTCTTCGTTTTCATAGACTACTCTTTTGGTAAGCCCATAAGAGTTAAGCGGTTTTCCACGCAATGAAAATACGGCTTGAGTTTCTACATCTCTACTCTTAGTAATAGACCCCGATGCAGAATCTCCCTCGGTAATAAAGATTTGGGATTCTCCTTTTCTGCTTGCTTTTTGGTCATTATAATGCTGCCTACAGTCTCTAAGTTTTTTATTATGTAGAGAAACTTTCTTTGCTCTTTCTCTTGCTAATTTTTGGATTCCCGAGAGCTCTTTTCTTTCCCTTTCAGAAACGAGGATTTTCTTATGAATCGCCTCAGCAATTTCTTGATTTTTATGAAGGAAATTATCTAATTCTCTTTTGAGAAAATTGGTCATAAAAGTACGGATAGTTTCCTTTCCTGGCTCCATGTCATTGGAGCCGAGTTTAGTTTTAGTCTGAGACTCAAAAACAGGCTCTATCACTTTAATAGAGACAGCTGCGATGATGGATTTTCTAATATCCGTAGATTCAAAATTTTTATTAAGAAACTCCCGAATGGTTTTCACATACGCTTCCTTAAAAGCAGCAAGATGTGTCCCTCCTTGAGTGGTATTTTGCCCATTCACAAAAGAAAAATAAGTTTCGGATTGGGACTTATCACTATGAGTAATGGCTATTTCTACATCTTCTCCTTTAAGATGAATGATAGGATAGAGTGTTTGTTCCTCTCCCAGCTGTTCCTCTAATAGGTCTCTCAATCCATTTTCAGAGAAAAATGTTTCGCCATTAAAAGTAATTTTCAGCCCAGGATTTAGGTAAACATAATTTCTGAGCATTCGCTCTATATAATCTTTTCTGAACTTGAAATTCACAAAGATTTCTGGGTCTGGAGAGAAAGTAATTTCCGTTCCGTTTCTCTCAGAAGTTTCTGCCTCGTCATGATTTATGGTAACCACACCTTTAGAGAACTCTGCTATTTTCACTTTGCCCTCCCGTACAGATTTTACCTTGAAATAGACAGAAAGAGCATTTACTGCTTTGGTACCTACCCCATTCAGTCCTACTGATTTTTTAAAGGCTTTGGAATCATATTTACCTCCCGTATTCATTTTAGATACCGCATCTACCACTTTTCCCAGAGGGATTCCTCTACCATAGTCTCTAATGACGGCTTTTCCATCATCTATCTTAATATCTATCTTCTTTCCTGCTTTCATTACAAACTCGTCTATAGAGTTGTCAATGATTTCCTTTAGCAAGATATAAATACCATCATCGGGCGAGGAGCCATCACCTAGCTTCCCTATATACATCCCAGGGCGGATACGAATATGCTCCTGCCAATCTAATGACCGAATATTATCTTCTGTGTACTCTGTAGTATGCGTGTCTATCATGTGTTTATCTTGCTCAATATCTTACAAAGATAATAAGTTTTTATGAGAAAAGCAATTAGGATTTGCTCGGTACAAAGGAATAAGAAATAGAAGACCATTGGCTTCTTCTTTCAAAAAAATTGCATACAGATATCCCTTTCCCGTAGCAAAAACCGCTTCCATCTATATGATAGAAACGGCTTTTCTGACAAATATTAATATGAAAAATTCTCTTAATGGGTAATTTTAAACTTAAACCTCACATCTCCGTTGAGGTGATTCAAGATAGGTGCTGTAGGCTTAGGAAGCGTTTGGTTACTTCCCACCGCATGTAGCACTTTATTATATTTCAGCGGACCAATAACCAAAGGGTAGGTTACATTTAGCACATCAGGATGTTTATGATGATACCAATCCTTAGAATTCATCGTGATAGCATATTTCTTATTCTTAACAATAGTAAGCGGCGTGATAGCTGTTTCAAAAACATTATTCGCTGCAGTAACATTCACCATAGTGGTAACCAATGGCGAAGCATTATCTGCATCCCAAATAGTTACCCTTACCGCAGGGTTTATGCTAGGTATTTTCACATATACAGAGGAAATCTCACCATTGGTAGTTGCCTCAAATTCATAGCCCATTTCTGTTGGCACTTGTCCTATATTAGGATTCGTTTGAGAAAAACCCGTTGCCGATAAAAATTCCAAATAATAATCCTTAGGAGACAAAAAAGGACTCTGCTCTATAGGAGTGGCAGTATCTATGAGCCTCACATCCTTAGTACAAGAGACCACAGCCAAAGAAAACAAAGCCAAAAATGATTTTACGAGTATAGATTTTTTGTTCATATGAATTAAGGGTATTAGAATTTAGGAGCTAAAAGTAATCAAAATTAAGGTAAAGGCAAAATATTTTTGGGGAGAATATGACATTTTTTTAACTCAATATAAAAACACTACTATTTCTAAACGGCATTCTCTTACTTCTATTTCCATAAAAGCTTCAGTTCCTCCTCAGAAAGATTCCAATGATAGTTTGCCCTACCAATACTTTCCAGTGCCACAAAACCTATACCTTTCGCGTCATTTTTCTTATCCTGTTTCATGAATGGCAAAAGCATTTCTAGCGTATAATTCATCTCTTGAATAAAAGGATAAAATTTTACCAATTGATTTTGAATCTCTGCAAAATCTTCATTTGGAAGAATATGTGCATTATTTGCCAATTTTGCCTCCCAATACATTCCCATCGCCACTGCAAAACCGTGTAATATTGGTTGCTCATTTATTAAATGCAAGCTCTCAATAGCATGACCAATGGTATGCCCGAAGTTCAGTAATTTCCTTTCGCCCTTTTCTGTAGGGTCTCTTTCTACAATCGCTTTTTTTATATGTACCGAATCTGAAATCAACGGAGCCAAATTTTCATAATTTAATTCCGAAATAGTTACCAATGTTTTCCAATGCAGTGCATCTGCAATCAATCCATGCTTAAGCATTTCAGCAAAACCACTCATTAACTCCTGATGAGGGAGCGTTTGTAAAAAATCAGGATGAACAAACACCCCTTTGGGAAGCGTAAAAGTACCTACCATATTTTTAGCTCCCCCTAAATCTATCCCTGTTTTCCCTCCTATAGAAGCATCTACCATGGCTAAAAGCGAAGTAGGGATTTGTAAAAAATCAATTCCCCTTTTGTATGTAGATGCCACAAAACCACCTAAATCCGTAACAACTCCTCCCCCCAGATTCACCAAAATAGCATTTCTATCTGCCTCATATTCTAATAAAATCTCCCAAAGCATGGTGGCAGATGTTATATTTTTCATCTCTTCTCCAGCTTCTATTTCTAAAATTTCAAATGGAGCAGTGGTTTCTAGGTTTCCCAAAAACAACGGTAAGCAATGCGTATGTGTATTTTCATCTACCAAAATAAAAATCTTAGAAGGGTTCCTCTCTCTCACCCAATCATTGAGCATTGTAAAAGATGCATCTAAAAAAGCCATGATGATATTATTAAGGCTGTAAAAATAAGGATAATCTGAAAAACTTTGTTTATTTCACATCTTAAAAATACTGAAACAATATGAAGTCATCTCTACTTATTTGATAACAAACACTATTAAAAAATTAAAAAAATGAAGTACAATATTGTTTATTAAAAATGCATTAATAAACTGATGAAGAATGTTAAGTTTAATGAATTTTATTGTTTTGGATACTTTGGCAAAGCACTTTAAAATCTCCTTAAGACTCAAAAAATTTAAGTAAGATAAAAAGTCAAAACGAGTCATATCTTTTACCATAAAAAAACCAAAGCTTTCGCTTTGGTTTTCTCTAAAATAACACTAAAAAATAGATACTATGAAAAATCTGTTTACTTTAGAATCAGCTGCTTAGAAGTTTTGTAATCACCAAGGATGAAATGAACGATATAGTTCCCTGATTTTAATTGGCTTAAATCTAAATCCTTTTGGAAAAACCCTTTTGTTTTTGAGATATTTGTTTCATATACCACTCTACCAGACATGTCAAAAACCTGAATTTTACCCTCTCTCTTCTGTTCATCTTTCACATCAAAAATCACAGAAACTTGCTTATTAGGAGCAGGATTAGGGTACATTCCGAATTTCACATCCTTATTCACTTCATTGGTTGCCATTTGGGCTGTAATTTCTTTGTACTTAAAGAATACATTTCCATTCGCTACACCACCATTTTGAGTAAAATACATACGATAATATTTATCCTCATTATCTTTAATATAGTATACAATATCTGGGATAAGAGTAGTAATTTGCTTGTAACTATGACCAATAGCCGTAATATTATCTGAATAATCCGCATCCGCTGGCTGAGTGAATGTAGCAACATCTTGTTGCTCCACTTTTTTAGCTACACGAACATTAGGATTTTGGATTACTCCAGACATTTGATAGTAATACGGAGCTCCTGCACTTCCGAAATCATAATAATAGCGTGTAAACATCATATCCCATTCGGTTTTATCAGGTTCATTATTTGCTACTTGGTCATCTGTCTGGAAAGAGAAATAGTTAAAATACTTATTATCATTACCATTTGGAACGGTTTTAGTGATTACATTTCCCCACACCCCATTAGCTCCTGCTTTGGCATAGCGGAATGTATAACCATGATAATAATTATCAATAAATAATTTAATGTATGTATTATCAGGGTATTTCAAAACGAAAACCACTTTTCCCTCTAACTTATGAGTGAACATATTATAGCATGCCCAGCCATAAGTAAAATTAGGATTGCTGCATGCTGTATTGATATTAGTTTGTTCTAGTGCTCCATTGAATAAGTTGTTAGTCTCACTAGGATTATAAAGTGGTGCTCCCCAATTCGATATATTAGCAATATCCACAGTATCAAAATCTGCAGGATTAGCTGAAACTTGATACACTTTAATTCCTCTTGCATCATTCACTCTAGTACCAAATGCCATAGAATGATCTCTTCTAAGTGCTAAATCCCAATTATTAGCTGCTTGAGACAACAGATTCCCCGTAGAAAAGTCAAAGAATACACGGTTAACATAGTTCGCACCCATAGTAGCAGGTACAGTAGTGTAGCCATTTGCATCCACTTGCTGAGCACTCATTGGCAATGAAATACCTAATGCTAAAGCGGCTGAAAAAAATATTTTTTTAGTCATGATTGAAAATTTTATGGCACAAAAGTATAAAATAATTTTTAATAATTCTAAATAAATCCGTAAATTTGCAGAAAGAAATTTTTACTCCATAATCATCATGAGAAGAGAAATAAGTCTTATAGCTGCATTATTTTTTTTCAATAATATAAATGCCCAAAAAAAAGACTCCATAAGGTATGATAAAGATAAAGTGATAGATGAAGTAGTCATCACGGGGCAGTTTGGAAACCGTTCTATTAAACAGTCTCTTTATAAAGTGGAAGTCATAGGAAGAGCTCAAATAGAAAAAATGGGTGCTAATAATGTAGCCGATGTCCTTAATCAATCTCTCAATATCCTCATTATCCCAGAAAGGAACTCTGGAAATTCTAAGGCCAATATCATGGGACTGGGGGCCAATTACACTAAAATACTGATTGACAACATTCCTTTGGTAGGAGATGAAGGCTTAGGGAGCAATATAGACCTTACCAAACTTAACCTTGATAATATAGAAAAAATAGAAATCGTAAGAGGTTCTATGGGGGTAGAATATGGTAGCAATGCCATAGCTGGGGTGATTAATATTATTACTAAAAAAAATCATAATAAAGATTTCTCTGTTCGTGGTTTCATACAGGAAGAAACCGTAGGGAAAGAATATGATTGGATAGATTATGGAAAAGGAAAACATATCCAGTCCCTTTCTATCTCAAAAAAAATAGGCTCCAAAATATATGCACAAGCAGGAATCAATAGAACAGACTTTCAGGGTTTTTGGGGTGAAATGCAAGGGAAAAATCATGTCTTAAGAGATAAAAAAAGAGGCTATGAATGGCAACCGAAAGAACAGCTTAACCCTTCATTAATGCTAAGGTATTCTGATAAAGATACTCAGCTGATGTATAAAGTGGACTATCTGAATGAAGAAGTAAATGTATATAATAGCGAAATACAACCTGAAAGATTAAATAATGGTAAATGGACTTATATTTCTAGAGATAAAGATTACCATACAGAGCGCTGGCTACATCACTTCGCTTTAAATAGTAATGTCTTTCAACAGTCTAAATTAAGCATAGACGCTTCTTACCAATCTCAAGAAAGAGCACTGACCAATAGAATTTTTGATATTCCACAAAGAACTGTATTACAAGCGGATGATAAATACACCTACTATAAAGCCAATACATTCTTTTCAAGAGGAACACTTCATTACTTTCTTCCCTCCAATACTTGGGGAGCACAGCTGGGTTATGAAGCCGATTATACCGAAGGCTTTGCCAGTCATACCACTGGAAGATATGCAGGAAAAAATCTTAGCAGAGGGGTATTTTCAGGAGGAGTATTTGCCTCAGCAGAATTTAATTTTGCCAATAATTGGTTTATAAAACCAGGGATAAGGTATAACTTCTCTAATGTTTTTAAGACCGTCCCTAACTTTTCATTGGTACTCAAAAACACTATCACACCACGCTCTGAATTTCGGGCAGTGGTAGGAACTTCTAATAGAAACCCTACCTTTGAAGAATTATACACCTACTTCGTAGATAGCAACCATGACATCAGAGGGAATGAAAACCTCATTCCAGAAACTTCTTATTCAGGTTCTATTTTTTACACCATTTCTTCTACGCCAGAAAATGATATACGCTGGACGGTGGACTTTAACTCAATGTATATGTTAGTGAGAAACCAAATTATCATGGCACTTATTAACGCATCACCACTACAATATCAGTTTGCTAATATCAATTCATATGAAAGTTGGCTCAATTCACTTTCTTTGAAATTAAAATACAAGCAGTTCAGTCTCAATGCTGGAGGCTCCATCTTAGGGCGTTCCCATGGCATCAGTGCCCAAACAGAAAATATTTACCGCTATGCCTCTGAGCTGAATGCAGGACTCACCATTGATTTTCCAAAATCCAATACTTCTTTCTCTGCACTATATAGAGGAATTAGTAAAAGCTATGAAGTTCAGGAAGATAAATCACTGGGGGTAACACAATACCTCGTTGTAGAAAGAGCTCCTTTCCAATTATTAGACGCTTCCTTAACTCAAAAATTCTGGAAAAACAAAATTGCATTTACTCTGGGAGCCAAAAACATCCTTGATGTAAAAAATGTAATAGGTACAGCCATCAGTGGCGGTGCTCATGGTAGTGTGGGTTCCAACGCTTCTGTTTTCTATGGAAGAAGTTATTTTGCAAGACTTAATTTTAATTTTTAATATTTTTTAAATATGAAAAAATATTCATTAATATACGCAGCACTTCTCGCTATCTTTTCCTTAAGTTCATGTATTAGAGAAGATGCTAGTCCTATAGAAATTCCTCCTATTGGTACCGTTATTTCTCCGCTTGTAGGAGGTCCTACGCAGCCTAATCAGGTATGGATAGACCTTAACTTAGAACATCAAACCACTAACCGAAGAGATGCTTGGGAATTGGCATTTACCAATGACAAACATTTTAGAGTACTCCTTAATTCTTCTATCATGATGGCAGTGGGAGAAATTCCTAATGCTTATGATATAGATGCAGTTACAGAAAGCTCTGTAGCTCAGCTAAAATACAAAGTACAAATTGCTGATTTTTCTGACAATTCAAAATACATTGATGACCCTTCAGGAAACTACGCCACCCAAACTTCTGGAATGGCACCTGTAAGTAGCAATGATAATGAAAATCCTGTATATTTGCTCAATTTAGGTAGAAAAATTTTTGAAGGAAAAGTGGATGTAGGGGCATCTATGCCCACGGATGGACAGGAAAGAGGATGGATGAAAATACGGGTATTAAGACATCAGGATGGATATAAATTACAATACGCTAAACTCTCAGAGACTACGCATAAGGAAGTAATAATCAAGAAAAATACAGCTTATAATTTTCAGTTTTTCAGCCTTATGAATGAATCTGAAGTGCTTATTCAGCCAGAAAAAAACAAATGGCACTTTGTCTATACGGTAATGACTAATCTTACTGATGTAGGTACATTCTACACTTCTTATATCTTTTCAGATGTGGTACTTACCAATATTCATCATCAAGTAAAATCTTACATGGTAACTGTTCCTAACGGAGTAAATACTGATGAATATTTTGCTAATTTTAAGAAGAGTAATGTAGATGAAACAAAACTCAATAATGATGACCAAAGAGCTATTGGTTCTAATTGGCGAAGCATTGCAGAGCAAAGCACAAGCGAGGCAAGTGTCCGAGCTGATAGATTTTTCATTCTAAAAGATGCGAATGGTACTTATTTCAAAATTCGTTTCTTAAAAATGAGATCGGCTCAAGGAGAAAGAGGATATCCTGAATTTGAATATCAATCATTATAAAAAATAAAATATCATAATTTAAACAACATGAAAAAGACAATTTTTGCGTCAGCAATGTTAGTTGCTGGAATGGTGAGTCTTAATGCTCAGAAAAAAGAAGATGTAAAAGCCATCAAAGACATGACGGGATGTTATGAGGTAAGTTTTAATTTTGCGGAAACTTTTTCCCCAAACAAAGACTATGAAAAAAAGAAAAACTACACTTCTAAAGGTCTTGAGTGGGTAACTGTGGCTGAGGAAGCACCTGGTAAAATTGCTCTTCAACACATTCTTGTAGTTAATCCAAGAGGAGCAGGGAAAAATGCTATTGTAAAACACTGGAGACAAGACTGGCTCTACCAAAATACAGACCTCTACACTTTTGATAAAGAAAATCACTGGAAGTATGAAAAACTTAACTCAAAAGATGTAAAAGGACAATGGACTCAAGTAGTGTACCAAGTAGACGATGCACCTAGATACTCTGGTTCAGGAACTTGGATTCATGCAGATGGAAGAAGATACTGGGAATCTACTGCAGATGCTCCGCTTCCACGCCGTGAATACACCACTAGAAATGATTACAATGTATTGGTAAGAACCAATAAGCAGGAACATTTTGACTGGGGATGGTTACATGACCAAGATAACAAGAAAGTTCTTAGACAAGATGGGCAAAAAGATGTAGTAATAGCAGAAGAAAAAGGATTAGAATACTACAGAAAGGTGGACAATAGCAAGTGTATCATTGCTGAAAATTACTGGAAAGAATATGCTCCACTTTGGAAAGCTGTACGCCAAACTTGGGATGAGAGAATGGCTCAGAAAAAAGATATATGGGTGAAAAAAGATGTAAAAGATACTTATCTTTATGACCCATTAATGAAGTTAGAAGCAAACCAAACAAAAGAAGCTCAAAAACTAGTAAAAGAGTACATCATCAAATAAGCGTACTGATATAAACTAAAAAACTCCGAGAAAATTCTCGGAGTTTTTTTGTGCTCAAATTAAAATTATTTCAAATTAATTTTCTCATTTCCTTCTGTAATCTCCCCTATTTCATAAGCATCATCAAGGAGAGTAAGGACTTTTTCGGCATCATCAGCATCTACCACTACCACCATTCCTACGCCCATATTGAAAGTTCCGAACATCTCCATTCTCGCTATATTTCCTCGTTGCTCACACTCCAGCATAATAGCAGGAATACGGATTTTAGAAGTATCTATTTCTGCACAAAGCCCATTAGGAATAATTCTCGGTACATTTTCTATTAATCCCCCCCCCGTAATATGAGCTATCCCTTTTAACTCTACTTCTTTTAATAGTTTAAAAATAGACTGATAATAAAGCCTTGTAGGCACCAAAAGCGTTTCGTAAAGCGGCTTTCCTTCAAAGACTTCATTGAAATCAGGAAAAACTTTTCTTACCAAAGAAAAGCCATTACTGTGAAATCCTGAACTAGGTAATGCAATGATTTTTTGTCCCTTTTGAATTTTACTTCCATCTATGATTTGGTCTTTCTCCACAATACCTACACAGAAACCTGCCACATCATAGTCCCCAGGCTTATACATCCCTGGCATTTCAGCAGTTTCGCCACCAATGAGGGCACATTCATTATCTTTACAAGCTTTAGTAATTCCCAAAACAATTTCCGCCGCCACATCAGAATCTAATTTTCCACACGCCAAATAGTCTAAGAAAAAGAGAGGTTTCGCACCGTGACAAAGGATATCATTGGCACACATTGCAAAACAATCAATACCTATGGTATCGAACTTTTGAGTATCTATCGCTATTTTCAGTTTCGTTCCTACCCCATCGGTTCCACTTACCAAAACAGGATTTTTATATCCTGCGATTTGATAAAAAGCTCCAAAACTCCCAATACCGTTGAGTACATTTTCATTATGGGTTTCACTTACTGCTTTTTTAATTTTTTCTACCGTTTGGTAGCCTTCTTCTTTATCTACCCCTGCAGATTTATAAGTATTGCTCATGTTTAGATGATTTCAAAATGGTTGTAATAAAAAAATGCTTTTGATTATTTGGACAAAAATAATAAAAATATAGGACAATAATTACATATCCAACAAAAAAACCGCAGTCCTAAGACTGCGGTGAATAGTGTATAAAATGGTGGAAATTATTTACCTTCCATTTTTCTCTTAAGTTCAGCTAAAGCGTCAATATCTCCCAAAGTAGCTCTTTCTTCATTAGAAGAACTTGCTTTCGCAGCAGCTTCTTTTACATTTCTTTTCTCCTCTTCACGGAAAATTCCTGTATGAGAAACTACCACTCTCTTGAATTCTTTATTAAATTCAATTACTTTGAAATCTACCACATCTCCTTTCTTCACTTTAGTTCCGTCTTCTTTTTCAAGAAGTCTTGCAGGGCAGAATGCTTCTACTTCTACATCTTCAAATACTACCTGAGCTCCTTTATCGAAAACTTCAGAAGCAGTTCCACTGTGTACAGTTCCTTCAGCATATTTAGCTTCGAACTTATCCCAAGGGTTTTCAGTTAATTGCTTATGTCCAAGTGATAATCTTCTCGCTGCTTTATCTAGCTCTAGAACTACTACATCTAATTTATCTCCTACAGAGCAGAACTCTGATGGATGCTTAATTTTCTTGGTCCAAGAAAGATCAGAGATGTAAATAAGCCCATCTATTCCCTCTTCTAATTCTACGAAAACACCAAAGTTAGTAAAGTTTCTTACAGAACCTGAATGCTGAGAACCTACTGGATATTTTGCTTCAATATTTTCCCAAGGGTCATTAGAAAGTTGTTTCATACCTAGAGAAACTTTTCTTTCTTCTCTATCTAAAGTAAGTACTTCTGCTTCTACTTCGTCACCTACTTTTACGAAATCTCCTGCACTTCTAAGGTGAGTACTCCAAGACATTTCAGATACATGGATAAGTCCTTCTACTCCTGGAGCAATTTCTACGAATGCACCATAATCTGCAAGAACCACTACTTTACCTTTTACTTTATCTCCTACCTTAAGCTCAGCAGAAAGTGCATCCCATGGATGTGGCTCTAGCTGCTTCATACCTAACTGGATTCTTGTTTTCTCATCATCGAAATCAAGGATTACCACTTTCACTGTTTGTCCATCTTCTAAAATTTCTGATGGGTGGTTTACTCTAGACCAAGAAAGGTCTGTAATATGGATAAGACCATCTACACCACCTAGGTCAATGAATACTCCGTAAGAAGTGATATTCTTAACGGTACCTTCAAGAACTTGACCTTTTTCCAGCTGAGCGATGATTTCTTTTTTCTGTCCTTCAATATCTGCCTCGATGAGTGCTTTGTGAGAAACCACTACATTTTTGAACTCAGGGTTAATTTTCACTACCTTGAATTCCATAGTTTTTCCTACGAATTGATCATAATCTTTAATAGGCTTCACATCAATCTGAGAACCTGGTAAGAATGCTTCGATACCGAAAACATCTACAATCATACCTCCTTTTGTTCTTGATTTCACGAAACCGTTTACAATCTCACCAGACTCATGAAGTTCATTCACTTTATCCCAAGCCTTAAGTGTTCTTGCTTTTTTGTGTGAAAGCTGAAGCTGACCTGTTTTGTCTTCTCTTCTGTCCACCATTACTTCCACTTCATCTCCTACTTGAAGACCGCTGTTATAACGGAATTCGTTCAAAGAAATTACACCTTCAGATTTGAAGTTGATGTCCACGATAGCTTCTTTGTCTGTAAGTCTTACCACTTTACCTACAAGCACATCGTTTTCCTCAAGATCAGAAAGAGAACCTTTGTAGATTTCTTCCAAATCAGATTTTTCTTTTCTCGCATCTGCATCTAATCCAGATTCGAAAGAATCCCAGTCAAATTGTTCAGGTGCAACATTTTGGTTCATAAGAACCTTGTCTAAATTTTCAGACATAATAAATAAAATTTGTATTCCGTCTTTTCTCTCTCGCCTGCAAGTTGTACAGAAAGAAATTTCGGAAGAAGTTTACATTATTGTTTTTCTTATTACTTTCAGGCAGCGTACAAAAAGTGTTGCAAAACTACAAAATCTATTTGAATATAAGAAATTTAAGTTTATTTTTTTACCGTAAAAAGAGAAAATAAAAGAGACTCAGTACTGAGTCTCTTATGAATTTATTTCACAAACGGCATTTTTACCACTTTTGCTCCGATGTTTTTATTTCGGATTTGGATGAAAATTTCTGTCCCTAATTTATTATGAGGTAAATCTACATAGGCCATCCCAATTCCGTTTTTCAGCATAGGACTACTGGTACCAGAAGTTACCTTACCTATGACATTTCCTTCGGCATCCACTACGGGATAATCATGTCTTGGGATACCTCTTTCTGTCATTTCAAAGCCTACAAGTTTACGCGTAACGCCTTCTGCTTTTTGTTGCTCAAAAATTTCTTTTGAAACAAAATCTTTGTCCAGTTTAGTAATCCACCCTAAACCAGCCTCCATAGGAGATGTAGTATCATCTATATCATTTCCGTAAAGACAGAATCCTTTTTCTAATCTGAGCGTATCTCTTGCTCCTAAGCCACATGGCAGAAGCCCTTCTTCTTTTCCTGCCTCTAAAATAGTATCCCAAAGTTTTTCAGCATCTTCATTTTTGAAATAGATTTCAAAACCACCGCTTCCTGTATATCCTGTGTTAGAGATAATTACATCTGACACACCAGCTACTGTACCTATGGTAAAATGGTAATAAGGAATCTCTGACAGAGCGGTATCCGTTAATTTTTGGAGAATTTGGGTAGCCAAAGGTCCTTGAATAGCTAAAAGAGACATCTCATCAGAAACATTTTTCATTTCTGCTCCATAGCTATTGTATTTTGAGATATGTGCCCAATCTTTATCAATATTAGAAGCATTCACTACCACGAAATATTTATCATCTGCCATTTTGTACACGATAAGGTCATCTACTATTCCTCCATTTTCATTAGGAAGACAAGAATACTGTGCCTGTCCATCTACGATATTGGCCACATTATTGGTAGTTACTTTTTGGAGCAATGCCAGAGCTCCTTCTCCTTCAATGAAAAACTGCCCCATATGGGAAACATCAAAAAGTCCTGCTTTTTCTCTTACGGCAAAATGTTCCTCTGTAAGTCCAGAATACTGCACAGGCATTTCAAACCCTGCAAAAGGCACCATTTTAGCCCCCATACTTACATGCTTATTGTATAAAGCTGTTTTATTCATGTGATTAACTATTTTGTTATGTATGAAATTAATTGATTTTAATATGACTCATATACTCTGAAAGGATGATTTTGAACCACTCGGTAAAATCATCGGGATGCATGGAAACTTCTTGTAGTAAATCATCTAAAGTGATGTATCTTATCTCTGAAACTTCCTCTGGATTGAGCTGAAATTCTCCTTCATAACTCCCTATAAAGACATGGTCTAGCTCATGCTCCCAAAGCCCATCTCCTACATCTGCTTTATAGATAAAATGAAAAATAGGCTGAATTTCCGCATCTATTCCCAGTTCCTCCCTCAGTCTCCTAAGTGCGGCATCCTGATAAGTTTCATTGAGCATGGGATGAGAACAGCAGGTATTAGTCCATTTATTGGGAGAATGGTACTTAGTAGCAGCTCTTTTCTGGAGAAGCATTTGTCCTTTTTCATTAAAAAGAAAAACCGAAAAAGCCCTGTGTAAAACTCCTTTTTGGTGAGCCTCCAGCTTCTCCATAGTGCCTAAAACCTCATCATTTTCATTGACTAATACTACTTTTGTTTCCATATTGAATAGTTCCACCCAAAGGTACAACAATTTTATGAAGTAGGAAAAACTAAAATTCAAGAGTAGTGTTTTTTTCAAAAAAATGTATTTTTGTGGACTTAGCGATTCTAAAAAATCGAAATTACTAACTATATTTTTATAATGCAATCATTGACATCATACTGAATCCATTGGAAATTAATTCTTATTAAAAAATAAAACGCTTTATACTTAGTGAACCATTAAAATACTCCTTTGTTTTCAGATTATGCTACAATGACTATTTTTTATTGAAATTTAAACTATGAAAAATTTTGAAATTCCTAATCATCGTAGTCACAGAAAGTACACACTCCTTTCCATTGAAGAAAATCACTGTATAGTACAAAATATAGAAGACGGACACACTAACCACTGCTTTCTAATTCCTCATAAAGTGGGAGATGTGTTTTGGCTTTTTGAGAAGAGTATCAATGCGTACAATGGAAATATCACCTTTGAATACAGCATTCTTAATCTCTATGAAAAAGATGCTTATTATGATTTCAATATCATCAAAGAAACTGAACAGTTTCTCATTGTTTCTAATTTTCCACATCTCACCTTTGCGGCACCGCTTAGTTTTAGAGAAGATAAAGCATCCACACAGATTAGGCTTTTCGTAAAAAATATAGACTTAGATAAAAATAAGCTTTTCTTTAGCAAAGACGAAAATGACACTCCACCGAGTACACCGTATTACGAAACCGATTTAAGCGTTTTTGAGCAAAATAAAATTTATCATTTACCATTTATAAAAAACCATATTAACAGAAATGGAACTCGTTTTTTAGTGGTAGAATATAAGGGCAAACATTATCATATTAGCGTCCCTGAAAAACATAAGAATACTCTTTTTGAAAAAGAAATTGGGTGCCAGCTAAGCTATCACCCCGAAGGAGACAGATACTACCTAAAACTGACAAGATACGCCCTCATCTCCGCCCAATACAAAAAAGGAAACCAATATCCATTTACATTACAAAGCATTACCTTAGATGCAGAAACCGCAACACAATGCTGGATACTGAAAGATGAAAACGGCTATATTAACCATTACTATCCCGATTCTGACTTATCTAGAAATGATGATTTCCCTACCGTGAAAGAAGGAGATGTATTAATGCTCTATGTATGGAAAATCAATGAAAAAGGATACCTTTCTTTATCCCAAAATGCTTCCGTAATAAGAAGTGCTAAATACGAAATAGAAGATGTATTTTCCCAAATAGGCTATCAAGGAGCCGAACAAGAATTATTCTATGATTTAGGAAAGGAACAGCTGGAAAAACAAATACCTACAGAAGAAAAACCATCATTCTTAGAGCAATATCATGATGGCGAAAATTTATGGTTCTTCACTTATTTTAATTTCTTAGATGAAAAAATAGATGAGACTATTGAAGAAAATAATTATCCATTTACTGAAAAAATATTAGACACCTATATCAGACTAGAAAGATGGCTCATTTACACTTCTGATTATCTAAAAAACTTCCTCCCCTACAAAGCTGCAATTATCATAGAAAAAGCAGAAACTAAAATAGAGTCTCTTGAAGCTCATAAAGAAGCTATTCATCTCATCATCAATGAAAAAGAAACCATTTTCTTTGAACAAATTTTATCTCAACTAAAAAACACACGCTATCTCCCTAAACAAAGGAAAGACACATTTAAAGCTCTCATCAAAATCATTGATTTTATACACCATGATGAAACCAGAAGTCTCTGCTATACTATTTTCAGCCTACTTTATAAAAACAACTTACTAGTAGAGCAAGAAAAATTTTATATCAGCAGACTTATTGAGAAAAAACTACAGGGCAGTAAATCATTCATTTCAGAATTTCACTCACTCCACGAAAACCAAAAAAGCCAAATAAAGAAAGTAATTCCTTTCCAATATCTTTTATGCGTATTCACTGCCCATGCAGAAAATACCATGTATCATCTTTTCTCATCGGTTACCTTAGCACGCTTTTTATCTCAGTATTATCAAGACATAAGATACCTTAAATTAGCAATTTCTATCATAACGAAAAACGGGAACTTTACACCAAATTTCTTTTTGTATGACGATGTTTTTGATATGAGTTTTGAACAGATGAATGACATGGTTACCTACCCTGATTTCCAAGAAGGGCATTATGAAGGTAAAGGAAAAATCATCCAGTCTTCACAAAACCTTATCATCATTCCTCAAAATCATTTTAACAAAAAAATTCCTCACCTTACACATCCCATTGCTGAAATAGAAGAATTTAATATTTCAGTTCATTCCTCCTATTTCGATAGGAAAATAGACTTCTCCACAGAGAAAAAATTGCTATTAACGGAAATCCATCATTTTCTTAACTTTTTCAAAAACAAATCAAACAAAAACATTGAAAAATTTAAGATAGGGCATGAATATATAGGGAAGGTAAAATCAGTACAGCATAATTTATTCTGTTTTTTGCAGTCCAAATTTGAGAATGAATATATAGAACCGCTGCTACACACCAATTGTTTTAACCGAAGTAATTTCTTCGGAAATATAAAGAGATACCTCTCTCCCTCAGACAGCATACGCTATTTAGTAGAAAACATAGCATATGATAAGACACAAATTTCTTGTCTAAACTTCTTAAAAAATCACGCAGAAAATCATCTGCTCCCCCCTAAATTGACAAAAGGCATTGTTATTTTCGAAAATCAAAAAGACACTTATGTAATTACCGAAGAAGGCTGGCCTGTGTTAATCCAAAATCAAAGTTTCCCTATAGATGCGGTTTTAAAGGTAGAGATAACAGAATATGACCAAGATGCCACCGCCTTTATCCCTTCCATGGCTGCCCCAATAGAAGAAACATGGGACAACCTACCCCCTACAGAACTGTACAGAAAATATTTAGAAGAAGCAGGAGTATTACTCCCTACCTCCAATGAAGCAATTGACAACCCTGAAAATACAATTCATCTGAATGAAGATTTCAGAAAATCTGTTGTTTTACTTTTAAATTGTTTAGACCAATATAAAAATTTCATCTTAGACGATAGAGAAAAAATAACCTGTCTCTTCGTTCAAATTATCTTATCTGGCATTATAAAAAGCGGAAGATCTTACCATTATTATACTGAATTGGAAGAAATAAAAAATAATGGACAAACTGTAGAAAATTCAGAACAGCTATGTAATATCAGTAAAGATGCCCTCCATATCATGCATTTATTTGACCAACCAAAAAAAGAAATCCCTGAAACCAACTGGAAATTGGCATCACTGAAGCAACTGGTACAGGCCTACCATACCACATTAAAATACGGAGAAGATGAAACCGCGAAAAACTTATTTATAAAATTAATTTTTAAAGAGTTAGAATTCATCGGATTGGCCAAAAATCAAAAGTTCCTTGAGGAAATCAAGAAAATTAAAGATTTTTCAGACCCCATAATACATCAGCCAGAAGAAGAAAGAAAAATCATCGGTGTAGAAACTAAAAATCAAGAGTTCAAATCTTCCCTTTTCTATTCTGCATCTCATGAATCGCAAGAAAAAGTCATTATGAAGTCTATCTGTGGTTTTTTAAATAGCAGTAATCCTAGCTCTTCATTGTTCATCGGCGTGAAGGATACTGGGGAAGTAGTAGGTTTAGAAAACGACCTGAAATTCACTCCAAAAATCAAAAGTCTAGACCAGTACCAAAACCATATACAGTCGCTCATCGTGGGAGCTTTTCCTAAAGAAATCAATCATTTAATAGATTTCATCTTTCATAAAGCAGGAAACTTAGACTATCTAGAAATAAAAATCCCTAAATATGACAAACCCGTTTCTTACGATAATGAATTCTATCAGAGACAAGGCATCCAAACCCGAATCTTAAAAGGCACTGACCTTACTGATTTCATGTACCGAAAAGCACATGGATTAGATATTAATAATGATGCTCCACCATCTGAAAAATAGAACCCCAATGATATTGAATAAAATTCATTCAAACTATCTTAATTTATTGGATAAAAATAACCATTAGGAAGTAAAGAAAAGCAAGTCATCATATTGTTTTTTATTAAAAAATAATAGATAAATTTATGAAAAATATTAAATTTAATAATTTTCATTACTTTTTCCATCAGCGAAACCCTCTCGCTCTGCGGAAACATAGTTTTTCCTTTCGGCGAAACCCTCTCGCTCTGCGGAAACATAGTTTTTCCTTTCGGCGAAAACCTCTCGCTCTGCGGAAACATACTTTTTCCTTTCGGCAAAACCTTCTCGCTCTGCGGAAACATAGTTTTTCCTTTCAGCGAAACCCTCTCACTTTGCGGAGAGATAAGATGATTTCAAAATAAAAAGTCATTACAAGGATATGAAGCCTCCACGCCTTTAGCTTTTAACCGAAATATTTTCATAATTTTCATATTTCTCGTTCAATGGCACACATTTTCCATAAGGAATGGCAAAACAATATAAAAAAAATCATTATGAATCTTAAAACAAAAAGAAACGGTATTTTAGCACTTTTAGGACTTGGTGCATTGGCATTTTGGAAATACAAAAACTCTTCAGAAGAAGAAAAACAAGCCCTCAAAGATAAGTGCAATGGACTGATGGGCGGTTTTTGTAAATTAGGAAATGACCTTAAAGCAAAAGCCAACGAAGCACTTACCAATGCTAAACAAAAAGTAGATTAATTTCTTACTTATTCTAATGAATTGCACTTTTCCTATTTTAGGAAAAGTGCTTTTTATTTATCTTTGTTAAAAATATTAAGAAAATGCAAAACGCGTATATTATTGACGGACTTCGTTCACCGATTGGTAAATTTAAAGGGAGCCTCGCTGCTCTTAGAACAGATGACCTATTGGCTCAGGTACTGAAAGCACTCTTAGAGAAAAACCCTACGCTCCCCATGGAGAAAGTGGACGATGTCATCATAGGATGTGCCAACCAAGCAGGAGAAGACAATAGAAATATCGCCAGAATGGCACTCCTCCTGGCAGGAATGCCCACTTCTGTACCAGGAGAAACCGTCAATAGATTATGTGCTTCGGGACTCAGTGCCATCGCACAAGCCGCCAGAGCCATTAAGGCGGATGAAGGGGATGTATTCATTGCTGGTGGTGTAGAGGGAATGTCTAGAGCTCCTTTTGTATTATCAAAAGCAGAATCAGGATTCGCTACAGACCAAAAAATGTACGATTCTAGCTTCGGATGGCGTTTCATTAATCCTGTTATGGAAAAAATGTACGGCACAGAAGCCATGGGAAAAACAGCCGAAAATTTGGCAGAAATGTACAAAATCACGCGGGAAGAACAAGATGCCTTTGCCCTATCATCTCAACAAAAAGCTACGAAAGCAGCTGAAAGTGGACGATTAGCAGAAGAAGTCATTACCATAGAAATCCCTCAAAGAAAAGGAGAACCCATCCGCGTTTCTGAAGATGAATTTATTAAACCAAATACCACCCTTGAAGGACTTTCTAAACTTAAACCTGCCTTCGTAAAAGAACATGGCACTGTAACTGCTGGAAATGCGTCTGGACTGAACGATGGTGCAGCAGCAGTACTCATCGCCTCAGAAAATGCAGTGCAAAAATATCAGCTCCAACCTTTGGCAAAAATCCTTTCCTCAGCCGCTACGGGTACAGAACCTAGAATTATGGGAATAGGCCCAGTGGAAGCCTCAAAATTAGCCCTCAAAAGAGCAGGAATCACACTACAAGACATAGACTTGATAGAACTGAACGAAGCGTTTGCTGCCCAATCTATTGCATGTCTAAAAGAACTGGGCATCGCTCATGATGACCCACGAGTAAATGTGAACGGTGGTGCCATTGCATTAGGACATCCGCTCGGGATGAGTGGCACCAGAATAGCCTATACTGCGGCACTAGAGCTCAACAAACAAAATAAAAAATATGCACTGGTAACCATGTGCATCGGTGTAGGTCAAGGATTCGCAATGGTATTAGAAAAAGCTGAATAAATCATGACGATACAAGAGAATTATATTCAGGTCAAAAACCAAATTCCAGAAGCTGTACAGCTGGTAGCGGTGTCTAAAACACATCCCGTGGAAAAAATTAGACAAATCTATGATGCTGGACAAAAAATTTTTGGCGAAAACAAAGTGCAAGAGCTCCTTTCTAAATACGAAAATTTACCTTCGGATATAGAATGGCACCTCATCGGGCACCTGCAAACCAATAAGGTGAAATACATTGCACCATTTATCCATACCATACAAAGTGTGGATAGTGAAAAACTTTTAGCAGAAATCAATAAACAAGCTCAATTGCACGGCAGAACGATAACAGTGTTGCTCCAAATTAAAATTGCCGAGGAAGACACCAAATTCGGAATGACTTTTGAGGACTGCGATGCCTTGTTAGAAAAGTTGGCTCAAGGTGATTTTCCTCATGTTGCTATCCGCGGACTGATGGGAATGGCCTCCTTTGTGGAAGATGAAACCCAAATAGAAAGAGAATTTACCACACTGAAAAAATATTTTGACCAAAAGAAAAAAGACCATCCACTCCAATACCTATCTATGGGAATGAGTGGAGACTATCCCCTAGCCATTTCCTGCGGTAGTAACTCCGTACGAATAGGCTCAGCAATTTTTGGCGAAAGAAACTATACAAAATAAAAAAGAGGTATAATTTTTGTTATTACCCTAAAACGATTAGAAAATAATATTATGCAAAAAATACTCATCGTAGAAGACGAAAAAGCCATCTCTGGCATACTAAAGGAAATCCTTACAGAAGAACTTCCTGATTATGAAATAGCAATAGCAGAAGACGGTGTCCAGGGACTAAAACTAATAGAAAAAGATGAGTATGCACTCGTAATTTCTGACCTTAGAATGCCTAAAATGACAGGCGATGAAATGCTGAAACAGGCCAAACAACTAAAACCAGAAACGGTATTTGTGATGATTTCTGCACACGGAGATATAGATAGTGCCGTTAATTGCCTGAAAGAAGGAGCTTTTGACTTTATCCAAAAACCAGTGGATATTAACCGATTGCTTACCAGCGTAAGAAATGCTTTAGACAAATCTCACCTACAAAAAACCAATCAGTTTTTACAACAAGAAAATAAGTCACTCAAAAAACGCATCTCTAAAAAATACCAAATGATAGGCTCTTCTCCTGCCTTAAAAAAAATTCAAGACATGATGGACAAGGTAGCCCCATCAGATGCCCGAGTGTTAATTACAGGTCCCAATGGTGCAGGTAAAGAATTGGTAGCACATGGCATCCATCAGCGTAGTGAAAGAAGTAAGGGCCCCATGGTAGAAGTAAACTGTGCCGCTATCCCTTCAGAACTCATTGAATCTGAACTCTTCGGACATGTAAAAGGCTCATTCACAGGTGCCATAAAAGATAAACAAGGAAAATTTGAACTTGCTAACGGCGGTACCATTTTCTTAGATGAAATAGGGGATATGAGTCTCATTGCTCAGGCTAAAGTGCTCAGAGCTTTACAAGAAAATAAAGTTTCTCCCGTAGGAAGTGATAAAGAAATAAAGGTAGATGTGCGTGTCCTTGCAGCGACCAATAAAGATATGCGTAAAGAAATAGAAGCAGGAAGATTCCGTGAAGACCTTTACCATAGACTCTCTGTGATTGAGATATTCGTACCTCCATTGGATGAAAGAAAAGAAGATATTGGAGAACTGGTAACGCATTTTGCTCAGCTCATATCTAATGAACAAGGTACACCTCTGAAAAAATTTGATGATTCTGCTATCAAAGCACTACAATCCTATTCTTGGACTGGAAATATCCGAGAACTGAGAAATGTAGTGGAAAGACTCATCATTTTAGGTGGAGAAACCATTACCAAAGAAGATGTAGCAGCGTATGTAAGGAAATAGTAAGGAATAAATCAATAAAATCGAAAAACTTTGCCGTATTTTTGCAGCAAAGTTTTTTTATGCAATTATTCCATCGTTCCATTACCAAAGAAACTCTTACCTTGGCACTTCCTGTGATGCTTACCCAGCTGGGGCAAGTATCTGTAAATATCATGGATAATATCATTGTAGGAAAACTCCTCGGGGCAGATGCATTGGCATCGGTATCACTAGGAAATGCAGTATTTTTTTCTATTTTCATCTTCGGATTAGGAATTTCCTTTGCCATTCCACCATTAGTTTCAGAGGCCTCTGCGAAAAATAACATCCAAAGAATACAATCGGTTTTTCAGCACGGATTCGTACTCAATACTGTGGTAGGGCTACTGCTCTTATCTCTACTTTTACTTTTTAACCCTTTGCTGTACCATCTTAATCAGCCTGAACACATCTTGCCAGATACTTCTATCTACCTAAAAATCATGGCTTTTTCTATTATCCCTTTCATGTTTTTCCAAACACTGAGAGAAACTTCAGAAGGACTGGGCTTTACCATAGGGGTGACGGTGGCTACCATTACTGCCAATGTAATTAATGTAGTTTTTAATTACATCTTTATCAAAGGATTATTCGGCTTTTCTCCCATGGGAGTAGCAGGAGCTGGATATGCCACGCTTTTAGCAAGAGTATGTATGTTTTTCTTCCTGCTCTTTATTCTGTGGCGAAATGCAAAAACCAAGCAGTACATTCAAAATTTCAGTTTAAAAATCCACGGGTTTAAAAAAACAATGTTTGAAAAAATGCTTAGATTAGGACTGCCTACCGCATTACAAATGTTTTTTGAAGTTACAGCATTTGCAGGAGCTGCCTTTATATGTGGTTTAGTTTCTGCTAAAGACATTGCTGCACATCAGATAGCACTGAGTATGGCTTCCTTTACATTTAATTTATGTATCGGGTTTTCTGTTGCCTCTACCATATTAGTAGGTAGAAATTTTGGCAAAAAAAACTATACTATGGTAAGAAAAATAGGACTGAATAATATCGGACTCACTTTTATTTATATGGCGATATGCGGTATTGTATTCATCGTATTCAAAGAAGTACTGCCACAGTATTTCACCAAAGAAGAGGAAACCGCAGTACTCTCTTTAGCCTCTCAGCTGCTGGTCATCGCTGCACTTTTCCAGCTTTCTGATGGTATCCAAGTAACCACATTAGGTGCCTTAAGAGGTTTACAAGATGTAAAAATCCCCAGCATCATCACTTTTATCGCTTATTGGGTAATCACCATCCCTTTAGGCTATTACCTCTGTGTAATGAGACAAATGGGGGCTTTGGGAATGTGGATAGCCTTAGGAGTTGGGCTTACGATTTCCGCAGTGATGTTAATTTATCGATTTTTAAAAATATCCAGATAAAATTAGTACTCCTAACTTCCTGCAAAATTAAATGATTACAGTATGATTTAATATCAGTTTTATTGTTTCAATGACTACGAACAGAGACAAGGATATACCTTGTCTCTGTTCTCTTATACAAAAGTTGTCTTGGCTTATTTGATAAAGAAATTTATTAATGGGTAAATAAAAACTTGGCAAAGTACTTTGGAATAATAGTTTGAAATAAAAAGTCAAGACGAGCTTGTAATTTAAAATTTCATTTTTCTCCAATACCATCATTCCTTTTTCTCATGACTCATTACTTTTTGGAATAATTCATCACTTTTAAGAATGATTAATTACTTTTAGGAATGATTTCAGTGGTCAGTTGTCCATTTTGTAAATAAAAAATGTGTGAATTATTCTTATCTACAAGCGTTGATTTTTGTACATCTCTGAACATTTGCAGTTGCCCTTTTTCATAGATCCATATATGCTGAGAAGCAAAAATCAATATTCTTTCGTTTTCCCTACGAAGCCGATAAGGCATATCTAGAGCATGAGAAAAAATGATATTCCATCGGGAATCATAGACCTCAAAAAAATCATCCCGAAGCACAAAAAATTGATTGTTAAAAAATAGTAATTCTTTAATCCCCGTAATATCTGAAGAAATGGTGGTGGCGTTTATTACTCTTTCCTGCCGAAAATTATACTGAATAATGCGTCTATTGGCCGTATCTATTAGCCATAAGTTTTGTGAATCTTGGAGATATGCCGCTGTAATATAACCTATATGCTGCAAATTTATTTTTTGAATCTCAGTGAAATATTGGTCATACATTTTTATTTCTTGTGCTTGTTCAGAAAAAAGAATGATATTCAAATGATTACCAATAGGCTGAACTTTAAAAGGAATTGTCAGCTGTACTCTTCCTAATTCATTACCTAAGGTATCTGTTTTTATCAAATTAAAATGGCTTTGATTTTGGAGATAAAGATTTCCATAGTCATCTACCATCATTTCATCTATATTTTTAAAATGAGGTATCACAAAAGAACCAAGAGATGACTGTGCACTAATAAAAACAGTGTACAGAAAAAAGAAAAAGAAAATAAAGCGTGTATTTTTCATCATTTGTTTCAATAAATGCGTAACAAATCTAAATAAAAAAACCTTCTCTTCCCAAGGGAAAAAGAAGGCTCCGTATGAAAAAAGTTTTTTTACAAATTATTCTGCAAGGATGATACCCTTATTGCTATTGAATTCTAATACACCACTTTTGATAGGAAAAGCATAGACTGATTCAGGTCTATTTTCTTTGGTAAAATGCTTAGCGTATTTTTCTTCAATATCTTTTACGAAAATTTTTACTTTTCCGTATTCTAAAGCAGAAACGATAGCGGCGTGATTTTTCATAATATGAAACTCACCATTTTTTCCTGGCAAAAGTACTGAATCTACCTCGCCATCAAAAATTACAGTTTCTGGAGTTAATATTTGTATCTTCATAATTCACAAGATTTTAGCTTCTAGCTGATAGCAAATCACCATCAGCCAGAAACAATTTTTATTATGCGTTTTCAGCAAGCATTTTTTGACCGTGCTCTATCGCTTCCTCGATGGTTCCTTTCAAGTTAAACGCAGCTTCTGGGATATGGTCTAGCTCTCCATCTATAATCATATTAAACCCTTTGATGGTATCTTTAATATCCACTAAAGCACCTGGAATTCCTGTAAACTGTTCTGCTACATGGAAAGGCTGAGAAAGGAATCTCTGAACTTTTCTTGCACGATATACTACTAATTTATCTTCTTCTGAAAGTTCCTCCATACCAAGGATTGCGATGATATCTTGGAGTGCCTTATATCTTTGAAGAATCTCTTTTACTCTCTGAGCACAATTATAGTGGTCTTCTCCAAGGATTTCTGGTGTAAGAATTCTAGAAGTAGAAGCCAAAGGATCTACCGCAGGATAAATACCCAATGAAGCAATTTTTCTATCTAATACTGTGGTAGCATCTAGGTGAGCAAATGTAGTTGCTGGAGCTGGGTCAGTTAAGTCGTCCGCAGGTACATATACCGCCTGTACAGAAGTAATAGATCCGTTTTTAGTAGAAGTAATTCTCTCCTGCATTGCACCCATTTCAGATGCCAAAGTTGGCTGATAACCTACCGCAGATGGCATACGCCCAAGAAGAGCAGACACCTCTGAACCTGCCTGAGTAAAACGGAAAATATTATCTACGAAGAAAAGCACATCTCTCCCCTGTCCTTGTCCATCTCCATCACGGAAATATTCTGCAATGGTAAGACCAGAAAGGGCTACCCTAGCTCTTGCACCTGGTGGCTCATTCATCTGACCGAATACGAAAGTACACTTAGAATCTTTCATCAGTTCAAGATCTGTTTTAGTAAGATCCCATCCACCTTCTTCCATAGAATGCATAAACTCATCACCATACTTGATAATTCCAGACTCAAGCATCTCTCTCAAAAGGTCATTCCCTTCACGCGTTCTTTCCCCTACTCCTGCGAATACAGAAAGTCCACCGTGTCCTTTTGCAATATTATTAATTAATTCCTGAATCAATACCGTTTTACCTACTCCTGCACCACCAAACAAACCAATCTTTCCTCCTTTCGCATAAGGCTCCACAAGGTCTATTACTTTAATCCCTGTAAAAAGCACTTCTGCAGAGGTAGATAATTGGTCAAATTTAGGAGCCTCACGGTGAATAGGAAGTCCTCCTTCTCTGCTTACTTGTGGCAAACCGTCAATAGCGTCTCCTACTACATTAAATAGACGACCATACACAGACTCACCAGTAGGCATAGTAATTTGGCGACCTTGACCTTCTACATCTTGTCCTCTTTTAAGACCATCTGTAGCGTCCATAGCGATACATCTCACTGTATCTTCACCAATATGCTGTTCAACTTCTAAGACCAATGTTTCACCATTGTCTTTTTTTACTTCAAGTGCGTCATAGATTTTTGGAAGCTCTGCTTCATTTGAAAACACAACATCTATAACCGGCCCAATGATTTGAGAAATCTTTCCTTTTATTTGGTTTGCCATTCTATTTTTTTTTCTTGGGTGCAAATATACATATTAATAATCAAATTTACAATGTACTATGAATAAGATTTTTATCATGTTTGCAATTTATCGTCTTTTTTACTAAAACACTCGGTTTTTTGTAAAAACATGAGTTTTTATAATCTCTAACTCTAAAAATTATTGTATTTTTCATTTCACTATTGAAAAAATTATCGTTTTTACTATTTTTGCACCGAATTATTCACACTTCAAATGAAAATATTCAGGGATTACAAAGAATTTTCACCCCCCCTAAACACTGCTCTTTCTATTGGCATGTTTGATGGCGTCCATATAGGGCATACCGCTATCATTCAGCGTATTGTGGAAAAAGCAAAAACTGAAAATCTGTCCTCTACCCTGCTTACTTTCGAACCGCATCCTCGGTTATTTTTTAATCCACAAGATCCCCTCAAGCATCTAACTTTACAAGATGAAAAAATAGAACTTTTCCGAAAATCAGGAGTGGATAATGTCATTTTTCAACCTTTTGACCAAAATTTTAGTCAATTGAGTGGAAAAGAATTTATCCAAAATGTAGTAGTGCATCATTTAAAAGCAAAGCATATTGTCATAGGGCATGACCATGTGTTTGGTAAAAACAAAAGTGGAAATTTTGAATTACTAGAAAATCTAGCCACAGAATACCAGTACACACTAGAAAAAGCTCATGCTATGGAAGTGGAAGGAGAAATAGTTTCTTCTACCAAAATAAGAAATGCATTACTGAATGGTGAAATAAAAAAAGCGAATAATTTACTAGGGTATAATTATTTTTTTTCAGGCGAGATCGTCCATGGAAAGAAATTAGGACGCACCATAGGTTATCCTACCGCAAACATTTTTTTCAAAAAAAACAAACTTTTACCTCAGTTTGGTGCGTATATTGTAGAGGTATATCTCGGAGATGACTTTTACCCAGGGATGCTCAGCATTGGGAATAACCCCACCTTTGATGGACAAGAAGTATCTGCAGAAGTACATATACTTGGTTTTTCTGGAAATATTTATGGAAAAGAATTGAAGGTCGTTTTCAGAGATTTTCTTCATGAGCAAATTAAATTCCCTTCGGTGGATGGCTTAATACAATGCTTAGACGAAGATAAAAGAAAAACAGAAATGTTTTTCGAACAGCAATAAAAAACAAAAAAGTAAAAAATATTTAACAAAAATTTTAAAATCTTATGAGTAATAGTGAGAAAGTATTGGAGAAAATCAGTGGCGTAACCACTGAATGGATTAATGACAAAATGCATGAATATGGGCTAAAAAGAAAAGATCTTACTGCTGAAATAGGCATTGATAAGTCTTACCTTTCGCTCTTATTTGCAAAACCTGAGAACCCAAGAAAAATTCAGCTTTCCAAACCAATGAAAGCCATGTTTTTCTATTATTTTCTTTCTAAAGAATTGAAAAAATAATTATAGATTCAATACTATTAAAAAGCCACTTCATCGGAAATGAAGTGGCTTTTTAATCCTATATCAATAGGAAATGATTGTAGAATCAATGTCTTCCTGTATCATAACCTATTATTCAATTTTTTAAAGTGAATCCATGACACAAAACCATTTAGTGCTTCAGAACTTCTCGGTATTTTCCTCCACCTAATCCCCAATAATCACTTCCAGCACCGCCTGTAAGTTCATATTCTAAAATCAGTTCTCCATTTTTGAGCTTTACTATAGTGGCATTAATGGTTTCAGTTCCGAAATCCATCGTAAGTTTTTCCCTATCCAAATGGGCTTGAAATTGATTTAGACTCTGGATTCCACAACTATCAGGTACAGCGGTAGGTTCGTAGAGAATGGAAGCTCCATCAAATTTATTTGTATCTTCATACCGAACATACGCCCGAACATCTTTTCCATTAGCACAAAGATTATACAGACTCCCATTGCCTATATCCACTCCATCTTTGGTGATTGACATTATTTTCCAAGAGGTAGAAAGATCATACTTATAAAACGGTACAGGGTCATAAGTTTCGTCTTCTCTACACGCTGACAATAAAAACACCGAGGACAATAGTCCCACAACTACAGATTTTTTCATAATAATTAAATTTAAAATCAAGGGTAATTTTATGCCATCGTCTCAATTTTACTTTCCAAAAATAATTAAAAAAAATCAATATAAAAAAATTAATGATTCATTTTCAACCCAATAATAGATGCTATGAGCGTGAAAATAAAAAACAAACGCCAAAAATTAGCAGGTTCTCTGAACACTATAATCCCTACAATCACGGTACCTACAGCTCCTATACCCGTCCAAACGCCATACGCCGTTCCTAAAGGAAGTACTTTTGTAGCCTTAGTGAGCAAACTCATACTAATAATAGTACACACCACAAACCCTGCATACCATAAATAGGCAATATTCCCTTCCGCTTCTTTTGCTTTTCCCAAACAGAAGGTAAATGCCACTTCAAAAAGCCCTGCGATGACTAAAATAATCCAGCTCATTGTTATTTTGAAAAAATCATTCCCTTAACACTTTAATTTGTCCATCAGGCCAAATTTTAATTACCGAGGAGGCACTATACACATTGGGTGTAGCATACTGCTCATCTACTACTATATCCACCGCATCTTTAATTTCGGAGCTAATGTCTTTTAAGTGTACCGAACTTTTCTGTCCACTGATATTTGCCGAAGTAGATACCAAAGGGGCATTCAACCTTCTAATCAATTGCTTACAAAAATCATTTTTCACTATTCGTATGCCTATGCTTCCATCTTCTGCCAAAAGTTCCTTAGGTAAATTTCGAGGATTTTGATACACAATGGTTACCGGTTTTTCAGACAAATCTATAATTTCCCATGCCATCTCTGGCACATCTACAATAGACTGTAGCCTCTGTTCACTATCCACCAAAATAATCATGGATTTCTCTCTAGAGCGATTTTTGATTTGATACAATTTTTCTATCGCCACTACGCTCATAGCATCGCAACCCAGTCCCCAAGAAGTATCTGTGGGATAAAGCAATGTTTCTCCATTTTTTAATCTCTCGGCTATTTCCTTTATTTCCATTAATTTAACTTAATGCATTTTCTAAATCTGCCAATACATCAGAAATATCTTCTATGCCTACACTGAGCCGAATCAGATCATCGATAATGCCTATTTCTGCTCGTTTTTCTGCTGGAATAGAAGCGTGGGTCATCAGTGCAGGATGATTGGCAAGAGATTCCACTCCCCCTAATGATTCGGCAAGGGTAAAGATTTTCAATTTCTCTAAAAATGCTACTGCATCTTCCTTTTTCCCCGATACAAAATTAAAAGAAACCATACCACCAAAACCACCTTGCATTTGTTTTTTCGCCAAGTCATGCTGAGGATAAGTAGCCAAACCTGGATAAATCACTGATTTTACTTTTGGATGTTGAGATAGATATTCTGCCACCTGAATTCCGTTTTCAGAGTGCCTCTGCATCCTCAGTGCCAGAGTTTTAATACCTCTTAGCACCAAATATGCATCATGAGGTCCCAAAGTGGCACCTCCCGCAAACTGCAAGAAATGAAGTGCTTCTCCCAACTCAGGAGTTTTGGTAATCAGTGCACCTGCAATCACATCAGAATGACCACCTAAATACTTCGTAGCCGAATGCATCACGATATCTGCTCCCATATCCAAAGGTTTCTGGAGATAAGGCGAAGCAAAAGTATTATCCACCGCTACTAAAATATCTTTACCTTGAACCAGTTTACATACACTTTCTATATCAATCAATTTCATCAAAGGATTAGTGGGCGTTTCTAGCCAAATTAATCGTGTTTTGTCATTCATTCGCTCCTCTATATTGGTCATAGAATCCATATTGACAAAATGAAAGACCAATCCGTATTTTTCAAAAAGCCTTGTAAACATTCGGTAAGAACCTCCATATAAATCATCACAAGCAATCACTTCATCTCCAGGCTGTAAGTATTTCATCACACAATCTATGGCTGCCAATCCTGAAGAAAATGCTAAACCTCTGGCTCCATTTTCTATACTTGCCAAAGCATCTTCTAATGCCTGACGCGTAGGATTTGCTGCTCTGGAATATTCGTAGCCACTGTGTACGCCAGGGCTTTTTTGCTTAAAGGTAGAAGTAAGAAATACAGGTACATTTACTGCCCCTGTTACAGGCTCCGTATGTTGCCCTCCATGAATCACTTTCGTATTAAATTTCATTGTATTACATTTTTATAGCAGATTTTACAGCGAACTCTTCAGCCATTTCTTCCATCCATCTGGCTACATCATCTTCCCCAGAAGCTCTCTGATAAGTAACTGCTAAGGAGTGCATAATCTGATGGATAAACATTTTCATTTGGTCCAAAGGCATATCCTTCGTCCAAAGATCTATTCTAAGTGCTTCAAATTTTTTATCATCCCATACGGAAATCATCGTTGCTTTTGTTTCTTGATTTTCTACGCCACCATCTTGGGCATTCCAAGATATTTTTTCAGGAATATGATTATCATCTAGCTCTACATCAATGGTAATTTGTGTTTTTCTCATAAAAGTAAAATATTAGAGGGCAAAATTACGGTTTTGAATTGATAAAAAAATCTAAAACCACTACACAACCTATTTTTTTTCAGTAAATTCGCGGTGATAAAAAATCGTTTATGAAAAAATTACAATATTCAGTATTAGGATTGGCACTTATTTTTGCTGCTCAGTCTTGTAATACACAAAAAAAAGTAACAGAAAATACTACTGTTCAAGAAATTAAAAAAGAAGAAAGCATTTCCTACGCAGAGCATGGTATTAACCTAAGCCACATGGACAGAAATGTGCGTCCGCAAGATGATTTTTTCAATTTTGTAAATGGAAATTGGTACAAAACCACAGAAATCCCATCGGATAAAGCAAGCTGGGGATCTTTTAACAAACTTAGAGAAGACACAGATAATAATTCACTCAGTATTCTCAATAAAATCCTTTCTGAAAGCTATCCACAAGGTTCGGAAGGACAAAAAATCCAAGCACTTTACGGCACTTATACAGACTGGAATACCCGAAACCAATTAGGGCTCTCCCCTATCGAGGGACATCTTAAGAAAATAGATGCCATTAAAAATCTTAATGACCTCCAAAAATACATGGATGAAGCCACCAGAAATGGAGGAAATAGACTCTATGGTTGGTCTGTGTACACGGATTTAAAAAACTCTAAAATGAATGCTGTGTACCTCAACGGCCCTTCTTTAGGCTTGGGAAAAGACTACTACCAAAAGAAAAACGATGCGAATACTAAGACTTTAGAAGAATATACCAAATTCGCGGAAAAGCTTTATGCACAACTAAAATATAAGAATCCAGGTGTTGCTGCAAAAAAATTAGTAGAATTTGAAAAATCTTTGGCAAATTTACTTTTGACCAATGAAGAAAGCAGAGATGCCAACAGAAGATATAACCCTAAAACCATTTCGGAACTAGCGAGCGTTTCTAAGCATATTAACCTCCCTAAATTCCTTACCAATGCTGGAGTACAAACAGATAGAGTAATCATCGGTGAGCTAAAATATTATGAAAATTTAGACCAAACCATTAACCAGAAAAATCTTCCCCTTATTAAAGATTATCTGAAATTTCACCTGTATAGAGCTAATCTTTCTAACTTGGACAAAACTTCTGATGACCTCAGTTTTGATTTCTATTCAAGATATATGCAGGGGCAAAAGGAACAAAGATCTATGGATAAAAGAGGACTTAGCCTGATTAATGGCATTTTAGGAGAAGCATTCGGTAAGCTCTATGTAGATCAGTTTTTCCCAGCAGAAGCCAAATCTCAGATGGAAGAATATGTAAACTATATTCGTAAGGCCTTTGCTAAAAGAATAGATGAACTGGACTGGATGTCTGATGCTACCAAAGTGAAAGCACAAGAAAAACTTTCTAAATTCGCTGTGAAAATTGCTTACCCTGACAAGTGGAAAGATTATAGCCAATTACAAATGATTTCCCCAAACCAAGGAGGTACTTATTTCGATAACTTGAAAAACCTTTTTGCGTGGAACTACCAAAGAAGCCTTAACAAAATAGGGAAGCCTGTAGATAAACAAGAATGGGGTATGAGTCCACAAACGGTAAACGCTTACTATAGCCCTACGAATAATGAAATAGTATTCCCTGCAGCCATCCTTCAGCCTCCTTTCTTTAATTTCAAGGCAGATCCTGCAGTAAACTTCGGGGGAATAGGAGCGGTAATAGGACATGAAATCTCTCACGGATTTGATGATGGAGGAGCTAGATTTGATGGTGATGGTAACCTCAAAAACTGGTGGACAGATGCCGATAGAAAAAATTTCGATGAAAAAGTAAACCAATTGGCCGCTCAGTTTGACCAATATGAACCTATCAAAGGCATCTTCGTAAATGGTAAATTTACCAGTGGAGAGAACATCGGAGACCTTGGTGGTGTAGCAGTAGCTTACGAAGCACTCCAAATGTACCTTAAGGACAAAGGGCAGGTGGCTCCTATCAGTGGATTTACGCAAGACCAAAGATTCTTCATGAGCTGGGCAACAGTATGGCGTACAAAATCTACCGAGAAGTACATCCAAAACCAAGTGAAAACAGACCCACACTCTCCAGGATATTACAGAGCTTTCGCTCCATTAATGAATTTAGACGCTTTCCACGAAGCATTTAATACAAAACCAGGAGATAAAATGTATAAGGCTCCAAAAGATAGAATAAAAATTTGGTAATCTATAAAAAACAATCACCTGTACTGGGTGATTGTTTTTTTTGTTATTGAAATTATATCGACTTATTGGATGAACCTAATCATTAATGAATTAAAACAAGGGCATATACAAATGATTTTATTAAAAATTAGTACACTTCATATTCCTTTGCGATTAAAACGAGAAGCTAAACAAAGATTTTTTCAGAGACACAAAATCTCTAACGCTTCCCAAAGTTTTCAATGAAACAAATGCCCTTTATTCTAAAACAATACAAATAAAAAACCATATTCCAAAAGTCTTTTTACTTTGTACATTGTAAATAACAAACAGATTAAATAATAGAAAAAAGTCCTGATAATTTGATTATTCGAGTCTTTTTAATATCCTTTTTCATTAAGAAAGTTATTTGTATTCATTCCAAATTACACTAGATAAGAAATAGTATTTTAAACATTTAAAAAATGCGTATATTTGTGGAATGATAGCGAGTAAACATTTCGGCGTTCTATCATTAGATTTCTCAAACAAAAATCACACGAAGCGTTCGGGAGTGTGTATGCCCGTATGTTCAGACAAAAAATTTCGGTACAATCTTATAAAAAAATGCAGGTCGGTGAATAATATCGTCCTTTTTTTATTTACAAAAATTAACACTTGTAATTATATTAATAACCTATATCATCATTCCAACAATCATTATGGCAACGAAAGGAGAAATGCTTTACGAAGGTAAAGCGAAACAAATTTTTGCAACGGAAAACCCAGAGGAAGTCATCGTAAAATTTAAAGACGATGCCACAGCTTTTAACGCTCAGAAGAAAGGACAGTTTGATCTAAAAGGCGAAATGAATAACGCCATCACTACCCTTTTGTTTGAGTATTTACAGGAAAAAGGAATCCCTACCCACTTCATAAAACACCTTAATGAAAGAGAGCAATTAGTAAGAAAAGTATCTATCATTCCATTAGAAATGGTGGTAAGAAACTATGCTGCGGGAAGCATGGCACAAAGATTAGGTGTAGAAGAAGGAACTAAATCTCCTATTACCATTTTTGATATTTGCTACAAAGATGATGCCCTAGGAGATCCACTCATTAATGACTATCATGCTATTTTCTTAAGTGCTGCCACCAAAGAAGAATTGGATGAAATGTATGCACTCACTGCAAAAATCAATAATCTGCTCATCGAGCTTTTTGATAAAATGAATATCATTTTGGTAGATTTCAAAATAGAACTGGGAAAAACATCAGACGGAAAAATCATTCTTGCAGATGAAATTTCTCCTGACACTTGCAGACTTTGGGACAAGGATACCATGAAAAAACTAGACAAAGACAGATTCCGTAGAGACCTTGGAGAAGTTACGGAAGCCTATGTAGAAATTTACGAAAGACTAAAAAAAGTGCTGAATAAATAATCGCATGAAAAAGAATAACAAAGAACATATACACCATAAAAAAAATTACCTCAGTATATTTAAAAATGAGGCTTATGGTAGAAATCTTTTTCGCACCCGAAAAGAAGAGCAGATAGATGCACCACAAGAAGAGTGTGGAATTTTCGGAATGTACACCCCTGAAATTACCGATACTTTTTCCCTTTCCCAATTCGGACTCTTCGCTTTACAACATAGAGGACAGGAGGCATGTGGCATCTCAGTATCTAATAGTGGCAAAATAGTAAATATTAAGGACGAGGGGCTGGTACTTGATGTGTACAAAGAAATAGAAAACCCTGAGGCATTCATGGGAAATTCAGTCATTGGACATACACGATATACCACGGCGGGAGATAAGAAGAAATACAATTATCAGCCGTTTTTTGCCAAAAATGAATACGACCAAATCATCCTCTCTATTGCTCACAATGGAAACTTAACTAATGCACACCAACTTAAAAAAGAGTTAGAAGCTGAGGGGGTGGTTTTCCGTGCCACTTCAGATTCCGAAGTGATTCTTCGATTAATTCAAAAAAACTTAGACTTAGGACTTAGAGGTGCCATTAAAGCTACAATGGAAAAAATAGAAGGAGCTTACTCCGTGGTAGGCATCACCCGAAATAAATTCTTCGCTTTTAGAGATTTCCATGGTATCCGTCCTTTGGTTTTGGGTAAAATCAATGACGGCTATGCCGTAGCTTCTGAAACGGCTGCGTTAGATGCCATCGGTGCGGTATATGAGAGAGATATTCTTCCTGGAGAAATTATCTATACCAGTGAAAACGAAGAAGGCTTAAAGAGCTATCAAGTAAAAAAGGATTGTCAAAACTCAATATGCTCTTTTGAGTACATCTATTTCGCAAGACCGGACTCTGAAATGGAAGGCATTAATGTATATGATGTAAGAGAAAAATCAGGCGAGAAAATATGGGAACAGGCTCCTGTAGATGCAGACATTGTGATTGGAGTGCCAGATTCTGGTGTTCCAGCAGCCATAGGTTTTTCTAAGGTTTCAGGAATTCCTTTCCGTCCTGTGTTGGTAAAAAACAGATACATCGGGAGGTCTTTCATCATCCCTACACAAGAGATGAGAGAACGAATAGTGAATTTAAAACTCAACCCTATTATCCACGAAATTAAAGGAAAGAGAGTGGTCATCATTGATGACTCCATCGTAAGAGGTACCACTTCTAAACGATTAGTAAAAATTTTAAAAGATGCAGGAGTTAAGGAAATTCACTTCCGAAGTGTGTCTCCTCCCATCACAGCACCGTGCTTTTTAGGCATTGACACTCCTTCTAAGGACGACCTTATCTCTGCTAATATGTCCAAGGAAGAACTAAGACAATATTTAGGTGTGGATTCATTAGAATTTTTAAACTTGGATAACCTTAAAGAGATATTAGGTTCCTCTCACCACTGCTTCGGATGTTTCACAGAACAATATCCTGTGGACAAAGGGGAAGAAACTGCATTATTTAATTAAGCATATTCGGAAAATCCACAAATTAACAAACTATTTAAAAATTGACAATATAACAAAAAATGGTGCTTAAAAACCTTGTAAAGCATTGTCTTTTATAGACTTATAAGAGTTATAATGAAAGTGGTTTCATTATAACTCTTATTTTATGTCCAAAACGAATAAAAAATGTCCAGTTTGTGATTCTAATCACATCATCAAAAAAGGAAAAAGAAATGGAAAACAACGCTTTCAATGTGGAGATTGTCAGGCAAATTTTACGATTAAAAACATTGGTGTAAAAAGAAAAAATCAATTCATTTGGTTCAGAAAATGGATAATGGAAAGGCAAGTCTATAAAACCCTTTCGAGGGATAGCTCAATGAGCCAATCTACCCTTCAAAACCTCTTTAAACATTACCTTTCACAAGTTCCTACCCTCAGCATCAAAAGCAAGACAAAGGTTCATCTCTTGATTGATGGCACCTACTTTTCCAATGGATTATGCCTGATACTCTACTACGATTATGACATTCGATATGTGCAACTTTACCGCCAAACCAACAAGGAAAAACTTCGTGATATAAAGCAAGATTTGGAAAACTTAAAGAAGCTGAATGTGGCAGTTTACAGTGTAACCTGCGATGGGCATAAATCTATTTTAGGAGCGGTAAAAAAGGTGTTTCCAGAGGTGATTATCCAAAGATGTTTAGTGCATATTAAACGACAGATTAAGAACTATTTAAGTGGTAGCCCAAAACATTTTATTAGCCAACAGCTTTTGTGTTTATCCAAAGAAATTACGCATCTAAAAACCAATGAACAGGCTAACGATTGGGTAAATAGATTTTACCAGTGGTATGTTGAAAATCAATATTTTATAGAAGAAAAATCAATGAATGAAGAATCTGGATTTCAGTGGTTTAAACATAAAAATCTACACTTAGCTACTTATCATATTATCAATGCCTTACCCAATATGTTTGCATATCTGAAAGATAGTGAAATCCCTTATACTACCAATCGTTTAGAAGCCTATTTTACGCATTTGAAAGAGAAATTAACCTTGCATAGAGGACTTCGTTTTGAGGCTAAAAAGAACTTTATAAAATGGTATTTATATTTTAAAAATCAAGGGGGATAAGGTTTTTTTAGCCATAGGGTTCATCCGATAGTTTTAATAAAAAAGGGTGAGAAAAACTCACCCCTAAAACTATCGTTTTGAACATTGATTGTATTGCTGACAATGAACTATGTTCGTAACCTTCGTAAAAGCTATTCGCTTTTTCTCGCTTATTCCTCAGCAGAGCTTGTTTCCTCTTCCAATCAATGTGCGAAATATAAGCATTTTTTATCAATTATAAAAGTACCATTTTTTACCACATTGCCTAAAAATTTCTCATATTGATAATAAACCCCGAATTTAGCGAAAAGCAAAAGTCGGGGTTTTATATTAGAAATTTAATAAAAACAACTCATCTATTCATTACTTCTTTGGAATATTTTTCAATATCTCTTGTAAAAATTTCCAAAATTTCTGTGCTGAAGGTATGTTGGCTCTTTCATCTGGTGAATGGGCTCCTCGGATGGTTGGTCCGAAACTTACCATTTCCATTTTAGGATAGTTAGCACCGATAATACCACATTCTAAACCTGCATGACAAGCCACTACATTAGGCTTTCCACCAAACTCTTTTTCATAAATTCCCTCCATGATTTTTATGATTTCCGCCCCTGGTTTAGGTTTCCATCCTGGATAAGAACCCGAAAATTGCACTTCTATTCCTGCCAATTCAAATACAGATTTAAGCTGATTTGCTACCTGCATTTTTGAAGATTCCACCGAAGAGCGAGTTAGGTTCAGTACTTGTAAATCTCCATTTTTCAGTTCTACCCTCGCTACATTATTAGAGGCTTCCACTAAATCTTCTACATCTGGAGACATACGGAAAACACCATTATGTGCAGCATGCAACGCCTGAACTACTCTCTTAGACTCTTGCTCTCTAATAGCATTACCTTCCATAGCAATGGTTTCTATGCGGATAGAAAGTTCTTTCTCTATACTTTGAAACTCTTCTATTATTTCCTTTTTTAATACCTCTGCTTTTTGAAGAAATACTCCCCTGTCCGTAACCGAAAAAAGGGCCGTTCCTTCTCTAGGAATTGCATTTCTCAGCCCACCACTATTAATTTCTATCAACTGAATAGCATGCTCTATACCCAGGAAGAAAAATCTTGCCAAAATTTTATTGGCATTACCAAATCCTTTATGGATATCCATCCCCGAGTGTCCTCCTTGTAATCCTTTAATCTCAAGCTTTACCGCTTCTCCTGAGAAATGCTCAACAGCAAAAGACTGATTAGCGGTAACATCTATTCCTCCGGCACAGCCTATATCTATTTCGTCATCTTCTTCAGTATCCAGATTAAGTAAAATATCTCCTGTAAGTACCCCAGGCTGTAGTCCAAAGGCACCCGTCATTCCCGTTTCTTCATCCACAGTAAAAAGTGCTTCAATGGCAGGATGAGCTATATCTTCACTTTCCAAAATACTCATCATAGCAGCAACGCCTAAGCCATTGTCTGCCCCTAATGTAGTCCCCTTAGCCTTTAACCAATCTCCCTCTACAAACATCTGTATCCCTTGGGTCTCAAAGTCAAACTCTACATCATTATTTTTTTGGCAAACCATATCAAGGTGAGATTGGAGTACCACCGTTTTTCTATCTTCCATTCCAGCCGTAGCAGGTTTTCTGATAATCACATTTCCTGTGGCATCTACAGAAGTTTCTAATCCTAGATTTTCTCCAAAATTCTTAATAAAAGCGATTACTTTTTCCTCCTTTTTAGAAGGTCTAGGCACCGCATTAAGTGCTGCGAAATTTTTCCAAATAATCTTTGGCTCTATTTGAGTAATATCCATAATATTAGTTAATTTTTTATACCATCCAATCATGTTCATATTTTAAACAAAAAATAAATCACCTGTATTTCTATATGATTAATCTATCCAATGCTTAAAATAGTTTTTCTTAGTCGCCAAATACTCTTCATTTTCGGGAAGCGAAGGCATCTGTAGAGGAACTCTTTCTACAAGTTCTATGGTTTCATGATTTTCGAAAATGGCCAATTTTTCAGGATTGTTAGTAAATAGCCTCACTTTTTTCACACCGAAATGAGTAAGAATCTCTGTTACCATCTGAAAATCTCTACCATCTGCAGGTAATCCCAACTGGAGGTTCGCCTCTACAGTATCGTGTCCTTGTTCTTGCAGTGCATAGGCTTTGAGTTTATTAATGATACCTATATTTCTTCCCTCTTGTCGGAGATAAATTAATATTCCTCCATTTTCTCCAAAATATTGCATGGCTGCATCCAACTGCGGACCGCATTCGCATTTTTTTGACCTAAACACTTCTCCTGTAATACATTCAGAATGAATACGAACATTTACTACATCATCCAACTGAGTATTTTTACTCACCAAAATAAGTTCTGGAGTCCAATCTTCTTGGGATTCCGAAAGTGCATAAATGGTAAAATCCCCAAACGCAGTAGGCAGGGAAGCTTGAGCTTGAATTTTCATTCTTTTTGAAAAATATTAATTAGAAATTTCTATAGGTGTAGTGCTTAGCTCTGCTAGACTTCCTTTTATCTTAACCAAACAATGATTGAGCTTTAGGAACTCATCTTCGTTCATTTTTGTTTTTGAAATATAAATTCTCTTATAGCTATTTTGGATTTGTTTCATATACCTTTTTTGCCCTTGAACATTGTATGCTTGATAAGCGTATACAAAATTCTGTACATTGAGCTTCAGCAGATCTATTTCCTTATTAATCCCCTGATTTTTTACATAAGTAATAGATGCCGCTGTATTGGTAAGACGGGCTAATTCAGCATTGATTTCTAATTCTTCAGGAATTGCTTTTACCGTAGTTAAAACGGGAGCCGCACTCACCTGAGTAAATGCACTATTCATAGGGGATTTGCTCACATGCTCTACGCTACAAGAGTAGAAAGATAAGAAAACTAGAAATGCATGAATATACTTTGCCATTATTTATTTTTTATTTTGATAAAGGATTGGGTTAAGGCTTTCATCATTGTACATTTTCATTTGTTTGTACACAGTCATCTTCACCTCTCCTTTTTCAATGGCACCGAGGAGTTCGTCTATAGATTGTATCAAATCTCTTTTCTGCAAAAGTAATATACGAAGTTTTTCCTCACATGCAGCTCTATGCTCATCAGAAGCATCTTGACGATGGGCTTCTATATTCATATGATAGACTTTTAGTACCAATATAGAAAGTCTATCTATAGCCCAAGCAGGAGTTTCAGTATTTAACCTGAAATTTTCTTTCAACACAACATCCTGATACTGATGAAGAAACCAAGCATCAATATATTCCACCAAATCGGTTCTTTTCTGATTAGAGGCATCTATCTTTCTTTTAATGACCAGTGCCTCATCAGGATGGATATTTTCATCTCTGATAATATCTTCTAAGTGCCATTGTACGGTATCAATCCAATTTTTACTAAACAAAAGATGTTCCAAACCACCTTCTTGAAAAGGATTTTGGGGAATCTTATTGATATCATCATGAACATGATACTGCTCTACTGCCTGCTGAAAAATATTCCAAGCCTTATTTGCAAAGCTGAGTTTTTCCATGAATTTAGCTTGGGTTATTGGTGCTCTCTCTTTCAGAAGTTTCTTTTTTATCTTCTTTTACAGCGTCCTTAAATTCCTTGATTCCTGAACCCATTCCTCTCATAAGTTCTGGAATTTTCTTAGCTCCGAATAAAATGACGATTATTAATAATAATAAGAGTATTTCTCTAAATCCTATTCCACCCATATTTATAGTTGTTAATTATTTGTATTCTTATTTTTTATTTCTACAAAGGTAGTATTTTTTAGTTTATCCACCCCACAGGATCTACCGGAGTAGTACCATTCCAAATTTGGAATTCTAGCGTGTGGGTTCCTTCAAAATCTTCTCCCACTACTCCTACAACGGTTCCTCCTGATATTTTTTGGTTTTGTTTTACGCTGGTAGATGCCAAATTCCCATAAGTAGTAAAATAGCCATCATGCTTCACCACCACCGTTCTAGTACCATCTCCACCGTCTAATATTCTACTTACCACACCAGGGAAAACACATTTAGCAGCAGTACCCTTACTCACCGCAATTTTGATGCCATGGTTTTCTTCCCAAATATTTTTAAACACGGGATGAGGTTGTCTCCCGAATCTGTGCGTAATTCTTCCATAGGCAGGCATGGAGAGCTTTCCTTTACTTGCCACAAAACTAGCAGATGAAGTAGTTACTCCAAAGTCAGTCATTGTTTTAGCTTCTGCTGCCTTTTTTTCTGCTTCCTTTTTCTTTTCTAGCTCTGCTTCTGCCGCTTTCGCTGCAGCTAGTTTTTCATTAGCTGCTTTGGCTTTTGCTGCAGCTTCTGCAGCTTCTTTTGCCGCAGCCTCTCTTCTTGCTATTTCCCTTGCGGTAGCTTCTGCTCTGGCTGCATTCTCAGCTCTTTTTTTCTCCTCAGCTGCTTTCTTTGCCATAAGCTCTTCGGCTCTTTTTGCTTCTGCTTCTGCTGCTTTTCTTTGTTTTTCCAGTGCAGCAGCTCGGGCTTTATTTTCAGCATCTATTCTTGCTTTCTCTCTTTCTGCAGCCTCTCTAGCTATTCTTCTTTTTTCTGCCTCTTCTTTTTTTCTGGCTTCTTCATTGGCTTTTGCTAAACGAATTTCTTCAGCAATGATAGCTCTGATTTGCCCCTCCAGAGATCTCTGCTGTGCTTGTTTTTGCTGTAGCTCGGCAACGAGTTTTTTCTCATTTTGTTTAAACTCTTCCACCACTCTAGCTTTTTCTTCCCTTTCTGCTTGAATGGTAATGAGTTCTTTTTGTTGATTCTTAAGCAATGCTTGTTTTTCGTTTACAGACTTTTCCTTACTGGCAATGGCTTTTTGCAGATCCTCTTTAGCTTTGGTAATTTTTTCTGCCTGTTTAGTCTGATAATCACTATAATTTCTCAAATACTGTACACGACGAATGGCCTGACCAAAACTTTTGGAAGAAAGAATAAAAGTTACTTTATTATTAACATCTCTATTTTTATAGGCATTAATCAGCACTTGCTTATAATTCTTTCTAAGCACTTCCAATTCACGGTTTTGCCTATTAATCTCCAGTTGTTTTAGATAAATATCTTCTTCTATAAATTTCTTTTCCTTTTGCGTGTTTTGATAGACTTGCTCTCTAAGCTGAATCTTTCTATTCACATTATCTAAATATGCTACAGAAATTCTAGATTCTTTTTTAGACTTAGCAATTTCAGCATTAATATTAGCAATTTGCTTTTTCAGTTCAGCACTTTGTTTTTGCAACTGCTCTTTTCTATTTTGCCCCAAAGCAGAAGTAGAAAAAAAGAAAAAGGTAGATAAGAAGACGATATATCGGGTCATTGTATTTCTATTTTTGAATAATTTTTAGGAATACTAAAGGGAGTATTCATTTTTTGACTTTCAAATTTCGTGTTTTCTAATAAAATTTCTCCCGATTTTCCTCCTTTTATAATTATTTTAACATATTTAGGAAGCCTCATTTGCTCGAAATCTACCCATTCTAAATACTCTATGAATAGTTTATTTTTAGACTTTGTGTCTTGTAAATCTACTTTAAGCAAATCATAATTCTCTGCATACTCTAGCTTTACATGATAGACGCCCTCATTATCCGTATCACTGAACTGCTGGGGTACTACCGATGCCAATGTATAGCCTTCTTTTGTTTTATGCATCTGATACTGTTTGGAACTCAACTTTACAAAAGTTCTACCAAGCAGTAGTTTTTCTAGCGTTTTATAATTAATAAAATTAACATTAAGCAAATTATTGATATAATGAAAATCAGATTGTATATAAGAACGCTCTGTTTTTACATACGCTTCTATTCCATTGGGAGTGGCCAAAGCTCTTGCAGCATTGATGAATAATACATTCATATTCATCCATATCTTTTCATCTTGAACGATGTACATGGTAGAATTGAGCTGCGGTGTAAAGGTATTAGGAATATTTACCTCTACTTTACCCGTAATTTTCAGCTGTGTAAACTTAGGCGGAATGAGTACTTTTTCATAAAAAGCCAAGGTGGTAGCTACTCTCTGCCCGTCCACACCGCCACTCACAGAATCCGTACTACTGGTCTGTGAGTTTTCCACTGCCTTACTTCTTGTTTTACATGAGAGCATAACAAGAATCATCATAAAACTGCTAAGAATTAATCGCATGGCTTCTAAGTAACACAAAAAGTGCCAAAATAATTTGAAAAAATGCTTTGCTACAATTAATCTTTTGATAGAAAATCAAGCACTGAGTAATCTCCTAAAGAAATTTCCCTAGATACACCAAAATACTGAGCGTGATTGCCAATCATAGAGTTACTTAAATTCCCGTGATTAATATGAGTATTCTCCTGAATCAATGAATGGTCTATATTAGAGCTGATGATTTTAGTTCCATTACCTAAAGAAACATTAGGACCTACTTTGGAATTAATAATCTCTACATTTTCACCTATATAGCACGGCTGAATAACCAATGAATTTTCTATTCTTGCCGAAGCAGGGAAATCCTGAAACGCATCCTTTTCATATTGCAATATTTTAGAATTGGTATCTACAGTTGCATTTTTATTACCACAATCCATCCAGTCATCTACCTTTCCGAGAGTAAATTTAGCTCCTTTTTGTCTCAAATTTTCTAGTGCTGTGGTCAGTTGGTATTCTCCGCCTACCTTGATATCACTATCCATGATGAAATTAATCTCTTCCATCAGTTTCTCCGCCGATTTAAAATAATAAATCCCAATAATTGCAAGGTCTGAAACAAAAGTTTTAGGCTTTTCTACAAAATCTGTTATAAAACCATAGTCATCTAATTTTACTACTCCAAAAGCGGAAGGGTCTTCTACTTTTTTCACCCAAATCACCCCATCTGAGTTTTTATCTAAATGAAAATCTGCACGGAAGAGCGTATCTGCAAATGCCACTACCACATCTCCTTGCATAGAGCTTTCAGCACATTTAATGGCATGTGCCGTTCCCAAAGGCTCATCCTGCACATATACACTTCCCTTAGCACCAAGACTTTCTGCTACTTCCACAAGAGACTGCTTCACTTCATCTCCAAAATCTCCGATAATAAAGGCGATTTCTTCTATAGGTTCATTAGCTACTTTAGCAATATCTTCTACCAATCTTTGTACGATAGGCTTCCCTGCAATAGGAATTAATGGCTTAGGAACTGTAAGTGTATGCGGTCTTAGGCGTGAACCTCTCCCCGCCATAGGTACAATAATTCTCATTTTTCGAAAAAATTTTCCTGCAAATCTACTATTTTTTATTTGATTTCAAGTCTATAAAATACAAAAAAAGCACTCTTCACCTAAATATGATGGTATTCTTCATCACAAAAATACCTCCCAAAATCTAGGAGGTATTATCTTTATCTTTTAATTTGTTATTCCTTATTTCTTTTCTGATGTAGGCGTAGTTGCAGGTTTTGCTTCCGTAGTCTTATCTGCTGTACTTGTTCCTGTAGTATTTTCTACGGGTGCCACTTTAGGAGTAGATTTATTAACTGCCTGAGGATTGGTAGTCATCACCACACTAATAAGACAAAGTACCGCGATAGTACCTCCAAGAATCCAAGTGGATTTTTCCATAAAATCATTGGTTCTCTGCACACCAAATTGTGCCGATGAAGTTCCCCCAAATGCTGAAGAAAGACCACCTCCCTTAGGATTTTGAGCCATGATAATAATCATTACCAAAATACAGGCTATCATGATAAGAACCATGAGAAGAGTAAATATAGTGCTCATAATTTTTTGTTCTGAAATTTTAATGGGCAAATTTACACATTTATTACATAAAAAACAAAAGGCAATTGCTTATGCAACTGCCTTTTTTTATTATTTTAAATTTTTTTATTTAAAATCTGCGTCTTTCGCTTTATTAAGTTCGTAAGATTTCACCTCGAAAACGATTTCCATTCCTCCCATATTTTGTGAAATCTTGTGAGGGAATTTTACTCCATTTACCTCCTTATAGTCAGAAAGATAGGTAGGTATAGCTTGCCCCATCATGTTTTCTACAAAACCTAATTTTAACCCTGTGGCTACACTGTAATAATTCGTTTTCTCTCCTACTTTTACTGCGAAAGCTTCTTCTCCATTAAATTTTTCCTGCCCTTCCACTTTGGCATTTGTAAAGTGAAGTTCTGGGAAAATTTCTTTTTCTTCGGCAAATTTCTTTTTCATCTCATCGTTCATTGGCATTTTCTGCCCTTGAGCTTCCTGAAATCCATCTTTACCATCAAAAGCAATTTTTTGCATGGTATTGCCCATCATTTTCACTTCCATCTTCATTTTTCCACCTTTTGCCTGTATCATGGTCATATCCAGTGCCATTCCTTGTACAGTAGCAGAAGCATTCATCTTGGTACTGGTAACTTTTTCTACCTTTGCTTTTCCTCCAATGGCATTAATGTATTTCTCTGCAATAGAAGTGGCTGTAATATTAGCATCTACTTTTTTCGCTTTCGGTTTCTCCATTTTTTCTGCATACGCTGTGTAGTACTGCACTGGATAGCCTAATTTCTCTAGCTTATCTCCTATCTCAGATGCCTTACCTGTTACAATGACTTGAGCCTGCTCTGGACGGAAATATTTCTGTGCTACACGCTGTACATCTTCAGGAGTTACTTTATTAATATTCTTAATATAATCCGTATAAAATGCGTCAGAAAGATTATGCGTTTTTTTAGTCAATGCTTGGGAAGCAGTAGTAGCGGGATTTTCTAATCTCAAAATGAAGTTTCCTAAGAATTTAGCTTTTACATTTTCTAATTCCTTAGCATCTACTTTTACTTTCCCCATTTCTCTCATTTCTTTAAGCGTTTCTACCACCGCAGCATCAGACACGGCATTTCTTACCGTAGCTGTGGCATGAAACTGCCCGATGTAACGAGAATCAGACACGCTACCTCTTGCACCATAAGTAAACGCATTTTTCTCACGAAGATTCATATTGAGTCTGGAGCCGAAATCTCCACCTAAAATAGTAGAAGCTACCTGCACGGCATAATAATCTGGATCTTTCTTAGTGAGATTCACTGGGTAGGCCACAGAAACTACAGACTGAACTGCATTAGGCATATCTACTACGCTGATGCTGGTTTTTTGTACTGGGCTTACTGCTGGGAAAGCAGGGATATTAAGATTTCCTTTCTTCCAAGATTTGAAATGCTTTTCAGCCAATTTTTTCGCCTCTTTAGCAGTGATATCACCGATGAATACTAAGTAAGCATTATTCGGTTTATAATAAGTATCATAGTAATTCTGAACATCTGCTAAAGTAAGTTTTTCCACACTTTCTTTGGTTTCAAACTCTCCGAAAGGATGATTTTTACCATAGACCAAAGCATCCTCTACACGCCCCGCCGCTGCTTCTACACTTTTCTCTGAAGATTTAATTTCTTCTAAAATTCTCGTTTTTACAGTTTCGAATTCCTCTTGTGTAAATTTAGGATGAACTGCCCCCTCAGCAAAAGCAGAGAAAGTTTCGGAAAAGAACTTGGTTAATGATGATGCTCTACCGCCACCGCTAGAATAGTTTACTCTAGCCCCCATCTGCTCTATTTTTTTATTAAAGTCATCTTTAGAAACTTTAATAGTTCCAGTACCGAGCATTTGGCTAAGTACATCCTCTACCCCTTTCTTAGCTCCGAGTGCAAAAGGAGGATTATCAATAGTCAGTGTAACCGAAACTCTTGGAAGTTTATGGTTTTCTACCACGATAACATTCAGTCCGTTGTTGAGTTTAAATTCATTGGCCTTCCCTAAATTAATTACAGGTGATGGACCAGGTTTTGGCATTGGGATTTTAACTTGTGCCGTAGCAGTAAGTGAAAGAAAAGCTACAGCAATGGATAATATTCTAGATTTCATTTTTTTTAGTTCAGTTAATGTTATTTTTTATCTTCAGCAGGTTTTGGTAAATAGTTCACGATAACTCTTTGGTCTTTACCTAAATATTTTCTAGCTACATTACGGATATCCTCACGAGTTACCCTACGGTAATCCTCCAGCTCGGTATTGATTTTAGAGGTAGCTCCCTTTTGCATGTAAGCATCTGCCAACTGGTGTGCAATATTTTCTATTCCTGAACGGCTAGATACAAAATCATTCTCTGTAGCGTTCATCAGTTTCTGATAATCTTCCTCAGAGATAAGTTCGTTTTGTACTTTTTCGATGTCTTTTTGGATTTCGTTTTTCATTTGATCCAAAGAAACACCCGTCTGCGGAATCACACCGATGGTATATATTCCATAATCTACCATCTGACGATTAAACGCGAAAATTTGCAATGCTTGCTTCTTTTCATCTACATATTTCTTATGGAGTACAGAAGTTTTCCCACCACTCAAATATTTAGAAAGTAAATCTAGTGCATAGACATCCTTAGATTTATTATCCATAGTTCTATAGTTAATTGCCAAAAGTGGAAGCTGGATATTAGAATCATATTCCGTTACTTCTTTGGCTTTGGTAATAGGAGCTTCTTTAGGGAAATTTTTCACCACCTCTGCACCTCTTGGGATGACACCAAAATATTTTTCTATCATCTTTTTGGTTTCAGCAGTTTGAAAATCCCCTGCTACCACAAGAACAGCATTATTAGGCGAATAAAATTTCTTACTAAAATACTGGAAATCTTCTAATTTAGCTGAAGAAAGATCTTCAAAAGAACCAATTACCGAATTTTTGTAGGGATGTTTTTCAAAGATATGCGGGTTGAGTGCTTCTCCGTACATGAACTTTCCATACGGCTGATTATCTAATCGCTGTCTTTTTTCTTCTTTTACTACTTCTTTCTGTGTATCCACTCCAATTTGGTTAATCACAGGCTGACGAAGTCTATCCGCTTCCATCCAAAGACCTAGCTCTAGGTTATTAGAAGGAAAAGTCTCATAGTAATAGGTACGATCTGTAGAAGTATTGGCGTTATTCTGTCCTCCATGAGAAGAAACTATTTTAAACCACTCTCCTCGCTCTATATTAGCTGTCCCTTCAAAAAGTAAGTGTTCAAAAAAGTGTGCGAATCCTGTTTTTCCTGCTTGCTCATCTCTAGAACCTACATTATACATTACACCAGTGGTAATTACTGGCACCGTATTATCTTGATGGAGGATGACATGAAGCCCATTAGGGAGTTTGTACTCCTCGAATTTGATTTGTTGTGCATTCATCACTGTTCCCATAAGTGCAACAGCAGCAACACTAAGTATTTTCTTCATTATAAAAATAGTTTTATTTTTTACTTCCTCTAGTAAGTCGATTTTTTCTTCGTTTTGTTACAAAAAAATGTATTTTTTTATTTCATATACTAAAAAACAAAATTATATTTTACTATTTTTGTTTGATTTACAAAGAAAAAAACTTTTAGCTACGAAAATAATGATTTTGGTATAAACAAAAACATCATTTTAAACGATACAGTACCAGAATACACTTAAATCAATAGACAGATACCCCTTTTAACTAAAATCTAAGTAATAAAGATGAATAAAATTATTCTCATTATCACGCTATTACTTTGCAGCCTTGCTTCTGCACAATGGCATAGATTTCATTACGACCTCGTAATCAGAAAAAATACGGATACCGTAAGAGCAAAAACAATACTGGATGTAAGTGAAGGTGAAGTCAAATTTTATGACGAAGCCTATATAGAGGCAGATTCACTTCGGAAAACAGGACAAAATATTCAAGTACACACCGAGACAGACCAGCTGCTCATCAGAAAAAAAGGAAGTTTTCACAATAAGACCTTCTATGCTCATGGCTATGATTATTTTGTAATTTCTTCTGAAGACAAAATAAATTGGAAAATACAAAAAGAAACCAAAGAACTGCAAGGAATTATTCTACAAAAGGCAACTGCACAGTATGGAGGGAGAGACTGGATAGCATGGTTTACTATGATATTTCCTATACAAGAGGGACCTTATAAATTCCGTGGGCTTCCAGGACTAATCATTGAGCTCTATGACTCGGAAAAACGGTTTCATTACTGGATGACCAAAAGCATCAATCTCCCCCAAAAATTTGACACTTCAGATTTTCTCGAAGTGCGATATGGGAAAAAGCCTATCCCTATCAGCTTGAAACAATACCACAAAATAAAACTAGATAGCTATCATAATGTAGTAAAAGAACTGGGAGATTTCGTGGAAAAAGGAAATTCTATTGCATCAGACAAAGAGCTGAATACGAAAGAAAGTATTCTCAAAGAAAAACGAGAAATACAACAGCGGATTAAAAATTACCATTTTCCTTTAGAAAAAGATAAAGCAATTCCCTACCCTTAATCATTAAAAAATAAAAGCAGACGAAAGTTCCGTCTGCTTTTCTCTTTAAAATATTTTAAACACTTAACACTCCACTACAAAAGCCCTTTCTCTAATCAGCTGTGCCAATGCGTGCATATCTTTCCCAATGAGTCTATCATCTTCTAATTTTGGAACCACTGAACGGACAAGGTCGTAGTTCTCTTCAATGATGTCTGAACATTTTGCAGGACGACGGAACTCTAATCCTTGAGCCGCAAACATGAGTTCAACTGCAAAAATATTTACTAAGTTATCCAGCACTTGATTAAACTTTCTTCCCGATATGCTTCCCATAGACACATGATCTTCTTGCCCTAAGCTGGTAGGAATGCTGTCTGCTGAAGCTGGAAAACAAAGCGTTTTATTTTCCGTTACCAAAGCCGCCGTGGTATATTGTGGAATCATAAAACCAGAATTCAGCCCTGAAGTTTCCGCTAAAAGTCTTGGTAAACCAAATTTTCCTTCCAATAGTAAATAACATCTTCTATCCGATATATTTCCTAATTCTGCCGCTGCCAGTGTAGCGTAATCAATAGGCAAAGCCATCGGTTGACCATGAAAGTTTCCACCCGAAATTGCCTCTTCATCACTCAGCACAATAGGATTATCTGTTACCGAATTCAGTTCTATTTCTGCCATGGCTTTCAGATGCTCATAGGCATTTCTACTGGCTCCATGTACTTGGGGTACACATCTTAAGGAGTAAGGGTCTTGTACTCTATCACAAAACTCATGAGCTGCCAAATTTTCAGAATCTTCTAAAAGCCTTCTCATTCTCTTTGCTACTTCCTGTGTTCCGCTATATGCTCTGATTTCATGGAGTTCCTTCTTAAAAGGGCTTGCCGAGCCTCTATATGCCTCTAGAGACATCGCAGCCGCTACATCCGCAAGGTCTAAAATATACTTCATTTTATCCAGCCCTAAAATAGCATGTGCTAAAATAAACTGTGTACCATTAATCAATCCTAAGCCTTCCTTCGGACCTAACTTTAGTGGTTGAAGGTCATATTTTTTAAGAATATCTGCAGTATCATGAATTTCGCCTTCGTGCCACACTTGCCCTAAACCTAAAAGCGGTAAAACGAGATGCGAAAGCGGTGCTAAATCTCCCGATGCACCTACAGACCCCTGTTCTGGGACTACAGGAATAATATTTTTCTGGAGCATTTCTATCATTCTTTCTACCACCGTGAGAGAAACCCCTGAAAAACCTTTGGAAAGCGCATGAATTTTAGCTATCATCATGATTTTAGATAGTTTTTCATCTATCGGTTTCCCTACACCTACCGCATGAGAGATGATGAGGTTATGCTGTAGCTGTGCAGTTTCCTCCTCAGAAATCTTTACATCGCATAGCGGACCAAACCCCGTATTAATCCCATAAACGGTTTTGTCTGAATTCACAATGGCTCTTACATTTTTCTCAGAATTGAGGATTTGCTTTCTCGCTTGTTCATCCAGTGTAGCTAAAGATGGATGGGCTACAATATTCATTACATCGCTGATAGTCAAGCGATCAATACCATATATTATCATTATTTATTTTTTTCTAAAAGTACTATATTCTTATAGAATGAGCAAATATATTTCCATTGAAAAAGCTGTTCGATTTTACCGAACAGCTTTTTATGAATAGTTTTATTAGAATTCTATTAAATTTCTGTATTCATATCCCAATTTTGGAGATAATCATGAACATGTTTTAAGAACATTCCTCCTAATGAGCCATCTACCACTCGGTGATCATAAGAATGAGACATGAACATCATCTGACGAATGCCTATCATATCTCCTTCTGGAGTTTCTACTACAGCAGGTTTTTTCACTATCGCTCCAATCGCTAAAATAGCGACCTGAGGCTGAGGAATAATAGGCGTACCCATTAAGTTTCCAAAACTTCCTACATTAGAAATGGTATAGGTAGCACCTTGGGTATCTTCAGGTTTCAGCTGTTTGTTTCTGGCCCTATGTGCCAAGTCATTGATAGCCTTTGCAAGTCCAGAAAGGGAAAGCTGATCTGCATTTTTAATTACTGGAACGATGAGATTTCCATCTGGCAAGGCAGTAGCCATACCGATATTAATATTCTTTTTCTTAATGATTTTATCTCCATCTACAGAAACATTAATCATTGGGAAATCTTGGATGGCTTTTACTACTGCACGAACAAAAATCGGCATGAAAGTAAGCTTTTCACCATCTCTTTTTTCCAGAATATTTTTATTTTTTGCTCTCCATTTTACCACATTGGTAACATCAGATTCAATGAAAGAAGTAACATGCGGAGAGATTCTCTTAGAGTTCACCATGGCATCGGCAATGATTTTTCTCACTCTATCCATTTGGATAATTTCATCTCCTTCTCCCACAGTTACAGGGACAGGCTTCGGTGCTTCTTGAGCCACTGGTGCTGAAGTTACTACGGTATGAGCAGGAGCTGCCATAGGCGTTTTCCCTCTATTTTCTACAAATTTTAAAATATCTTCTTTTGTAATTCTTCCGTCTAAACCACTTCCTGCAATAGTCTTTAGCTCTACTTCCGAAATATTTTCTTGCTGAGCAATAGATTTTACCAATGGTGATAAATACAAATCCCCAGAGAAAGCAACGGTATTACTTTGTTCCAAAGGTTTTTGAAGTTCTGCCAAATCTTGTGCAGTAGGCGTTTCGGTCTTCGGTGTTTCCACTTCTTTCACATCTGAAGCATCGGTACTTCCTGCACCTTCGGTTTCTAAAATAGCGATAGGTTCCCCTACTTTTGCTACTTCATCTTTTTGTTTTAGAATTTTTACAATTTTTCCTGAAACCGGCGTAGGGACATCAGAATCTACCTTATCTGTAGCAATCTCCACTACAGATTCATCTTCTTTTACCGTATCGCCTTCTTTGAAAAGCCAACTAATGATGGTAGCTTCCATCACACCTTCTCCCATACTTGGAAGTAATAGTTTATATTCTGCCATTTTCTATGGTTTAGATTTATTTATGTTACTGACGGACAAATATAAGGTATTTCTATGGTATTATAAAATAATACTTTTTTATTTTTCTTCTATAAATTCTATATTGATATGTTCCCCTTCTTTTAATCCTAAAAGACTACTGGCACCATTTTGGAAACTCCCCTTGTACATTAAAATTTCTAGAAATCCATCTTCACTGAACTGTGCCATAGGTTTTCCATGGAAATCCTTCTCTTTGGACCAATCAGGAATAAAATCAGCATAGCTATGGTGTATCTTTTTCATGGTATGATTTCTAAACCGGATAAGAAATTTCGGATAAACTCTTTGATATTCTTCAAATTTTTCCCTCGAAATATTAGAACAGACATTCCCAAAACCATCTACATGCACCACTTGTCCTGCAATAAATTTATCCTTATACGCCGCATTGAGCGTAGAAAGTCTCACAGGTGTTGTAAATTTTCTACCTACAATTTCGGGAATTCCTCCTTTGATAAGATGTAATGCTGCAGGAACGAAAATATCTCTAGGTGTGAACTCTACCACATCATCAAACCGATTGTTATAAGTAATCTCATAGACCTCTTCCAGTTCAAATTCAGGATGTAAAAGACTAATAAAACCATTATCTGCTGTGAGAAAATAATGTTCATTCACCTTATAAATCAAATTTTTCTGCTGAGGATGAAACAGACAGTCCACCGCCACCATGTGTACACTTCCCTTGGGAAAAGCTCGGTAAGATTTTCTAAGCATGAAAGCTGCCTGCTCTATATCATACGCCCGAATATCATGTGTAATTTCTGATATCATAACAGACTCATCTCCAGAGAGAAGACTCCCTTTAATGAGGGCGACTCTATAATCTCTATTTCCGAAATCCGTAGTTAATGTTATTACAGGCATAGGCTTATTTTGGTTCACAAATTTACGGCAAAAAAGTATAGAAAAAAAAGTAAAGTTATCCAGAATAACCATTTTTCATTTCCTATTTGAGCATTCATTTTGAAAAAACTTTCTATATTTGCACCATGAATCAGAAAAAATGTTCACAAAAGTATTTTGTAGCACAATATATGTTGGTGCTCTATATTTTTGTATCCTTCTTTTCGGTTCATTTTCATGAGCATTCTGCCATGGAAAATTCCCATACGCATTTCTCTTTCATTCAAGATACTGATGAACATCATGATGAATCCCATGATACCGATGAACAGGATGAGAACACCCAAGACTGTCTTTCTTGTTTCTATTTTCAGTATCAGCATGGAGTAGAGATGGCGTTTTTTTCCTTTACTTGGGTTCAGGATTGGATATTTTCCCAAGCCATTTATTCTTATTTCCAAAAATTTGGGAATATCACCCTCTCATCTCAGCTACTTAGAGGTCCCCCAGTGGCATAATCTCTTCTTGTCTTAAATTTCATTGCAAAAAATTTCTTCTTTTGCAATTCATCAGTAGCTTATAACTCTATTTATCATTTATCGTGAAAAGACTGTTCAGTTTCGTGCTGATGCTTTGTGGACTCTCATTTTTTTGGTCACAAACGCATTACGAAATCCGAGGTAAGGTAGTGGATTTACATAATAACGCTCCTCTACAAGATGCCTCCGTAAAAATCGGGAAATTCCAAACCAAAACCGATGCGAAAGGGCAATTTATACTTCAGAAAATACAAAAAGGAAATCACACAATAGTAGTTTCCCACTCTGAATGCGAGGATTATCTACAAAAAATCACTGTAGATAAAGCCTTACACCTTACCATCGCTCTGGAACATCATGAAAAAATCATCGAAGACATCAAAGTTTCTGGTGCGGTAAGACCCTCCAAATCTCAACAAAGCCATACGCTCCAAGGGAATATCTTGAGCCAAAATTTCCAAGACAATATAGGGAATCTCCTTACACAAATCACTGGTGTAAGCACCATAAAAACGGGAAATAACATTGTAAAACCTATTGTAAGAGGACTCTACGGAAGTAGAATTTCCATTCTCACCGATGGCGTAAAACTATCTGAACAAGAATGGGGTGTAGAGCATGCACCAAGCGTAGAAGCCTCTATGTTCCAAAAAGTTTCTGTGGTAAAAGGAGCGGGAGCTCTAAAATACAGTAGTGATGCTATGGGGGGCGTGGTCATCTTAGAAGCGAAGCCTCTTCCCGCAAAAGATACCCTGATGGGACATTTTCAAATGGCAGGATTTACCAATGGACGAGGGATAAAAACAGGCATACAGGTGCAGAAATCATACGAAAACCGCTGGTTCGTAAATGCTGGAGGCTCTTTTTCTAAAAGAGGCGATATAGCCATCCCTAATCATACCTTACAAAATACCGCTTCTGAGGAACATGCCTTTCATTTTTCAGCAGGAAAAAGAGCATTCGATAAAGGCATAGAGATTTCATATAAAATTCTTCAGCAAGATTTCGGGATTTTCACTGGTTCACATCTAAGTTCAGCATCATTGCTCTATGATGTAATAGCTGCGGGTGGAGCCATGCATTATTATGATCACTTTGCATATGCTCTGCAAAATCCCAAACAAGAAGTACTTCATCATACTGCAAAAATAGAAGCCTACCACCGATTTAAAACCATTGGGAAATTTAAGTTCATGTATGCTTATCAGCTCAATGATAGAAAAGAATTTGATATCCGAAGAGGGGAACTTAAAAACATTCCCTCATTAGACCTACAGCTTCAGACCCATCAGGCAAAACTAAGTCATCTTTTGGAAAGAGAAAAATGGTCTTTAGAAACCGCTATATTAGGTGAATATCAAAACAATTACGCAGATCCTAATACCCAAACCCGAAGGCTCATTCCCGACTATGAAAAGGGACAAATTTCTACTTATGCTGTTTGGGAATATACCATTTCTCCGAAGTGGTTTTTAGAATGGGCTGCACGGTATGACTATTCTACCATTGATGCCTTTAAATATTATGACCAAAGTGTTTGGAACGCTCGTTTTGCTAAGCATTATGCCCATTTTGAAGTGAAGCAATCAGGGAGTAGAATTCTTACCCATCCTGTCTTTCATTTTCATAATCACTCTGTGAATGCAGGTTTCCGCTTTACCCCTAACAATGCTTGGAATATTAAAGCCAATATCGCTCAGGTACGCAGAATGCCGAATCCAGCAGAACTTTTCGCAGACGGACTCCACCATTCTGCCGCTATTATAGAAAGAGGAGACTTAAAATTACAATCCGAAGTAATGACCCAAATGAATATGGCCATCGGGGCAAAAATCAATGCACTAAAAGGGATACATCTACAGTTTTCACCGTATTATTATCATGCTGAAAACTATATTCAGCAGATTCCTACAGGCATACAAAACTCTAATCGTGGAGCATTTGTAATTTGGGATTATCAGCAAGTAAAGGCCAACATCTTAGGTTTCGAGGCAGAAATGCAAGCTAAAATCACGGAAAAAATGACAGTAGATGCACAGTACAGTTGGCTTCGTGGACATAACCTCACCCATGCTGAACCTATCATACTGATGATGCCTCCGAGGTTAAAAACTACACTTTCTTACTCACTTTGGAAAAAGAAAAAAATGCTTTTAGGGATAGAACACTTATTCGTTCAAAAACAACATAGATTTCCTATGAGAAATGTAAATTTTGAAACCATAGAAAATGGACTTATTGTACCAAAGACACTAGATGTAAGCACCCCTCCAGTAGCTTATCATCTCATTGGAATCCATCTAAGTGCAGAAATGAATAGACACTTTTCTGCTCACCTCAGAATCTCTAATGCTCTAAATACCGAGTACAGAGATTACCTGAACCGCTTACGATTTTTCGCTCCTGAAATGGGAAGAAATATCAGTTTGACTTTGAAATATAACTTTTAACAATAACATTAATTAACAATTTTAAAATTTTTTATTATGAAGAAGTTCTTAAACTTAGCCGTGTTGTTCGTGTTGGCAGTAGCCCTTATTTCATGTAGAGACAAAGATCATCATCCGCATGATACCCACGAACATGAAGAAATCTCTAAAGTAGTGATGAAAGTAACCAATTTGGCTACCAAACATGAACAAAGCATCACTTACATTAACGGAACTGCCTCTGGAGCACTCAATTTAGAAAATGGTAAGCGTTACCGCGTAGAATTAGATTTCCAGAGCAAACACAATGATCACTATCACTCTGTAAATGATGAAATCATTAAAGAAAGAGATGAGCATTTCATCGTGTTTAAATTCGCTGGTGTAAATCCAAAACTCACAAGACAATCGGCAAATGATGTTCGTTCTGATGCCAAAATCGTAGGTTTAAAGTCCGAGTGGGAAATGACTGCTGCACCTGCTGCTAACGCCAAAGTGCAGATTCAGCTAATGCACCAACCTACTTCTGTAAACCAAGACTATCCTTCTATAGACCAACAATATGGTGCTGTAACTGGAGGAGATGCTGATGTGGATATGACTATCAACATCCAGTAATCTAAATCTTATTTTAAGAAAAAACCTTCTCATGACAGAGAAGGTTTTTTGGTATAGAAACAATGGTATGATTACCTGCAGTAGATAGTGACTAAAATCTAAAAAAAGACTAGTAATCAAGTCATAACTACATTTTAGGAAACATTTTCCCTAATCCTGGAATATTAGGCATTCCTTTGCTCATCATCTGCATCAGTTGTTTTCCTTGTGGGCCTTGCATCATTTTCATCATTTTACCCATTTGTTCAAATTGTTTCATCAGCTGATTGACATCTTCTATTTTTCTTCCAGAACCTTTCGCTATTCTATTTTTTCTTTGGGTATTGATGATAGAAGGTTTTCGTCTTTCCTCAGGCGTCATCGATTGAATGATTGCTTCAATATGTTTAAAGGCATCATCATTAATATCTACATCTTTAATGGCTTTTCCTACTCCAGGAATCATCCCCATAAGGTCTTTCATGTTCCCCATGCGTTTGATTTGCTGGATTTGCTGTAAGAAATCATCAAATCCAAATTCATTCTTTGCAATTTTCTTATGAAGTTTTTTGGCTTCCTCTTCATCAAATTGTTCTTGAGCTCTTTCTACGAGAGAAATTACATCTCCCATCCCGAGGATACGGTCTGCCATTCTTTCAGGGTAGAAAAGGTCAAGGGCTTCCATTTTTTCTCCTGTAGAAATGAATTTGATAGGTTTTTCTACTACGGAGCGAATCGTGAGTGCAGCTCCACCACGAGTGTCTCCATCTAATTTGGTAAGTACCACCCCATCAAAATTGAGGGCGTCGTTAAATGCTTTGGCGGTGTTTACAGCATCTTGTCCTGTCATGGAGTCCACCACAAAGAGTGTTTCATTGGGATGGATAAAATGATGTACGGTTTTGATTTCGTTCATCATCTGTTCATCTACAGCGAGACGGCCGGCAGTATCTACAATAACCACATCGAAGCTATTATGTTTAGCGTAATTCACTGCATTTTCGGCAATGGTAGATGGATTATTAGAGCCCTCTTCCGTATAGACAGGCACTTGAATTTGTTCCCCCAATACTTTTAGTTGTTCAATGGCCGCTGGACGATAAACATCACAAGCTACCAAGAGTGGTTTTTTATTTTTTTTTGTTTTTAAAAAATGAGCGAGCTTTCCAGAAAAAGTAGTTTTCCCTGACCCTTGAAGCCCAGCGATGAGAATCACTGAAGGTTTTCCAGAGAGATTAATGCCCTCTTGTGTGCCTCCCATCAAGTCAACCAATTCATCATGAACGATTTTCGTCATGAGCTGCCCTGGGGTAAGTGAGGTAAGTACATTTTGACCAATGGCTTTGTCTTGAACTCTTTTAGTAAGGTCTTTGGCTACTTTATAGTTTACATCGGCATCTACCAATGCTCTACGAATTTCTTTTACCGTTTCCGCTACATTGATTTCTGTAATTTTCCCTCTCCCTTTAATATTGTGTAGGGCTTTGTCTAATTTATCTTGTAAATTATTGAACATGATGATGAAATTTAAGCCACAAAAATAAGTATTTTTATGATAATAGAAATTTATCCATCTTTGCAAAATGAAATTTTTGTCATGAAACAATATAAAAGAGATTATTTATTTATAGGGATTTTCCTTACATCCATTGTATTAGGGAGTTTATCATTGCATATTTTGGAAATTCCTCAGCGGGTTCATCTTTTGATTGCGGTACTCAGTGCTATTGTAATATTTTCTATTTTACTATTAAAAATTCTTGGCAAAGCCAGTATTATAGGATTTTTTTTCTTGGGGACCGTGGTATTTAAAATGTTCGGAGTAGGTTATTTAGCCATTTTTGAACCTGATTTTAAAATTCATTTATTGTATTATTTCGGATTTTTCTGGTATTATTTACTCTTAGAAGCCCTTTATTTAGTGCGGTCTGTGAAAGAACAAGATAAATATCATGTAAAGAATCATGAATAAACTTTATTTTGAAGAAAATATTTATTATTTTTGCAAAAATTTAACAAGAGGTTAAAAGATGGCTTTACGCAAATTATTTTTTATTCTATGGGCTTTTGTAGGAGGCATTGCTTTAGCAGCCGGAAATGAGCCTGCATCTGAAGAAGGGAAATACAATCCCGTACCGTTTATTATGCATCACATTCAGGATTCCCACAGTTGGCATCTTTGGGGAGAAGGTGAGCAGTCTGTTGGTTTTCCTTTGCCGGTAATCCTCTGGGATGATGGGCTAAAAGTGTTTTCATCGTCTAAGTTTTATGATGAAAAACACATGGAAAGTGAAACACCAGTAGAAGTGGATGGGAAATATTATAGACTTTTCCATGATAAAATTTATTCTACAGATGCAAGTGGGGCTTTAGAAATGCATGATGGACATCCTACAAATAAGATGCCATTAGATTTTTCCATTACTAAAGTAGTAGCTCAAATGTTTCTTGCAGCTATTATTCTTTTAGTTATTGGTTTTAGTGCTGCGGCTTCTTATAAGAAGAGTAATGTGCCATCAGGAATTGCTAAATTCATAGAACCTATCGTAGTTTTTGTAAGAGATGAGATTGCACTTCAAAATATCGGAGCTGTAAGTTATAAAAGGTTTGTACCATTTTTAGTAACTTTGTTCTTGTTTATTTGGGTGTTGAATATTCTTGGGTTAATTCCAGGAGCTGCCAATACTACTGGGAATATTGCGTTTACTATGGTGCTTGCGGTAATTACCCTATTGGTAGTTAATTTTAGTGGTAGAAAAACTTATTGGGCTCATATTTTTGACCCACTTGGAAACAATATGCCTTGGGCAGGAAAGATTTTAGTTTATATTATCTTAGTACCTGTAGAAATATTAGGAATTATTACTAAGCCATTCGCATTAATGATTCGTCTTTTTGCTAATATGACGGCAGGACACATCATTATCATGGCATTGATTTCCTTAATATTCATTATGAAAACATATGCTATTACCCCAGTATCTATTGGTTTAGCATTGTTCATCTACATATTGGAAGTATTGGTGGCAGCGTTACAAGCGTTTATTTTTACCATGCTTACGGCATTGTTCATTGGTTCGGCGGTAGAGGAGCCTCACCATGATCATTAATCAATATTTTTTTAGAGACAAATAACTTATTAATAACTTTTTTAAAATTTTATATTATGACAGGTAGTATCGCAGCAATCGGAGCTGGTTTAGCAGTTCTTGGCGTAGGATTAGGAATCGGTAAAATTGGTGGTTCAGCAATGGACGGAATTGCAAGACAGCCAGAGCAATCCGGTAAAATCCAAACTGCAATGATTATCGCAGCTGCCCTTATCGAAGGTGCAGGTCTATTCGGTATCGTAGTAGCATTACTTGGTAACGGATAAAAAAGTTTTTGAATTCTACAGACGGTTGGTCTGTGGAATTCATTTTTCTTAAAATGTAAAATTTATAAACCTATATACACATGGATTTATTAACTCCTTCAGTTGGTAATATATTTTGGACAGCAGTTGTTTTCCTTATTTTGCTTATTCTCTTAGCTAAATTTGCTTGGAAACCTATTCTTGGAGCGGTAGGAGAAAGACAAGCAAGTATTCAAGATGCACTCAATCAAGCTGTACTTGCGAGAAAAGAAATGGAAGCCTTGAAAGCGGATAATGAAAAAATTATGCGTGAGGCAAAAATGGAGAGAGATGCTATCCTTAAGGAAGCAAGAGAGCTGAAAGACAAAATTGTACTTGAAGCGAAAGAAGCTGCAAAAGTAGAAGGTGATAAGATGATAGAAAACGCTCGTCTTAGCATTGAGGCAGAGAAAGCGGCTGCAATGGCAGATATTAAAAACCAAATTGGTACATTGTCTGTAAACATCGCAGAGTCTATCCTTAAAAGCCAACTTAACAATCCAGCAGCACAAGAAGAGCTGGTACAGAGCTATTTGAAAAACCAAAATTTGAATTAATATGTTTTCTACAAAAGTTGCCAAGCGCTATGCCCAGGGGCTTTTAGATTTCACAAAGGAAACGCAACAAACAGACTTTCTTTTCGATGAAATGAAAACCGTGGTTCAAGTTTTGAAAGATTCAGCAGAGCTTAATCGTTTTTTGAATACACCTTTCATTGATTATAAAAAGAAAACTATTGTAGCGACAGAAATCTTCAAAAGTCTATCATCAGTAGCTCAGAATTTAATTAAATTGGTGATAAAACAAGGGAGAGAAAGTCAGTTGAGAAATATTGCACAAGCTTTTATTGATAAAGTGGAAGCAGAGAAAGGTATCCAAAAAGTAACGCTTACTTTGGCGAGTCCTATTTCTGAGGCTACTATAAAAACCATCATTGAGCAATCTAATATGGTGAAACAAAATCCTGATGTGCAAACTATCGTCAACCCTGAAATCTTAGGTGGTTATATCCTAAGAGTGGGAGATCAGCAAATAGACGCATCTGTAAAAACTAAACTGATGCGAGTTCGTAAACAATTTCAAAATAACTAAGTAAAAAATACCAGATAATGGCAGAAATAAATCCAGCAGAAGTATCAGCGATACTGAAGCAACAGTTAGCAAATTTTGATACCCAATCCAATGTAGAAGAAGTGGGTACTGTACTCCAAATCGGAGATGGTATTGCTCGTGTATACGGATTGGAAAATGTACAATATGGTGAATTAGTAAGATTCCAAAGCGGTGTAGAAGGTATTGTTTTGAACCTTGAAGAAGATAATGTAGGGGTAGCACTTCTTGGAGAGTCTAAACTCGTAAAAGAAGGAGATACCGTAAACCGTACCAATACTATTTCTTCTATTAAAGTGGGAGAAGGACTTTTAGGAAGAGTGGTAGATACGCTCGGGAACCCTATAGACGGTAAGGGGGAAATCACTGGAGATCTTTACGAAATGCCGCTCGAAAGAAAAGCACCAGGAGTAATCTATCGTCAGCCAGTAAATGAGCCTTTACAAACGGGTATCGTAGCGATTGACTCTATGATTCCTATCGGAAGAGGACAAAGAGAGTTAATCATTGGTGACAGACAAACGGGGAAAACTACCGTAGCGATTGACACCATTCTTAACCAAAAAGAATTCTATGATGCAGGGAAACCTGTATATTGTATTTATGTTGCGGTAGGGCAAAAGGGCTCTACGGTAGCCCAAATCGTTCAGACTTTGGCAGATAAAGGAGCTTTAGCATATACCGTAGTAGTAGCAGCAAATGCTTCAGACCCTTCACCAATGCAGGTGTATGCACCTATGGCGGGAGCTGCTATCGGGGAGTACTTCCGTGATACAGGGCGTCCAGCATTGATCATCTATGATGACCTTTCTAAACAAGCGGTAGCTTACCGTGAGCTTTCTCTTCTTTTGAGAAGACCACCAGGTCGTGAAGCATATCCAGGGGATGTATTCTACCTGCACTCAAGACTCTTAGAAAGAGCAGCTAAGGTAATTGCTGATGACGAAATCGCAAGACAAATGAATGATTTGCCAGAATCATTGAAACCTATCGTAAAAGGAGGAGGTTCATTAACGGCACTTCCTATCATTGAAACGCAAGCAGGGGATGTATCTGCGTATATTCCTACCAATGTAATTTCCATTACAGACGGACAGATTTTCTTGGAGTCTGATCTTTTCAACTCAGGGGTGAGACCTGCAATTAATGTGGGGATTTCCGTATCTCGTGTAGGGGGGAATGCTCAGATTAAGTCTATGAAAAAAGTATCAGGTACTTTAAAACTGGATCAAGCACAGTACAAAGAATTAGAGGCGTTTGCGAAATTTGGTTCTGACCTTGATGCTTCTACCCTTGCTGTAATTACCAAAGGGGAAAAGAATGTGGAAATCCTTAAACAGCCTGTGAACTCTCCACTTCCAGTAGAAGTTCAGGTAGCCATGATTTATGCAGGTACAGAAAACCTTCTGAGAACTGTTCCTGTAAATAAAGTAAAGGAATTCCAAACGGAATATGTAGAATTTTTGAAAGCGAAGCACGGTGATACTATGGCAGCTATTAAAGCTGGAAAAATAGATGATACAATCACTGGGGTATTGAAGCAAGCGGCTTTAGACATCGCTTCTAAGTATAACTAATGAGGAGTCAGAATTTTTGGCTGATGCTTGGTCAGCCAAAAATTTCCTAATAACAACCGAAACAATATGGCAAACTTAAAAGAAATTCGAGGTAGGATTACATCCATCAGCTCTACGATGCAAATCACTGGAGCGATGAAAATGGTATCAGCGGCTAAATTAAAAAAGGCACAAGATGCTATTGTGATGTTAAGACCTTACTCTGAAAAATTGCAAGAGCTTATCCAAAATGTAAGCAGTGCTTCGGATTCAGAAAATACCTCTGTGTATGCACAGCAAAGAGAAGTAAAAAGAGTGCTGTACATTGTGATTACTTCTAATAGAGGTCTTGCAGGGGCTTTTAATTCTTCGGTAGTGAAAGAGCTAAATCATCAGCTGAACCATACCCGTGCAGAAGTAGAAATATTGACCATAGGGAAAAAAGGGTTTGATGCAGTAAGAAGAGATAAAAAAGTATATGCTAACCAAAGTGAGCTGTATGATAACCTTCGTTTTGAACGTGTATCTCAGGTAACCAGTGCCGTGATGAGAGATTTCCGTGAAGGTAAATTTGATGCGGTTTATTTATTGTATAATAAATTCATCAATGCTGCTACACAAGAAGTAACGAAAGAGCAGCTTCTCCCAATTCAAATGGCAGAACAAAAAGAAAGCAATGTAGAAACCGATTATATCTTCGAACCTAATAGAGAGGAAATTCTCAATAACTTGCTTCCTAAATCAATAAAAACACAAGTTTTTAAGGCGATTTTAGATTCTGTTGCTTCTGAACATGGTGCTAGAATGACGGCAATGCACAAAGCAACAGACAATGCGAAAGCCCTCAAAAATGATTTGGTTATCCACTACAACAAGGCTCGTCAGGCAGCGATTACAGGGGAAATCCTCGAAATTGTTTCTGGAGCAGAGGCTTTGAAAGGAAACTAATAAGCAACAAATGAATATTAAAATCCACTCCATAAAAGGGTGGATTTTTTATTGATTGAAAGTGTGAATATCATGAAATGGTATTACAAATCAAACGCATAAAATTTTAATCCCAAAGTATTAGCTTTTAGCTATTCGCTGCTGGCTATTCTCTTATAGTTAGCGACTTTATTTTATTTGAAAAACGACAATATTTTTCTTAAAAGATACTTCGTCTTTCCTTGCGTTTTTTGGAACTATATAAAATGGTTAATTAACACAAGGCATGTGTTTAGTTTATAGAACCTATAGTATTTATAAATAAAACATTGAATCCGATTTTAGCACCCAATTGCACAAAATATTTTTTATTATCTTTGCCAAAAGTATTTATCATTCATGGACCCCGACAGTTTAGTCAAAATATTAATTGCCTTATTTTTAGTTTTACTCAATGGCTTTTTCGTAGCCGCTGAATTTTCAATAGTCAAAGTTCGTTATTCTCAAATCCAGCTTAAAGCTGCAGAAGGAAATTCTATGGCAAAACAAGCAGAAGACATCATAAAAAATTTAGATGCCTATCTTTCTGCTACTCAGCTAGGAATTACATTGGCATCATTAGCACTCGGTTGGGTGGGAGAAAGTGCTCTGCATCATATTATTGAGGATATATTCATCCGAATGGGTATGGTGGTAGATAATGCTACTGTAACTACCGTTTCTTTAGTGCTTAGTTTTTTGATTATCACTGTGATGCATATTGTTTTTGGAGAATTGGTTCCCAAATCTATAGCTATTAGAAAATCAGAATCTACTACACTGATCATCGCTGCACCACTCAAATTGTTTTATAATATTTTCAGACCTTTTATTTGGCTGATGAACGGTATTTCTAATGCTTTTTTGAGGTTAATAAAAATCCATCCTGTTTCTGAGCATGAAATTCACTCTACCGAAGAATTACAACTTTTGGTAAAACAATCTGCAGATTCTGGAGCGATAGAAGAGGAAAACTATGAAATCATTAAAAACGCTTTTGATTTTACAGATCATACCGCAAAGCAGGTGATGGTACCGAGACAAAATATTCTGTCCATAGACATTGATGAGCCTATTGAGGACATTATTAATACCATTATGGAAAGTGGCTATTCTCGGGTACCCGTCTATGAAAACTCCATTGATAATATTATCGGGATTTTCTATGTCAAAGAAATCATTCGTGAGTATATCCAGAGAAAAGGAAACCTTACTCATGATGATCTTCGGGATAAGATGCGTGAAGCATTCTTCGTGGTAGGCTCTAAAAAAATATCCGATTTGCTGAAAACTTTCCAGCTGAAAAAACAGCATCTCGCTATCGTAATCGATGAATTTGGAGGAACGGAAGGAATAATTACTTTAGAAGACATTCTAGAAGAACTTGTAGGGGAAATCCAAGATGAAGAAGATGAGGAAGCGAATATTGTGGACCAAGTGAGTGAGAATACTTATTGGGTACAAGCTACACAACCGCTAGACGAAATTAATGAACATTTGCCAAAAGGGTTTCCACTTTCTGAAGAAGGGGAGTTTAATACATTGGCAGGATATATTTTACATGACTTGGCAGATATTCCAGAAGAAAATCAAGAGTTTTCCCTCAATGGTTATGAGTGTAAAATATTGAAAATGAATAATAAAAGTGTAGAAGTGGTAGAGCTCATCTATACAGAACCTTCTACCGAAAATACGGATAACGAAACGGCCGAATAAGCGATTTCGTAAAACGATAAAACTTTAGAAAAAATGAATTCACATAATATAGAAAAACAGCAGGAGCTACAAGGAGATGTATTGCTGAAAGATACCAATAAGTTGGTACTTTGGAACGATGATTTTAACACTTTTGATTTTGTAATAGATACATTGATAGAGGTTTGTGGACACACCCCCGAACAAGCCGAACAATGCACCATTTTAGTACATTATAAAGGAAAGTGTACCGTAAAGACATCTTCTTTGGAAGTGCTAAAGCCTATGCATAATCAATTGATAAATAAAGGACTTACATCTGAAATAATTTAAACATGAATACAGAAAATATAAACGACTGTGTAATCATCGGAAGTGGACCTTCTGGATTTACCGCAGCAATTTATGCTGCAAGAGCTGATTTAAAACCGAAAGTGTTTACAGGACTTCAGCCTGGTGGACAGCTCACTACTACTACTGAAGTGGATAATTTCCCAGGTTATCCTAATGGCGTTACAGGGCCTGAAATGATGATGGATCTTCAGAAACAGGCAGAAAGATTTGACACCGAGGTTTTCTATGAAATGATTACCAAAGTAGAATTTTCTAAAGAAAGAGGAGGAATACACAAACTTTGGGCTGGAGATAGAGAGATTTTGGCTAAAACGGTCATCATCTCTACAGGGGCTACTGCTAAATATCTTGGTTTAGAAGACGAAAAAAAATATGCAGGAGGAGGCGTTTCGGCATGTGCTACTTGTGATGGGTTCTTCTACAAAGGGAAAGAGGTCATCGTAGTAGGTGCAGGAGATACTGCCGCAGAAGAGGCTACTTATCTTTCTAATCTTTGCTCTAAAGTTACTATGTTGGTAAGAAGAGATGAGTTTAGAGCATCAAAAGCCATGGTAAACAGAGTGCTTAAAACCCCTAATATAGAAGTGAAATTTCATCACGAGCTCATCGGTATAGAAGGAGAAAATAGCTTGGTGGAAAAGGCTGTGGTGATTAATAATCAAACAAAAGAAACATCTACTATTCCTGTGCATGGAATTTTCATCGCCATAGGACATCAGCCGAATACAGAGGTTTTCAAAGGGCAAATCACCACCGATGAAAATGGTTATATCGTAACAGAAAAAGGTTCTACTAGAACTAATCTTCCAGGTGTTTTCGCGGCAGGAGATGTGCAAGATCATATCTATAGACAAGCCATTACTGCGGCTGGAAGCGGTTGTATGGCGGCTATGGATGCTGAAAGATACTTAGAATCTCTGAAGGCAGAAGAGATGGAAGCATAGCATTTTCTACATCATAGAATAAAAAATGAGCAACTCATCTTGGGATGCTCATTTTTTCTTATTTTTGCAAATGTTTATTATACAATGTGGAGAGAAAGCTACATCGTATAAAATAATAATTTAAAAATGGCTTGGTTAGATTCCATATTGCATTCGGTATATTTTCCGTATATATTTACGATACTTTTAGTGTTGCCTTTTATCGTTCTGCTAAGGCAGTTTGTTTTCTCATACATTAAGATGAAAAATCAAGAGCTCAAAATGCTTACCGTGAAAGGAAACAGTGGAAATAAAAGTCAGGCGTATGAAAGGCTTACCTTATTTCTAGAGAGAATAAAACCTACTTCTCTGGTAAAAAGATTTGATGATTCATTACAAAAAGAAGAGTTTATTTTTCTTTGTACCAAAGCCATTCAGGAAGAATTTGAATACAATGCTTCTCAGCAGCTCTATACTACACCTAAGGCATGGCAAGAAGTTTTAGATGCGAAAAATTATGTGATGCAGCTACTCCAAGATGCAGGAAAAGGATTAAGTAAAGAAGCTAGTTTAGAAGAATTTAAAACTGTTTTTCTTTTACAGTATGTTCAAGATGAGGAGCCTATTATTCAATCCATAGACTATTTAAGAAAAGAAATTATTTTAATCACATAAGTGAATTTTATTCGTACACGAACATTGGTCTTACAAGTAAATTTTTAACTACTGAACAAATTATTCAAATAAAAATTATTCAAATAAATCATATAAATACAGAAATAAATGAAACCTAATTTTCAAGCACATCCTTGGCATGGAATTTCCGCAGGGGAAAATGCACCAGAAGTAGTAACCACTTTCATTGAAATCGTTCCATCGGATACCATTAAATATGAAATTGATAAAGAAAGTGGATTTATGAAAGTGGATAGACCACAGAAATTCTCTAATATCATCCCAGCATTGTATGGTTTTGTACCTCAAACTTATTGTGATAATGCAGTGAAAGATTTAGCTGTAGCATTGGGAGCTACAGATGTTACAGAGGGAGACCATGATCCTTTAGATATCTGTGTATTAAGTTCTCACCATATCAGTTCAGGAGGAATGCTGATGGACGCTGTGCCTATTGGTGGCTTTAAAATGATTGATGGAGGAGAGGCAGATGATAAAATTGTTGCGGTATTAGTAGGAGACCATGCTTTTGGGCATTATAAAGATATTTCTGAACTTCCACAGGCAGAAATTAACCGATTGATGCACTATTTCTTGACTTACAAAAATCTTCCTAATGAACCAGCAAAATGCAGAATAGAGCAAGTGTATGGAGCTGAACATGCCAAAGAAGTTATCAAAGCTTCTATGAAAGATTATCAAGATAAATATGGTAAGTAAAAATAAAAGAGGTTGTTCTGAAAATATCAGACAGCCTTATTTTTTTAACATCTGATTCACAATTAATTGCGTAGATTCCAATTGACATTTCATAAACTCTTTGGTTTTTTCAGATATTGCTTGCAAAGAAGGATGATGAATCACCGATACTATTTCTTCTGTTAATTCTTTAGGTTTCGCAAATGATTTCGCTCCACCTGCACCAATTAAATCATCTGCTTCAGGATTTTTCTGATATTGATTCCCAAAGAAAACAGGAATTCCAAAAATGACTGCTTCCAAAATATTATGAAGTCCTTTACTGTGAAAACCACCGCCTACCACCGCCACATCAGCATAAGAATAAAGCCTATTGAGCAATCCTATACAGTCTATTATCAAGATATTAGATTTTGATAAATCCTCATTTTCAGAAATTTGAGAATAAAGAAAAGCATTGGGAAATTTCTTTTTCAGTAGTTTCACTCTTCCTAAATCATGGGGTGCAATAATGATTTTAATAGTAGAATGAACCGCTAAATCTTCCAAAACCTCCTCTTCGCCTTGCCAAGAGCTACCTATCACTACCACTTTATTATCGCCTATAAATGCCCCAATATAAGGCACATGATTATCTCTATAAAGAAAACTTCTCACCCTATCATAACGCGTATCCCCTGAAACCATTCCTTGTGATATACCCACTGATTTTGCCAATTCTAAAGAAGCCGGCGTCTGATGAAAGAAAAAATCAATAGATTGTCTTAACTGATGTACCATCCATTTTCCCCAAGGTTTGAAAAATACTTGTTTTTTATAAAACAATGCAGAAACCACAAATGTTCTTGCCCCTTGTTTTTTCAGTTCTGCCAAAAGATGATACCAAAAATCATATTTTACAGTAAAAAATAGCTCTGTTTTAAACTGGGATACAAATTTTTGAATTTCCTTTTTTTTGTCTAGAGGAAGATAACAAACTACATCTGCAATATTCGGTTTTTTCACCACGATTTCATACCCTGATGGCGAGAAAAATGTAATCAAAATTTTATGATTCGGAAAATGTGTTTTCAGTTTTTCTAAAACGGGTAACCCTTGTTCGTATTCGCCCAAACTGGCAGCGTGCATCCATATCACTTTATCATTTTTAATCTTTTGAACCAATGAAAAACTTTGCTTTCTCCCCTCCACACCCTTCCGTGCTTTTTCATTAAATAATGAAAAAACTTTCAAGCCCAAAGACAATAATCCAACAAAAAATGTATATAAAAATGCCATTTTATTTACTGAAATACGCAATTACAACCATCACGATTGGGAAAACTAAAGAAAGTCCAATGAATGAAAGCAAATAAATACTGATTTTTTTTCTTTTCTCCACATTTTGATAATTAATCATCAATAAAGTCACCAAATAGAATAATACCGTGCATATCGCATTTAATCCACCAATGACTATATCCCCAATGTATTTTTGAGTATCAATATTTTGGTCAGTAGTTTCTACAGGGTTATTGTATCCAACATTTCCAAAAGCAATAATTGTCATTGACACAAATATTACCAAACTCAAAAATGGGGTAAAGAAAATCCATTTTCTATGTCCATATCTATCCGCTTCGCCCTCTATATTAAAGTGAATTGGAATTCTATCGGGTAATTTGGGGTAATTTTTTATCGCCACAAAAAATGTTAATGCTAAAAAACAAAACGCTAAAATATTGAATACCATCATATGATAATGAATCATGACAAGTTACAAAATCCTTTTGATACATCTTAGTTTATGGGTATGCTTTTTTAATTCTCTATTATAAATCCCACTAATATCCAAATCATCTATTCTTACCTCTCCGAAAACATGGATAATTTTCAAGTTTTCTAACATCATTCCTACATGAGTAATTTCATTATTTTCATTTTCAAAGAAAGCCAAATCCCCTAAACTACTTTCTTCTACAAAGTCTAAAACCACTCCTAATTGTACTTGTTCAGAAGCTTTTCTGGGTAATAAAAACCCTTGACTTTTATACATCAGTTGGGTAAATCCGTCTGCATCCATCCCGAAAACACTTCGCCCGCCATGTAAATAGGGAACTCCTATGCAGCTTCGGGCAATAGTATCCAGTGATTGATTTTCAGAATCAATTAACAATTCATTCTCTGAAAATTCAGCACCCAGAGAAAATAATTGTCCTTCTTTCTCCATGTACTTTAACTTCAAAACCTCCTGTTTTTCCACAGCATTCACACACTGCAGATGCCCAGAAAAAACCCAACCTTCTACCCCATCATTTTCCACACGAATGAATGAAAAATACCCTTCCTCCCGAAGAATTTCACAATACTCACCATACAATAGCTGACTGACCAATAAAGATTCAAAACTTGGTTTTTGAGTAATGGATGATACAGATGTTCGGCAACGAGCTATATTCATAACTATTTTTTTATCAAAACATTAAGACCATCACGAATCGGTAAAATCACATTTTCAAACGCTTCATCTTTTGCTACCATTTCATTTAATAATTGTATCATTCGGGTGGCTTTTTTCTTTGAATTTTGTTCCAAAACTTTACCGTACCAAAGCACATTATCAAAAAGCACCACAGAGCCAGAGCGTAAATGCTTTTTCACTTCCTCAAAATAGGCAGGATATCGCCCTTTATCGGCATCTACAAAAACTAAGTCAAAAATTTCATCAGACTGTTCTAAATACGCCATCGCATCCTGAAGCACAAAACGAATTTTATCAGAATATGGACTTCTCTCAAAATATTTCTTGGGTAAATATGCCAGCTCTTCGTTAATATCCAGCGTAACAATTTCCCCATCACTAGGTAACCCCTCTGCTAAACAGAGTGTAGCATACCCCGTAAAAGTTCCTATTTCAAGAATTTTTTTAGGCCTTAGCATTTTAGAAAGAATAGACAGTAATCTCCCTTGCTGCCCTCCCGAAACCATATGAGGCTGTGTAGTTTTTTCGTAAGTTTCTGCCTTTAGTTCCTTTAATAAATCTGACTCTCCCGATGCATGAGATTCCAAATAAGCATCCATCTCTGGAGCGATTTCTTCAAAATAACTCATAGAAAAATTTTGAGTCTCAAAGTTAGGTAAAACAGAATTAATATCTTTGTTTTTATGAAAAAATTATCGGAAGAAAATTTCGTCCAAGCATTGGAAAACTCATGTGCCCATTACCAACAAAAAACCTTTCTTTTGGCCATCAGTGGTGGCGTGGATTCCATGGTGCTGCTCCAGCTTTGTATCCAGCTGAAAATCCATATAGAAGTAGCACATATCAATTATCATCTCAGAGCAGAAAATTCCGATGCCGATGAAGCATTGGTAACGAAAATATGCACCCAAAATCATATCCCTATCCATATCTACCATGCTGATTTTAAACAATCTAAAAACAAAAATATTCAAACTTGGGCAAGGGAAATACGCTATGATTTTTTTCATAAAATTAGGAAGGAAAGAAAAATAGATTATATAATGACCGCTCATCACCTGAATGACCAACTGGAAACTTTCTTTATCCATCTGATGAGAGGGACAGGAGTTCGTGGGCTGTGTGGCATACCCAACGCTGAAAATAAAATCATTAGACCTCTTTTAAATTTCTCTAAAAAAGAAATTTATGATTTTGCATTACAAAATGCTATTCTCTTTAGAGAAGACGAAAGTAATACTAAAAACATCTATCAAAGAAATTTTTTGAGAAACGAAATCATTCCTCAATTGGAGAAAATTCAGCCGATGTTCTTAGATAATTTCCGCCAAACACTCGGTCATCTACAAGCCACCCAAAAGGCAATGAAAACCCTTATAGAAGAAAAAAGAAACACTATTTCTCAAGAAAAAAATGAACAAATATCTTTGGATAAAGACGCTTTACAGAAAATGGACGCTTTAATCCAATACGAAATTTTAAAACCTTTCGGAATGCAAAACAGCACTGAAATAGAAAAAATTTTCCACGCCGAAACAGGTGCTATCTTTATGACCCAAACGCATAAAATATTGATTAATCGTAATGAAATTTTAATTCAAAAAAATACAACGCCTCCAAATGCTGAGCGTATTTTCATTCCCAAAAACCATACTAACACCTACGAAATTAACCTTTTCCATTCTACCACAGAAGAAAAATCTACACAGCAATGGCATTTCGATGCTTCTCAAATTTCTTTTCCCTTAGAGCTAAGACCCAAAAAAGAAGGTGACCGATTTCAGCCCAAAGGTATGAAAGGCACCAAACTGGTTTCCAAATATTTAAAAGACGAAAAAATCAACCAATTCGATAAAGAAAAATGCAGAGTTCTTTGCGATGCTTCTGGAAAAATATTAGGCGTACTCCCCTACCGCCAAGATGGAGATTTTTCTATCAAGGAACTTGAAAACCCTCATCGTATGACCATTATTTTCTGACACGCTCGTTTAAAACGATGTACTTTCAGAAAAATACACCTCCGTATTTACTTCACTCACTCTTCTACTGGTAAGATATGGCATCATCACGAACTTTCTAAACTTTTCATCATCAAAATTTTCAGATGGTTTTCCCGAAATCATAAAATATACTTTCCGCCTGTCCTTTACTATTTGTACTTTTTGCTTAGCAAACTGCATAGATATATTTTCACTTTGATGGTTCCAATACATCTGTATCCCTAAACGAAGAATAAAAAAACTAATAGCCGCGATGACTAATGGTAAAAAAGAAGATCTACTAACCACTAAATATCTATAAAACAGATAAATACAAAAATACATCATGATGAGTTCCAAAATACCAAAAGAAATATACTCTACAAACATCACTTCCCAATCTCCCAAATGATGGATAAGCCATAATACCCCTTGTACTACCGTGTCATACGCCCATTCCAAGAAATTAAAAATGGTTCCTACAGCATAGAAAACAACCATGAAACATGAAATGACAATCAGAATTTCCGCAGAAGGAACAATGATAAGGTTCGCAAAAAAAGACACCAAAGCATACTGATGAAAATGATACAACACCACAGGAAATGTACCTATCTGTGCAGCAATGGTAATGCTTATAATAGAGAAAAAATTCCTCTTCCACTTTGAAACTCCGCCATACATACGCTTTAACAATGGAGCATAAAATAAACCTATACCGAATACAGCCGTATAACTCATCTGAAAACCGACATCGAAAATAGCATTGGTATCTATAAGCAACATCAGTAATGCCGAAATACTTGCCGAGTGAAAAAGATTAGGTGGTCTTTGAAGGAGAATAGCGCCGTAATACATACTTAGCATAAGGCTACTCCTTACCACAGAATTACCCAAATCTATGAAAATGGTAAATAACCAAACCACACATAATGAAACAATTAATCTCCACCGATACGAAACAAACCAAACGCTATATTTGAGAAGAAAGAATATCAGTACAAAAATTACCACAATATGTCCACCCGAAATAGCCAAAAGATGCATCAGCCCTGTTCTCCTAAAATCTAAAATCATTTCCTGCTCCATTTCGGTACGATCTGCCAAAATAATTCCCTTTAAAAATGATTTCGTAGTAGATGATAATTGCCCAACATTTATCCTTTGCAATAACTGAAGTCTCTGCTGCTTAATCCATTGTGATAATCTAAAACCAGAGTACGCACTTATCTCATAGTAATCACTTACAAAAGACTGATAATAAATTCCTTGCCTTGCTAAATATTTAGAATAATCAAACTGAAAATCCAATACCGTAGAACGCATCTGATGAATATAAGATTCTGCCTGATAGGTATGAAAAAAATCCAGTTCGGGAAGGTCTTTCGGAATATTGAATAGTGCCTTAAATGATTCGTTCGATTCCTCTCCTTGAATTGCAATAATTTCCACTTCATATTTCCTGTATTTCTCTGTGGAATTTAATTTTTTAACCAACTGAAAATGATACAACTGCTTACCACTATATTCTTTTTTGGCCCCATCTGAAATAGAAAGCAAATGATAAAAAGCAAACAAAAAAGAAAAAATTCCTCCTAGTACAATTCCACTCCCCCAAGCCGGAAATAGTTTAGGTACCAATAACTGTAATATAAGAATGAATACCAGAATACTCAGCCCAAATAAGATGCTTTGCACAGAAAGCATTTCATGAAAATAATCTGCCAGAGCAATGCCCACTATGCAAAAAGCTAACAAATAAAGAAAAAGTTGTTTTTGCATAATAAAAAAATATAAGGTTATTCTACAATTTTCTCTGCTGCCCTTTGGCTGGCTCCTGCCCCTCCCAGCTTCATCCTCAGCTGAGCATAGTCATTTAATATTCGATCTCGTTTTTCTCCTAAGACAAAACCTAATTCACGAACGAGATTTTCCGTATTCAAATCATTCTGTATCAACTCCTTTACCACTTCTTTATCTCCAATAAGATTGACCAATGAAATGTATTTAATATGCTTTACCAATCGTTTCGCAATGGCATAAGAAATGGCACTTCCACGATAACAAACCACCTGAGGAATTCCCAAAAGTGCCGTTTCTAAAGTAGCAGTTCCTGAAGTTACCAATGCTGCCTCTGAACATCTCAAGATATCATAAGTTTTGTTCGATACAAAATGAACCCCCTCAGTATTATATTGTTCATAAAACGATGGAGGTAAACTGGGTGCTCCTGCAATCACAAACTGATAATCTTCAAATTTAGATTTCACAGAGAGCATCATATTAAGCATTTTCTCCACTTCTTGTTTCCTAGACCCTGGTAATAAAGCAATGATAGGCCTAGCATCCAAATGATTTTCTTTCCTAAATTTTTCCTGATCTATTTCAGGAAGATGTGCTATAGCATCCAAAAGCGGATGCCCTACAAAGTGTACATGAATACCATGTTTTTTATAAAAATCTTTTTCAAAAGGAAGTATCACCAGCATTTCATCCACGAATTTTTTGATGACCTCCACTCTTCCTTCTTTCCAAGCCCAAAGCTGTGGTGAGATATAGTACACCACCTTTTTTACGCCTAATTTCTTAGCTGCTTTGGCTATTCTCAGGTTAAACCCAGGATAGTCTATCAATATCAAAACATCAGGCTGATACGCCTGAATATCTCGTTTACAAAATTTCAAATTTTTAAGAATGGTGGGTAAATTTTTAATCACCTCCACAAACCCCATAAACGCCAAATCCCGATAATGCTTCACGGGCTTTTCCTCCGCAACATTTGCCATCAAATCACCACCCCAAAATCTAAATTCTGCAGATGTATCTTTCTCCTTTAAGGCTTTCATCAGATTACTTCCATGCAAGTCTCCCGATGCTTCCCCTGCTATTATATAATACCTCATACGATGAATATGATAACAAATTTAGAAAAAAAATAATATCATCTACTAATTAATCTTCATTTTCCATGCTCTAGTAAAAGCAATAAATTCCTCCACGCTGAGTTCCTCCGCTCTCTTATCTAGAAAAGGATGCGGCAAAAGATTTTCGGGAATACCTAAAGTTTTCAGTGCGTTGCTCAGCTTTTTTCTCCTTTGGTTAAACCCTGCTTTTACAATTTTCTTGAATAAATCTTCATTTTCTAGCACCCCTACCTTTGGATTTCTCTCCATTCTGATAACTCCAGATTTCACCTTCGGAGGTGGATTAAACACATTTTCATGAACCGTAAAAAGATACTTTACATCATAAAACGCCTGAACGAGTACGGATACTATACCATAGGCTTTTGTTCTAGGTGCTGCTGCTGCTCTTTCTGCCACTTCTTTTTGGAACATGCCTACCATTTCGGGAATTCGGGTATAATTTTCTACAATGGTAAAAAGAATTTGTGAGGATATATTGTACGGAAAATTACCTATAACGGCTATTTGCCCTTGAGAAAAGGAAAAATCAGTTTTTAGAAAATCCCCTACAAAACTTTCTGGCATAATTTCATCATAGTTTTCTATCAAATATTCTATAGATTCAGTGTCTATTTCAGCTAAGAAAAGGGGCTTTTCTTTATGAATCAAATATTTGGTAAGCACTCCCATACCAGGACCTACTTCCAAATAAGCATCTACAGGAGTTTGCAATGAATTTACTATTTTTTGGGCGATATTTTCATCCGTAAGAAAATGCTGACCTAAATGTTTTTTAGCACGAACAGACATAGAATATAATATTGATTTACAATTTGTTTCTTACACTCATGAAGACAAATTATGTTTTTTTTAACAATCTTTTATCATCATTTCGGCTACAAATTTCGTTAGATTTTTCTATTTTAGCCAAAAATTTTTACAAAATGGCAAATTCGCCCGAAGATTTTAATAAAAGAAGATTGCGTTCTAGCAATTTCACAGTAGTCATTAGTATTGCCTTGGTACTATTTATGGTAGGGCTTTCAGGGCTTATTGTGATCAATGCACAGAAGTATGCAGATTATCTGAAAGAACAGCTGGTAATCAATGCATATTTTGATCAAGATTTTGATGCAAAAGACTCTGTAAAAATCTTAAAACAAGAGCATGAAGCGGTAGAAAAAATCAAATCACTTACCCCCGTAAGAAAAGCTACCTACATTTCTAGAGCACAGTCTTCAATAGAAGCTAAAAAGAGTTTAGGCATTGATGCTCAGCAACTTTTTAACGCCGACATTTACCCTTCATCAGTAGAAATTGCTCTCAAAGCCAGCCATATAGACTCTATTCATATTGAAAATGCGATTAAAGAAATTAAGGCGATTCCTGGAATTGTAGATGTGAAAAACAATTCAGAATCTAAGCAGGTGTATAATACCCTGAATAAAATTTTAAAATGGATCATTGGCTTTTCATTGTTATTTCTGGTTCTAGCCATCGTATTGATTAACAACTCTATTCGTCTTAAAATATTTTCTAAAAGGTTCATTATTAAAACCATGCAATTGGTAGGGGCTAGAAGAAGATTCATCATTGCTCCTTTCCTCAAAGAAGCTGTAGTTTTAGGACTCATCGGGGCTGTTTTAGGGATATTAGCACTCACAGGCGTTTGGTATTACTTTACTACCACCATAGAAACTCCATTTGTTCAAGATGAAAATCAGTACTACATGCTTTTAGGCGGAATTATTTTAATAGGTATTTTCATTTCATTGATTTCCACTGTTTTCGCTACTTGGAGATTTCTGAGTTCAAATATTGATGATTTATATTACAACTAATCCAACATGGCAAATCAAAAGACAAATAGCAATACAGAAAATAAAGATGCTTTTTATTTTGGCAAGGAAAACTATCGATGGATGCTCATCGGTCTGGTATGCATCGCGTTAGGGTTTATCCTAATGATGGGGGCCGATGCTAATACGGTAGATGGCATTTCCAATCCGAACCATTGGAATCCTGATATTTTTTCATTCCGAAGAATTAGAATTGCTCCATTATTGGTATTGATAGGATTTGGAATTCAGGTCTATGCCATTTTAAAAAAGAAATAAATACCAGTTTTCAATGAATAGAAAACCTACCTCCCTTTTAGAATATCTTCATCTGAAAGGGGTTTTTATTGTAAAAAAAAACTTATTCATCAACCCGTACAATTAATCATCCATGGATATACTACAAGCAATTATCATTGCCATCATCGAAGGGCTTACCGAGTATCTTCCTATTTCTTCTACTGCTCACATGGGCTTTACCGCAGCACTCATGGGCATGGAAGAATCAGAATATTTAAAAATGTTTCAAGTTTCTATCCAGTTTGGAGCTATTCTTTCCATTGTAGTTTTGTACTGGAAAAAGTTTTTTGATTTTTCCAATCTCAAATTTTATATCAAATTGGGATTTGCCGTAATTCCTGCTTTGGTATTAGGAAAATTATTAGATGAGAAAATAGAGGCAGTACTGGGCAATCAGATTGCTATTTCTTCGGTGCTTATCATCGGAGGTGTTATATTATTATTTGTGGACCGATGGTTTAAACACCCTAAAATCACTGATGAAAAAGAAATCTCCATAAAAAGAGCCGTAATCATTGGTTTTTGGCAATGCTTAGCCATGATGCCAGGGACCTCTCGTTCTGCAGCTTCCATCATCGGTGGGATGACACAGGGACTGAGCAGAAAAGCGGCAGCTGAGTTTTCATTTTTCCTTGCGGTGCCCACCATGCTTGCCGTTACAGTGTACTCTATTTTTGTAAAAACCTGGGGAGAAGGTACTGAAAATGCACAAAAAGGATATGAAATGATACTTTCTAGTACCGAGAATATTCAAGTTTTCATCATCGGAAATATCGTAGCATTCATCGTAGCTATGATCGCGGTAAAAACTTTTATCAGTGTGCTTGCCAAATATGGATTTAGATTTTGGGGGTGGTACAGAATCATTATCGGTATTGTACTTTTGCTGTTCTTCCTTTGGCAAGAAAACGGAGGAGTATCCTAATTTCATTTTTATTGCACAGATAATACTATTGCTACACCCGTAAAATCATTTTTTTGACACCAACTCAAGGCTCTTTTTACCCGGAAAATATTTGTTACACTTTTTATTACAAGACCCCGATTTTCAACTTTTTTCTGAATCTCGGGGTTTCATCATATTTTCAAACTCATAGAGGCTAATCGTCAAAAGATATGCCATTATCTCCAGCCTCCTCCTAAGGATTTATAAAGTTCTATGATACTTTTCATCTTATTATATTGAGCAGTAGTAATGCTCAGTTCTGCATTCAGGCTATTGACATTCGCATTAAGCACCTCTAAATAATTAGCCATACCGTAATTGACCAGCTCTTGGGAATACTCTGTAGCTTTTTTATAAGCAGCCAATTCCTGTTTTTTATAGTGAATATATTCATCTTGACTTTCCATGGTTTTTAATGCGTCAGACACCTCTTTTCCTGCTTGTAATATCGTTTTTCGGAAGTTAAGATATGCTTTTTCTTTATTGATAAGGCTTACTTGGTACTGTGTTTTTATTTGTCTTTTATTGAAGATAGGCTGGGCTAGACTTCCTATCACGGATGCGAATAACGAATTAACACTAAATAATTTATCTACATCTATGGATTGAATTCCCGAATTAGCAGTGAGTTTTAAACTAGGATAAAAATTAGCTTTCGCAGCTTGGGTTAATTCAAAAGCGGAAATAAGCTGGAATTCTGCTGCACGAATATCAGGTCTATTTTCCAGCAATTGAACTGCAATCCCCTGCTTAATATCTCTTGGAAAAATTTGCTCACGCATTGTTTTCCTCGGAATAGTCTGTGATGCTTCCCCCATTAATAGTGAAAGGCTATTTTCCAAAATATGAATCTGATTATCCATTTCTATCAGTGAAGCTTTGGCACTGGCCACCAATGCTTCACTTTGTTTTACAGCTACTTCCGTAAGTATTCCTGCAGATTTTAAGGCTTTGGTAGTTTCTACATTCTTATTTCTTAGAAGAATTGTTTCGTTAATAATTCTTTTCTGTTCATCAAGAGTGAGTAGTTGATAATACATCGTTGCTACGGAAGCTACCAAATTCGTTTTCACCGCCTGATGTGCCGCTACTGTTCCCATATATAGGGCATAGTTTGCTTTTTCTTGAGCTTTCATTTTCCCCCAAATATCAGCTTCCCAGCTTAAACTTCCTGTGATATCAAACTGCTTAATGTATGCTCTTCTTCCTATGATTCTACCAAACTGCGTATTGAGCGATTGGGTTTGGAAAGTAAAATTAGGCCCTACAGAAAATGTAGGTAAGTAAGCATTTTTGCTCTGTAATAGGTAAGCCTCCGCAGAAATAATATTTTGTAAAGCAATTCTGATATCTAAATTATTCTCCAAGGCTTGGGTAATATGTTTCTGTAGTACTTCATCAGTAAAAATTTCTCGCCATGGGAGATGAGCTACATTCAGGCTATCCTTAGGAATTTCATTTGTTCGAAATAAATTTTCATTTACCATCTCTTGCGGTCTTACATATTTTTCCTGTGTAGCACAAGACCACAATACTATACTGATACAAAGCAATAAGATGATATTTTGTTTTTTCATCGTCTATTTTTTTATTTTATAAAAACAAAAACTCGTTTTTACTTAAAAATGGGTTCTATAGCATTTACTAAACTATCTAAATTAGCAGGTTTAGATTTAATAGCAGTTCCCGATTTTAATCCACCAATTCCCGATGCCACTACCATATCTCCTTTCTTTAATCCTGATTTCACCACCACTCGATTATTCACACGGTCTTGTACCTCTATGACTACAGATTTGGCAGTATCCTTCGTTACCTTGTACGCATATACCACTCCTTGCTGTTCATAAGTAGATGATTCTGGAACTATCAATACATCATCATAGCGGTTAGGCACTCTTATCTTTCCACTACTTCCATTGGTCAGCATTTTTTGTCCATTCGGAAAAGCCACACGAAACTGAATACTCCCTGTACTAGGATTAATTTGCCCCGTTACAGTTTCTATTTTTCCTTTTTCAGTATAGATTTCACCATTGGCCATTACCAATTCCACCATAGGCATATTTTTCAATTTTTCAGAAACAGTAGCTCCATTGGAAGTCTTAAGGAAGTTAAGGTATTCTTTTTCATTCATTGAGAAATAGGCATATACCTCTCTCGTATCAGCAATCGTGGTAAGTGCCACAGGATCATTAGGCCCTACCAAACTACCTACTTTTAGGGGCAAACTGCCTACCACTCCACTAATGGGAGCTCTGATGATAGAGTAATCAATGTTCGCTTTAACTCCTTTATAATTGGCCAACGCTTGTTGATGCCCTGCTTGTGCTTGTTTTAGCTGACTTTGGGCTCTGTACAAATTCGCTTTTGCAGTTTCTAACTGTACATTACTAATGATATTTTTCTCCACCAAAGGCTTGAGCTTATCCACTTCTACCTGTGCTGCATTCACCGCTGCTTGTGCTGCACTGATGCCCGATTGTGATGCTCCTATCCCTGCCTGTGCTGCACTGGCACTCTCATTAAGCATATTGGTTTCTAACCTAAAAAGTGGCTGCCCTTGGGTAACATATTGCCCTTCATCTACTAAAACTTGAGTGATATATCCCGAAATTTTTGCTCTCACATCATTATTAATCTTCCCTTGGATATTTACAGGATAGGTAAAATAGCCCTCCACATCCCGTTCTGCAACAGTAATCACCGAATACACTTTTTGGGGTTCATTTTTGGGTTTTTCCTTACTACAAGACCATAATACCCACGCCATTACTGCAAATATGATTTTATTTTTCATTGCCTAAATTATTATGATAAATACTTATTTATGTTTTTTTTAAACCATTTCCCTATTCTCCAAGATGAATTGGGTTTTGCTTTTTGGGAAAAATTTTCTCTTGAATGCCATAAAATACTACAAACAGTACTGGTGTAACGATAAGCCCCAAGAAAGTGCCTATCAATAATCCCGTTACTGCCCCTGTAGCTACCGAGCGATTACCGGCAGCCCCCACTCCACTAGCAAATACGAGTGGCAACAACCCAATGATAAACGCAAAGGAAGTCATCAATATTGGGCGAAGACGAGCCATTGCGGCATTAATGGCAGAACGAGAAAGACTTTCACCGTGATGTCTCCTTTGCACAGCAAATTCCACAATTAAAATGGCATTTTTGGCTAAAAGACCTATGAGCATAATGAGAGAAATCTGAAAATAAATATTATTTTCCAATCCAAATAACCACTGCCCTAGATATGCTCCCATAATTCCGAAAGGCAAGGAAAAAATTACCGCCATAGGTAACAGATAGCTTTCATACTGTGCTGAAAGAATAAAATAAGTAAAAACCAATGATAACATAAAGATAATTACCGTTTGTGCCCCTGCATTTTGTTCTTCCCTTGTCATTCCTGTATAGTCTAATGCGTAGTTGGCACTCAATTTTTCTGCGGCTACCTCTTCCACTGCTCTAATGGCATCTCCCGTGGAATACCCTTCCGCATTGGCTCCCGAAAGACTTACTGAAGTAAAAAGATTGTAACGGTTAATGCTTTGTGGGCCAAAAACGCGAGTGAGATGAACAAACTGAGAGACTGGTGCCATCTGCCCCGAAGCAGTTCTTACCATTAGCTTATCAAGACTTTGCAAATCTTTCCTATCCTCTGGCAAAGACTGAATCATTACCCTAAATTGTTTTCCGTATTTAGTAAAATCTGTAGCGTATAGCCCCCCAATATAGTTTTGTAACACTGATAAAATACTATTGACCGAAATGCCAGATTGGGCTGCTCTTTCCACATTAATGGAGAGTTCATACTGTGGATAGTTTACATTAAATGAAGTCTGAACATACTGTATTTCTGGTCTCTTATTAAGTTCTGATAAAAATTGTTGGGTAGTAGCATTCAGTTCAGACATTTCACCTCCCAGCTTATCCAAGAGCACCATTGAAAATCCCGAATTCATTCCAAAACCAGAAATGGCAGGAGGCTGAAAAAATACAATCTTAGCCTCCGATATATCACTCACAGATGCAAATGCCTTCCCAATAATCGCCTGAACACTCTGTGCAGGGTCTGAAATTCTATCAGCAACGGGTTTTAACCGAACAAAACTAAGAGCGTAATTACTGCCTGCACCAGAAATAATACTCCTGCCCCTCACCACAGTTACTCTATCTACCCCATCTATCTTTCTTAGACGGTCTTGCACTTGTTTTGCTACTGCAGAGGTTCTCTCCATGGAAGCCCCTGGAATCATCTCTATATTGGCAAAGAAAAAACCTGTATCTTCACTAGGAATGAATCCTTTTTTCATGGATTGATTAGACCAAAAAAGTACGCCCCCCGCTATCACAAATAGCACTAATGTTATCCATTTATGTCTCAAGAAAAAAGTAAAAGTTTTACCATAGCGGAGCGTAGCAGCTTCAAAGGCAATATTAAATTTATGGAAAAATTTTCCCATAAAAGACTTCTGTTCGTACGCTTTATCTTGATGAGGCTTCAGAAATAAAGCACACAGCACTGGACTGAGCGTAAGTGCATTCACCGCCGAAATAACGATAGCTATGATGAGAGTAATCCCGAACTGCTTATAAAAAACACCTGTGCTTCCCGTTATAAAAGTTACAGGAATAAATACTGCTGCCATCACTAATGTTACAGAAATAATAGCACCAGTGATTTCATTCATGGCACTAATGGTAGCAGACTTGGCAGCCTGATGGGTATGTTCCATTTTAGCATGAACCGCCTCTACCACGATGATGGCATCATCTACTACTATACCAATGGCCAAAACTAAAGCAAAAAGCGTAAGCATATTAATGGAGTAGCCTAATAAATTGAGAAAGAAAAAGGTACCTATCACAGATACTGGTACAGCAATGGCAGGAATAAGCGTAGAACGAAAATCTTGCAAGAAGAGATATACCACTAAAAAGACGAGTACAAAAGCTTCTAAAAGAGTGATTACTACTTTATTAATGGAGGCCTCCAAAAACTCATTAGAATCCATATTAATGGAATACTTTATCCCTTCGGGAAAAGATGCCTCATTCTCTTTCAGATATTTTTTTATATCATTAATTACATTTCGGGAGTTAGAGCCAGGAGTTTGGAAAATCCCCATTGCAATGGCAGGATAGTCATTATTTTCAGCAAAACCAGCATAAGAAAGTGAGCCTAGCTCTATCTCTGCTACATCTTTGAGCCTCAAAATTCTTCCTCCATCCAGTGCTTTTAATACAATATTTTCATACTCCTCTACTTCATTAAACTTACCTTTATACCGAATCACATACTCGTAGCTGCTACCCGAATTTTGCCCTAAAGTTCCCGCAGCTGCCTCTCTACTTTGGTCTGCAATGGCTGCCGAAACTTCTGAAGGATTGAGCCCATATGCTGCCATTTTATCAGGTCTAAGCCAAATACGCATAGCGTAATCTTTTGCCCCAAAGACATTAGCATCTCCCACACCATTTATTCTTTTCAAAGCGGGGATGATACTAATATTCATAAAATTCTGAATGAATACCGCATCTAATTTAGGATTTTCAGAATAAAACGAAATGAACATCAGAGCCCCTGTATTCTGTTTTTGGGTAATTACTCCTGCCCTTGTTACCTCATTGGGAAGGATAGAGTTCGCTCTTGCTACACGATTCTGCACATTTACCACAGCAATATCAGGATTCGTGCCTTGCTTAAAAACCACATTAATATTGGCCGAACCATTATTCGTAGCGGTAGAGGTGATATAATCCATATTCTCTACTCCATTAAGCTGTTCTTCTAACGGAATGACTACGGATTTCATTACCGTTTCAGCATTTGCTCCCGTATAATTAGTAGAGACCGATACTGTAACAGGTGCAATATCTGGATATTGAGAAATAGGCAAAGAAGTAATCCCTAAAACCCCGAGAATAACAATCATTATAGAAATCACCGTTGAAAGTACGGGTCTATTAATAAAGTGTTTTACCATATCTAAAGCGGTTTACAACAAGAAAAATCTAAAGTACTATAGTTGAAAAAAATATTACTTTTCATCCCAATCTTAGCACAAAGATACACATTGTCCCTACAAATCATCCATTGGATATGAAAAAAATAAGTAAAAAACGAAAGATAGCTTTATAAGCTAAATCTAAAATTCACCTTTTATGATGATGGATTACTTACCTCATTCATCATAAAAAAATTATTACCTTTGCATTCAGATGAAAAAAGCAATGCTATTCTTTATATGGTTAACTTGCGGGGCAATGTTTATATTGCCTACGCTGAAGGCTTTTGCTATGCCTCAAAAAGAAGTAAAGTGTTGCAAAATGAGTAAAGAAAATCATCAGGGAGAAAAAGTTTGTTGTTATGAAGAAACCACCTCCCAGCACTCTTCGTCTGAAAAACAGCATTGTGGAGATAGCTGTGCTAAAGTATGCTCCGCATGTTTCGCTCTTTTTATTACAGAATTAGATGAAAATCTAACTACTAAAAAAACAATCGGAATGACGGATAAGGAAAGGAATTTCCCGTACCTTTCTCCGCATATTCTTACTACTTTCCAAAAAATTTGGAAACCGCCGAAAATTTCTGCCTAATCATTTCTAATATTCTCTTTAGAGATAGATACTTCGTTTTCTTCATCCTATTCGTGATTGAGACTATTGTCTTTACATCATTATCCAAAGCATCTTTTGGGAACTTTACCCAAGTCCTTTGGAATAGTTAAAATCAAGACAAATTCTCCATCATTATTGGATGCCTCATCATTCTATTATCCAAAGAATGATTATCATTTCATCTATATAATATTTTCAATAAAAAAATGATTACAATGAAATTTTCAAAAAAAATTATAAGTTTCTTCATCTTATTCTTTGCTATCAATACCATATCGGCACAGCAATTACAGCAGTTTCATGTAAAAGGCAACTGCGGAATGTGTAAAACCAGAATAGAAACCGCCGCTAAAAAAGCTGGAGCTAAAACAGCAGATTGGAATATCCAGACCAAGCAATTAACCATTGATTTTGATGCTACTACTTCCGCAGAAAAAATCCTTCAAGAAATAGCCAATGTAGGGCATGATAATGTGCTATTCCGTGCCAAAGATGCCAACTATGAACAGCTACACCAGTGCTGCCTCTACCCAAGAGATGAAAAAAATGAAACGCCCGAAACAGCCTCTACAGCAAAAGAAAAAACGCCTTATGATGACCATAATCATCATGATGGACATCAGCATTCTGAAAAAGAAAAAAGAATAGATGGCGTGAAAATAGTGAAAGCCAAAGCAGCAACGGCCATTGACAATAAAAGTGCTGGACTTACTTTTAATATCCACCAAAAAGAACTGCTCAAAGCAGCCTGCTGTAACCTCTCCGAATCTTTTGAAACCAATGCTACCGTAGATGTATCTTTTACCAATGCCGTTACAGGAACAAAACAGCTGAAAATGCTGGGGCTAGACCAAAAATATACCGCCCTTACTAAAGAACAGCTGCCCGAAATTAGAGGTCTTGCCAGTGCGTATGGACTCAACTTTATCCCAGGAAGATGGATAGGAGGAATACAGCTCACTAAAGGAGGAAGCACCGTAGTAAATGGCTATGAGAGTATTACAGGACAAATCAATACAGAACTTTTAAAAGATAAAAAAAATCCCGAAACCGATCTTAATCTGTTTGCTGATATCAATGCAAGAACAGAGGTAAATATCACCCATATTTCACCACTGAATGAAAAATGGAAACAAAGCATCTTACTCCACGGAAATACTACTACTGCCAAAAGAGATTATAATGAAGATGGCATTCTAGACCAGCCTACTGGAAACCAAATCAACATTGCCTATTTGTTAAACTTTAATGATTTAGAAAAATCAGGCTGGGCAAGTGAATTCGGGATTACAGGATTAACAGACAAAAGATTCTCTGGACAAGTAAACTATGATAGAAAACTCTCCCAAGCAGAACAAACCGCCTATGGAATAGGAATAGAAACTGAAAGATTTCAAGTGTGGAACAAAACAGGACACATCTTTAAAAACAAACCTTACCAAAGCGTAGGGCTTATGAACCAGTTTACTTATCATAAACAAGATAGCTTCTTCGGGCATAGAAAATACTTCGGAGAACAAATTTCTTATTATTCTAATTTTATTTTCGAAAGCATCATCAGTGATACAAGGCATAAATATAAAACAGGAGCCAGCTTCCTCTATGACCACTATAACGAATTTTATGCTACACAGCCCTTCAGCAGAATAGAGACCGTACCAGGTGCTTTTGCAGAATATACACATACAGCACAAAAATTCACCTTAGTAGCAGGTGCCAGAGTAGATTTTCATAATCTGGCGGGCATACAGTTCACCCCTCGCCTCAATTTAAAATATGATATTACCCCACAGTCCATCATTAGATTATCCGCAGGAAAAGGCTTCAGAACAGCGAATATTTTTGCTGAAAATCAAGCCTATTTCGCATCCAATAGACAGCTGGAAATCCTTAATAAAGATGGAAAAATCTATGGACTAGCACCTGAAATCGCCTGGAACTATGGCATGAGCTTCCAGCAAGAGATGAAACTTTTCGGGAGAAAATCTACCCTATTATTAGATTTCTTCAGAACGGACTTCCAAAAACAGGTACTCCTAGACCTAGACCTCTCTGCACATAAAATGGTGTTTTATAATCTAGATGGAAAATCTTTTGCCAATAGCTTCCAAACTCAGTGGGATTTTACCCTCATAAGAAATTTAGATTTCAGAATTGCGTACAAATACTATGATGTTCAGGCAGACTATTCAGGAGGAAGAAGAGCCGTTCCTTTCATGGCAAAACACAGAGGCTTCCTAAACATTGCCTATACTACCCCTAAAAAAGAGGGCAAATTTTGGTCTTTGGATACCACACTCAATATTGTAGGAAAACAAAAACTCCCAGTAATGACAGGTAGCCTCCCACAATATCAGCTTCCCGGATATTCTTCAGCATTCACCACACTCAATGCCCAAATTTCAAGACATTTCAGTGAAAACACCAGAATATACATCGGTGGAGAAAACCTTACAGGAACAATGCAAAAAAATCCTATCATTGATGCTAAAAACCCTTTCGGTTCCTATTTTGATGGAAGCATGGTGTATGCCCCTATCATGCCCACAAATGCTTACTTCGGCATCGATGTCCGATTTTAAAACTTTCATGATTTAAGCACTTTGCCAAAGTGTTTTAAAAGTACATTAAGACGCAGAAAATTTAAGCAGAATAAAAATCTAGATAAGTTCTAGTGGTATTATCAAATTTTCCACTTCTATAGCATATTCCTCCTCCATGCACCATGGGTTACCATTATAATTTTCTGAATAAAAAAAGGAACGATTTTCATCGTTCCTTTTTTAGGGTTTACCTTTTGTCTTCAATACCAAATTCTCGCCAGCCGGCTTGTGGCATAGCTATTTTCACTATTTTCTTCGCCTCGCTAAGCATTGCTGTAAGTGCTTTCATTTTTCCGTCTAGTTCCTCTGTTTTGGTTTTTAGCTCAGCTTTTAGGCGTTCCTGCTCATCGTTGAGATCGATGGCTTCGGTGCGTGTGCGTTCTAATTTTTGAATAAAATCAGAATCAATTCCTCTTTTGGCAACTTCTGTGGCTTGATTAGTAAGCCCTGTTGCCATTACCTGTGCTTGGGAAATAGTTTCCGCATAGCTTTTTTTAGGTTTTGAACTGCTCATAAGACTCAATTTTTAAAGATTAAACAATGATTTGGGTGTAAATTTTTATTTATAATATGTAGGAAAGTTTCCCCAAGGTGTAGGAGGGTTCCCTACAGATGTAGGAGGGTTTCCCCAAAGTGTAGGAGTGTTCCCTACAGATGTAGGAAGGTTTCTCCAAAGTGTAGGAGCGTTCCCTACAGATGTAGGAGGGTTTCCCCAAAGTGTAGGAGCGTTCCCTACAGATGTAGGAAAGTTTCCCCAAAGTGTAGGAGCATTCCCTACAGATGTAGGAGTATTTCCCCAAAGTGTAGGAGCGTTCCCTACAGATGTAAAATAATTTCCTACCTGTGTAGGAGGGTTAAGATAAATAAAAGACCGTCTTCGAATAGTGTAAAAATATAAAAAAAATTCCATAAGAAAAGATTTTTTTATGAATAATTAGGCAAAAACATAAAAAAACACCATTCTAATAACAATGAAAACTAAAACCACTTAAAGACATAGAGAAAGGTACAATGCTACTGTGTGATTTTAAATTTGACTTACTAAAATTTTATATTACTAACAGCAACGGTATAAAAAAATCAGAGCTTCTACAATCATTGTAAAAGCCCTGATATGAGTTAGTGATGGAGTTATATTTAGTTTTGTTTTGCGAATTGCAATTCTCCTTCGATTCTTACTTCGTCACTTACCAAAACCCCTCCTGTTTCCAAAGCGGCATTCCAGTTGAGCCCGAAATCTTTTCTGTTAATTTTTCCTTTTACAGAGAAACCTAATTTTTCATTTCCCCAAGGATCTTTGCTCACCCCTCCAAAATCTACTGCCAAAGCCACTTCTTTGGTAACATCTTTTATGGTAAGGTTTCCTACCAAAGTGAACTCGTCATCTGATTTTTTGGTAAGAGAAGTTCCTTCAAATTTCATTTCTGGGAAGTTTTCTACATCGAAGAAATCGGCACTACGCAAGTGGTTGTCTCTGTCTTCGTTGTTAGTAAAAATAGAAGTAGTTTTTACCTGTGCATTTACTTTTGAAGTAGCGAAATCTTCGCCAAGAATTTCCACTGAAAAATCTTTGAAACTTCCTTTTACATTAGAAATCATAAGGTGTTTTACCTTGAAATTCAATTCACTGTGAGCGGTATCTAATGACCATTTTACTGTTGACATATTTTCTTTAGTTTTAAATTCGGGGCAAAGGTAGTCGGTTTTTTGCACTCGGTCATTGATGTAAGTCAAGAAGTGATTTTTTTTGTTTTTTATGATGGGACTGAAATGAATTGTACTTGGAGTTAAATGTGCCTCAATTACTTTTTACGATAATATTTGTTTTTTTATACATAATTGCTTACTTTTGCTCACCGAAAAAGAAAGGTGCTCGAGTGGTTGAAGAGGCTACCCTGGAAAGGTAGTATACGGGTAACCGTATCGAGGGTTCGAATCCCTTCCTTTCTGCTGAAAATCCCTGTAATTTATTTGGTTACAGGGATTCTTGTTTTTAGATGAAAATCATTGTTTTTGGATAATGCTTCCCAATTATGATTACGATGAAAATACATCTCATCAGTATCACAATTCCTATTTTTAGCTCGTAGTTCTCTAATTCTGTCTATTCCTGCGGCAGAAAAAGGTTTATGATTAATTTTCACAAGTGGATCAAAAGAGATGAGAAGTTGTGTTCTACAGCCAAGAAAACCCCGCAGAAACCACTTCTAAAGACTGCCCAATGCCACAAAAAAGCAGTTCTTCTATGCTGCTGAAAAGCCATTGGAGCTTCCGTTCCATGGGCTTTCATTTCGTGTCCTTCCGACAAGGCAAAAACTTAGTTATTAGCCATAGTTCTTTATTGGATTTTGGTTCTAAAATATCCTCTACCTTTATGAGTGCTTTTTGTAATATCATCTATTTCCAAAGACGAAAAGTCAATAAATCCATAAATACTATCGCCTTTCTTGTATTCAGTTTTATCTAAAATAAGTTTTGAATTATTAAAAAAATGTCTAGTCGGTTTTGGCTTTATTTCTCTACCATTTTCATCAACAGTTATTGAAATATTATCTGTTGCGTGAAATGGTTGAATTCTGTGTTTTTTATCAAAATATATAATATTAAAACCTTGAGATGAAAAACCTGTAGAATAGCCAATATTGATTTTTAGTGTATCATTTTTTATTTCTGCATTACAAATGTTTTTATTATAATCATTATTGTAAATAATAAATGAAGTTTTTTTATTTGTGGAAATAGAGTCATAATATAATTCTTCTGGATCAAATAAATTGTTCATTAATTTGATACTATCATTTTTAGAAATTCTTTCATCAAAATTTGTTGAATACCATTCTTTAGGTTTGTTGCTACAACAAATGAGATTTAATATTGCAAAAATTATTATGTTTTTATTCATAACATTCATTTTTAGAATTACAGCTAATGCCCGAATATATGAATACAATACGAAACTCGCAACAGGAAATATTACATTATATAATATTTGCTCTATATTGTTGCTTATTCTTTACTTATCTGTAATTTTGAATTGCTTAAAAGGTATTATACATTAACTGCCGCGTTTAACTCTTTTAAACCCATAAACAATTTGAATACAGTAAGATGAATTTTTCAGATAAAAGACTTCTGTTCTCCACTGGCGTGCACAAAGATTCCAATGTGATTTGGATTCAGTTTGAGAAAGACAAAGAACTTATTGCCCACCTACCCGACCATGCAAAAGAACGCTGAAAATACAACCTCAATATCCTGAAAAAAACCTTGTGTTCATGGCTTTAAAAGAGGTTATATTTTTCAATGAATTTTACAAAATGAAGAGTTTGCTCTACCGCCAGTAAAACCCCGCAGAAACCACTTCTAAAGGCTGCCAAATTCTATGAAAAAAGTAGTTCTTCTATACTGCTGAAAAACCATTGGAACTTCCGTTCCATGGGACTTTACCTCTTTCTTTTATTTTTTAATGGAATCGGTGATTACTAATTTATTGTTGGCTTTGCAATCCCAATGAAAGCTTAGTTATTGATAGCCGGTTTTATTCTTAACCTCCATTTCTTTCTCAATATACTCTACATTATCCCCATTCTTATCTATTACATCATTAAATCGGATTATCAAGGATTTTCCAAAATATAAACTTTTTTTATCCATAATTTGAAAATGGAGGTGAGGCTCCGTAGAGCGACCCGAATTTCCGCAAAGTGCAATTATTTGCCCTTGTTTCACATTTTCATTCACATTTACTTTTATTGAGTTTCTTTTTAAATGTGCATATAGACTAAACTCATTGTTGGGATGTTCTATAATAATATAATTCCCCGCTAAGTTATTTGTTTTCCAGTCGATTGAATAATCTCCGACCTTTTTATAATCATCTGTACAATTATTTATTGAAACTACTTTTCCTGCAAAAGCTGCGATAATGGGTTCGTTAAACGAATAGTAGTGGTGTATATTAGTTTTATCATTACGGAAAGATTTGCCGTCATGTTGAATTACAAAATCATATGCGAATCTTTGAGAAAGTAAATCCCATGAATGAGAGTTCTCATTGGTAGTTCCACCGTTGTACACATACCATTTCCCATAAAAAGGCAAAATGTATTTGTTCTTTGTTTTTGTATTATTTTTTTTATAAATCCGAAGAATTCCTTCTCCAATAATTTGTTTTAGTATTTGAAAAAGAAAAAAAGGATTAAAATGAGATAAGAACTCGGTTTTATAGAATTCTCTATATTCCTTTTTTCGTAACTCTCTTTCTTTAGGTACAAGTGCCAATATGAAAAACAAGCTGAGGAGCAAAAACCATGGGCTTTCTTTTCGTAAAAGAATACCTAATACTCCAATCCATGAAAATATGCTATAATCAATTTTCTTCATATTACTTTGTCTAACTATATTGTTTTCATTTTTTTTACGATTATAAGTTTTTAAAACCTTTACTGACACCCAAATATAAGCGTTTTCTTCAAACTATCAAATCATTTGGTAATAAACTTCAAATAAGGAAGGAAAAGCATTGGCACATTCAGCCCACAAATGATAAACTTTTTTATAATACTTACTTTTTGATGATTTTGTATAAAATTATTTCACCCTTTCATTAAAAGCTATTTTGATGAAAGGGTGAATAATATCAATAAAGTCTGTTAGTTTAAGAAAAATGGAATGTGCTGATAATCTTTGAGCTTTTTTACAAGGTCTTTTTGGATTTCTAGTTTTCCTATCGTAGATTTTGTTTCCAAATTATTTCCTTGAGAAGCATTTTCTATATAGAAAGAGATGGGCTTTTCCCCTTCATATTGTGCTATGAGTTCCCTGAGAAATTCTACATCTCCTCGAGTTAATTTTTCAGGACTTACTAAGAAAGAGATTTTCTTGGCAAACAAATCAAAGGCATCCAGCAAATCAAAAGCATCTGTTACATTGATAAAAACCCTTCCGTCTCTAGAAATGGTAAATCTGAAACGGAGGATGATGAATCTGTGTAGATCTAGCTTATCTCTTAGCCTCATATAGTCTTTATCTCCTAAGCGGAAAGAAAAGCTCCCGCTATAATCTTCCAAAGTGACAAAGGCAAATTTTTCCCCGCTATTATTACCGTCTTTAACGGTGTAATCAGAAATGATTCCTGCGGTGGTAAATTCTTTACTGTTGTTGTTAAACCTTTGTTTTTCTCTGTAGTCTTTAATTTCTTCAAATAGCCTAATCTGCTCGGGACCGAAGTTCTGTTCTCTGTAAGCGTCTATTTCATCTAAAGCAAGGAAATTAAGGCTTCCTTTAGGCTCCGCTTTTTTGGAAGATTTTTCTTCTATTTCATTTTCTTCCATCATATCCACTTCAGAGGCTTCATCTACATCTGGTAAATCATCTACGCTGGCTGTGGCTACGGCAAGTTCTAGTACTTCATCTGCATTTTTGCTGAATAGCACAGCTTCTTTAGAGAAATTTCCTGCTACGAAATCATATTGTACCTTATACTCATCAAGCGGATGTCCTGAGAGATAGAACCCGATGATGTCTCTTTCCATATTGAGTTTTTTCATATTTTGCCACTCTGGAGAAGGGAGGATTTTAGGCGTTTCTATTCTTACTTCATCGGCAAAATCAGCAAATAGGGAGTTTTCCATAGCACTTTTACCCGCTTGGAAACTCTGTCCGTATTTTAGGAGTTTTTCTATATTGGTCTTTCCATTTTCTTCAGCGAAATATTGAGCTCTATGGAAATGGTCTATCTCGTCTAAGGCTCCTGCCAGTACTAAACTTTCTACTACCTTTTTATTAATTTGGCTGGAGGGTATGCGTTCAAAGAAATCCAATGCCGATTGGAATTTGGCTTCTTGTCGGGTCTGGACGATGGCTTCACTAGGTCCCTCGCCTATTCCTTTTATTGCTCCTAGTCCGAAGCGAATTTGTCCTTTTTCGTTTACGGAGAATTCATATTCGCTTTCATTGACATTCGGCCCCAATACATCTACGCCCATCGTTTTACAATCCTCCATAAAGAGTGTGATTTGCTTGGTGTTATTTAGGTTATGGGTAAGTACACTTGCCATATATTCTGCAGGATAGTTTGCTTTGAGGTAAGCTGTATGATAGGCAATGAGAGCATAACAGGTAGAGTGAGACTTATTAAAAGCGTACTCTGCAAAGGCCTCCCAGTCTTTCCATATTTTATTGAGTTTTTCTTCGTTAAGCTGATTGGCTTTTCCTCCTTCAATGAATTTTGGGTACATTTTATCCAGTACATCTTTCTGTTTTTTTCCCATTGCTTTACGGAGAGTATCGGCTTCACCTTTGGTGAAATTTGCCAGTTTTTGGGAAAGCAGCATTACCTGCTCTTGATATACGGTAATTCCGTAAGTTTCAGCGAGGTATTCTTCATTTTCGGGGAGGTCATATACTATTTCTTCTATGCCATGTTTACGATTAATAAAGTTCGGAATGTATTTTATAGGACCTGGACGGTAGAGGGCATTCATGGCGATGAGGTCTGCAAATACGGTAGGTTTCAGCTCTCTCATATATTTTTGCATACCTGGGGATTCGTATTGGAAAATACCTACCGTACGCCCCTCTTGGAAAAGTTGGTAAGTTTTTTCGTCATCTAAAGGAATATGGTCTGTATTGATTTCTATACCATGATTGGCTTTAATGAGTTTAATCGCATCTTTGATAATAGTCAAAGTTCTTAGCCCTAGGAAGTCCATTTTGAGTAACCCAGCACTTTCTGCCACGGAGTTATCAAATTGAGAAACGATGACATCAGAATCTTTGGCAGCAATGGTAATGGGAACAATGTTAGAAATATCTTCTGGGGTAATAATCACGCCACAGGCATGAATTCCCGTATTTCTGATGGCACCTTCCATTTTTTGGGCGGCCGATAGCACGGGATATCTTTGGTCTGAAGGATTGGCAAGAATCTCCTTCATCTCATCCACTAATATTTTATCTTCTGGGGAATGTTTATCGTATTTGGCAAATGCTTTTTTGATATTCATTCCTGGTGTAGAAGGAACCAGCTTTGCGATGTTATTCGTTTCAGGAATAGGGAGGTCTAGCACTCTTCCAGCGTCTTTAATTGCAGATTTCCCTCCCAGTACTGAGTAGGTAATGATTTGGGCTACATTAGTTTTTCCATATTTTTCTACTACCCATTTAATGACCCTATCTCTTCCTTCATCATCAAAATCAATATCAATATCGGGCATGGAGATACGCTCAGGATTGAGAAAACGCTCAAAAAGGAGGTCATACGCAATGGGATCTACATTGGTAATCCCGATGCAATATGCCACGGCAGACCCTGCCGCCGAACCCCTTCCTGGCCCTACAGAAACGCCCATTTTTCGGGCTTCATTACAAAAATCTTGTACAATGAGAAAGTAGCCAGGGTACCCTGTATTGGCAATGACTTGTAACTCAAAGTCTAATCTTTCCTCTATTTCTGGTGTAATTTCATCATATTTAGCTCTTGCTCCTTCGTAGGTGAGGTGGCGTAGGTAAGCATTTTCTCCCCTTTTTCCTCCGTCTATTGCATCTTCAGCGTGTTGGAACTCTTCAGGAATATCAAATTTAGGAAGGAGGACATCTCTTTTTAATGTGTAGGGTTCAAATTTTCCTATCAATTCATCATACGCTTCAAAAGCTTGTGGATAGGCTAAAAATGCCCTCTGGATATCTTCTCTATCTTTGAGATAAAATTCATTAGAGGGGAGACCTCTTCTTCTTCCGAAGCCTTTACCTACGGGGGTACTTTGTTTTTCGCCGTCTTTAATACATGACAGAATATCTTGGATATTGGCATCTGATTTTTCAGAATAGTAGGTTTCATTTTGTGCCAATACTTTTACACCATATTTTTCTGCGAAACGAAGTAGAACATCATTGATATACTCTTCTTCTTGAATGCCATGCTCCTGAATCTGAACATAAAAATCATCCCCGAAAGTCTCTTTCCACCAAGTGAAAATCTCTTCTCCCCTTTGCTCTCCCGATTCTAATATGGTGGAAGGAATATCTCCTAAAAGCCCCCCTGAAAGGGCAATAAGGTTTTCTTTGTATTGGGCGATAATTTCTCTAGAAATTCTTGGAACACCGAAATAAAATCCTTCTACGAAACCTATACTAGAAAGTTTTGCCAAATTTTTATAACCCTCAAAATTTTTTGCCAGAAGCACCACTTGTGTCCTTCTATCGGGGTCGTCTTTGGTAAACTGTTTCTGCTGGTAGCGGTCAGAGATATAAAACTCACATCCTAAAACTGGAATCAGAGGGGACTGTGGAGAGGTTTCGGTAAATGCTATACCCTCTTCCTCTGCTTTTTTCTTATTTTCTTCGTATTCTTCTTGTTTTTTCTTTAATATTTTATTGGTGTTTTCTACTTCGGAAATAAATTTGAAAGCCCCCATCATATTGCCCAAATCTACTAAACCTACCGCTGGGAAATCATTCTTTACTGCCGCATTTACTAATGAGCTTATGGAAGATGGACTTTGTAAAGCACTGAAAATACTATGATTATGAAAGTTAAAATAATTTCCAAGTTCTATATCTTCTATATTTCCAGTAACTACCTTTCTTTTTCTTTTTGTTTTTGCTACCTGCCTTCTGATGACGATGTCAAAAGGAGGTATAGGGCGTGTAAATTTTTGTTTGAGCCTAATGACGCTTTCCTCAGCGATATTATTTTCCTTGATATCAATGATGTCTCTGCGGAGCATTTCAAAGAATACCTGAGCGGTAGCATTTACATCGGCAGCGGCATTGTGGGCTTCTTCAAATGTAGTGTCAAAAAGTTTCTCGAAAATTTCACTCAGTTTAGGGGGTTTTATTTTTCCACTTCTATTCAGTATGGCTGCGTAGTCTTTCCCCAAGTGCATGGTATCCAGCTGAGGAATTTCTTGGAGCTGATTTTCTATTTCTTTTCGGATGAATTCGGCACCGATGATTTTATAGTCGAAATCTATATTCTGACCTACCCCGAAAGTGGCCTTGTCTAATACTTCTTTGAATTCTAAAAGCACTTCTTTTAAATCTCTACCTTCAGTATGTGCCATCTCCGTACTGATTCCGTGGATGGCATAAGATGAATACGGAATATCAAACCCTTCGGGCTTAATGATATAGTCTTGATTTTCTAAGAGTGTACCATCATCATCATGTAATTGCCATGCAATCTGTACCATTCGTGGCCAGTTGTCCGCGTCAGTAAGAGGAGCTTCGTAGTTTTTCGGTAAACCAGTGGTTTCGGTGTCAAATACTAAATACATGGCGTAAAATTAGGGATTTTTTTTGAGGTAAATAGAGCCAAAATGGCAGTATGAAAGGGAGTGGTAAGCCTAGAAATTTTAAAAATTGCTAAAATTGTTTTTGTTTTGTTAAACTTTAGTTAAATCAAACACTATCCCTCTTGGCAGGAAAATATTTTAGCATTAAATTTGTTTTACCGAGAGCGTAAAAAATAATATTAACTAAAAATTAAAATAAAATATATGAATAATATGCTAAAAAAAATGTTGCCCTATGCTTTTGTAGGGGTGCTTTCAGGGGCTACTACCATAGGAGCGGTACATTTACTTGATAGTAACAAAGCAAATACTGAAGATTATAATTATTTTTCTACTGCTAAGAATGATGTTTCCTTTGCTGGGCTGAATTCAGCTGCTGTGGGAGATGATTTTGTAAAGGCATCTAAAGCCGCTATTCCTGCTGTGGTAACCATTAAAAACTACCAAGCGAGAAGTGTAAATAGAATGCAAGACCAAGATTTGTGGGATTTTTTCTTCGGGGATCCTTGGGGGAGACAGAGAAATCAAAGACCGCAACAGAATCAACAAAGAGAGCAGAATATTCCAAGTGGGATGGGGTCTGGTGTAATTATCTCTCCTGATGGTTATATTATCTCCAATAACCATGTGGTAGCAGGTGCCAATAAACTAGAAGTAACACTCAGCAATAAAAAAACTTATCTGGCAACCTTAGTAGGTACTGACCCGAATACGGATATCGCACTATTAAAAATAGAGGAAAAAGGATTGCCTTACCTTAATTTTGCCAATTCTGATAATGTAGAAGTAGGGCAATGGGTATTGGCAGTAGGCTTTCCATTAGGACTGAACTCTACCGTAACGGCAGGTATTGTTTCCGCAAAGGGAAGAGGAATAGGTATTTTAGGCGGACAAGGAAGAGCCAGCAACCCGATAGAAAGCTTTATACAAACCGATGCCGCTATCAATAAAGGAAATTCTGGAGGGGCTTTAGTGAATACCAATGGAGACCTTATCGGGATTAATTCTGCCATTGCTTCACCTACAGGCTATTATTCAGGATACGGATTTGCGGTGCCTTCTAATTTGGCAAGAAAAATAGTGGAAGATATTAAGAAATTCGGAATCATCCAGAGAGGGTTCTTGGGTATCGCAGGTATTGATTTGTCCAATGAGGCACTGATAAAAGATTACAACCAAAGAGAAAAAGCCAATCTGAAATCAGGAAGAGGAGTATTCGTAACAGAACTAACCAAAAATGGAGGAGGTGAAGATGCTGGATTAAGAAAAGGAGATATTATCTTACAGGTAGACCAAACGAGAATTAATGAATTCGGAGACCTGTCCATGGCAGTAGGAAGAAAAAGACCAGGGGATAAAGTGGCGGTAACTTATCTGAGAAATGGTAAAGAAAATACAGTAACCGTTACTCTAAAAGACCAAAAAGGAAATACCACAGCCAGAAGTAAAGCAGATCTTACCGTTACAGAGAAAATAGGCGGAGAGTTTGAGCCTCTCAGTGATCGATTTAAAAGAGATTTTGGTCTGAATAGCGGGGTGGTTGCTAAAAATGTTCAGGAAGGTAGTGAACTGGCGAAAATAGGCATTGTAGATGATTATATCATTATAGAACTGAACGGTAAAGCAATTAATTCACAGAAAGATGTGGAGAATATCCTGAAAAACTATAAAGGCAATGTCCAAATAAAATACATAGACGACTACGGAAGAATGTACACCAAAGGATTCTCTATGCCAAACTAAATCATCAAACTCCCGAAAAGGGAGTTTTTTTGTAGCAAATAGTTGTGTTTTTTAATTTTTACACATCTCAGTGAATTAATAAGAAATTTTATTATCGGTATTGATAAGCAGAATTCTAGTTTCAAAACTTTCTTGACCCATATCAATGAAAAATCTAACGAAAAGAAATACCTTTATACCCTGAAAAATTTAATATTAAAACAATGAAAATAGTAGCTTTTGCAGGAAGTACATCTTCTACTTCCATCAACAAAAAATTAGTAGAACACACCCTAAAGCATTTCGGGGAAAGCGACATCAACTTGTTGGATTTGAACGACTATTCTATGCCGATTTACTCTTCCGATGAGGAGAAAAAAGGGACTCCGGAACAGGCACATAAATTTTTGCAGTGTATAGAAGAAGCCGATGCCATCGTTTGTTCGTTTGCAGAGCATAATTCAAATTTTGCCACGGCTTTCAAAAATGTTTTCGACTGGGCTTCGCGTATCAATAAGAGCGTTTTCCAAGATAAACCAATGCTGATTATGGCAACTTCACCGGGCGGATATGGCGGTAAAAATGTTTTAGATGTGGCTCAAAAAACGCTTCCTCACTACGGCGGAAATATCAAAGGGGTATTCTCTTTGCCGAAGTTCGGACAGAATTTCGATGCTAATGAAGGAATTACCAATCCTGAATTGAAACAAGAGCATATCAACACGATAGAAAACTTTAAACAACAAATCGCACAATAGTGAAACCCGAATTAGAACATTTACCATTGGTAAAAAACGATGAAAAAAATCGTTTTGAACTCGAAAACAACGGTCATCTTGCATTTATCGATTTCGAGGAAAGAGATAGTTTCATTGCCCTTACACACACCGAAGCGGCAGCGGAATTGGCAGGAACGGGAACAGCCGCAGCATTGGTAGAAAAAACGCTACACTACATCGAAGAAAGCGGAAAACAACTGATGCCGTATTGCCCGTATGTGTTTGCATTCATCCAAAAACATCCCGAATGGAAACGCATCGTAAGTCCGAAATTCCCCGCTTACGATAAGTTGTAGAAATAAATAAACCACATAGGTACATAGAAAAAAAAAATTAAAATCCTATGTTTTCTATGTGGTTCAATTTTTGCAAAAAATAAGCAACTTCGTAAGAGCATAAAAGATTATGTATCTATAAGGTTCAAAAATATTTCAATCGCATAGGTCATAGAAAAAATTAAAATCTATGTTTTCTATATGGTTCAAAACCTAAAGAAATAAAACAACCTCATAAATATAAAGTAATCTCTATGCCTATGTGGTTTAACCTAAAATATAAACCAATATGATGATTACCAAAACATATTTGGATAGTTTGACCTACGAAATTATCGGAAGTGCAATAGAAGTTCATAAAATAATAGGAAGCGGACTACTCGAAAGTGTGTATCATCAATGTATGCGTGAAGAACTGAAAATTAGGGGTATTGATTTTCTAACCGAAATGCGTATCCCTATTATTTATAAAGAAAAGTATTTGGATATAGATTTTCGGTGTGATTTATTAGTGAATCAATCAATTGTAGTAGAGTTGAAAGCCGTACAGGAGCTACTGCCTATACACGAAGCTCAATTGCTCACTTATATGAAATTGCTGAAATGTCCGAAAGGAATTTTAATAAATTTCAATTGTTCAAATATTTTTAAAGAAGGACAAAAAACATTCGTTAATGAATATTTTAGTCGATTACCTAGATAGCAAATAGTTAGAAATGTAATAGGTACATAGAAAAAAATTAAAATCCTATGTTTTCTATGTGGTTAAAACCTTTAAAAAACAACCTCATAAGTATAATGCTTATGTAGTTTAACTTAAAATATAAACCAATCGCATAAGTACATAAAATAATCTATGTTTCTATGTGGTTCAAAATCTTAGAAAAATGAAAGCAAGTGTAAAAGCAACATTAGGAAAAACCAATTTCTATACGGAAATTGTAGCAGGCGAAAATAAGATAATTACCGACGAACCTGTAAGTTTGGGCGGACAAAACAAGGGTTTTAATCCGCTGGAAGTATTGGCGAGTTCATTAGCAAGTTGCACGGCTGCCACTTTGAAAATATTTATGGATCGTAAGGAATGGGAAGTGGAAAGCATTGAAATAGATGTAGATATAGAAAACAATACCACCGAACACCAAGCGGTATTTACCCGAAAAATACATTTCAACGGCAATCTGGATGAAAAACAAATCGAAAGACTGCACAAAGTAGCAGAATCTTGCCCAATACACAAGCTACTTACCAATCAGATAGAAATACAAACCGAAATCGTATAAGTTTAGGTTTTCGTAAAGTTTATAAATTTAAAAGTCGGTCAAAAACCGACTTTTTTGTTTTTGGAAATATTTTTTAGTTTGCCCTTTTTTACGGGGATGGGTGAATTAAATGTCTTTTTATAAAATGACACATTCAATACACAAAGATAACAAACTCATCTCGACTTTCTTTTTTGTTTAAATTTTCTGAGTCCTAAGACGATAAATGCAAGGTAATTAAAACCTACCCAACTACTTACGGTAGTATCAAAACGATTTAAAACTGAACGAAAACTATCCATCCAAGAGTTGCTTCTTTCAATGGCGTAACGCTCTTTGTAGAGTTTTTTATCGAAATAATGTTCCGCTTC
>NZ_JH932293.1:2046067-2060346 GCF_000301075.1 Bergeyella zoohelcum ATCC 43767
TAAATGTGGGATAATTTCTTCTACTATCGTATCTTTGTCCAGTACTACAAACAAAGTCTTAGGTTTTTATGTTTCACACCACAAAAATCATAATTCCTTGTTTGTTTTCAAAAAGTCAAGATAGACTCTTTAACAAAAAGAAAATAATTTTTAATTAGCCTTTTCCCTTCTTTTATGAATGATTTTTTGGAATTGAGAAGGGGTAATTCCTGTAGTGTTTTTAAACTGAGTACTCAGATGAGCCACGCTAGAATAGTTGAGCTTGTAGGCTATTTCTGTCAGTGTCATTTTGTCATTAATAATGAGCTGCTTGGCTCTTTCTATTTTCTGAAGAATAATGAAATTTTCTATGGAGGTGTAGGTAACCTCTGAAAAAAGACTAGACATATAACCATAGCTATGATTCAGTTTTTCAGCTAGATATACAGACGCCTTTACATTGACTCCCTTTTCAGAAAAAACCATTTCTACAATAGTATCTTTTATTTTCTGAACCATTGCCGTTTTTTGATTTTCAATAATAGAAATACCATATTCGTTTAAGGCTTCTGTAAGCTCCTCAAGTTCTGATTTATCTAGCGTCTGTAATATTTCTACCTCTCCAAAATTGATAACTTTATATTTTATTTGTTTTTTATCTAATATTTCTTCTAAAACTTTTTTACAAATGATATTAAAATCAAAACGAAAATATGCCTTCATTATTATTTTTTTTTGTAAATATAAATATTATACAATTATAAGTATATTAATATTATATCAAAATAGAATCTACCATTTTTTCTATTAATACAGTGGTTTGTTTTTTTAGCTCTTCTATAGAAGAATTATTATAAACCACAAAATCCGCCTTTTTAATTTTCTCTTTTTCAGGCATTTGTTTAGCAATAATAGCTTCTACTTCTCTGTATGTTTTACCATCTCTATCCATTACTCTTTTAATGCGGATATTATCTTCTGCGGTTACTAAGATAGATTTATAGCAGTTTTTATTCAAACCTAATTCGAATAATAACGCTGTTTCTTTAAATACAAAACGAGCTTTCTGTACCGAAAACCATTCTTCAAAATCTAATCCTACTGCGGGATGAATAATAGAATTCAATTGAGAAAGTAGTTCTGCATTCCCAAACACTTTTTCTGCTACCCATTTTCGGTGGTAGCATCCATTCTCATCGTAGGCATCCTCTCCCAGAAGTTGGATGATTTTTCTTTTTAATACATTGTTTTCATTCACTATCTCCTTCGCTCTTGTATCTGAATAATAAACAGGAAAGCCATGTTTCTCAATACATTTCGCAAAGGTAGTTTTCCCAGAGCCAATACCTCCGGTAATGCCTATCAACAGTGGTTTTAAAGCATGTATATCTTTCATCACTTTTTTATTTAATGGATTGGACACTATATTAATATCCAAATACTTCATTAAAACTAAAAGTTTCATGGAGCTTGATGCCTCTCTCTGTTTGGATAACCGTAGCGAGCTCATTATGTGCATCATGCTCTAAGAAAAGAAGGTATTCATTATCCACACACTGCTGTAGAAATTTACCTTTTTCTTCCATGGTAAGCAGAGGTCTAGTATCATATCCCATGACATAGACTAAAGGAACATGCCCCGCTGTAGGAATGAGATCTGCAGCAAAAACAATGGTTTTATCTTGGTAACGAATAACCGGAAGCATTTGTTTTTCAGTATGCCCATCTACGAAGATGACATCCATTTTAAGATCAGGAGCAAAACCATAATTTCCTACAGTAGGCAGAGGAAGGAAATTCAGCTGACCGCTTTCTTGCATAGGAAGGATATTTTCTTTTAAAAAACTCGCCTTTTCTCTTGGATTCGGCTCGGTAGCCCATTTCCAATGGTTTTCATTGGTCCAAAAATTTGCATTTTTGAAGGCGGGACGGTAACCTGTTCTATCATCATTCCACTCTATGGCTCCACCACAATGGTCAAAATGAAGATGTGTAAGAAAAACATCGGTAATATCTTCTCTCACGAAGCCATATTTTTGGAGATTTTTATCTAAAGAGTCATTACCCCAAAGAGCGTAATGGCTGAAAAATTTTTCATCTTGTTTATCTCCTAAACCACAATCAATGAGGATAAGCTTTTTACCGTCTTCTATAAGCAGGGAACGCATGCCCAGTTCTATTAAATTTCTTTCATCTGCAGGATTCGTTCTTTCCCAAAGTGATTTCGGTACTACACCGAACATGGCACCTCCATCGAGTTTAAATTTCCCACATTGTATAGGATAGAGTTTCATAAAATTTGAATTTACGCTAAGGTAATTATTTTTTATCAGTCCACAAAAAAATCGCACCCCAAATTTCTAGGATGCGACTTGCTATTAAGTAAAACTGTTTTTAGTTCAGATTATTGAGCGTCTCTTGCAGCGTTTTTAACTGCTTTTGTAGGCAAATAAATGTTGAAACCTACTCCTAAAGAAACATCTGCATTTCCTGTAGTGTTACCACCACCTACAGTAGTTCCTAATTTTAACATTCCTTCTAGGGAAACATTGTTAGTGATGAAGTAAGCATATCCAGCTCCAATTCCTAACTCTACACCGTTAGTAGTAGTACCTGAGCTACTATTTCTACCTCCGAAACCTGCACTACCTTCTGCGAAGAAAGCACCATTTTTCAACATGCTATCAATCTCAGTGCTTGTAAAATAGTATCTTGTAAAAGGAGCAATAGACCAGTTAGTTTGTGTAGTAGAAGTACCATTAGGTTTTTGAACTGAAAGTCCTACACCTGCACCAATCGCCCATCTATCAGCTACGAAATAGGCAGCTTTAGGGTTGATACGAACATCTAGCCCGTTTGTAAATTTCATTCCCATTACATCAGAACCTACCATCCAGTTTCCTTGCTTCAACTGTGCATTTGCCATTCCGAATAAGCCTAACGCAGAGGCTAACAAAATCTTTTTCATAATGTTTAATTTAAAAATTTTCTTTTTTGCAAAGATTCCTTATGCAAGAATCATGCCTAAAAATTGAGATATGAAAATTCTGTAATGAAATATTTTTTATATGAAAAACCCTACTCTTCACGCATTCTTTTCTCTTCTATTCCGTAGGCGTGAATGATTTTTTTCACTACAGGATGTCTTACCACATCTTCCTCACTGAGATGAACAAATCCTATTTCCTCTACATCTCTAAGTATTCTCATTGCTTCCCTGAGTCCTGATTTTTGTTTCAGCGGCAGGTCCACTTGGCTAGGGTCTCCCGTAATGATGAATTTGGCATTCATACCCATTCTGGTAAGGAACATCTTCATCTGGGAGTGCGTAGTATTTTGTGCCTCATCTAGAATAACGAAGGCTTCATCTAAGGTACGCCCTCTCATAAATGCTAAAGGAGCAATTTCTATAACCTTTTTTTCTATGAATGTTTCTAGTTTTTCATGAGGAATCATATCCCTTAAAGCATCATACAGAGGCTGTAAATAAGGATCCATCTTTTCTTTGAGGTCCCCAGGTAGAAATCCTAGACTTTCTCCAGCTTCTACTGCGGGTCTAGTCAGGATAATCCTTTTTACCTCTTTATCTCTTAGTGCTTTAGCCGCTAAAGCTACCGAAGTATAAGTTTTCCCTGTACCTGCAGGACCTATGGCGAAAACCATATCTTTTTTATTTACTTCTTGAACTAACTTTTTGAGATTAGTAGTCTTTGCCTTGATAATTTTCCCATTCACACCTTTTACGATGATATCTTGGTCAAAAACCAATTGTTTTTCTTCTTCGTTTTTGAGGTGCAGAATATTTTCTATATCTTTTAATGTAATGGAATTATTTTTTGAGATAAATAAAACAATATCATCCAGTTTACTTTGGAGGATGTCCAGCGTTTCCTGCTGTCCCATGGCAAAGATATTTTGGTCTCTACCTGTGATTTTAAGAGTAGGAAAAGAAGATTTTATAAGATTAAAAAATTGATTATTAACACCGTAAAAGGTTTTCACATCTATACCTTCAAGCGTATAATTCAGTTCGTACATAGATTGCTAAGTTTTAATAATGGGTGGTAAAGCAAAATGTGTTCCGATGAAGAAAAAATGTTTTAAGCTTTGTAAATATGGTATAATGAAATAAAAAATGATGCGTACCACAAACTTAAACCTCTAGTAAAAGCAAATACCTCCCGAAAATAAAAAACTTTCAGACAGAAGTGACAATACTTTTATTATTTTTGTGGTTATTTTGATGGATTCAAAAAGTTAATACAATCATTCCATGACGGTAGAACAATTACAAAACGGCCAAATACTCTTGGTAGATAAACCCATAGACTGGACCAGCTTTCAGGCAGTCAATAAAATTAAGTTTAAACTCAAGAGAGAGTACAAACTGAAAAAGATAAAAGTAGGGCATGCAGGTACGCTGGATCCCAAAGCTACGGGGCTACTCATTGTATGTATAGGTAAAGCTACCAAACAAATCAGTGAGATACAAGATGCTCCCAAAGAATATGTAGCAGAAATAAAATTAGGTGTACAAACTACTTCATACGATACTGAAAAGCCAGAAATTTTACACCAACCAATAGATGAAATTACCGAAGATAAAGTAACCCAGACACTGGAAAAATTTATGGGAGATATCATGCAAATTCCGCCTGTCTTTTCAGCCTTAAAAATAGATGGAGAGCGGGCTTATGAACTTGCCCGAGCAGGGGAAGAAATAGCGATGAAAGCACGAAAAATCACCATACACTACATTAAAGATATAAAGATTCATTTTCCTTTTGTTACTTTTACCGTTGGATGCAGTAAGGGGACTTATATCAGAAGTTTAGCACATGATATTGGGCAGGCGTTAGGAGTGGGTGCCTATTTGTCCCAGCTTAGACGCACCAAAATAGGAGATTATCATATAGAAGAAGCTTCGGAGAAATATTTGTCTAATGATTTTTTGTTTTCAGATGAGAAATAATATTGTTGTAATCATCGCATTGTTACTGAGTGTTTCTATTTTTTCGCAGAACTCACAGCATGCCATACCGAAAAAATATGTTTCTGTAGAGGGCGGACTGGGAGTAGATGCAGGATGGGTAGCCAATACCATCTTAAATAATGATGCAAGTAGAGATATCGGCGTTTTTACCTATTCACTATCTGCACAGGCAGGATATAGGTTTACCAATCGTTTGGCACTTTCTACGGGTGTACAGTACGCCTATCTTACTCCTGATTTCCATCCTATTTATTGGAGAACCCATGGTTTTATTTATCTAGGAGACACTTCAGATGAGAGTTTTAATTATCTATCCCTCTCTTATGGAAAACAATTAAATTTTTCATCGGGGAGAGATATTTCCGTCTTAGGATTTTCTTTTGGCACTGGAGAAATTATCCACGGAAAAACGGGACATAATATGAGTTTGTTTTTGGATTTATATACTTCTGAAAACCCTGTACTCATGGTAGGAGCGAGTTATAGAATTATGCTTTTTTCTAAGCGAAAATAAAATGTATAAAAATGAGAGAAGAACTGGAGATTAAAAATAGAGTTGCTGAGAGCGGACTGGTAAATTTAGATATCAGTGATTATTTGCCCAAAGGAAAAAGAATAGGAATAGATTTAAAAGATTTTCTTTGGGAAGGACTGATTTTAAAGGAAAAAGATTTTAGAGAAAAAGTACAAAACTTGGATACACAAATCTTCCAAGATGCGTATGTATATATCTATAATTCAGCAGATGCCATCGTACCTTTATGGTCTTACTTTTTGCTCACTGCTCAGCTAAATCCTGTGGCAAAAAAAGTCATTTATGGTTCCAAAGAAGATCTGGAAATCATTTTATTACATGATGCCATTCAAAGCCAAGATTTTTCTGAACTAAAAGACAAAAGAGTATTAGTAAAAGGCTGTACCGATGTATCCATTCCAGAGAATGCGTATGTAGAACTGGTAGCGAAACTTCAGCCTATGGTAAAATCTTTGATGTTCGGAGAAGCCTGTTCTAATGTTCCTATCTTTAAGAAAAAAGGATAAAAAATTTTCAGCTCGCTCTAAAGTTTAATGAAAAAAGAATGAAAACGGCACTCATTTTAGGGGCCAATTCTGATGTTGCAAAAGAATTGGCTTTGCTATATATTGCAGATAATTACCAAGTTATCATGGCCTCAAGAAATATAGATGCCATGAGAAAATTCATTCATCAAAGAAAAGGAAATGAAGTTCAAGTATCGTTTTACTTTTTTGATGCTTTGGCCACAGAAACTCATGCTTCGTTTTATGAAAATCTTCCTCACAAGCCACATATTGTAGTTTATGCAGCGGGTTTTTTAGTTCAAAATGAAGAAGCTTTTACGGATTTTTCAGCTTTTCAAAAAATGGCTGCTACCAACTATACCGCTGCAGTATCCATACTGAATATCATTGCTAATGATGTACGAAACATACATTTGGAAAGGATTATTGGTCTATCTTCCCTTTCAGGAACACGCGGCAGAAAGAGTAATTTTATCTACGGAAGTACCAAAGCCGCATTTGAACATTATTTAGAAGGACTTCGGCAATACCTTTCGGAGCGGAAAGTAATTGTCAATATTTTCGTTTTGGGATATATAGATTCTAAAATCAATCAAGGTTTAACACTTAATAAAAACCTGATGATGACGCCACTATTTGTAGCCCAATGTATAAAAAATGTAGGTAAAAAATTTAGAAATATCCCCAACTGGAAATGGAAAATCATCTATCAGATTGTCCGATTATTGCCTGAAAAACTATTGGCAAAATTACCGTAATTATTAGTGCAGAAATAGACTAAAAGCACTTAAAAGGCTATAAGCAATAGGCAGGAAGCTGTATGCCAAAAATCTTTGTACTTTATACTTTGTACATTGTACAATCTCTTAGGACTAAAAGCACTTAAAAAGCTATAAGCAATAGGCAGGAAGCCATACGCTAAAAATGTTTGTACTTTATACTTCGTACATTGTACAATCTCTTAGTTCAGAAATGAGATAATAATACTTAAAAAGCTATAAGCAGTAGGCAATACGCTAAAAGTCTTTGTACTTTATACTTCGCATATTGAACAATCCCTTCGTGCAGAAATAAGATAATAATACTTAAAAAGCTATAAGCAGTAGGCAGGAAGCCATACGCTAAAAATCTTTGTACTTTATACTTCGCACATTGTACAATCTCTTAGTGTAGAAATAGACTAAAAGCACTTTGCCAAAGTCCTAAAAACTTTGGAAAAGCACAGAAATATTAGATAATACCATTATATCGCTCGTGAATATCTTATCATTACTTACAATGACAGCCCTTGTTCAGTAGGATTTTCCAGCTGACCTTCCCATTTGGAAACTGCTGAAGTAGCAAGTGCATTTCCTAGTACATTGGTCATACTTCTACCCATATCGCAGAAATGGTCTATAGGAAGTATGAGAGCTATTCCTTCTGGTGGAATTCCAAACATGGAGCAGGTGGCCACAATGATCACCAAACTTGCCCTAGGAACTCCTGCTATCCCCTTAGAAGTGAGCATAAGTACTAAAAGCATGATAATCTGCTCACCAATGCTCATATCAATTCCATAAATCTGTGCAATGAAAATAGATGCAAAGGTCATATACATCATACTGCCATCTAAATTAAATGAATATCCTAATGGCAAGATGAAAGATACAATTCTGTTATTACATCCGAATTTTTCCAGTTCTTCTACTAATTTTGGGAATACAGCCTCTGAACTAGTAGTGGAAAAAGCGATGAGCAATGGCTCTTTGATTCGCCTCATCAGCTCAAATAATCGGTTGCCGAGAATCATATATCCCACCAAACATAGCAATAACCAAAGAATTCCTAATGCTATGAAAAAATCTCTAAGATAGATGGCGTAAACAGAGAAAATGTCAAAACCTTTCGTAGCTACAATGGCGGCTATTGCTCCAAAAACTCCTACAGGAGCCACCCACATAATGTACCCTACCATTTTTAAAATAGCATGTGCCACTACATCAAAAAGTTTAATTACCGGAGCAGCATAGGTTTCTCCTAAACTGCCTAACGCCAAACCAAACATCACAGAGAACACCACAATCTGAAGCACTTCATTAGTAGCAAAAGCCTCAAAAACACTCTTGGGAACCACATGCTTTACAAAGTCTTCCACAGAAAAACTCTTAGTTCCTTCCATCACTTCTGAAGCGGCAGAGGTATCATTCAGATTCAGCTCGATTACTTTCCCTGGTTCTAGCCAATTGACCAATATCAAACCAATGACTAATGAGAAAAGCGATGCCGTAAGAAACCAAAGCATAGCCTTTCCTCCTACTCTACCTACCATTTTCATATCATTCATCTTGGCAATACCTACCACCAAAGTAGTAAACACAAGTGGAGCGATAATCATCTGTACCAAACGAATAAAGATGGTACCTAGAAGTTTGATATGCCCTGCAAAAGTTTCAGCCTCTTCTTTGGTAGAGCCACTGTGTACATACATCCCTACGCCTACCCCTAAGATAAGTGCAACGATGATAGCAATAAATAGTTTGTTTTGTCCTTTCATTGTATTTCATTTCAATAGGCACAAATATAGTGTTTTCGTATAAATTTTTCGGTATTTCACTGAATGAATCCCAATAAAAAAGCAACCCAAAAAATGGGCTGCTTTCTATTATTATCATGGCATAGATTATTTTCTTAATCCTAGCTCAGCAATGATTGCTCTATATCTTTCAATATCTTTTTTCTTTAGATAATCCAAAAGGCTTTTTCTCTTACCTACCAATTTTACCAGTGCTCTCTCTGTAGCATAATCTTTATGATTTGCTCTCAAGTGCTGAGTAAGGTGGTTAATTCTGTAAGTAAAAAGTGCAATTTGCCCTTCTGCTGAACCTGTGTTTTCAGCTTTTCCTCCGTGTTTTGCGAAAATTTCCGCTTTCTTTTCTTTAGTTAAGTACATTTTAATATTATTTTAAATGATTATTATGTAACGAGGTGCAAATGTAAAGTTTTTTTCCGGAATAACAAAAGAGAATTTAAGAATCTTTATTGTAAATCTATTCAAACAAAAAATCCCATCCCGTAGGATGAGATTTTGTTGGTTTACTGTCTATCAAAAAGCTTTTTTAGCCTTTTGCTTCAGATTTATTATTTTCTGCTTTTTTACCTTCTGGTTTTGAAGGTCTAGGAAGGAGTGCTTTTCTAGAAAGTTTCATTTTCTTTCTATCATCATAGCCCATAAACTTCACTTCTACCTCATCTCCTTCTTTGTAAGGTACTTTTTCGGTACGCTTCCAATCAATTTCTGAGATATGAAGAAGTCCTTCGGTTCCTTTTGCTAAAGCAATAAATGCCCCAAACTCCACTACCTTTACTACCTTTCCTACATAGCTTTCACCCAAAACAGGGACAAAGGTAATTTCATTAATTTGAGCCACCGCAGCATTGATTTTCTCTCTATCTGTACCCGAAATTTCTATATATCCTATTTCTCCTTTTTCTTCTATTGTGATTACCGTATCGGTATCTTTTTGCATCTGCTGAATTACCTTACCACCAGGACCTATCACCGCTCCGATAAAATCTTTCGGGATTTCCATCATCACCATTTTCGGTGCGTGTGGTTTCACATCTTCTCTCGGCTGGTCTATTGTTTTCATCATTTCCCCAAGGATATGCAGCCTACCATCTCTAGCTTGCATCAATGCTTTTTCCATAATATCCATGGTTAATCCTTGGATTTTAATATCCATCTGACAAGCCGTAATTCCCTCAGAAGTTCCCGTTACTTTGAAATCCATATCTCCAAGGTGATCTTCATCTCCTAAGATATCCGAAAGCACTGTCCATTTTCCTGATTCTTTATCAGTGATCAGCCCCATCGCAATTCCAGAAACAGGTTTTCTCATCTGTACCCCTGCATCCATTAATGCCAATGTTCCTGCACAAACGGTAGCCATAGAAGATGAGCCATTAGATTCTAAAATATCCGATACCACTCTGATGGTGTATGGATTATCTTCAGGAATCATCACTTTTAATGCTCTTTGGGCCAAATTTCCATGCCCTACTTCTCTTCTAGAAGTTCCTCTCAGTGGTCTTGCTTCCCCTGTAGAGAATGGTGGAAAGTTATAATGAAGGTAGAACTTCTCATCGTGCTGAGTGATTACAGAATCTATTCTATTGGCGTCTAACAATGAACCCAAAGTTACCGTAGTCAATGACTGTGTTTCTCCTCTGGTAAACACTGCAGAACCATGAGCCGCTGGTAAATAATCTACCTCACTCCAAATCGGACGAATCTGCTGATTATTTCTTCCATCTAAACGAATATTTTCGTTCAAAATCAATTGTCTTACTGCCTCTTTCTGAACATCATGGAAGTAAACCTTCACTAATGCTTCTTTTTCTTCCAACTCCTCTTCTGTATATCGAGTCAAAAATTCTTCTACCACAGCAGAAAATTTTTCACTTCTTTCTTCTTTGGCACTTGGATTTTTGGCTATATCATAATATTTCTGATAAGCATAGTCCCAAATTTCTTTTCTCAACTCCTCATCATGCGTTTCATGGCAATATTCTCTCTTCGGTAAAGCAGTACCCACTTTAGCTGCCAAACGCTCTTGAGCTTCAATTTGAGTTTTGATTTCTTCATGAGCAAACTGAATGGCTTCTAGCATTTCCTGTTCAGAAATTTCATCCATTTCTCCTTCTACCATCACGATAGAATCTTTAGACGCTCCTACCATAATGTCTAGCTCTACTCCCTCTTGAAGCGTGTCCCAACTAGGGTTTATAGATAAAACACCATCTTTTTTAATTACTCTCACTTCTGAGAAAGGTCCATTAAACGGAATATCTGTAATAGAAACGGCGGCCGAAGCTGCAAGACCTGCCAATGAATCTGGCATTACTTTCCCATCATAAGAAATAAGGGAAATCATTACTTGCACTTCTGCATGGAAATCTTCTGGGAAAAGCGGACGCATCACTCTGTCCACTAATCTCATAGTAAGCACCTCATCATCAGATGGTTTTGCTTCTCTTCTGAAAAAGTTACCTGGAATTTTTCCTGCCGAACCAAATTTTTCTCTGTAATCTACGGTAAGTGGAAGAAAATCCACCCCTGGATTGGCATCTTTAGCGGCTACCACTGTAGCTAGGAGCATAGTTCCGCCCATTTTTACTACTACGGCACCATTTGCCTGTTTTGCTAATTTACCTGTTTCTAAGGTAATTTCTCTACCATCTTTCAGAATGATGGTCTCTGTAATTGCTTGAGGTACACTCATAAATTTTAAATTCTTTTTCTCCGAAATCCTACTTTTCGGAATCCATCTGCGAAACTTCTTTAGGCAGATTTATTGTTAATACTCTTTTTATTAATCCGTGCAAAGGTAGGGAAAAGATTTGAGATATTATTTTATTGTACAATGATTTTGAGCACCTTGAAAACAATATACAGCACTCCTCACAAAATTCTAAACATAACTCTCTCAAAGAATAAGGAAATTATGCGGTGTATTCTGCAAAGGCTTGTTCTAAACTTTCGTATTTTCCTTTAAAAACTTCCACAGGAACATCTTGAATAATTTCTCCCTTATTGATGAGTATAATTCGGGTACACAGAGCCTCCACCTCTTGCATAATATGGGTGGAGAGAATAATGGTTTTTTGCTTTCCTATTTCTTTAATCACATTTCTGATTTCAATGATCTGATTCGGATCAAGCCCGTTAGTAGGTTCGTCCAAAATCAAAAGCTCGGGCTGATGGATAATAGCTTGTGCCAATCCTACCCTCTGCCGATATCCCTTACTCAACTGCTTAATCTTCTTATTCACCTCAGGCGTAAGCCCCACTTGAGCAACGACTTCCTCTATCCTTTGCTTTGGTAAGCCATGTACTTGTGCTATGAAATAAAGATACTCTTTCACAAACATCTCAAGATACAAAGGGTTATTTTCAGGCAAAAAACCGATTTTCTTCTTTACTTGTAAAGGACTTTTCTCCACCGAAAAACCATCTAACGCTACAGTACCTTCCTCTACTTTTAAGGCACCTACTATGGTTTTCATCAGCGTAGATTTACCAGCTCCATTAGGACCTAATAGTCCCACGATTTCTCCTTTTTCTATGGAAATATTAATCTTATTTAGTGCCTTTTGTTTTCCAAAAGTTTTGGAAAGTGATTCTACCTTGAGTGCCATACTATTTCTTTTTTACTACTTTTTTCTTGGCTGTAGTAGGCTTTTTATTCGTTTTATTATCTTGATTTTGAGGAAGAACCTCTAGAGTTGACGCCCTCTTTTCTACAGAAGGGAAATAAGTCTCATTAAAAGGTCTATCAAATATTTTAGACAAATTCGCTCGGGTTAAGAAAGGGCTTTTCCCCACCGTTGTCTTATTTTTACCTATATAATGAACAAACTGTACCATGGGCTGTCCATAATTCTTAACAAAGTACAATCCCACGATATCCTCTGGAAGTTCCAGCTGTATTTCCTGCTTCGGAATATCATTTAGTCCCTGATGAAGGAGTCTATAAAGTGTCTCTATATCATTATCTACATCTAAAAAAGAAAAAGAACGGTAAATATTGAGATTACTGTCATTAATATCTTGATAGGTAATGGTATATTTATTTTTTCTTTTGTATAGCTCCACAGAATTATTTTTTCCTACCAATGACAAACTTTCGTTTTTCAGTACCTTAATCTGAGCAGGAAGTGCTGAGCACAATAATAACCCGACAATACTAAAAATAATTCTCATTTTCCTAATATTTCCTACAAATGTAATCATTTCAGTGAAAACGGAAAAAGAAAATAAAACCTCATAGAAACGGGTGTATCGATTCCCTACACAATTACTGCTACAAAAAGGAAAGGATATATCCTTTCCCTACACGATTACTACCACGAAATAATTCTTCTTACCTTTTTGCAACAAAATAAATTTCCCATTGATAAGGTCTTTTTCCGAAGCTACAAATGCATCATTTACCTTTTCTTTATTCACGGAAACGGCATTCCCTTTGAGTTCTCTTTGGGCTTCACTTTTAGATTTTAAAAATCCTGATTTTTCGGATAATAACGCCACGATATTCACTCCGATAACTTCCTCTTTGGCAATTTCCTTTTGTGGAACCCCCTCAAAAACATCCAGAAAAGTTTTCTCATCAAGTGATTTTAAACTTTCGGAAGTAGAATTTCCAAACAGAATTTCCGAAGCCTTTACAGCGTTGTCATAATCCTCACGAGAATGTACCATTACGGTGATTTCTTCGGCTAATTTTTTCTGTAAAATACGCAAATGCGGTGCTTCTTGATGTTGTTTGGTCAGTTGGGCAACCTCTTCTTGCGTCAGCATTGTAAAGATTTTGATGTACTTTTCGGCATCAGCATCGGAAGTGTTGAGCCAATATTGGTAGAACTTATACGGCGAAGTTTTTTCAGGGTCGAGCCAAATATTTCCTCCTTCGGACTTACCGAATTTTGTTCCATCTGCTTTGGTAATCAGTGGGCAAGTCATTGCGTAGGCTTTTCCACCTTCAATTCTTCTAATCAGTTCGGTTCCTGTGGTGATATTCCCCCATTGGTCAGAGCCTCCCATTTGCAAAGTCAAACCATTTTCTCGGTACAAGTGCAAAAAGTCGTAGCCTTGCAACAATTGATACGAAAACTCGGTAAAAGACATTCCCTCTGTATTTTCAGTAGGGTCAAAGCGTTTTTTCACCGAATCTTTTGCCATCATATAATTCACGGTGATGTGCTTTCCAATATCACGGATAAAGTTTAAGAACGAAAAATCTTTCATCCAATCGTAATTGTTGACTAAAATAGCTCTGTTTTCGGCTTTGCTTTCAAAATCAAGGAATTTTGAGAGTTGTTTTTTGATTCCTGCAATATTATGCTCTAAAACCTCGTTGGTCAAAAGGTTTCTCTCGGCAGATTTTCCCGATGGGTCGCCCACCATTCCCGTAGCACCGCCCACCAGTGCATAAGGTTTATGACCGCAATTCTGAAAATGCTTGAGCATCATTACCCCTACCAAATGCCCAATGTGGAGCGAATCCGCCGTTGGGTCAATCCCCACATACGCCGAGCGTACGCCCTCTAAAAGATGTTCTTCCGTTTCAGGCATCATATCCTGAATCATTCCACGCCATTGTAATTCCTGTATGAAGTTTTTCATTTGTATTTTAATATTTTTTATTTTTTTTATTTGAGTCTATCTTGACTTTTTGAAAACAAACAAGGAATTATGATTTTTGTGGTGTGAAACATAAAAACC
>NZ_JH932293.1:2060741-2093399 GCF_000301075.1 Bergeyella zoohelcum ATCC 43767
AAGAAGGTGCTTGGCAGACTTGTTGGGTAGAAATTTTGAAGAAAAACAAATCGAAAATAGATTGTTCAAGTTGCGATTTTGACGGTAGCCAAACACCCGCAAAAAAAGGAGGGGAACAAGTAGGATATCAAGCTCGTAAAAAAGCAAAAACAACGAATAGTTTGTTCTTGTCCGACAGGCAAGGTTTGATGTTAGCAATGTCTCAGCCTATATCTGGCGAGCATCACGACTTGTATAATATAGAGACTCATTTTCAAGGAATTACATCCGTTTTGAAAAAAGCTGAAATCTCCACAGAAGGTTTATTTGTGAATTTTGATGCAGGTTTTGACAGTGAAAATCTTCGGAAAATAACCGCCTCAGAAGGTATCATAGCCAATATTTGTGAAAACAAAAGAAACCAAAAATCACCCTCTGAAACGGAACATTATTTCGATAAAAAACTCTATAAAGAGCGTTACGCCATTGAAAGAAGCAACGCTTGGATGGATAGTTTTCGTTCGGTTTTAAATCGTTTTGATACTACCGTAAGTAGTTGGATAGGTTTTAATTACCTTGCCTTTATCGTCTTAGGACTCAGAAAATTTAAACAAAAGAGAAAGTCGAGATGAGTTCTTTTTTAGATTACCGCCTATGCAAAAGTACGATATTATTAAAATCTATTTACTTTTCAGTGCCTTCCCAGAAAACGCTATTCCATCCCAACCGAATTTCATGAAATTTCTAATATTTTGATGGTCTGTACCGTCTAGACTCCCGAGTACATCTTTTCGGTAATAATCCCCAAAAAGATGAAGTGTTTGCTCTTCTGATAACTTATTGAGCTGAGCAAAAGAAAAAATCTTACACGAACCATTGTTTTGGTTTTCCTCATTCAGGCACGCCCCATTCTTAAAAGGCGTAGGGGTAAAATGGTAATGCTCATCAATATAATCTATTACTTCTGTAAACGAAACCTCCTCTGGAGTGGTTTTTATTTTTTCTAAAAGATGCATCAAAAAACTATTTACTGCAAAGATAAGGTTTTACCAAGCGATAAAAGGAGTCATCCGAAAATTATTGTCCACATTATCCATATTATGATTCATTTCTTTTCCTTAATTTTGGATTTTAGCATAGTATTTATGAAAATTCTTCATACAGCAGATTGGCACTTAGGAAAAAGATTAGACCGCTTTTCTCGGTTAGAGGAGCAAGTGGAAGTGCTTGGAGAAATAGTAAAAATTGCAGATGAAAATGCAGTAGATTTGGTACTCATCGCGGGAGATTTATTTGATAGTTTCAACCCTTCCATTGAGGCTACAGAATTGTTTTACAAAACTTTAAAACAACTCACTAACAATGGAAAACGCCCCGTAATTGCCATCGCGGGGAATCATGATGCCCCTGATAGAATAGATGCACCCTATCCACTTGCCTATGAGTGTGGTATTATTTTGATAGGCCATCCTAATGCCTTAATTCCTCCGCTGAAACTGGAAAATTTTCATATCTCCAAAACAGATGAAGGCTTCATAGAAATTCAACTTAACCCATACGATTATCCCGTAAGAATTCTCCATACAGCGTACGCCAATGAAGTTCGGCTAAAAACCTATTTCGGGGAAGAAAAAGATGCTCTTCTCAATCATACTTTAAAACAAAAATGGACCCATTTAGCCCATACTTATTGCGATGAAAAAGGCGTAAATCTACTACTGACGCACCTCTATATGAACCGAAGAAACTCGGAAATAATAGAGGAACCTGATGGTGAAAAACCTTTAAAAATAGGTAATGCCGAGATGATTTACACGGATTGTATCCCCCCACAGATTCAATACACCGCACTGGGGCATCTCCATGGTTTTCATAATATGGGTACCGCAGAGCAGCCTATTGTCTATTCTTCCTCCATTCTTGCCTACAGTTTTAGCGAAGCAGGACAAAAGAAATGCGTAACCATCGTAGATGCGAAACCTCATCAGCCCGTGGATTTTCAAAAAATTGAACTTACAAAAGGTAAACCATTGGCAAGAAAATCTTTCAATGATATAGACCAAGCCATTCACTGGCTATCCATGAATAAAAATAAATTGGTAGAACTTACCATAGAAAGCGAAACCTTCCTCAGTTCGGAAGATAGAAAACGAATTTTCGAGATACATAATGGCATCGTACACCTCATACCAAAAATAAAAAATAGACCCGCTGAAACAACGGGGTATAAAGAAATTGAACTCTCAAAAGCTCCTGAGGAACTCTTTGTAGATTTCTTTAAAATGAAAAAAGGAAACCAAGCTCCCAATGAGGAAATCATGGCACTGCTCAAGGAAATCATTCATGCCGATGAATCATAAAAAAGGCATCTCTATTTTACGCTCTTTTTCCATAATTGTGGCTCTTAATTATTTTTAATAATCAAACCCTATCTAACTTCAAACTAAAATCAATGATTCCCATATCACTCACTATAGAAGGACTTTACTCTTACCAAAAAAGACAAACCATAGATTTCACCCAGCTGACCAGTGCTGGGCTCTTCGGAATTTTCGGGGCTGTGGGTTCTGGAAAATCTTCCATACTAGAAGCCATCACTTTTGCACTCTATGGAGAAACGGAAAGGCTCAATTCTCGCGATGAAAGAAGCTACAATATGATGAATCTAAAATCCAAAAAATCTTTCATTGAGTTTGAATTCATCAATCACGAAAATAAATCTTTCAAAATCCAAAGAGAATACAAAAGAAATAGTAAAAAGTTTGAAGAAATTACGAGAGGGAACACTACTTTTTATGAGCAAAAAGAAGGCATATGGATTCCGCTCCATCATACCAATGCCGAAAAAATCATCGGAATTTCCTACCAAAATTTCAAGCGAACCATTATCATTCCCCAAGGAAAATTTAGAGATTTCATAGAGCTAGGAAACAAGGATAGAACGGAAATGATGAAGGAAATATTTCACCTCCACCGTTTTGATTTACAAGAAAATGTAAAAAAAATACACCAAAAAACACAAGAAGAAGCAGATATCCTAAAGGGAAAGCTAGAGGGCTACCAAGAAGTTTCTCAAGAAAAGATTACTCATCAAAAAGATGCCCTCAAAAATCAAAAAGAAAAACTCAATAACATTCAAAATCAATACAATACATTAAACTCTATTTTCCAAAAATTACAACTGGTAAAAGCGGATTTCGATGTACTGAATGCAAAAAAAGAACAGCTCAAAACCCTGAAAACCAAAGAAGAAAATATCAATTTCCGAAGAATACAACTCAACCAATACAAAAAATGGCACAATGATTTCAAACCACTGCTAGAGGAAGAAGAAAAACTATCAAAATCCCTGAAAGACAAAGAGGAAAATCTAAAAAATACCCGAAAATCCATTAAGGAAACAGAGAAAAACAGAGATGAAATACATGAAAAATTAAAAAAAATTCAGCACTCTTTTGACCTCCTTGCCGAGAAAAAAGAAGAACTAGAAGATTTAAAAAGAATTTCCGAAATCATTACTTTTCAATCGGATATAAAAACATTAGAAGAGAGTTTACTGAAAGGGCAACAATACATTGACCAACAAAATGAACTTAAAAAAACATTAGATGAAGACCTGCTAAAAATAGAAAAGGAAATCCAAAACCTGAAATTACAAAAAATAGATACTCAAACCATTACAGAAGTAGGACAGTGGTTCCAATCTCTAAAAAATAAGACACAACATCTTAAAGAAAAACAAAACGCTATCCATGAGAAACAAGGGGAAATCAATATCATCTATGAAAAAATGAAATTCCCGAATTCCAATACGGAAGATTTGGAAAAACATTTTGATGCCCAACTTACTGGACTTCTGCAACAGAAAAAAGAACAGGAAAAAATAAAAAACCATCTTGAAGTTCAGAAAAAACTTTCCCAATACTCTGAAAATCTACATTATGGAGAGCCATGCCCACTCTGTGGTGCCTTGGAACACCCGTCCATTCATACTACCGAAGATGTCTCTAGCCAAATTTTGGAAGTAGAAAAGCTACTAGAAAACATACACGAGCAAGAGGTAGAACTCCAAAAAATAATTTCCCAAGAGAAAACATTTTTATCCCAAAAAAATCTTCTTTCAGAGCAAGTAATAACTGACAAAAAAACTCTGGAACAAATTCAAAATGAAATTAACACGCTGAAAAATAATTTCCATTGGGAAGATTTTCATCCAGAAAACGAACCAGCATTTGAGCAAAAAAGAAATCTCTCTATTCAGGCGGAAAAAAAAATTCATGAAAAAGAACAGCTGCTCCACACAAAAAAATCAGAACTTTCTAAACACGAAACGCTGATACAAAAAGCCCAGAAAAAAATAGAAAACATTCATGCTGAAAAAATTAACACCTCGGCAAAAATCCAACACAGCCAATCGCTGATGAAACAATTAAGTTTCTATGATTTTAAAAACGCTACCGCTGAACAAATTCATTCTCAACTAGAAAATCAAGCATTATGGATTGAAAAAATAGCGAACGAACACCAGTTGCTCACCCAAAAACAAAACGAAATCATTCCTATTTTAGCATCGGAGAAAACCACAGAAAAACATCTTTCAGAGGAAATAAATCATCTCCAATTAGAATTCAATAAAAACCAGGAAAATATTCATCAACAGCTATCCACTCATAATATCAACACAATTCAGGAAGTAAGGGAGGGCTTGGCACTCCGCCTTAACATAGAGAAAGAAGAGCAAGAAATCAATGACTTTGAACTTCAGCTGAAAACGCTGATGAACTTTATTGCGGAATTAGATAAAAAACATTCAGACACCGTTTTCAATGCACGAGATTTCGAACAAAAAGAAACTGAAATACTACAACTTACCCATGATTTAGACCTTCATAAAACACAAACCACCAAAATAGAAACAGAACTAGAACGACTAGAAAAAAACTGGAAAACGAAACTAGAATTAGAAAAAAAATCAGAAAAAATCCACCGAAGATTAGAAAATCTTCATACGCTCAAAGGGCTATTTAAAGGAGGAGCCTTCGTGGAATACGCCTCTTTTATATTCCTAAAACAGCTCTGTGAAAATGCTAATATCCGTTTCCAAAAAATGACTAAAAACCAGCTCGCCATTCAGTTTAGTGAGAAAAATAACTTTGAAATCATTGATTACCTGAACGAAGGACGCGTACGAAATGTAAAAACCCTTTCCGGAGGGCAATACTTTCAGGTAGCACTCTGCCTCGCATTGGCATTAGCAGAAACGGTACAAGCCCATTCCAAAACGAAACAAAATTTCTTTTTCATCGATGAAGGCTTCGGCACCCTAGACAGTGAATCCGTACACATCGTCTTTGAAACGCTAAGCAATCTGAGAAAGGAAAACAGAATAGTGGGCATCATCTCCCATGTCAATGAACTGAAAGAGCAAATCCCCGCTACCCTACAAGTGATAAAAACGGCAGATGGAAGCATCATAAGCATGGATGAATAACAAGAAATAGAAACATTACCCCACTGTTTTCATTTACTTTCTAGTCCAAATAAAAAAGCCGTATCTTTGCACAAAATTGTACAATGAGCAGAGGTGAAGATAGAAAATCTAGAAGACCAAGAGGGACTTCGGACAGAAATACCAACAGAGAAGGGGGAAGAAACAGAGGAGGAAGAAACTTTGATTCAAGAGATAAATACGAAAGAGGCAACCTAAAATTCAAAAAAGGAGCTTTTAAAAAGTGGGATGAAAAGGAGGAAAAAGAAGAAAGAACTAAAAACTTTGTTCAGAAAAGAAGACTCCAAAAAATAGAAAAAGATATACAGAAAGAGACCATCCGTCTGAATAAATACATTGCAAATTCTGGCATCTGTAGCCGAAGACAAGCCGATGATTTAATCAAACAAGGGCTAGTTACCGTAAATGGTAAAGTGGTAATGGAAATGGGCTATCAGGTACAGAAAACGGACAAAGTTTCTTTTGATGGACAGAATCTCACTCCTGAAAAACCTGTATATGTACTCCTGAATAAACCCAAAGGCTACATTTCTACCACTAATGATGAAAAAGCCAGAAAAACCGTGGTAGATCTCACTGCCAATGCTTCTCCTTATCGCCTTTTCCCTGTAGGAAGACTGGACAGAAGCACCACAGGAGTTATTCTTTTGACCAATGATGGGCATTTGACTAAAAAACTTACCCATCCATCTTTCCAAGTAAAGAAAATCTATCATGTAGTTTTAGATAGAAAACTTTCTGTGGAAGATATGAAAGCCATTGCAGAAGGAATACGATTAGAGGAAGGAGTAGCACAGGTAGATCAAATTTCCTTCATCGAAGGAAAACCTAAAAATGAAGTGGGAATAGAAATTCATATCGGGTGGAATAGAATCATCCGTAGAATTTTCCAAAGATTAGGCTACGAAGTAGAAGCCTTAGACAGGGTAATGTTCGCAGGACTTACCAAGAAAAACATTAAGAGAGGACACTGGAGAATCCTTACAGATTTAGAAGTGAACAATCTTAAAATGCTGTAAAATCATCGTATAAAAATACTCCATGAGGCTGTCCCCAAAAGGCAGCTTCTTTACTTTTACAGAAAATAATAAGCAACCGTTTTTAAAGACTTTGAAAAAGGAAAACGCGTTTTTGATTTTTTTGATTTTGCCTAAATATTACGAGGTTTAAATTTTTCCTACTTTACAGAAATATCCGAAAGCTGTTTAGTAATTTTGTCTTTCATTTTTTTTAAACCAATTCATGCGAAACCTCTGGAACAATTATCTTTCTTCTTACAAAGGACTTTCAGCCAACACTTGGATGCTCGCCTTTGTAATGTTTATCAACCAAAGTGGGGCAATGATATTGCCTTTTATGGCTATTTACATGGAAGAAGAGCTAGTATTTAGTGATGTAAAAAAAGGAATTGTGTTAGGACTTTTTGGCTTAGGTTCTATTATTGGGAGCCTGTATGGTGGTAAACTGACAGACCAATTAGGCTCTTACAAAGTACAATTAATGAGCTTATTGTGTGTAGTACCTTTGTATATATCATTGGCATTTTTAAAAAATTTCGAATTACTATGCCTTGGCGTTTTGCTCACCAGCTGCACCAAGGAACTTTTCAGACCTGCCAATAGTGTATCCGTTGCAAAATATGCAAAACCCGAAAACCTTACAAAAGCTTTCTCACTGAATAGAATGGCATTAAACTTAGGCTTTTCAGTAGGTCCAGCAATAGGAGGTTTTTTGGCCATTTACTCTTTTCAGTTGCTCTTTTTTGCCAATGCATTCATGTCATTAACTGCCGGTGTTTTATTTTGGTGGTACTTTAGAAACAAAAGCACAAATGCTTTAGCAAAACACAAAACCGAAAAAATAAAGACCATAGACACAAGATTTAAAGATTATGATTTCTTACTGTACAGTTTTTTTGTAGCTTTATTTGCTTTTTGTTTTTTTCAACTGCTGAACACACTACCTTTATTTTATAAAAATGTAGCCCTATTAAAAGAAAACCAAATCGGATTACTCATGGCATTTAACGGGCTGATGGTATTTTCATTGGAAATGTTTATTATACACATCGCGGAGAAAAAATTTACCATAGCTACCAATCTCATTATCGGAATGATTTTTTGCGGTCTAGCCTATACTACCCTACTTTTTTCCAGTGAATTATCTTTTTTATATCTTTCATTATTTTTCTTATCATTATCCGAAATACTCATCATGCCTTTCAGCTCTACAGTTGCCGTTCATCGTTCCAATATGGAAAACAGAGGCAAATATATGGGAATCAATGGAATTTCTTATTCTAGTGCATTGATTTTCTCCCCTATCATAGGAACTTGGATTATCGAAAAATACAATTTCTCTACACTTTGGGGAGTAAATATTGTGATAAGCCTGATTACCATTTTGGGGTTTTGGCATATATTAAAAAAGTGGAATATGAGATAAATGGAAATGCTTCCTCGCAAAACAATTTCCCCTTTTCACAGATGCCTGAAAGCTGAAATACCTTCCGCTCTATCTCTGGTAACCCCTTATTGTACTTTACTAAAGTTCTAATACTCCATTTTTCTAAGTTTTGGGAACCGAGTGCCTACAAGGGCTACAATGAGTAGTGTCATGGTTCCACCAAAAACGATGGAACGAACAGGCCCGAGCAACTTAGCAGCAAGCCCACTCTCAAACTGTCCTAATTCATTGCTAGACATAATGAAAATAGAATTAACACTCAGCACCCTACCACGGATATGCTCTGGTGTTTTTAGCTGAACAATAGTACCACGAATGACCACAGAAATACCATCTAGCATTCCACTGAACATGAGGAAAAGGAAAGAAAGCCAATACCACTTAGAAAGTCCGAACCCAATGATACAAAGCCCAAATCCTGCCACTGCTGCCAAAAGTATCTTGCCTTGGTTTTTCCTCAAAGGAATAAAACTAAGCGTGATAATCACACACATAGAGCCTATATCTGAAGCTGCATTAAGAAGCCCAAAACCTTGAGAACCTACCTTTAGAATATCACTGGCAAATACAGGAATCATGGCTACGGCACCCCCAAAAAGCACTGCAAACATATCTAAAAGAAGAGCTCCTAAAATTTCCTTTGTCTTAAAAATATACGCTAGCCCTTCACGCATACTCTCCTTAATTTTTAGCGGAACTCCCGTATTGGCAGAAGGATGTTTATGAATCTGAAAGAAGAAGAATGATGCTAAAATCATCGTTCCAGCAATAATAAGTAGCGTAGAGGCAATCCCAAACCAATGAATAAAAAATCCCCCCAAAGCATGTCCACCCACGGATGCCGTGAGGAAAGTAGCCTGGTTTACTGTTACTGCTGCGGGGAGCTGGGCTTTACCCACAATTTTCGGAATCATAGAGGGGACAATAGGCCCCAAAAAAGCCCTACATATTCCCGTAAAAAACACAGTGGCATAGATACAATAAGTCATCTGATAACTAGTAAAACTGAGCAATGTTCCCTGCTGTAAAGCAATGAATGCCAATATCCCTACCAATACAATGTACGCATAATTACAGAGCAAAAGGAGCTTTTTCTTCTCTGAATTATCGATGACATGCCCAGCATAAAGTGCCGATGACACTGCTGGTATCACCTCCGAAAGCCCAATGAGCCCAATGGAAAAAGGGTCTTTGGTAAGTGCATATACCCACCAGCCCAAGAGTGTTCCCAGCATCCTAAATGCCAAGACCAAAAGAAACCTCCCAGACATCAAATTCCTAAATTCTGCAATCTTAAAAGTCTGTATCGGTGTAATTTGGGACATAAATAATCAATAAATTAATTAAAAATATATGGAGGAGGAGGAAAAAAAATGAGTAATTAATGATTTTGCTTTAAGATGGCTTCATTAATTTCCTTAATGAGCTGAGGACCTTCGTAAATAAAGCCTGTATAGATTTGTACCAAAGAAGCACCTGCATTGAGCTTTTCTAGAGCATCTTCTGCAGAATGAATTCCCCCCACCCCAATAATCGGAAAGGCACCATTCGATTTCTTCGCCAGATGTCTAATAACCGCTGTACTCTTGTCTTTAATCGGTTGGCCACTGAGCCCTCCATTACCTATAGCATTGATTTCCTCTGCACTGGTTTTCAGTCCGTCTCTAGAGACAGAAGTGTTAGAAGCTATCACTCCATCTATTTGGGTCTCCAATACCAGCTCCACTATTTCATCCAGCTGAATAGGATTAAGGTCTGGGGCTATTTTCAGCAAAATAGGTTTTTGCTGAGGTTGAGTAGCATTTCTTTTTTGTATTTCGCCTATCAGTTCACGGAGATAATCTACATCTTCTAGTTTAGCATGGCTTCCCACATTGGGACAACTGACATTCAGCACGAAATAATCCACAAAAGGGTGCAATTGTTCAAAACATTCTACAAAATCGGCAGTATAATTTTCAGGTGCTGTAGAAGTGTTCTTCCCTATATTTCCACCAATGATGATTTTTCCTTTATTTTTTTTCAGCTGGGCAACTGCCGCTGCTACGCCATCATTATTAAAGCCCATCCTATTGATAATTCCTTTATCCAAAGGCAGTCTAAATAATCTTTTTTTAGGATTTCCGGGCTGTGGCTTAGGTGTTACCGTTCCTATTTCTACAAAGCCAAAGCCTAAATCTGCCAATTCATTATAAAGTACAGCATTTTTATCAAACCCTGCTGCCAATCCCACAGGATTTTTAAATTTCAGTCCGAAGACTTCTCTTTCTAATCGTTTATCTACAATCGGTTTCGGTAAAAACAATTTGGTAAGCCATCCCCAGTTTTTGAGCATATCAAAGGTAAAATAATGCACTTTTTCTGGGTCAAATTTGAATAATAATGGTCTTATAATACTTTTGTACATCGTTTTTATTTTTGATTTTTAGCCCACATTTGAATTTTTCTTTCTAATACAGAGATAGGGAGACACCCTTGGTCTAGTACCGCATCATGAAATGCAGCTAAACTAAATTTAGCCCCGAGTTCCTTAGAATATTTTTTTCTTAAATCACTTATTTTTAATGCTCCCACTTTATAGCTCAGTGCTTGCCCAGGCATGGCCATATATCTTTCTACTTCTGCTACTGCCGCTTGGTCATCATAGGCTACATTACTCATAAAGTAGGCTATGGCCTGTTCACGAGTCATGGTTCCCGTATGAAGTCCAGTATCAATGACCAATCTTACCGCTCTCAGCATTTGGTCACTCAGATAGCCCAATCTTTGATAAGGGTCTTTATAAAGCCCTAGCTCAAAACCTAAAGTTTCAGTATAATGTGCCCAGCCCTCACCATAGGCTCCGAACCAACCGAAACGCATGAATTTAGGAATATTTTCATTTTCCTGCTGAAGTGCCACCTGATAATGATGCCCTGGAATGGCCTCATGGAGGAATAATGACTCCATACCACTGGCGATATTAAATTCCGTAGGATTAGGAATAGGCAGGTAAAAAATCCCTGGTCTCTTGCCATCTGGCGTTCCTGGCATATACTCTGCACTTGCCGTTGCTTCCCTAAATTTTTCCGTTTGTCTGATTTCAAATTTAGTTTTCGGCGTTTTATTAAACATTTTTTTGAGTTCGGGCTCTATTTTTTTCAGTATCTGATGAAAATCTGAAAGCAGTACATCTGCAGACTGATAAGGCATGGCTTTAGGGTCTTTTTTTACCGCCTGAAGAAAAGACTCTAATGTCCCTTCATAGCCCAATTCTTTTTTTACTTTCTCCATTTCATACCTTAGCATTGCCACTTCCTTTTCGCCCATTTCCTTAATTTCAGCGATGGAAAGCGATGTGGTAGTCCAGCTTTTTACCCAGTATTTATAGGTATCATTCCCGTTGGGAAGTGCATTATACCCATCAGTAGTTCTTGCAGCGGGGAGGTATTCATTCTTAAGAAACTCTCCCATCTGAAGATATGCGGGAATGATTTTGTTCTGAATCACCGAAGAATAGCCATCTTTTATCTGCTGCTGCTCTTTTATAGAAATAGACTTAGGAAACTGTGAGAGTGGAGCATAAAAAATATTCTTATTTGGGTCTGTACTAATGAGTTCCGTGGCAGTCATCTGCTCAATCATTTTTAGCACCAATACCCTAGGCAATACTTGTTTACGCTCTTTGCCTATGCGAAAGTTATGAATAGCGGTAGTCATCCACTCTGGAAATTTTTCCATTCTTTTTAGCCAGTCTTGATAATCTTTTTTGGAATTAAAAGGCTGACTTCCTTTACCACTTCCAAGGACGGGAAACTCTAATGGTAGCCCCTCAAACTGTGTAAATGGAATATACTCTGGATGATAAACATAACGCTCTATTTTATCATTGAGCGTAAAATCTAACACATCATATACCACCTTTTTGTCATCGGGGAGCTGATTGTAGTCGATTTTTTTGAGTTGATCCAATATGGTCTGATAAAAAGCCACTTCTCCCGAAATAAAATCCTCGTGAATATGGATAGGAAGCTGGTCATTATATCTATTATCACCTTGTTTGGTAGCTTCTATGGGATAGAGTTTGAGATATTGTTCGTAATAATTGGCAGCAATGCTGTCTAAATTGGTAGGCGTTACTTTTGCCAAGGGATAGTCCTTTTTCTTACATGAAAACATTCCCCCAACCAAGCAAAAAAGCCCCAACCACACAGAAATATTCCAAATTTTCATATTCTTTTTTTATTCACGCAAAATTACGAAATAAATCTATGTCTGAAATTGATGTAGAATAATAATAGAAAACCGCTAAACAATATTGGGATACTGGCGATATAAAAAAATACGGATTTTCATACACACCCCATGATGATTTATACTAAATAGATGAATAAAGTACCTGTTTATTTCTAACGAAAGTTTCGCGTGAAATACCTAAAAAGGAAGCTAAAAGAGTATCACTCACTCTACCTATGAGAAATGGAAAATCTTCCTGCAAATGCAAAAGTTTTCTCTCTATACTGCCTGTATTCAGCATCTCGAATCTCAAAATAAGCATAGCGGTATATTCCTCTAATATTTTAGAATATAAAAAGTTAAGCTGTTTAGATACACCCATCATATTGTAAAAATCCTCCCTTTTAATGCATAGCACTTCCGAGTCTTCGAGGGCTTGTATCGTTTCATGATTCTTTTCTAATTTCCCGAAACTCCTAATATTGGTCAAAAACTTCCCCTCCCGAGTAATCATTCTGCTCACTTCATTTCCTTTTTCATTGATATAGTACACCCTCAACAAACCTTTATTCACAAAAAACAAAGTATCACAATCCTCACCACTGCGTATCAATATTTCTTTTTTATTGGGATAAATCACCTTGAAATTATTGATAATCAACTGTTGTTCTTCCTTGCTTAAAGAACCATAAGATTTTACAGTATCCAATAAAGCACAATAATTACCCATCTATCTTTTTTCCCAAAGGTAAAATATTTCTCACAATTTCCCAAACAGTACTCCTACTTTTACTCTCCTAACTCTAATTGATTTTTCACCAAATGATAATAATCTGCTTGGTGATTCACCAATTCCTGATGTGTCCCCTGCTCTACTATTTCCATTACTTGGAATTACTGATTTTACTATGTATTTTGAAACTTTAAACCTATCACTTTTTTTATCAAAATCTATTAATTTCATCATTTTCCACATTAGTATTCACTTCTTTACTTCTTCCCTTCTGGAAATTATAGGAAATAAATACAGTAAGACCTCTCCAATTTCTATCTTGAACGGAAATTCCTCTCCATTCATTAACATGATTCTCAATTTTCGACGAGCGTGTATTAAAAACATCTGAAAATGTAAGACGGAGCGTTAATTTTTTATGGATAAAACTATTAGAATAAGTCAGATTAAAGTATGGATTTTCCACCGCTTTATAATTACCAAAATAAGTGGGTGAAGTATAGTTAAAAAATAAATTTAGATTTCCAAAATCTGTTTTGTACAGTAAATTAGTAGAAGATTGCCAACTGAATATATCATTCTTAAAATCAAGAACATTAGAAATATCTCTAGTCTGCAAATATCCGAAATTCATCTTATGAAATGCTGTTAAACTATTAGTAATTTTCTGATTTACAAAACCCGTGGACACTCCTATCTTTATTTCATCATAATTAGAAAAACGATAATGAATCCTATCATCTTTGATAATACTGTATTGTCCTGTTTTATTTTTACTCCAATCAGCATAGGGAAAGATATAATATTTTGACTGATAGATATATCTCAGCTCAGCGTTATAATTTCTTTGGTTCTTTAAGTTAGGATTTCCTTCAAATACATTATTAAATGCCGTGCTGTATTGGTATGGTGTAATTTCATTGAAACTATTTCTCTGAATTCTAGAAGTAAATTTCCACGCGAAATGATGCTGCCCTGTTTTATAACTCACCGAAAGTGAAGGAAAAAATAATGTTTCATCAGATAGAGAAGCTCTTCCGTTATACAACACATCTCGTTTAAAATGTTCCATTCTAACCCCTGTGGCTATGTTTAATTGGTTGATAGGAAAAGCATAATAAGCAAAAATAGATGCATTCTCTTCATTGAAATCAAATGAATTATTGAGTTGCTGTTGATTAATAAACCCTTGAATATAGGTAGCATATTTCCCATCAAAATAAGAATATCTTAATCCTACATCTAGTTTACTTTTTTCTGTAACATTAAAATAAGCATCGGTATTGAAAGTCCAAAGGTTACCCTTATTATAAAGATGTTCATTCTGATAAAAAATATTAATATCATTTTCATTTACATCTTTTATAGAAGCATCATCTCTGAATTTTACTTGTGAAAGAGTGAGATAAGAAGAAAAACCTAACTTTTCTTTTTCTATTTGAAAATATGCACTTACACTAGCTTCATTATTTTTCCAAAAATCTGTTCGATGACTTCGGATTGCATTGCTATGAAAACCGTTCAACTGGGAATATTTATACATCTCAACATCTTGCTTTCCCGTGTTCCCAATGAACTGAACACCCAAATTTTGTCCCTCGGAAATTTCATAATTGAATACAGTATTAAGATTGTTTTTTCTGGAGGAAAAAAATCTTTTCTGAAGAGAATTTTCTGTATAATTTTGAAACTCTTGATAATTATTGTCCGTATATACATCTTCTTCTATATCAAAATTAACATCTGTAAATAAGGAAAATCGGTCTTTATTATAATTAACAGTCATACCTGGCGTAGTACTGAATAGCCTATTGATTAAAGAAGTAGTGTAAATAGTAGTGTCCCAGCCTTGTAATGCCCACTTTTTAAGTTTAATATTTATTATAGAATCATATCCAGCAGGATATTTTGCAGAAGGATTACTGATTACTTCTATAGATTCTATTTGCAATGCTTTAAGGTTTTTCACAAAAGAAGAGCGAACTTCTCTACCATTAAGAAGATATAATGTATTTTGTTTTCCTAAAATACGGATATCACTATCACTTACCATAACTTCAGGTGCCATAGCAATAGCTTCATAAAAATTTGCTCCTTGAAAAAAAGGAGAATCATCTATAACAATGGTAGTTTTATCATGATTTACTTTTAGCACTTTTTTCTTTGTAGATAAAATGATTTCATCTAGCTTTGTTTCTTTGACCTTTAAAGTATCTGTAGCCTGTGAGAAACAATAAAAACAAGTTAATAATGACAGTAATAGTATGGCTTTCTTCATAATGCTATCTTTTTAATCAAATTTTATCTTGATACCTTTCTCTACAATAGTATTATAGAGGAGCATCCTTAACATTTACCTCCTTTCAATACAGATAATGCACTAGCATCTGTCAATACTTCAACTTGATCATGGGTTTTTCGGTATTGTTAAACATCTGTAGTTATCAATAAAAATAGATTGTTGTATTGATTATCATTAAGTTAAAAATTTAAATATTTCTAATAAATATACTAAATAAACAATACCAATTTTATTACCATAGTGCGAAGCCACCATCGCAAGGCAAGCTGGACCACAATCCATTTGATTATGTTGAATTATTAGATTCAATGAAAAGCTATAAGTAGTTGATGATTATAGTAATAAAAAAAATAATCAACAAAATAATTCTCCTTTTTAGGGTAAATATTTTACGATTATATAATAAATAAATTCCTATATAAACAAACCATAAAAGTGGAATTATTAATACATTAAAAACAACTATAAATGTTTTTATATTATAAAAAATATCATTTTCCGATATTACCTTGTAATAAAAAGAATCATTTCCAAAATAAACAAATAAACATACTATTGGAATCAATAATGCCATAGAAACTAATAGAAAAAAAACACCGCCCAAACGATACATTATTTTAATAGCTTTACTCATAACTTATTTATTTCTTCTAAAAAAATTTGCTTTACTTGATTTATTTTTTTACTCTCATCAAAATCATATATACAGAATCCTTTTCCGATATTCTCAATATAATGCTGAGAACAACTCCCATTACATATTGGTAAAATCTTACATTCTAAACAGGGAGCATTTGAAAATTTAATATTCCTCCTAACATAAAATTTATCATTCCAAATTAACTCTCCTTCATCATCAATTACCCCTTCACTATTTTCTGAAGTGAAATCTCTTGCAGTACACTTAAAAATATTCCCATCATAATTGATTGTAACATGATTTTATTTATCTGCATAACACGAATTTCTAACACCATCAAAATAGTTAAAATTAACATTTAAATCAAAATCACGCAAATCATCATTAAATTTTTCAAGTTCTTGGCCAGTGATCATATTCGAATCTTGCCATACTTTATGTGTGCTTATCTTCAAAAATCAATTTATATAACTCTTCACAAAAATCGTTACCATATATCACGCCCTTAACTTATAATGTTTATTTAAAAGTTGAGAGAATTTCGCTGTAAAATCATATCACAAATGTAAATAAAGAAGATGTTCTCAACCTGTGATCTAAATCACAATTTCCACAAAAACAGTAATTTATATTCAGTATAAATAACCACCTCTGAATCCCTTTTTTTTCAATTATCACCCAAAAAATCAGCACTTAACATTTGCTTTAAAGAAAGCATATCTATACCTACTTCAATTGTTTGGCGCCTTTTACAATATTGTAGGGATAAATCATATCTAAAAGCTCACTGCCCCTTGGGTTTGGTTTTGGAGTTTCTTTTGCATTTGCAACTTTTTACCAAAGGAAAAATCATAGCTAAGCCCGAATGTGAGCATGTTTTTGTTATTAAAAATCTGAGAAGAACTGCTGAAATTCACAAGGCTACCATCTAAACTCTTCGTTTTGTATTGTGCAGAAACTCCCATAAATAAATAAGAGAAAGTGAATTGCCAATTCTTTAATTGATAGCTTGCAGAAAAATGATTGCTATTTTCACTCATTTTTAAAAATGAACCGTCTAGTGCATATACGGGAATATTAAAATAATAGGCAAATCTCCAGTTCTTATACGCAGAGGATAAATTAAAATTATTCCGAATATATTGATTTTTAAACTCTCTTCCATCAGACGCTACCAATCTGGTACTGATGGGCTGTAAATAAAAACCAAGTGCCAATATTTTAGTACCAAAAGGTTTTATGGTACCGCTTACTCTTACGCCTATTTCCTTATAATCTTTTGCATTTTCGTAGAGAAGCGCATATCCACTGGTTACAGGATCTTTTACATAGAGTTCTGCAAAATATTTATTTACCATATGATAAAACACCAAAGCATTTAGGTCTAAATATTTATTCCCAATAGTATATGCCAGATTATTTCTGAAAACATGCTGAACCTCCAGCTGTGGGTTTCCTCTTTTGACAATGTTAGGAGCAACCTGAACCACATTGGGACTCAGTGCGGCTGCCCAAGGGCTATTAGAAGTGTACTGGGATGTAAAACGAAGAGATTGATTGCCTTTTAAGCCATAGCTTAATACCAATTTTGGTGTAGGAGCCCAATCATTTTGGGTGGACTCGGCACCTTTATTATGCACATTGGTTACCCCTAATCCTATTCGGTAATTTAGTTTATCCCATTTTCCAGAGTATTCTGTATAGAGGTATTGTTCTAAATAATTAACATCAAATAGGGTATGTCCCAAAAGATTGGTTAAATCATTAGAAATTGCCGTATTGGAAATTCTATAGCCAGAGCTTAATTTCCCTTTTTCAAACTGATGTGTATGAGAAACCTCTCCCACTAAGCCTGTTTGCTTGGCTTTTAATTTCATGTCATTATTAAAAACATCCACACCAGTTGCTACATCCCACTCTTTATTAAATTGATCAGAATGTGTTATATAGTGTGAACCTACGAAATTAAAAATCAATTCATCTCTTTTACCTAAGTTTTTAGACAAGTAAAGATCAAGCGTAGGGTTAGTATAATTATTCCCCGTAGTTTCTTTCGCTTGGTGTGTGGAAGTTAAGCCATTACGAGAAAAGAGGTTTTCCATACGCCCTCTACTGTACGCGGTAAACGGATTGATGGTGAATTTTGCCTGAAAAGTATAATTGTCCGAGGCTACATTCGCATATCTTGCGGTAATATCTTGCATGGTATAGCCAAACTTATCTTTTCTGGAAATATCTGATACATAATCAACACGGTTTAGTTGATACTCATAACCTTCCTTAGCCACTCTATTATCATAATCCCTATAATTGACACTGTATTCTAAACCGAAATCATGTTTCCCCTGAGTGTAGCCTATATAAGCGGAGCCATTCACGAATCCTGTCTGGGGAGAAGATTGATAATTTATGCCGTAGGAGTATCCCATTTCTGGATTTCGGGTAATGATATTGACTACCGTATCTGCTCTGCTCGCCCATCTTGCTGGTGGAATATCGTAGTACAGAACTCTTACCACATTGGTAGGAGCGATACTTTTAATTTGATTGTCTGTGGCTTCTATGCCATTGACTAAAAATAAAGTTTTTCCCCCTTTGATGCTCTTAATGGTATTGCTCATCGGGTCCAGCTGAAGCTCTGGCAGAGTTTCCAGCAAATCTTTGGAGTGCATTGCCCTCTCTAAGGCTTCTTGGTCAAAGGTATAGGCAGCATGGTCTGTATATTGTTTTTTGCGTTGTGCCTTAATCAAAACCTCTTGAATTTGTTTAGACGCTTCTACGCTGTCTTTTTTTATTTCTTGTGCCGATGCTAAACCTGCACATAAAAGGGACAAAGTTATGGTTAGCTTTTTCATAGCTCAAAAATCGTAATTCTATTTACTTTTAGCTTTATCGCTGTAAAAAATTGTTGCGAATTTAGGACTTATCGAAAAAAAAATATGTGATCTAAATCACAGTTTCCACAAGTACAGTAATTTATATTCAGTATAAATAATCATCTCTGATTTGTTATAAATTAAATCAAATTAAGAGGTTTAACAAAAGTTCATATGCAATATATATTGGAAATCATTGGATACAACCTAAAACAAATAATCCCTTTCAAACTTATTTTGAGAGGGATTATTTATTATAATAGAGAATGAAATGTTTTTACTGAATAGTAATCTGATACGGCATAGCCATCATAATCTCAGCATTTTTTCTATCTTGCAGAAACATTTGTAATACCTGATAATTTCCTTTACCTAGTTTTCTTTCTAGCAATTTAGCGGTAAAAGGTTCCTCCTCCAAATCTTGTAAAAACTGCTCAAAGGGACTGGTCTTAGAAGGATAGGTTTCTACATTGTATTTCTTCAAATTCGCCTTCTGAGCGGCAAATTTTATAGCATCCTCTAAAGTTCCCAATTCATCTACCAATCCATTTTTGAGTGCCATTTTACCCGTCCATACTCTACCCTGTGCAATATTATCCACCTGCTGATAAGTCATTTTTCTATTTTTCATCACATGTGCCACAAATTGCTTATAAGTAATCTCTACACTTCTGGTAAGCATCGCTTCAGCACCAGGTTTCAGCCCATTAATAATGGAATGGAAAGAGGAATTTGCGTGAGTCTGTACATCATACGCATGAAACCCATTTTTATTCGCCAATTCTTTTACATTAGGAACTACTCCGAATACTCCAATAGATCCAGTAAGTGTATTCGGTTCTGAGAAAATTCTATCTCCCGCCATAGCAATATAATACCCCCCCGAAGCGGCATAATCTCCAAAAGAAATCACAAGAGGTTTCTTTGCCTTGAGTTGGTGTAATTCATATAAAATTTCATCTGAAGCATTAGCACTTCCTCCTGGGGAGTTCACCCTAAGTACCACTGCTTTTACCACCTCATCATCTGCTAGTCTTTTAATTTCCTTTATAATAGATTCTGAATGTATTCCATTTGAACCCTTTCCGCTATTGATTGCTCCCGATGCATAGAGCACAGCAACGGATTCTTTTTCATCTGCTTTTTTCTCGATAGTGGTAGCATACGCGTTAATGGAAATCGTGTTCAGTTCTTCTCCTTCCTTAACATTAAGTTTATTTTTAATGAAATTTTGAAAAGCACTCTTATGAGCCAATTCATCTACCAATTTATTCTTCAATGCAGACTCTGCTATGAAAGCATCTAAACTGTCTACTACTTTGTTAAAATGCGTTGGATTCATCTTTCTAGAAGCAATCATCTTAGGAGAAACCTCCTCCCAAATCCCATTGAGCAATGCAGTAAGCTGCTCTCTATTTTCTTCAGAAATATCATCTCTCAAGAGATTTTCAATGGCAGATTTATATTTACCATATCTCAGTACGGAAAAACCTATACCATACTTTTCTGCAAATTCTTTCATATAAACTACCTCACTGGCTAAGCCTTTCAGCTCTATACCTCCTACTGGATTTAAGAAATAACGATCTGCCACCGAACCAAGGTAATACGATGATTGAGATACATTATTCCCATAAGCGTACACAAATTTGCCTGATTTTTTAAAATCTTCAATAGCCGTTCTAATATTATCTATATGAGTAAGATTCGCATTAATAAAATCAGCCTCTATACTTATTCCTTTGATATTTTCATCTGTTTTAGCGTTTTTTATTGCTTCTAATGCTTCATAAATAGTCAAGCTGTTCCCTTTTTTTCCGAAAGATAAAAAATCTATTTTTTCTTCAGACGGACTATCTAATATGGTGGTTTCATTATTCATGATTAATACGGAATTGCCTTTTACTTTTAGTTTTGAATCACCAGACGAAGCACCTATAATGATAAACAAAAACATAAAGCCTACCATCGTTCCGATGAGAATAAACATGGCGACCAAATTGGCAAAAACTAACTTTAGAAAATTTTTCATATCTTTATAATCATAAAATTTGACAATATGTCGTTCAATAAGGTTACTTTGTTACTTGGAACCAATTTAGGAGACAAGATAAAAAATATAGAAAACGCTCTTTCACGGTTACAATCAATAGGTTGCGTTATAGAAAAAAAGACAAAAATTTTAAATAATCCTCCTGTTGAGTTTCGTAGTTCTAATAATTTTTGTAATATTGCAGTCTTAATTAGGACTGAGTTATCTCCTATACAGTTATTAAAATCTATAAAGGAGATAGAAAGAGAAATGGGCAGGACAAATGATTCTAGGGATTTAGGCGGTTATATAGATAGAATTATAGACATTGATATAGTCATGTACAATGGACTAAAATTTCAATCTAAGAAACTAGAAATCCCACATCGTAAAAATCTATATGAAAGAGATTTTTCTATACGGCTCATCCATCAATTATCGATATAATAAAAGCGAATATATGAAATTTAAACTTGTACTTTTGGCCACGCTGCCCATTGCGATGTATGCTCAAGACACTAAAAGTGTTGCAGACATCACAAACAAAGGACTTCCGAATACTTTTACTTCGAAGTCGGCAAAAGTGGAAAAGTTCACTAATTCTTCTAAGCGATTCAATGATTGGGCAATCTCTATAGGTGTTGGTCCGGCGTTTATTGCTCACGGAGACTTGGTTTCTTTCTATGATAAAAAAGTAAATTGGGGCTGGAATGCTTATGTAAGTTTAGATAAGCAAATTTCTCACGCATTTGCTATCAGCCTACAGTACCAAACAGGAAAAACATACCAACAAGGTAAACTGCCTGGTGTATGGGGAGAACTTGCAGGAGTGGCTTCAGCAAATACCAAGTTCCACCAAATTTCCGTATTAGGGGATGTAAATCTTTCCAATATGTTAAGAAGAGTGGATAATCGTTCTAAATACCGTTGGGCACTCCACGCCTATGCAGGAATGGGCTTACAATCTTATGACACTTATTTGCTAGACAATAATGAATCTGCTCTTCCTAAGTATACTGGAGATGATCAAATCATTGTAAACCAACCTTTAGATTTTGCTTCTTTCTTCTATCAAGGAGGACTTGGTTTAAAATATAAAGTTTCTAGATTTATGGATGTAGAAGCAAGAGCGATGTACATTGTAACTGGAGATGATGAATTTGACGGTGGAGGATATGATTTCCATCATCAAAATCCTCAAGTAGCTTACAATAGAATTAATAGTTCAAGATCTGATAACATGATGACTTTCAATCTTGGAGCATCATTTAAAATCGGTAAGCATGAGTCTCATTTAACTTGGCATGATCCACTTCAGGAACTATATGGTAAAGTACATATCTTAGAAAACGCGTCAAAAGATTTTACCGTATGTGAAAAAGGAGACCAAGACAATGATGGTGTATGTGATGATTGGGATAGACAACTAAATACTCCAGCAGGAGCTCGTGTAGATGGTGCAGGTATGGCATTAGACATTGATTTAGACGGCGTAATAGATCTTCACGATAGATGTGTTACCGTTCCAGGACCAGTAGAAAACAAAGGCTGTCCTAATGTTAAGTAATTTGATTCATAAAAGTCTTTGAATCTACAATAATCATACTTTTTTTAAAATAATTTAGAATTATGAAAATACAAAATAAAATATTTGCTATTGCTTTAACTTTACCAGCCGTAATCTTCGGTCAACAAGTTAAAGTGGAAAATTCGACAGAGGTATACCCTAATACTTTTACTTCTGGTTCTTCTCATGTTGCTCCTTTTAATGACGATGTAAAGAAATTTAATGATTGGTCTATTTCCGCGGGGGTAGGTACTGCCATCGTGCAATCTGCAGACTTGAACTCTATTAAAGCTACTAATCATGGAGGAAACAAATTAGGATGGACAGCTTATGTAAGTGTAAATAAAGCCATTAATCATACTTTCGGATTGAAATTACAATATGACATGGGACAAACCATCCAAGGTGCTTACAATCCTAAGAAATATGACGCTACAATGGATTATAAAAGCCCAGGTGCTAGAACTGAGTTCCAAATGGTTTCATTACTTGGAGATGTAAACTTCTCTAACCTTCTTAGAAGAGTAGATAATAAGTCTAACTACAGATGGGCGATCCATGGATATGCTGGTTTTGGTTTATTAGCATTCAAAGCGTTTCAATCTAACAAAAGTCCTGAGAAGCTAATGACAGAGGTAAAACCTTTCACTACGGCTTCTATGATTTTCCAAGCAGGCTCTGGTTTAAAATACAAAATCAACAAAAGATTTGATACTGAACTAAGAGTAATGTATGTATATACTGGTAGTGATTCTTTCGATGGTGGCGGAGAGCCATATAGTACTATCAACCAAATGCAAGAGCCTGTATCTGATAACATGATCACAGGAACACTTGGTCTTAACTATAAAATTGGAAAACACGATTCTCACCTCTTCTGGCATGACCCAATGCAAGAACTTTACTACAAAACAGATGTACTAGCTACAAAAAATCAAGAAATAGAAGTATGTAAATCTGGTGATAATGATAATGATGGCGTATGTGATGATTGGGATAGACAGCTAGATACTCCTGCAGGTGCTCGCGTAGATGGTGCAGGTGTAGCTCTTGACACTGACCTTGATGGAGTTATTGATCTTTACGATAAATGTGTAGCTGTTTTTGGTCCAGCATCAAATAATGGCTGTCCAGTAGCAGAAGTGGCTAAACCTGTAATAAAAAATTACACAGTAGTAGTAAACGAAGTAAACAAAAACTTTGAAGGAATTGAATTCGCACTAGGAAAAGATGTCATCCGCCCTAAGTCATTCCCTAAATTGAACAAAGCTGCTGAAATCATTAAGACATTAGACAGTAATGATCAGTTCTTGGTAATTGGTGCTACAGATACTCGTGGAAATGCAGAGCTCAACTTAGACCTTTCTCAAAGAAGAGCTGATGCAGTAGTAAAATACTTAGTAAGTAAAGGAGTTCCTGCACACATGCTTATCTCTGAAGGTAGAGGTAAAAATGACTTGAAATACCCTGAGTGTGATCCTGCTTCTAAATGCCCTGAGTGGAAAAACGAAGCCAACAGAAGAGTATATTTCCAAGCAAAATAATCTTTGATCATTAATATTTTACAGAAGTTGTCCTAAGTTTTAGGACAACTTTTTTATTTTTTGTAATTTTAGCACATGCAAAGGGATTCAGAATTAAAAAATTTACTTCTACAAACGCTCCACTATTACTGGAAACATCAAGCGTTTAGAGCGTTACAAGAAGAAACTATACGCTCTCTACTGCAGGGGAAAGATACCCTTACACTGCTTCCTACAGGTGGTGGAAAATCACTTTGTTATCAGCTACCTGCAGTTCTATCGGAGGGAGTATGCATCGTTATTTCTCCCCTTTTAGCACTCATGAAAGACCAAGTACAGAGCCTTCAAAGAAAGAATATTCCTTCTGCCTATTTATCCTCTGAAATGGAAGATTATCAAATGGATGAAATATACCAAAAATGTAAAGAAGGGCTTATCAAAATTCTTTTTATCTCTCCTGAAAGGCTTTCTCATCCAAGCTTTATTTATAACTTTCAGGAAATAAAAGTGTCTTTCATTGCTGTAGATGAAGCACACTGTATTTCCGAATGGGGACAAGATTTCAGACCAAGCTACCAAAACATTAAAAAATTTAGAGCACAATTTCCACATCTTCCATGTCTGGCACTAACGGCAACAGCAACTCCTAAAGTAATAGAAGAAATCAGTAAAAAATTAGAACTCCAAGCGCCTAATATCTTCAGAAAGAGCTATAGGAGAGAAAACCTTTCTCTACATGTATTAGACATCGTGGATAAGTATGAATTCATCTACCAATTTTTGGCTCAAAATAAAACTTCAGGACTTATCTACACGCGTACAAGGAAAGAAGCTGAAGATCTCTTTCACTTTTTAAGCAAAAGAAATATTGACAATATAGACTTTTTCCATGCTGGACTTCCTACTGCTGAGAAAAATAAAAAACAAAGAAAATGGCAATATTCTAATGTAGATACCCTCATTTGTACCAATGCTTTTGGAATGGGAATTGACAAAGAAAATGTACAATTTGTCATCCATCTATCACCTTCACAAAGTATAGAGAATTACTATCAAGAAATAGGAAGAGCAGGAAGAAATGGTGCAGAAGCATATACCTTTCTCCTATGGAATACTGCAGAACTGAAAAGCATAGATGGCATCATCCACGCTCAAACGCCATCTAAACAAGAGTTTAGTACCATTGTAAGAGCGGTGTACAGCCTATGCCAAGTGGCAGATCATGAGCATACATCGGTTACATTTCAGTTACCCATAGAAAGAATAGAGAAAGTAACTAAAATCCATAGAAAGAAAATAATAAGCGTACTGAATTTTCTTCATAATCAAGAAATCATCTACCATAACACCCGAAAAAGGCCTTCTTCTATTGAGCTAAAAATATCCACAGAACAGATAGGACTCATGGGAGCTAATACGGAATATTTCCTAGAATTATTACTGAGAAATATCCCTGGTATTGCTCAATACAAGGCTTATTTTAACGAAGAAAAACTATTAGAAAAACTACAAATTAACGCTTTAGACTTTCAGGAAAAAATCCGTGAACTAAGTCGATTAGAAATCTTAGAATACATGGACGGGCAGAAAAGTAGCATCCAATTTCTCACTCCCAGACAAGACTATAAAGTAGAAAAAGAATACTGGAAACTCTTCTATCAAATTCAGAAAAATAATATCCAAAAATGGGAAGAAATGAAATTCTTCATCCAAAATCAGTCCCATTGTAAAATGAAACTGATTCTTTCCTATTTTGGAGAAAAAAGTAATTTTGAAAAATGCAACCAATGCTCCGTATGCCACCAGTATCCATGGAACAATGCACAGCCTCTTTCCACTAAAATCATTGAACTTTTGGCACTTCACCCTATGGGCATTGATGAACTCGCCATCCGATTAATCCATTTCGATAAGGAAACCATCTTAGAGACCGTAATTGAACTCCGAGAGGCGGGCATCATCACCATGCACGATTTTAGAACTTATCGTTTGGCATAGACATGCTCACTCCAAAAACAAAATTTCATTTATCTTTGTTCCATGAAATCATTAAAAGTAGTATTCCTTGGCACTCCTGATTTTGCTAAAGCCTCATTAGATGCCATTCATCAGTCTCATCATCAAGTAGTAGGCGTAGTAACCGTCCCCGACAAAGCCAGTGGAAGAGGACAGAAAATAAACGCATCTGCAGTAAAAAAATATGCTGACGAACATCAAATTCCTACCTTTCAGCCTGAAAAACTGAGAGATGAAAACTTCTTAAAAGAAATCCAAGCTTTGGAAGCAGATGTCTTTGTGGTAGTAGCATTTAGGATGATGCCCAAAGTACTCTACAGTATGCCCAGATTAGGCACCTTTAACCTACACGCCTCATTATTACCTCAATACCGAGGTGCCGCCCCCATTAATTTTGCGGTCATCAATGGTGAAAAAGAATCTGGCGTTACCACTTTTTTCATCAATGATAAAATAGACGAAGGAGAAATCTTGCTTCAAGAAAAAACCGCCATTACCGATGATGATAATGCAGGTACCTTACACGATAAACTGATGGTCATAGGAGCAGAATTAGTAGTAAAAACGCTCGATGGCTTGGCAGATGAAACTTTAGTTGCCACCCCTCAAAAAGTAGAAGGTGAACTGAAAAATGCGTATAAAATTTTCAAAGAGGATACCCTTATCTCTTGGCAAAAACCACTATCTGAAATTCATAATTTCATCCGTGGACTTTCTCCCTACCCTGCGGCACTCACCACTGTCTTGATCAACGGTCAGCCTAAAATTTTTAAAATTTTCGGAGGTAAGTATCATGTAGAAAATCATCACCACCCTGTAGGAACCATCATTCGAGATAAAAAGGAACTTAAAATTTATACAAAAGAAGGTTACTACGCCCCTAGCGAAGTTCAGATAGAGGGTAAAAAACGAATGGACATCATCAGTTTTCTTAATGGACTGAGAGCAGAGGATACTATGACACTGGAAAAATAGAAACCAATGACGCACTGGTGGAGATTATTTTTAGGTTTTCTGCTCTGTGTGCCGTTACTACTTTCGGCACAGATTTTTAGCTGGAAAAATCCTAACTTTCCCAATGACAGCATCCCTGCAGACTCCATCATCAGTGCTAAAATGGAAAAAGATTTTTTCACAAGAGATACACTGGATTTTATCCGACTGAAAAATAAAATCCTAATAGATGAAGCGGTTTTGGTAAAAAACGACAGAAAAAAAATCCTTGGAGACCTCAATGCCAAAGGTTCTTTCGTGCGGGGTATCTCGTTTGGAAATAACCAAGGCTCTTCCGTACAAAGTGCTATGGATATGCAGATTACAGGAAAACTCTCTCAGGATGTATCCGTCATAGCCAGTATTTCAGACCATAACCTCCCTATCCAAGCCGATGGATACACACAATCTTTAGAAGAATTTGACAGAATTTTTGTTCAGCTGAACATTAAAAAGAAAAATATCCTCAGAGCAGGACATTTAGACTTGGTAGATGACAAAAGCTATTTTACTAAATTCCAAAGACGAAGCCTTGGGCTACAATTCCAAACAGAAATGGGAGAGGAAAACAAAACACTACTCAACATTTCAGCAGGAATTGCCAGAAGTGAGTTTCACAGAATTCGTTTTCAAGGAATAGAAGGTAACCAAGGTCCCTATAGGCTTACGGGGAAAAATGGCGAAAACTTCATCACCATCATCTCGGGTTCTGAGCAGGTTTTTATTGATGGTATTCTAATGAAAAGAGGGGAAAATTTAGACTATACCATTAATTATAACACCGGAGAAATCACTTTTACCAGTTTTAGACCCATCTTTAGACAAAATTTCATTACCATTTCTTATAATTATACCAATAGAAACTATAACCGATACCTCTTCACTGCTGATATAGAACACCGAAGAAATCAGTTCCAAAGTGGAATAAAATGGGTTTTATGAAACCGATAACAAAAGTGCACCACTGGCACTGCATCTTTCTCCAGAAGACAAAAAAACTTTGGCACAAGCTGGAAATAATACGGAACTCATGTATTCTGATTCAGCAGAAATCACCGAATACGATGTCAATAAAATTCTCTATAAAAGAGTATTTATAGGCAATGATTTTTACTATGAACATTCTAATGATGATTCTGAAACACTTTATCAGGTAGCATTTACCCATTTCGGAGAGGGCAAAGGAGATTATAACCTTGCTCAAACCCTAAGCAACGGTAGGGTCTTCGTCTTCGTAGGAGCCAATGCAGGAGCATATAAAGCTGTAAGAAAACTGCCCGCTCCACAGAGTACCCAAATCCTCGCCTACCATGCCCAATACCACTGGAACAAAGGAAAAATAGGAACAGACATTGTGTACAGTGCCTATGATGCCAACCTCTTTTCCTCCAAAGATGCCGAACAAAATAGTGGCTATGCCACAAGAGTCTTTGGGAACCACCAATGGGAAAAACACCTCTGGAAAGCGACTACTGCTTTTGAATACCAAAGAATCAGCAGTAGGTTTCGTATTCTGGATAGAATCAATAGTGTAGAATTTGCCCGAGATTTTAACCTCGCTCAAGAGTTTAACCAAAATACTCAAAACCGCCTCATCTTTCATTTCATGAATACATGGAATACACAGTCATTTGCAAATTATCAATTGAATTTTCTTCACGAAGAAGGAGGATACAAAGGCCTTAAAAACGATATTGACTTCCGATGGAAAAAAGAAAAAAGCGAAACCACAGGTAAAATATCATTCCTAAACACCCAATCCGAAATAGAAAAAACGGAGTTCCTTAGAGCTCATATCACTCAGCATTTTCATACCCGATGGGGACATTCTTCGGTAGGGGCTTCCATGGAAAAAAACATGAGAAAATACATACATAATAATACCTTTGACTCAAGCAGCTTCGGCTGGAAAGAGCTCTTCATACAGCACAAAATAGGAGATTCTGTACGCACCAAACTCTTAGCCAAAGCCTATTTTAGAGACAATGACTCTATCCGTGAAAATCGACTGATAAACCTACATAAAATCATCGGTACTCAGATAGAAAGCCACCTGATAAGAAATAAAAATACTACCCTCAACGCCCTACTTCACTACAGAAAGTTCTTTGCCCAGCATGGAACCCAAGTAGTTCCTCAGCAGGACTATCTCATAGGGAATCTTGTTTATCATCAGCAACTCTGGAAAGGAGGAATGAGGCTCCAAGCCTTTTATGAGCTAGGCAATGGACAGGAAGCTCAAAGAGAATTCCAATACCTAAAAGTAGCCGATGGAAAAGGTATTTACAAGTGGACAGACTATAATGGTGATGGAATACAGCAGTTGGACGAGTTTGAAATAGCCGAATATGCAGACCTCGCTCAATACATTAGAATCTACACCAATGCCATTCGGTATTTACCTTCTAATAAAAATAAAACTCAATTTTCCCTTTTTCTAAATCCTGCTACACTATTCAATTCGGAAAATAAATTCCTGAAAAGATTCCAACTGAATCTCTCTCTCAATAGTCAAAATGCTTATCTCAAAAACAATCGGTTCTGGGTACTGAATCCTTTTGAAAAAAATAAAGACCAAATCCTTAAAAATCAGACACTCTTGGCAGCACTCCAGTTTCACACCAATGAAATCTCTGGATGGAATGGAGTCTATAGATTTACTGAAAACAATCACATTCTAAATGCCAATTTTAGCCAAGAAGCTAGAGCTTCTAAAACACATCTCCTCACCATAGGCTATTGGTTTCATAAAGATTTCCGAATAGACTGGGAAAACACTGCCACACAAATCACCAATGCTTCTGAAGTGCTAAGCAATAGAAATTTCTTGCTCCATAATATTGAAACACAGCCTAAACTGACCTATAAATTCTCCTCCGCTTTCCAGTCTGAACTTTCTGGAAGCTGGAAGTATAGGAACAGAAAAGATGGCGAAGAACGCCTTAGAACATTAGATATTACAGGTACACTCCAGTGGGAATCTAAAAAAGCCTCCCTAAGAGCCAGTTTCTCTTGGATAAAAAATGATTTTACAGGCAATAGTTTTTCCCTAGTGGGAAACCAAATGCTAGACGGCCTGAAAACAGGTGTAAATAAAGTATGGACAGTCTTTTTTCAGCACCCAATTAATTCTTTCATCATGCTGAATATGAACTATGAAGGAAGAAATTCTGGTGAAAAGACCATTCACATTGGCAGTATGCAGCTCAAAGCCAGTTTTTAATATCATGAAGAAAAGAAAACCTTTTTATTTCCAAAAATTTAAAATAGAACAGACCCATGATGTATTTGCCGTAGGAACAGACGGGGTACTTTTAGGGGCTTTATGTGGGTGTGAAAATGCCAATACCATCTTAGAAATCGGTACTGGAACGGGGCTCATCTCCCTCATGATGGCTCAGAGAAATCCCTCAGCAAGAATTCATGCAGTGGACATTCATCTTCCCGCGGTAAATTTGGCCCAACACAATTTTAAGCACAGCCCTTTCGCAGAAAGGCTCACAGCAACACAAGCAGACATCAACACCCTCACACTCCATGAGAAAACAGCATGTATCGTGTGCAATCCACCTTTTTTTGAAACCAATGAATCTGAAAAACATATCTTAGCGAGACAGCAAATAACGCTGACCTATGCACAGCTGATTCATTTCGCTGCAAATCACCTCACCGAAACAGGGCTACTCTCCGTTATTATTCCTCATCAAGATACTGAAAAATTCATCACTACCTGCACAGAACAAGCACTTTACCTCATCCGGAATATCCATATCTTCGGAATACGAGGCGGAAAAGAAATTCGGAATATTGTAGAATTCAGTAAAAAGCCGCGTGCTCCCCTCCACCAAGATTTCGTAATAGAAGAAATGCCCAGACATTATTCAGCACAATATTTAGAAGCCACAAAAGCCTTTCATCAGTTTAGGCGAGAATGTACCAAATGTTAGAGATTAGAAATTGTACAATGTACAAAGTAGAATGTATAATGATTTTAGAGGTTAGAGATGAGATTTTAGAGGTTAGAAATTGTACAATGTAAAAAGTATAATGTACAATGATTTTAGAAATTAGAGGTTAGAAAGCTAAAAGGCTAAAAAGTTAGAAGCCAACTGCTAGCAGCCCAAAGCCATAAACTGATAAAAAAAGCCCTATCAGAACTACAACTCTGATAGGGCAAAGTAAAATTATTGGATGAGCTTCTCTAATCTTTCCAAACGAGATTCTAATGCTGCATTCTTAGCTTCAAGCTCTTGAATTTTAGATTCTTTAGCTTTTAATGCTTTGTCTTGCTCTATGCTGTGCAAGTAAAGCTCTTCTATTTTCTCCACATTGGTCAGCTGCGTTTCCATTAAATCTACATATCCTTGCGCTTTAATAGTCTCCGCAGATTTATACCCTGGTAAGTGTCCATTCGCTTTTACAAAATCTTCTACTTGGCTTAGGGATTTGAAGTTATAATCTGCCTTGATAGACGAAGTTCCTGTATAGTACTTTTGGAATACATAATCTGGGAAGATAGTGGCTCCATTGGTACCTTTAAACGAAGAAGCAAACATTTGTCCTGCGTCATTAATCGTTATAATATTGTCCGTTCTATCCGTACCATCTGCTTTTACTGCCAATTTCACATGATTTCCATCGGTTTCCCATACCGCTCGAGCCAAAGCTGTAGAAGCGTTTCCTACTTTAAGCACCCCATCTGCTGTTACGAATACCGGACGGTCTCCTGTACTTGCTACATTGGTACTAACAGAATGTTTCAAATCTCCAAAACGGATTTGCCCTGCTCCTGTATGGATAGCACGGTTAATAGATGTACCCCCTTCTACATTTTCAATATAGAGCCCTATATTATCTGTTATTGTTGGAATAGTACCACCCGAAACTGCTCTAAAACCATCTATGAGAATACCTCTTGCTCTTTTAATTACAGGTGCCGAGTTATGAAAATTTCTTAACATAACGACTCCTCCTACAAGATCATCTATTTCCGATGTTGATCCATTTTGAATATGAACATTAGATACATTACCGAATACTTTATTTATTTTTCCTGTTCCTCTTATATAAGCATATGACTCTTCTCCTCTTAAATTCTTTAATGGTTGAGATGAATAAGTAACTGCATTGCTTCTAGTACCATAAATATTATCTGCAGATCCATTGATAGCCAAAAGTGCCTCTGTATTTTCCCCTAAAATATTTACTATTTTTTGAGAAGCATTATATCCTACATAATTACTGCCGCCCAATACATTTTTTAATTGTTTTAATCCATTTAAAGTAGAAGGTACATATAAAACACTATTGGTATTTCTAACTTCTGTAGCTTTATTTGGAACTTCATTTAAATATGTTTCATTGGTATATGTATTAGCAGATATATTTCCCCATACAGTTGGTAAAAGATCAGCGGGTACTTCTATATTAGAGCCGAATATTCTGTTATGTTTTTTAGAAAACAGATAATTCTCAGTAGGAGGATTTGCATCTACTTCTTGAAGATTTTTCGAGTCAAAATATTTCGCAATGAGTGTAGGCTCATCTATATCTCTATGTGAACCTTTCTCTGTATAATATACCAAGTTTTTGAATGGATCGTTTCCACTTCTTTTTAAATTAATTCTCTTAGTAACAGGATCATACACCCATTCTCCACTATTTACTTCACTCCCCGCTTTCACCCACTCGGTACCATTATAGAAATAATACCCTTTTTCCGTAATCTTCGCTACTCTATTATTTACTGTAGCATCACTTCCTGCGGTGTAAGTAGCATCCGTAGCATACACCAAAGTACCTTCTAC
>NZ_JH932293.1:2094225-2094620 GCF_000301075.1 Bergeyella zoohelcum ATCC 43767
ATTGTTTCCTTGTTTAACATCCACTTCTGTAATATTTAGAAGTTGGAGATTAGAGATTGTACCATGTACAAGGTAGAATGTATAATGATTTTAGAAATTAGAAGTTGGAAAGTAGAGGTTAGAAAGCTAGCAGCCCAAAACTATAAACTGATAAAAAAAGCCCTATCAGATCTTCAATTCTGATAGGGCTAATAAAATTACTTAATTAATTTTTCTAATCTCTCAAGCCTCTGCTTTAAATCTGCAATCTCTGCATCTTTAGCTTTTAATGCTTTGTCTTGCTCTATGCTGTGCAAGTAAAGCTCTTCTATTTTCTCTACATTGGTCAGCTGGGTTTCCATTAAATCTACATAACCTTGTGCTTTAATAGTCTCCGCAGATTTATACCCTGGTAA
>NZ_JH932293.1:2095030-2096491 GCF_000301075.1 Bergeyella zoohelcum ATCC 43767
GCTGTAGAAGCGTTTCCTACTTTAAGCACCCCATCTGCTGTTACGAATACCGGACGGTCTCCTGTACTTGCTACATTGGTATTAACCGAATGTCGTAAATCTCCGAAACGGATTTGCCCTGCTTCTGTATGTATAGCACGGTTAATTTGCGTTCCTTTATTTACATCATCTATCTTTAAACCATATTGATTAGTAATATTGTTGTACTCTGCTGGTATTGAAAAAGTAGTATGAGTACCTATCATATTAGTAATAGTTGAATTAGGGACACTGCCACTTCGATCTTTTAAAACATAAAAATCATTTCTAGTCGCTACGGCATTGGTTATTTTATCGGAAGAAGTGCTAAGCATATAGAACATATTCCTTGTAGAAACAACATCTTTAATCTTAGCTTGTCCTGTAATAGTATTAAGAGATCTTGTACCTTCTATCAAACTGATATTTTGTCCTGTTGTTTTGATTGAATTTTGATTCAAAGCTCCTGTAATTGTTGTAATATCTCCATTATTCACTTCATTTAAATTCCAACCACCAACTGTCCAATTTGATTTTACTGGACTATAATACTGTACCATATTTAGATTTCCATATAGTAAGGTATAGTTTTTATTTGCATTTTTATTAACATGTACAATATTTCTCTGACCTGAGATCAATTTATCACTATTATTATTGTTATGCTCATCAACAAGTAAAAAATTAGCATTTAACCCTCTACTATCTGAACCATTTTTTAAAGGAACCTCATCTATATATTTAATATTTAAAATACCTGTATTTTCTATAGTACCATTGTTTCCTTGTTTAACATCCACTTCTGTAATACCATCTATGATATTTCCTGTATTGATATTTCTCGATATCTTAGGCGTATTTACTAGTCCACCATTTTCCGTATATTTTACTGTATTTTGGATATCATTATCCACCAATAAAATATCTTTGTTGGCTTGCTTTTGCCATATTTGTTGAGTAACATCACTCCCCGCTTTTACCCACTCAGTACCATTGTAGAAATAGTACCCTTTTTCCGTAATCTTCGCTACTCTATTATTTACTGTAGCATCACTTCCTACGGAGTAAGTAGCATCCGTAGCATATACCAAAGTACCTTCTACGGGAGTTTCAATATTAGCAATTCTCGTTTTGCTTAGCTTCGGGGCAATAATCCCTTCGTTGGTGGTGGCTTCTTTCTGAGCATTGGCTGTACTTGGGCGAATGTCCATTGTAGCACTCGGTGTTACGGTGTTTATCCCTACTTTACCCCTGTGTGGGTCTTGCTGCTGTTGCTGTGCGTAGCCATAAGTCATAAAACCTAAGAACGCTAACACACTGATCTTGATTGTTGTTTTGTTCATAATTTTAAATTTAAAAACGATTGTTATTTATTATTAAATGATTCAAAGATTAAAGGATTGAAAAAATTAAAAGATTCCGTTCGTTTCGATGATTTCGATA
>NZ_JH932293.1:2096852-2151572 GCF_000301075.1 Bergeyella zoohelcum ATCC 43767
CAAATTTTTGGCCCACTTTTTTTCAGTATTTTTATATGTATTGATTGTGTGTAACATAACGAGGCAAAGATAGATAAAGTTTTCTAATACACAAAAAGTTTTTTATAAGTTAATTTTAGATGTTGGAGATTAGAGATTGTATAATGTACAAAGTAGAATGTATAATGATTTTAATAATTAGAAGTTAGAAATTAGAATTTGGAAGTTAGAAAGCTAAAAGGCTAAAAAGTTAGAAGCTAGTTCGCCAACCGCCAGTCGCTCAAATCTTACTGCATGTAGGACCCCAGCGGGGTCAAATGTATATAGCAACAGCCACCGTTTTGTTATTCGACCCCGAAGGGGTCGTATGTTATACACAATCATATCCCATGCTATAAACACATGACCTCTACGAGGCCAAAGCTTATCAATAAAACAATTTACCAAAGTAACAACCTTTTGTTCATTACTTTGGCAAAGCATTCAGTCCAGTAAAAAAACACCAATTATTTAGATGATGCTTTAAAGCGTTTTCCTCTTTCTTTGGCGGCTTCATTTCGCTCGATGGTATGTTCCGGTCTAGTCCATTTAGGATTTTCTCCCAGTGGCTGGTATTGTGCATTTTCCTTTTCCACTACTTCTCTTTTAGGGTGCTTTTCAAAAGGCGATTGTGGAATAATTCCTAATAAATCAAAAAGTTTTTTATCCTCGTTCACATCAGGGTTTGGAGTGGTAAGGAGCTTATCTCCTGCAAAAATAGAATTCGCCCCTGCAAAGAAGCATAATGTTTGTCCTTCCTTAGAAAATTCTGTTCTTCCTGCGGATAGTCTTACTTGGGTTTTAGGCAATACAATTCTCGCCGTGGCGACCATGCGTACAAATTCAAAAATATTTACAGGTTCCTCCTCTTCCATAGGAGTTCCTTCTACTGCTACCAGTGCATTAATGGGGACAGATTCAGGCTGAGGCGTCATATTGGCTAATACTTTCAGCATACCACAGCGGTCTTCTACGCTTTCTCCCATACCGATAATCCCTCCTGAACAAAGGGTAATAGAAGTTTTTCTCACATTATCTATGGTCTCTAATCTATCTTCGAAAGCACGAGTAGAAATCACTTCTTTATAATATTCTTCGGAGCTATCAATATTATGATTATAGGCATAAAGCCCCGCCTCTTCCAGTCTTTTGGCTTGATTCTCTGTAAGCATTCCCAGTGTACAGCATACCTCCATATCCAGTTTGGTAACTTCTCTTACCATGTCTAGCACTTGGTCAAACTCGGGTCCATCTTTTACATTTCTCCACGCTGCCCCAAGGCATACTCTAGAAATCCCGTTAGACTTTGCTCTCAGTGCCTGTGCTTTTACCTGATGAACAGGGAGCAAATCATGAATTTTCACTTCGGTATGATATCTTGCTGCCTGAGGACAATAGCCACAATCTTCTGGGCATCCACCTGTTTTTACAGAAATGAGTGAAGATACCTGAATTTTATTCGGGTCATGATGTTCACGATGCACAGTGGCAGCCTGATAAAGTAAATCAAAAAAAGGCTGATGATAGATGGCTAAAATTTCTTCTGTAGTCCAAGTTTTCATTGTTTAAATTGGTTTGAATTGCTATAGTTTATTTTTTTATTATTTTAAAAATGTTTCCATCCTTGTGCTGTAATTTCAGAGAGTTCATTGCTTCCACGCAGCACCATATAATTGCCTTGTTCTTTATCCACGGCATGTCCTATGACGGTAAAATCAGGATGGTTTTTAATTTTCTCAAAATCACTTGGCGAAATGGTAAAAAGCAGTTCATAATCTTCTCCTCCCGATAATGCCGCCATAACGGGGTTCATATTCAGTTCTTCCGCCGTAGTGATGGTCAGAGAATCCATTGGGATTTTCTCTTCGTACAGGCGAAAACCTACCTCGCTATTTTTAGAAAGATGAAGAATTTCCGATGCCAAACCATCCGAAATATCCATCATAGCGGTAGGGGTAATATGGAGTTCTTTAAGAATAGAAGCTACATCAGTTCTGGCCTCAGGTTTGAGCTGGCGTTCGAGGATATAATCATACCCTTCCATCTCGGGCTGCATATTCGGGTTGGCCAAGAAAACAGAATGCTCTCTTTCCAAAATCTGAAGCCCCATATAGGCTGCCCCTAAATCACCCGTTACCACCAATAAATCATTGGGTTTTGCACCTTTTCTTTGTATAATGTTTTCAGGCGATGCCCATCCGATGGCGGTAATAGAAATCATCAGTCCCGAAGTAGAGCTGGTGGTATCCCCTCCTACCAAATCTACCTCATAGTGTTTGCAAGCCAAAGAAATCCCTTGATAAATTTCTTCCAAAGCCTCCACAGGAAACCGATTGGATACCGCTAAAGACACCAAAATCTGAGTAGGAGTAGCATTCATGGCAGCTATATCACTCAGATTCACCACTACGGATTTATAGCCCAAATGTTTCAGTGGCACATAGCCTAAATTAAAGTGTACCCCCTCTACCAAAACATCCGTAGAAACCACTATCTTCTGTTGGTCTTGTGGTACGATTACAGCTGCATCATCCCCCACCGCCAATTCCGTAGAAGCCTGACGAATAGGGAAGTTTTGGGTAAGATGATGAATCAGCCCGAACTCTCCTAGCTGGGCAATAGGTGTAAGATTTTGAGCTTTATTTTCAAACATTATGGTCTAAGATTTATTTTGGTCCACTTTTTTTCTTCAAAAACTTTCGGGTCTATATTCTCCGCTCTGAAAGGGAGTGCCTTGATATCTTCTCGGGTAAAAATCTTAGTATCTGCAGTTTTAAACTGATTCATTACCTCTACTATATCATCAGGTGGCGTGGTAGATTTTCTCAGCATCATATCTATCCATACCCCGAAAGCCTCCGCAGTAGCACAGTGGGTACCATCTGGAAGATAAAATTTATGTAAAAACTGATAGATACTGCCGTCTTCTGCAAATCCATCAATTTCCAGGCTGACAAATACTTCTTGCCCCATATAAATTTCCTTAAAAAAAGAATATTTTTCGTGGAGAATTACAGGACCTATCCCCCATCTATTAAGCTCTCTAAGTCCCATTTTATGCTTGGTCATAAATGCCATTCTCGTTTGGGCACAGTACTGTACATAAGAGGAGTTTGCCAAGTGTCTATTGGCATCTAAATCATTCCACCTTACTTCGAATTTATGATAATAAACTGACATTTTTTTTTGCTTTTTCTGATTATTTCTTTCTGTTACTACAAGGCATTCACAAACCACAACGCTCCGATGGCAAACATACCATGGTTCTGCTGAGGATATGAAGTATGTAACGGTTTTTTATAAGTATTGGTACGATAAGCGTAGTAAGTAAAGAGTTTGAAATTTTGACGCTCAAACGGCTTAAATTCTAAGCCAAGAAGATTCAGAGTTCTCTGGTTCATCTCATTACCTAGGGCTAAGGTGTTATCCTTGCTGTTCATTCGCTCATATACGCTTTTCCCTGTGATATACCACTTTGGGGTGATAGCATAATCCAGCCTTAGTGCTACCGACTGAAACTGTACATTTTTTGCAAATTGGTGTACATAAGTGGGGTCTAATGTCTGCTGATAAGCGTTCAGTTCTTCTGAAATTACATTAAAGTGGTCTATGGCATTTTGGCTGTGCTGGAGGTCTAAATAACCACTGAACTTGTCCAATGTCCATTTATTCCCCAAAGCGATTTTATAATCTTGCTTCCCTTTCGCCACTTGCGAAGTAGTAAAAGAGTAGAAAGTGTGAAATTTCTTATCCCAAAAACTCCCTTTCCACGCAAAATTCACTCCCAAAGGCAATTTGCTCTGCTCTAATCCCAATGGCTTATAGCCCGTGTCTTCTACCAATTTAGAAAAAGTCTGGCTATGGGTATTGTATGCCTGAATGTGGAAACTATTGTTATCATCTGCATTATAAGAAACCATAGCCGCTACAGGGAAAAGGTTCTGCTGACGGTTCACATAGTCAGAATACTGGTACTCAAAAGTAGGATTATCATAAAATTCCCAACTGCCGTAGTGATTAATCTGCTTCCCTACCATAGTACTCCACTTATAGCCCTCCCCGAATTTATAATTCACATAGGCGTGGTCAAGTGCCGAAGTAGCATTGTTCAGCGTTCCTGCCGGACTATTTCTATTGAGCCTATATCTTATACGGTATTCCAGCTGTTCGCCTACATTTCCTCTTACCTCAAAACGGGCTTCATTTGCCTTCATTCCCCCTTGTCCGTTCTCAGGAATTTCAAGAGAAGAACGGAGGTATAAATTAATATCTACATTCTTTCCTATTTCTTCTAAAGTCTGGGCAAAACCAGCGTAGGAAATTCCAAATAGTGATAAGGTTAAAAATATCTTTTTCATATTGATTTCTAATTTTTCCAATAGATATTAAGCAATTTTTCTTTCTTTTTTATTTTCAAATAATTAGGTTCAATATTCCCCAAGGTGTAGGAGACCTCCCTACAAGTGTAGGAACACTTCCCCAAGGTGTAGGAGACCTCCCTACAAGTATAGGAACACTTCCCCAAAGTGTAGGAAACCTCCCTACAAGTGTAGGAACACTTCCCCAAAGTGTAGGAAACCTCCCTACAAGTGTAGGAACACTTCCCCAAGGTGTAGGAGACCTCCCTACAGATATTTTTTAGTTTTGATGCTTTTACAAAGCACTCAAAGAGGATAAAAGGAGCTGATTATCCGTTTCTTTTTTTATCCAATTGTTTTTTCAGCCAATCGCACCACTCATCGAGTCCATCACCTTTGAGGGTACTGATGCTGATGACTTCCAAATCAGGGTTTACTTCTCTGGCATCTTTGGTAACGGCGTCCACAGAGAAAGGCACATAAGGCAATAAATCTGCCTTGGAAACGAGCATGAGTTCGCTGGTTAGGAACATTCTCGGGTACTTTTTCGGTTTGTCATCTCCTTCGGTAGAAGCCAAAAGGGTAACTCTGGCATCTTCACCGAGGTCAAAAGCCGATGGACAAAGTAAATTCCCTACATTTTCAATGAAAAGAATATCCGTACCTTCTAGGTCTATATGGTCTAATGCCTGAAGGACCATTTGTGCCTCAATGTGGCACATGCCCCCCGTTACGATTTGCAAGGCATTGAGTCCTGCATCTTTCAGCCTTACGGCATCTCTTTCCGTTTCGGGGTCGCCCACGAGTACGGCAAGGTTTAGCTCTTTGCCTAGTCTTCGTCCTGTTTCTTGGAGCAAAGTAGTCTTTCCACTCCCTGGGGACGAACAAATATTTACCACCAAGAGGTGAGGCAGCCGTTCTCTGATGGCTTTCGCTACAAAATCATTGGCTTTTAAAAGATTGAGTGTGGTATTATCACATTGCACCGAACCTACGGGCATTTGGTTACTTTTGGGTTTCATTGTCATGATATTATTATTTAATTTAAAAGATTTAAAGATTAAATGATTCAAAGATTAAATAATTAAAGCTTCGCATTTCTTGCGCGTGGTATTTTTTATTTTTTTAAATCTTTCACAATTTTATTTCTTAAAAAAACGCTACGCTGCTGATTCTTAGTTCTTCGCCTTGCACGATGTCTCGAGATGGAGTATCGCATTTAGGGCAAACAAATTTATGCAATTTTACTTCAAAATCTTCATCGCAGTTTTTACAATGGGCAATGATGGGTAAAAGTACCACTTGTAAATCAATATTATCCAGCTTAGGATCTTCCATACGCAAGGCCTCAAAGGCATTCTGAATCAGGATGGGCTGTACATTGCACAGGAGTCCTGCTTCTATCTTTACGGTAGAAATTTCGGAAAAGCGGTCTTTATAATGCTCCTCCAAATTTTGGATAATATCTCTTACTATGGAAACTTCGTGCATCGGTGTTATTTTTAGGTTTTCTTTTTCTTCTTAGTAACTTTGGAAGATTTTTTAGCGGTATTCTTTGTTTTCGCTGTAGTTTTCTTTGGTTCGGATGCCAGAATTTCCTTGGGTTCTTCTTGGGTTTCTACCAAATTTTGCTCTTCTTTTTCCGCTTCACTGGCTGTTTCTTGAGCTTTTTGGTCTTGTTTCTCTTTGTATTCTATAAAGCTCCACGCCATATTCCCGATGTTCATGAGCCAATCATGAATGCCATCTCCGCTATTGCTCATGATTCTAATCATCAGGGCATTTTCGGCACATTGGGTAAATCCGTAGTCCGAATCGGTGAACTGTTCTAAAAGAATTTCGTCCAGCTCTTTCTTAAAATCATCGGCATATTTACTGATGATAAGTAGGGTCCCTTGATGGGTATAGCCTTCAAAAAATAGGAGTTCTTCCACAGGCTGTGTTTCGGGTTCTATTTTTTGATTGTCGAACAAAATGAGTTTTTCGTCCACAAACACCTTGGTCTGTGTATGATAGGACTTTAGTGCAAATCTTTCCCCTGAATGGATACGCCCTCCACTGATGATGTCTCCCCAAATGAGGTGCGATGTTTTTTTGAGGTGAATATTGTTTTTTGCCAAGAAAATAGAATTGGCATACGGAATGGTAGGGTGCGGAATGTACTGTAATTTCGCATGGTCTTCCAGCAGATAATCACAAGTTTGTACAGCGGGTTTTCCGTGCGGCATCTGATGAATTTTGTTATACGACTGGGTATAGAATTTCATTGCCGCTCCTTCCTTACAATGGACTTTCAGATTCAGTAAATCTCCCTCCATAATCCCTGGCGAAGCACTCATGAGAATCATCTCCAGATAATCCGTAAATAGCGGATTTCCGTAGTGGGTAAGTTTATAGGGAATGTCAAAATAGCGGTCATCCAAATAGGTTTTCTCGCCTTCTCTTCGGCAAGAAAGCTGGATAAGGCTATTGAGCGAATTGTCCTTATTGATATTCATTTTTTATTGTTCTAAGAGTGCATATTTCTTAATCCAAGCGATGACCTCGTCCAGTCCTTTTTTGGTTTTAAGATTGGTTTTGATGAAAGGTTTTTCGCCTCTCATTCGCTTGGCATCGGCTTCCATCACTTCCAGACTCGCCCCTACATACGGTGCTAAATCTATTTTATTAATGAGCAATAAATCCGAACGCGTGATGCCTGGCCCACCTTTTCTTGGGATTTTCTCTCCCTCTGCCACATCGATTACAAAGATGGTAAGGTCTGCCAAATCAGGTGAGAAAGTAGCTGCCAAATTATCACCACCACTTTCAATAAAAACGAGTTCTATATCGGGATGCTGATTCACCAAATCTTCCACCGCCTCTAAGTTCATAGAAGCGTCCTCACGAATAGCGGTATGGGGACATCCTCCAGTTTCCACCCCACGAATTCTGCTTTCAGGCAGGTTAGAGTTTTTAATCATAAACTGAGCGTCTTCTTTAGTATAGATGTCATTGGTAACTACACCGATGCTATACTGTTCACTCATAATTCTGGTAAGGGCTTCTATAAGGGCGGTTTTCCCAGAGCCTACAGGCCCTGCAACGCCTATTTTTACATATGTTTTTTCCATAATATTCTAATAATTAAAATGTTTTCAAAGTTACGAAATATAAATTCTCGTATAGAGTTTTTCGTGTTGCATACAGCGGATTTCTTGTCCTATACAGCACATGCCCAGCTCGTCTTCGGTGATGGTATCTTGCTTGGCGACCAGTTCTTCAATAAGCGGCTGGAGTTCGAACAAAATTTTCTGTCCGTGTATTTGGCTAATAGGTACTGCTTTGGCACAGTTGGTAACAATTCCGTTGAGGGTGTTGTAATAAAACGCCGTGAGTGCATCTTCTCTGCTAATCCCCGAAAGCAACGCATACAGACCAAAAGCTAAAGGATAATGCCCTGTAAGTGTCCCTTTTTGGATGGCATCTAGGTATTTGGCACAAAAATCATGCGGTTTCAGTTCTTGAGCCGTTTTCAGAAATCGGATGCTCAGTTTTCGGCTGGCGTCACGAATTTCGTAAGGGGCTTTGAGGGCGGTAACCAATTGGTCTAATTCCTCCAATTTTTTCCAAACTTTTCTTTTAGAAAAATCTTTATACACTTGGTTAAGGAAAGCTGCATCATTATAAAACACGCTGTATTTGAGCATATTTTCAGCGTATTTTTTAGAAGTTTCAGTATCTCTTACCAAATTTTTATTGATATAAGTCTCCAAACCATATGAATGGGTAAATCCTCCGATGGGGAACATAGAATCGTTGATTTGCAGGAGAGTGAGTAATTTTTGCATGTACAATTATCTTTTAATCTGATGGAGTGTGAGCATTTGCGTTTGCAGTAGCTTTTTGTGTTCTATAGAAGTATCGTAATTATTTCTTATGAGAAAATCATACAAAGGCACTTCGTAAGCGATGTTTACAGACTGATTTTCATCGATATAAATAGGCAAGTGCATATTTCCTATCTCGAAACACACGATGCCCATTTCCGTCATATTCCTCGGGCGAACCACGATACAATCACAGGGCTTGATTTCAACCGATACAAAAATTTTATCATCATGATACAGTACATCTCCATCTTGTAAAGGCGTACGGTTGTTTTTCTTTATTCCGATTTCGAGTCCCAAATCGGTTTTTCGTCTGATGATGGTTTTTGCTGCTTCGTACCATTCAATTTCAAGGGTATGCTTTTGCAAACCTTGGGTATCTACGCTGGGACAAACTTCGTGTACAAGAATCATTCTTTATTGTTGTTTAGTTTTAAAATCCTTGAGGCACTTTGTCAAAGTTTTAAGACTTTGACAAAGTGTTCATTAAATCAAAATCACCTTTTTTTATCTGTTTTCCTTAAAAGTTACCTTTGTGGGCTGAATGTGCCATACATTATTTTCTTAATCTCCTCTACATTTATTTCGTCTGATGATTTTACTTTTTTGGAAAAAATTGCTCTCGTTGCTGTATAACATTGTAATAAGTAACCGCCTTCCGAAAGCGATAGCACTTTACAGCCCTCTTCTGCTATTCCTTCTCCATTGTACAGCATATAGAATAGTATTTCAGTTTGTTCAATTTTATTAAATTTTTCTCCAAATTCTTCTAAATCAGCCAAACCTTTTTCTTGAATTATTTGAACCAATTCATTAAAAAACGCTTCAATAGTTTTTGAAGTTCTTATTGGAAGATGGTTCGACAATGTGGTAATAGTTCCATCTTTACTGTAATTCCCGTCCTGTGGTAATAGAAAATTTTCTTGTTTTACAATGCCATTTTCTACATAATAAATCGAAAAAGAATGGGGAGTTCCTTCGGTAACAGTTAAAAATCTATCAGTAGCCTCCTTATCTGCAGATTTTATGTATATCCAATTGTCTTTCTTTTTGACAATCCATTTTTCATTCTCCTTAACAGCGGAAACACGAATCGTTTGGTTGTGATATTCAAAAATTAGCCTATTTGCGTAATGTATTCCAAAAACATCCAAAAATACCTTTTGAGGTTTAAAATCTTTATAGATTACTATAGGAACAGCAATGCCAGATTTTTCTTTATAAGGAGGATAAATTACGCTCCCATTTTTAGGTTTCCCATTTTCAAAAATGGTTTCCTGATTAAATTCCTCTATATGCTCTGAAAAATTTTCACCTTTGGCTTCTTTTTCCCACATTTCTTTCAGAAAATCAGACGAATATTGTTTTTTGAGTATTCCTTTTTCGTAGTATTGATAGTAGGAATACATATCCTCAAACTCTTTATCTTCTACAAAAAAATATCCTTCATAAGGCTTTCCGTCTTTGTAAATGCCTTTGTACACTTTTTGAATGTTATTCTTTATTTTAGGCATAGAGGTCTCTACGCTTATAGGAATATTTTCTTTATTGTAAATGATTTTCACATTTTCTGTATTTTCCTGAGCGTAACCACCAATTCCCACCAATGAAAACAAGAGTGCAAAGAGACAATGATAGGGACGAATGAAATAAGACATCTTAGTATATGATTAAGAAGATTAAAATATCTATTTTTTATGAAACAAATGGTGATATTGCTATCACCATTTATTTTTTATAGATAAAAACTTTCGTTCTCTTTAGAACAATAAATAGCGTTGTGCCATTGGTAGAACATCTAGCGGTTCACAAGTTGCTTTTTGCCCATCGATAAGCACCTCATAAGTTTCTGGGTCGATATCAATTTTCGGCATTGCATTATTATGAATCAAATCTTTCTTACGCACCGTTCTACAACCTTTTACTGGTAAGCAACCTTTACTTAAACCATAAGAAGCAATGGTTCCGCTCTCTATGGAAATTTGTGAAACGAAATTGAACGAAGTTTGCGTAAGTGCCTTACCTAAAGAAGCAAACGATTTACGATAGATAATCGGTTGTGGAGTAGGAATGGAGGCATTTGGATCACCCATTTTAGAGCCTACAATCATTCCTGCCTTGTAGATAATTTCTGGCTTCACACCGAACATTTCCGGCTTCCAAATCACTAAGTCGGCAATCTTACCTACTTCAATAGAGCCTATGTATTCTGCAATACCATGCGCCAATGCAGGGTTAATGGTATATTTGGACACATATCTTTTCACACGGTAGTTATCATTGTCTTTTCCTTTTTCCTCTGGCAATCCTCCTCTTTGGATTTTCATTTTATGAGCCGTTTGCCAAGTTCTGGTAATTACTTCCCCTATTCTTCCCATTGCCTGAGAGTCAGAACTCATGATGGATAACGCTCCCATATCTTGTAAAATGTCTTCTGCTGCAATGGTAGAAGGACGGATACGAGAATCTGCAAACGCTAAATCGGTTTTAGAATTTTTATCCAAGTGGTGACACACGATAAGCATATCCAAATGTTCGGCTGCTGTATTGATGGTATAAGGTTTAGTAGGGTTCGTAGATGCAGGAATTACATTCGGATACTGAGCAATCTTCATAATATCTGGAGCGTGTCCTCCACCTGCACCCTCGGTGTGGAAAGAGTGGATTACTCTATCGCCAATGGCTTTTACAGTATCTTCAAGATATCCTGCTTCGTTTAGCGTATCGGAGTGGATGGCTACTTGCACATCGTATTTATCGGCTACGCTAAGTGCCATATCTATTGTAGCAGGTGTAGTCCCCCAGTCTTCATGGATTTTAGTACCACAAGCTCCTGCTTTAATCATTTCTGCCTGTGCCTCAAAATTAGTCGCATTTCCCTTTCCGAAAAAAGCGGTATTAATAGGCATTCCCTCGGAAGACTCTAGCATTCTGCGGATAAAGTGTTTGCCTCCTGTTACAGTAGTTGCATTAGTACCATCATTAGGTCCTGTACCTCCTCCTACAAGCGTGGTAATACCACTATATAGCGCTGTCTCCACCAGCTCTGGGCAGATGTAGTGGATGTGTGTATCTATACCTCCAGCTGTTACAATGTATCCCCAAGCACCATGTACTTCCGTTGCAGGACCTATAATCATTCCTGGAGTTACACCATCTTGTGTATCTGGGTTACCTGCTTTACCAATACCTACGATTTTACCGTCTTTGATACCGATATCGGCTTTTACTATTCCCCAGTGGTCCACAATAGTAGCCCCCAATAAGCACATATCCAAACAGTCTTTATCTAATACCGATGCTGACTGTCCCATACCGTCACGGATAGTTTTACCACCACCGAATTTATTTTCTTCTCCGTAAGTCTGGAAGTCTTTTTCTATTTCTATGAAAAGCTCTGTATCTGCCAATCGGATTTTATCTCCCGTAGTTGCCCCGAAAAGGCTGGCGTACAGTTCTCTTTTCACATAGAGGTCTCCATTTTCTACGCGTACATCATTGGCATTTTGTGCCAAAATGGGACTGATGCCCATAAGAGAAACTCCAGCAGTGGCTACCCCTACTACCTTAATAAAATCTCTACGAGACCATCCTCCTTCTTCTCCCGATGCATTATTCTTTTGTGCATCGAGTTCATTATTTTGGTTTTCTACATTTTTGTTTGACATAATTATTTTTCTTTGAAGTTAAAAAGTTACAAGAAGCCTAGTTCTTTGGCTTTTGCTACGGCTGCTGCTTTATTTTCCTCAGAAAGTGGTCCGTTTACTAGATTATTATGTCCATAAACGATTTTTTCACCTCCTATTTCCACGAGGTTTACTTTTTTACTCTCTCCTGGTTCAAAACGCACTGCCGTACTTGCAGGGATGTTCAGACGCATACCATACGCTTCCTCTCTATTAAACTGTAATTTCTTGTTTACTTCAAAGAAATGATAGTGAGAACCTACCTGAATAGGTCTATCTCCTACATTTTTTACTTCTATAGCAACTGTTTTCTTCCCAATATTACAAGCGATATCTTGTTTTTTCAGGATAATTTGCCCTGGAATTAATCCCGTTTTGGCACCTTTAGCGCCTACTTTATTTGTTTTATTCATTATTTTATTGGATCATGAATGGTTACTAGCTTATTTCCATCAGGGAACAAGCATTCAATTTGTACCTCGTGAATCATCTCAGGGACACCTTCCATCACTTGATTTCTGGTTAGTAATTTTGTTCCCCATTCCATCATTTCGGCAACGGTCATTTTACCATCTCTTGCGGCTTCCATCAGTTCGCTCGAAATGTAGGCTATACACTCTGGGTAATTTAGCTTTACCCCTCTTTTCAGTCTTTTCGCAGCAAGCTCCCCCGCCTGATGCAAAAGTAACTTTTCAATTTCTCTTGGTGTAAGTCTCATATTCTAAGTTCTATTTATTTTAATTCTTTATTCTTTTTTTCATCTTTCTACAGCTCTCTCAAATATTTATTTCAAAAGGTCTATCAGAATATAAATTCTATTTAGCCTTATAAGAGATAAAATTATTATGAAATAAAAATGGATTTTCACTTATGTTCAAATATAAATCCTTTTAAGAAAAGAACTATATTTCAAATAATTAATCCATGAATCCGCAAAACTAAGAAAAATTCTCTGAATGAAATACCTTACCAGTATAATTTATTTATTCTAAATAAAAATAATGCCATTTTGTAAATTGATTAGGCTCTATGTTTGTCGCTTTGAGCAATCCTTTCAGGCGACCATTCTACCTTTTGCACAAAAGTTTTCTCTCTTTTAGGACAGTTTTCCATTAAACAAATTTCACATGAAAAAGGTTTACAATCATCCATGTGAAAATTAAACTCCACTGCTCTATCCAAATGATGGGCTATGGTAACAATCAATTCTTCCATCTGAGCATGTGCATCTTTCAAACTATAGTAGTAAGGCAAAGTTACATGACCATCTATATGCAGCTTACTCCCATATTGCTGAATTTTAACATTATGCACATCTATCCAAGTAGCTTTCCTATATTGAATCAGAATCTGAGAGATTTTCTCTAAAAGAGACGCATCGGCCTCATCCATAATACCACTGAGTGATTTTCTAATGATTTTGTATCCCACAAAAATGATATACCAACCAAACAAGATAGATACCACCGCATCCAGCCATTGCCATCGGGTAAAATGAACAATAATCAAACTCAGTACTACCCCTACAGTAGTCCATGTATCACTCTGAAGATGCTTGCCCGATGCCTGCAAAACCAATGAATTCTCTTTCAGTCCCTTGTGATAAGAAAAATAACCAAGCACATAATTCAGTACTGCTGTAGCAAAAACAATGCCTATTCCCCAATCTATCTTCTGAATATTATTTCCATGAACCAGAGAGTTAATTGCTTCTACCCCTATCAGTACCCCAGCAAAAATAATCATTGCTCCTTCTATCCCTGAAGTAACAAATTCTACTTTTCCATGTCCATAAGGGTGATCATCGTCTTTAGGTTTTGAGGCAAGATAGAGGGAGTACAACCCCATGAATGCAGCTATGATATTCACAATACTTTCCATAGCATCGGAAAAAATAGCATCGGAATGGGTAAGCTGCCAAGCCAATAACTTCGCTAAGAAAAGAAAAATCCCTATCCCTGCTATCCATCCTTGAAACTGGAAATTAGCATTGCTCACCGCTGTTTTTGAAATATTCCCCATGTACAAACAAAGGTAATAAATATTATTTCATTTTACTCCCACCATCTAAAACTGTAGATAGATAGGCATTACTTGTTCGGATGACTTAAACATACCATAGACCAGCAAGAAAACAAAAAAAGCTACTATATAAGCCACCAATGGAATGGCACCCATTTTTGCAATCACTCTATCCGCTAAATTATCTGGAATCAAATGAAGTGCCCCTGCAATGACAATCATCCATACTACCGCATAATAATTGTCATAAAAAGGTTTAAATAGTGTCCAATCAAAATTATAGGCGATTTGATTAAGCATGGTCATTGCAGTTTCAAAATCTTCTGCCTTAAAGAATACCCAGCCAAAACATACGAAATGAAAGGTAAATATACCCATCACTATTTTATAAGCTGTACTCTTATTCATAAAAGCCAATCTTTTACCCGTAATTAACATCCATATTTTATGAATCCCCAAACCTATTCCATGAATAGCTCCCCAAATAATAAAATTCCAACTGGCACCATGCCAAAAACCACCAAGTAACATAGTAGTGAGCAAATTAAAATTAGCAGCTATTCCCATAGTATTTTTGGTAATGATGGCAGGAATTAAGAAAATAATAAGTAATACCGCTGTAATAACGGAAGCCCACAGCGTGCTTAAACCAAAAAGATGCGTACACATCATGAATGCCCCTACTAAAAAACTCCCTACAAAAATAAAAGAAGCTACAGAAAACTTCCTATTTCCTCCCAATGGAATGTACAAGTAATCTTTCAACCAAGTGGAAAGTGAAATATGCCATCTTCTCCAAAATTCAGTAATATTTTTACTTTGATAAGGAGACATAAAATTCGGAGGTATTTTAAATCCTAACCATAACGCAATCCCTATCGCTATCTCACTGTACCCACTAAAATCACAATAAATTACCATGGCATAACCATAGACCGCCATTAGATTTTCTACCCCTGAATACAACGAAGGGTTATCAAATACATAATCCACTAAGTTCAGCGTAATGTAGTCTGATATAATAAGTTTTTTAATCAACCCCGAAATGATGAGATAAAAACCTTTAGTAAATTCACTTTCGGTAATACGATAAGGCTGATTAATCTGAGGAACAAAATCATGTGCACGAACAATAGGCCCCATCATTAATTTTGGAAAGAATGCCAAGAACAGTAGATAGTCTGAAAATTTCTTTGCGGGTTTAAATTCTCCACGATATACATCAATGGTATAACTGAGGTTTTCAAAGGTATAAAAAGAAATTCCTATAGGAAGAATGAGATTCAGAGGATTAAATTCTGTATGAAACAGAGAATTAGATATTTCAATAAAAAAATCTGTATACTTAAAGTAGAAAAGCATTCCTAAATTAAATACAATACTCAGGACTAATAATAATTTTTTATTTACCTTGTCTTTTGTTCTGTAAATGGCATTAGATAGGAAAAAATCTACGATGGCTGAAATTATTACCAACCCTACAAACCAACCACTGGCTTTATAAAAAAAGTACAACGAAAAAGCACAAAAAAGATACCTCCTTGCCTTGTGATGATTTCTTAACAAAAAGAAAAATAATATAAAGAAGAAGAAGAAATAAACGAAAAAACCGTTATTAAAAAGCAAAGGATTCTTACTATCATACAGAAACTGCTGAAAAAAAGCGTTCCAATCAAAATTTTGTAACATATTCATCGTTTATTTTGCTTTTGGTTGATACTTTCTGTAATCTTTCATTACCGCTTTGAACAAATATTCCGCCAATACTTCTGCTCCCAAATGATTGGGGTGCGTATGGTCTTTAGCAGCCAATGCTGGCTTTTGATTCACCCAATTCACTATACTATTAGTTCCCCCCATCGTCTCAAACTGATTATAAAATGCAAAGCCATGCTCAAAAGCCAATTTCGCCTGAAGCTCTACAAGATGAGGCAGCCCCACTGCTGTCTTATACTCTCCATCATATCTAAACGCCTTATCCCCAGCACTTACAAGTAAAACATCTGAATGATTAAAAGTAGTTTTAATTTTTTTCAATGCGGGAGTTACCAATTTCTCATAATAAGAATAGTCCGTATCCTTCGCTCTAAATAATAGATTAACACCGTACTGAAGAATAACCAAATCATAAGGATTGTTTCTCTGGATAGCGTCTAAAAGATCCAAATCTAATTTATCTAGCTCTACTCCCGTAATGCCTCTGAAAGAAAAATTATCCACAAAAACACCATTTTCTGATTCAAAAGAAACTCCATAAATAGGAAGCTGCGAAGATTGAGATTTTATTTTCAGTACCGAATCTTCATCACGCATCAAAACCTTTCTGTTCACCCAATCACTTCCCTCTAAGACCACCGCCTGTCCATTTACTTCAATAGTTCCTCCTTCTGATTTTCCATAAATAATGCTTTTCTCTGTAACTGTAGGTACTGTAATAGTTTTATCCTCATAAGTTCCTCTTCCTAATCCCTTAAAAACATGCCCTGATAAATACATGTTTCTTTGGTTTTTGGTCTTAAAGCTGATATCCTCCCAGCCCGATGCACTTACAGAAGCGGTCTGTCTAAATCCACTTACTTGGGAATACATCGGCAAAAAACCCACACCACTTCCTCCGAACTCCTGCTGAAGCAGCTTTCTAAAAGTCTGAGAAATAAGGTCTCCCTCTATCATACTATCGCCCAAATAAGCAATCCTGATTTTACCTTTCCCTGTAGCCTTAAGTGCATTTAGTTTTTCTACAAAATGACTTAACGCCACGATGCTATCCCCCTGATAAAAATTGGTAATAAGATGAGGAGATTGGTAAAGATTAAAATTCTGCTGGGGCTTTTCCGCCACCACTACCGCCTGATCTTCACGCTTAGTTTCTTCATTTATTTTCTCATTTGGAAACACTTCAGAAACCAAATTCACCTTATTAAAAGCTTCAAAATTCCATCCAAAGCTAATGGATAATAACGAAAAGAAAAGGTATAAGACGAAGCATAATGAAACCAATAATACGACTTTATGGTTCTTGTTTTCCATACTGACTGATGCGTTATAATTTTTGTTGTTCTATAATGAGCTGGATTCTTCTCATCCACTCTTTAGGCTGGGTGGAATAACCCGCGGAAGCCATGGCTTTTATCCAAGCACCATAATCTTTATTTCCCTTTAAAGAAGAATAGTATTTTTTATTGGAAACCAATTCACAAAAAGCGATAAAACTTTCTTTAGAAGTAGAAAAACTCTTGTATCTTGATTTAACCACCGTGTTCTTTCCTACAATTCCGAAATGATTATTATACACCTTTGCTCCTTTACTGCTCCCACCCCCTGTTTCTACAAAAGCAATAGCAAGAATAATGGCTGGTGGTATTCCATACAAGTGGGAAAGTTCTTTCGCTAGGGAAGCGTGTGTTTCTATGTACTTATGCTGCTGTCCGAAGCTATGTACTGACAAAAACATGGTCAATAAAAAAATAAGAAAAATTCTCGTTTTTTTCATCTTAGTATTATTTTTGTTATTCATTTAATATTGAACATTTTAGCATATCATTTTCCTACCTCTTTCATTATTATTTTCTTAACCATAAGAGAGGTATTTTACATCTAAAATGAGATACAAAGTTAATATTTTTTTTTACATTGAAAATTTCCCCCTAAAACACAGGGTTCCATCCTTACCCATAACACTCAGGAAGATACACTTTATTTTACATGCTGTTCCCCTAAATTCCTTAACTACTCCTACCTCGCTCTATCATAAATAAAATTAACAAAGATTTACTATTCTATAATTTTAATATGAAATAATATTTTCGTAAATTTCGCCAAAATTTTACAAGAATGGCAGATAACAAAGTAGTCCTAAATTATGACGGACAATCTTTTGAGTACCCAATCATAGATAGTAACTTGGGAGACAGAGCAATAGACATTTCAAAATTAAGAGACCAAACGGGACTCATCACTTTAGACCTCGGTTATAAAAACACGGGAGCTACAGTGAGCGAAATCACTTACCTCGATGGAGATAAAGGAGAACTTTTCTATCGTGGCTATCCAATAGAACAAATTGCTGAAAAATCTAATTTTACTGAAGTAATGTACCTTCTTCTTCACGGAGAACTTCCTACACAAGAGGAGTACACACAATTTGAAACCAATATAAAAAAGTACAACTACATCGCTGATGAGATGAAAAAAATCTTGGATGCTTTCCCAAGATCTGCTCACCCTATGGGCGTACTTTCTTCACTCACTTCTTCCCTTACAGCGTTCAATCCTAAATCTGTAGATGTTTCTTCTAAAGAAGATTTAGACCACTCTGCAGAGCTTTTAATTGCTAAATTCGCACACTTATGTGCTTGGACTTACAGAAAAACACAAGGGTTACCTGTAAATCATGGGGATAATAAGCTGAACTATGTAGAAAATTTCTACAGAATGACTTTCCGCAATCCTTACGAAGAATTTGAAATAGACCCTGTAGTGGTAGATGCATTAGACAAGCTCCTCATTCTCCACGCAGACCATGAACAAAACTGTTCTACTTCCACAGTAAGAATGGTAGGTTCTGCACACACCGGACTTTTCGCTTCTATTTCAGCAGGAGTTTCTGCACTTTGGGGACCACTTCACGGTGGAGCGAACCAAGCTGTAATAGAGATGCTGGAAATGATAGAGGCCGATGGCGGAAATGTGGAAAAATATGTAGAAAAAGCAAAAAGCAAGGAGGACAGCTTCAGACTAATGGGCTTCGGGCATAGAGTGTATAAAAATTTTGACCCTAGAGCAAAAATCATTAAGAAAGCGGCAGATGATATCCTTAATAAATTAGGCATCCATGACAAAGCATTGGATATCGCGATGCAACTAGAAAAAGTAGCCCTAGAAGATGACTACTTCGTAAGCAAGAAGCTCTATCCGAATGTAGATTTCTATTCTGGAATCATTTACAGAGCGTTAGGTATTCCTACTGAGATGTTTACTGTAATGTTTGCCCTCGGAAGACTCCCAGGGTGGATTGCTCAGTGGAAAGAGATGCGTCTCAAAGGAGACCCTATCGGAAGACCACGCCAAGTATATAAAGGAGCAAAAGCAAGAGATTATGTTCCAATGAATGAGAGATAACATCCAATGATAATAAAGGAAATCCACCTAAAGATTTAGGTGGATTTTTTATTAGACAATATAACAAAAAATGGTGCTTAAAAACCTTGTAAAGCATTGTCTTTTATAGACTTATAAGAGTTATAATGAAAGTGGTTTCATTATAACTCTTATTTTATGTCCAAAACGAATAAAAAATGTCCAGTTTGTGATTCTAATCACATCATCAAAAAAGGAAAAAGAAATGGAAAACAACGCTTTCAATGTGGAGATTGTCAGGCAAATTTTACGATTAAAAACATTGGTGTAAAAAGAAAAAATCAATTCATTTGGTTCAGAAAATGGATAATGGAAAGGCAAGTCTATAAAACCCTTTCGAGGGATAGCTCAATGAGCCAATCTACCCTTCAAAACCTCTTTAAACATTACCTTTCACAAGTTCCTACCCTCAGCATCAAAAGCAAGACAAAGGTTCATCTCTTGATTGATGGCACCTACTTTTCCAATGGATTATGCCTGATACTCTACTACGATTATGACATTCGATATGTGCAACTTTACCGCCAAACCAACAAGGAAAAACTTCGTGATATAAAGCAAGATTTGGAAAACTTAAAGAAGCTGAATGTGGCAGTTTACAGTGTAACCTGCGATGGGCATAAATCTATTTTAGGAGCGGTAAAAAAGGTGTTTCCAGAGGTGATTATCCAAAGATGTTTAGTGCATATTAAACGACAGATTAAGAACTATTTAAGTGGTAGCCCAAAACATTTTATTAGCCAACAGCTTTTGTGTTTATCCAAAGAAATTACGCATCTAAAAACCAATGAACAGGCTAACGATTGGGTAAATAGATTTTACCAGTGGTATGTTGAAAATCAATATTTTATAGAAGAAAAATCAATGAATGAAGAATCTGGATTTCAGTGGTTTAAACATAAAAATCTACACTTAGCTACTTATCATATTATCAATGCCTTACCCAATATGTTTGCATATCTGAAAGATAGTGAAATCCCTTATACTACCAATCGTTTAGAAGCCTATTTTACGCATTTGAAAGAGAAATTAACCTTGCATAGAGGACTTCGTTTTGAGGCTAAAAAGAACTTTATAAAATGGTATTTATATTTTAAAAATCAAGGGGGATAAGGTTTTTTTAGCCATAGGGTTCATCCGATAGTTTTAATAAAAAAGGGTGAGAAAAACTCACCCCTAAAACTATCGTTTTGAACATTGATTGTATTGCTGACAATGAACTATGTTCGTAACCTTCGTAAAAGCTATTCGCTTTTTCTCGCTTATTCCTCAGCAGAGCTTGTTTCCTCTTCCAATCAATGTGCGAAATATAAGCATTTTTTATCAATTATAAAAGTACCATTTTTTACCACATTGCCTTTTATTATATTCAATTTCAGTTTTTCTATTTTACTCAAAACAACGCTCCTAAGCCACTTTCATTTCTTGGAGAAAGTCCCAGATGCTTATATGCCTTTTCGGTAACCTCTCTTCCTCTTGGTGTACGAATAATGAAACCTTCTTGGATAAGAAAAGGCTCATATACCTCCTCTAGCGTTTCAGGATTCTCACCAATGGAAGTTGCCAATGCGGATATTCCCACAGGTTTTCCTTTGAAATTTTCTATCATCACCCGCATGATTTTATTATCCATATCATCTAAACCAAACTCATCTACATTCAGCGAGTTGAGAGCAAATTGAGCAATATTGATTTCTATTTCGCCATTCCCTTTGATTTCAGCAAAGTCTCTCACTCTACGGAGAAGTGCATTGGCTATCCTCGGTGTTCCTCTACTTCTTCGGGCAATTTCTATCGCAGCATCTTCATAAATAGGTACGCCTAGCACCCTTGCACTTCGCTGAATAATGGTAGAAAGAAGTTCTATATTATAATATTCTAATCGGCATTGGATACCAAACCTCGCCAGCATAGGTTTAGTAAGCATACCGCTTCGGGTAGTAGCCCCGATGAGTGTAAAAGGGTTAAGCCCTATTTGTACCGAACGGGCATTCGGTCCTGTTTCCAGCATGATATCAATCTTATAATCTTCCATGGCAGAATACAAATACTCTTCTACCACAGGCGATAGGCGATGAATCTCATCTATGAAAAGTACATCATTCTCCTCTAAATTGGTAAGCAATCCTGCTAATGCACCTGGTTTATCCAGCACTGGACCCGATGTAATTTTACAATTAACCCCTAACTCATTGGCAATGATATTCGCCAAAGTGGTTTTTCCTAACCCTGGAGGTCCATGAAGCAAGGTATGGTCTAAAGCGGCTCCTCTGTTTTTAGCAGCCGCAACAAATACCTCCAGATTATCCATAGTTTTTCTTTGTCCTGCAAAATCATCAAAACTTTGGGGACGAATTTTTTCCTCTTGCAAAAGCTCTTCGCGAGTATAATTGGCTTTATCGGGATGTAAAAAATCTGGCATAATCGGCTTTAACTTTTAGTCATTGGAAGGGCATTCTTTTTAAACATTGGATAGCCTCAATGTATTGGTTTTCCCATGCACCCCTGCAGGAGTAGCATTCAGATTAATCACAAAGTCACCATCTCCTACGAAACCTAAATCTTTCACTATTTTATTCACTTGAACAATCGTTTCATCGGTAGAAGTCTCATTATCATAATGATAAGCTCTCACCCCCCAAAGAAGATTCAGCATGGTTACTACTCTTGGATTACTACAGAATACCAAGATGTGTGTATTGGGACGGTGAGCTGAAATTTCAAATGCCGTATATCCTGAATTGGTAAGCGTTACGATGGCTCTGGAAGGAGTGGTTTTAGCAATTCTTACCGCCGCAAGACAAAGCCTTTTGGTAATAAATCTTTCATCAATGTCTAGAAAATGCTTTTCTATAGGAGCATTTCTCAGTTTATAGTAGTGGCTGGTTTCTATATTTTTCACTATTTTAGCCATATTCTGGATCACCTCCACAGGATATTTACCCACAGAAGTTTCGCCAGAAAGCATCACTGCATCTGCTCCATCCAATACCGAATTGGCTACATCATTTACCTCTGCACGAGTAGGTGTAAGGCTATTAATCATGGTTTCCATCATTTGGGTAGCAATGATGACAGGTTTAGAATAATCTCTTGCCTTTCTCACCAAAGTTTTTTGGATGGCAGGAACTTCTTCCATAGGAATTTCCACCCCTAAATCCCCTCGTGCCACCATTAACCCTTGGCATTCAGCTAATATTTCATCAATATTTTCTACTCCTTCTGGTTTTTCTATTTTAGCAATGATAGGAACTCTATATTCCGTCTTAGATTCTTTTTCTATTAAGTTTTTGAGGTCTCTGATATCCTGAGCATGACGCACAAAAGAAAGTGCAATCCAATCAAAATCCAGTTCCAACATAAACTTCACATCTTCAATATCTTTTTCTGTCAATGCAGGAAGAGAAACATTGGTATTGGGGAGATTCACCCCTTTTTTAGAACTGAGAGGTCCTCCTTGAACCGTCATAGCTTCTACAGTATCATAACCATTAGTCGCAGTTACTTGGAGCACCAGCTTACCATCATCTATCAATATATTTTCGCCTACTTTTACATCTTTAGGGAAGTTTTTATAGGTCATATATACCTTGGTACTGTCTCCTTCCACATTTTCGTTCGTAAAGGTAAGCACATCACCAGGATGGAGATAAGCCCCCTCTTTCACCACACCTATTCTTAGTTTTGGACCTTGTAAATCCCCTAGAATACCTACAGAAGTACCTAACTCCTCATTAATTTCTCTGATGATTTTTACATTGTTTTTTATTATCGCATAATCTGCATGAGAAAAATTAATTCTAAAGATATTGGTTCCTGCCAAGACCATTTCCTTCATAATTTCTTTGGTAGAGGTAGAGGGTCCTAAAGTGGCAATTATTTTTGTTTTTTTAAGTGTCTTATTCATAATAAAATAAAGTATTATATAATTCTTCGCCTTGGTGTATAGATAGTTCTTTAATGGCGAAAGTACTATTTTCAGGGAACAAAATTACTGAAAAACTGGGACAAAAATCAGTAGTTTTAATAATGAACTCTACTTCTTGATAGTTATTTAATAGAAATTTAACTTCCTGTTCATCTATAAAGAACTCTGTAATAGGATGTATCTGTTCAGAAGCAATGGAACGATTAGATATAATATAAAACCCCGTTTTATGCTCTACACTACATGCATAATATACCGCAAAGGTATAAGAATAATACTGACCATGAAGAACAAGGTCATCTACTCTAGAAAACTGAAATGAATTAAGCTGATTAACTTTATAAAAGAACTCATAGTCTGGAAGTTTTTTCACCAAACTTAATAAACCTATAGAAATCGGTTCCGCTTCATGCTCATCGAACTGAAGGATTAGGGGTTCTTTCATCTATTTTAATCTTTTTATTCAGTCCATAGAAAGCTCTTTGAGCCGCTTTTTCTTCTGCTTTTTTCTTAGAACTGTCAGTAGCATTAGCTACTTTCTCACCATCAATCAGCACAAATGCCTTGAATGAGTTTATTTTACTATTGGGAAGAATTTCCTCTTGCGTTTCGTACTGTAAGATGTGCTTATGCTTTTGGCTCCATTCTAATAGAAGACCTTTATAACTGATGATTTTATGCTCTAGGGTAGCAATGGTTTCTGGGGGTAATAGTTTGGTAAGCACAATACTTTTACACATATCATACCCTTTGTCTAGATAGATTGCCCCTATGAGTGCCTCAAGTAGATTTCCATGGATATTTTCACCTAAGGCGTTTGCATTTTGATTAATGATTAATCGGGTAAGCTGGAGGTCTTCCCCCACTTTATTAAGATTTTTTCGGTTCACGATTTTGGATTTCATCTGCGTAAGAAACCCTTCGTTTTCTCTGGGATAGTGTTCATAGAGATAGCAAGAAATAATACTTCCCAGAATAGAATCCCCTAAAAACTCTAATCTTTCATAGTTTTTTGCTCTGGATTTTTTCCCTGAATTCCGTAGAGAAAAAGCCTCTTTGTACCACTCTATTTGGGTAATAGGCACTCCCAAGATGACAGAGAGCTTCATTTCCAAAGGACTTTGGACTCGCGGAGTATTTTTATTTTTTTTTTGTAAAAGGAATATTCGGGATATGAAACCTCCAAACTGCATGTTTTTCTTATATTTTTTTGAAAAGCACACATGCATTATGTCCTCCAAAACCGAAAGTATTGCTCATAGCTACTTTCACTTCTTTCTTCACCGCCTCATTAAAAGTGAAGTTAAGACGGCTGTCTATTTTTTCGTCATCGGTAAAGTGGTTAATGGTAGGTGGTACCACGCCGTGGATAATGGTTCCTAGTGCGGCTATGGCCTCTATCACCCCTGCTGCACCTAATAAATGTCCTGTCATAGACTTGGTAGAGTTAATCTGAATCTTATCCGCGTGTTCTCCCATGATTTTAGAAATGGCATTAGATTCTGCAATATCTCCTAATGGTGTGGAAGTACCATGCATATTAATATGATCCACTTCATGAGCCTCTACCCCTGCATCTTCTAAACAATTTTTCATTACCATATACGCTCCCAAACCTTCAGGATGAGGTGCTGTCATATGATGTGCATCTGCACTCAGCCCACCTCCCTTCAGTTCCGCATAAATAGTGGCACCTCTTTTTACGGCATGCTCATATTCTTCTAGAATAATACATCCAGCTCCTTCCCCTAATACGAAACCGTCTCTATCTTTATCAAACGGTCTAGACGCGGTAGAAGGGTCTTCATTTCTAGTAGAGAGTGCCATCATGGCATTGAATCCCCCTACTCCACTGGCTGTTACAGCTGCTTCAGAACCTCCACAAACAATGACATTAGCCTTTCCTAGCTGGATAAGCATTTTAGCATCAATAAGTGCATTAGCAGATGACGCACACGCCGATACCGTAGTATAGTTAGGACCATGGAAACCATATTCTATAGAAATGTGTCCTGGTGTGATATCCGCAATCATTTTAGGAATAAAGAAAGGATTAAATCTTGGGATGTCAGTATTCGCCCAGCCCAAAACTTCCGTTTCAAAGGTTTCTAGACCACCAATACCAGAACCCCAAATCACTCCTACCCTATCTTTATCTACATTACCCTCAATGATTCTAGAGTGAGCTACTGCTTCGCGGGCAGCTACAATACCAAGCTGACTATTACGATCTAATTTTTTAGATTCTTTTTTATCAAAATAATCTAAAGGATTAAAATCTTTTACTTCGCAAGCAAACTTGGTTTTAAAATTGCTGGCATCGAAAAGAGTTATAGGCGCAGCTCCGCTCACCCCTTTCACGAGGTTTTCCCAGTATTCGTTTGCATTTTTCCCAATAGGTGTAACAGCACCAAAACCAGTTACTACAACTCTCTTCAATTCCATAAATCTTAAGTTTTTTTTTAAAAAAAGATTATTTGTTTACAACTTCTTCGATGTAAGCGATAGCGTGTCCTACAGTCGTAATTTTTTCTGCTTGATCATCTGGGATTTGAATATTAAATTCCTTTTCAAATTCCATGATTAATTCTACAGTATCCAAAGAATCAGCTCCCAAATCGTTCGTGAAGCTCGCTTCCGCAGTTACTTCTGTTTCTTCTACATCTAGCTTATCAGCGATGATAGCTTTTACTCTTGATGAAATGTCTGACATAACAATGTGTTTTTAAAATTTATTAGTAGTGCAAATATATAAAATTCTCATCATATCAAAACTAAATATTCATAGTTTCAGAAATGAATTTCACTTCCACAAGAGAACTTACCTTTTCACCTCCATACAATACCCTTAAAATCAATTTATTAAAATCAACAACTTTTCAAAACCCTTTATTCTTATTCCTTATAAAGCAGCTCTATTTCTAAGTTTTTTTAGTAAAAATGAGATTATTCTCTTTCGAAAAGCAGCCTTTCTCCTTTTCTCTCATCAGAGAAGTTACCATTTTCATAGGCAAGATGCCCATTCACAAAAGTGTGTGTAACTTTAGAATGAAAAACTTCGCCTTCTAATGGACTCCATCCACACTGATAAAAAATATTATCTTTATTTACGGTATATTCCTGCTCTAAATCCACCAATACCAAATCTGCCTTGTAACCTTCCTTTATAAAGCCTCTTTTCTCAATATTGAAAAGAATAGCAGGATTATGACACATTTTTTCCACGATTTTTTCCATGGAAATCTTACCCTGTCTATAGGTTTCTAACATTACTAAAAGAGAATGCTGTACTAACGGTGCCCCCGATGGACATTGAGTATAAGGATTCTGTTTTTCAGCCATGGTATGCGGGGCATGGTCTGTAGCAATCACATCTATTCTATCATCCAACAATGCCTTCCAAAGCTCATCTTTATCTTTTTGCGTTTTCACTGCTGGATTCCATTTAATAAGCCCTCCTTTGGTATCATAATCTTCATTGGTAAACCAAAGATGGTGTACACATACCTCAGCAGTAATTTTTTTATCTCTTAAAGGGACATCATTTCGGAAGAGTGCAGTTTCTTTCGCCGTGGAAAGATGATAGATATGAAGCCTTGCCCCTGTTTTCTCTGCCAGTTCTACTGCTTTAGATGAGGAAATATAACACGCTTCTTCACTTCTAATCAAATGATGAAACTTCACAGGAATATCATCTCCATATTTTTCTATATAATCAGCCGTGTTTTTCTTAATGGTAGTTTCATCTTCACAGTGTACACAAATAGGCATTTTGACCTTAGCGAAAATTTCTTCCAGCGTTTCGGGGTTATCTACCAGCATATTTCCCGTGGAGGAACCGAGGAAAAGTTTTACTGCTGCCACTTCCCTTGGATTGGTTTTAAGAACTTCTTCCAAATTATCATTGGTACCCCCCATAGAGAAAGAGTAATTAGCAAAAGAAACCTCCTTTGCCCGTTGATATTTTTCTTCCAAAAGTGTTTGCGTTACGGTATTCGGTACGGTATTGGGTTGATCTATAAATGAAGTTACCCCTCCTGCAATGGCCGCGCGGCTTTCACTCTCTATGGTCGCTTTATGGGTAAGCCCTGGCTCACGAAAGTGCACTTGGTCATCAATGACCCCCGGAAGAAGATATTTCCCTTCGGCATCAATAACTGTATCCACATTTTCAGTAGAAAGCGTATTACCGATGCGGACAATAGTATCATTTTCTATAAGGACATCGCCTTGAAAAATAGTATTCTCGTTAACAATTTTTGCTTTTTGGATAAGAGTTTTCATTGTTTTATAATGATTTAAAATAGAAAAAAATTAGAGCTAATGAAACATTTATTAATCCCCCACAATATTCGTAAATATTTATCTTACTTACCTTATGTACAGCTTTTGGAGATTAAACCTATGCCATTTCATTGTTTTATGCAAATATACGATTATAGGATGAAAAATAAAGAAATAAGTCTTTACACTTCCATAAGCAAAATTTTATTACAAATTTCACCCACTGAAAAACTTTGACTAAAATTTACTAATGTTTTCATTATCTTTGCAAAAAAACATCATATGAGCGATACGATAATTTGCCCAAAGTGCCAATCAGAATACACTTACCCACAAGATAATCTCATGGTTTGTTCCCAATGTTTTCATGAATGGGACCCTTCTGAAATCAATATGGAAGACGCTGTGATAGACAGCAATGGAAACATTCTTCAAGATGGAGACAGCGTAGTGGTCATCAAAGACCTTCCCGTAAAAGGAGCTCCAAAACCAGTGAAAGCAGGCACCAAAGTAAAAAACATCCGCCTAAGACCTGACTCTGACCATAATATCGATTGTAAAATAGACGGATTCGGTGCTATGGCACTCAAATCTGAGTTTGTAAAGAAAGCCTAAACTGTACTATGTATCCGCTTTTTCATCCGAGAAAATCAAAAAACACCCTTGTAGGACAAATCATCAGAATACTTATCTTCATCATGATTTTTTCTATTCTCGGGATGCTTATGCTCTCTCTCTTTCCTCCTTTGTTCAGATACAAAGACGAAATTTTAGAGAGAACTTTTACTATGAATATGATTTTGATAGGACTCATCATCATAGGCATTATCCATTTCGTATTTCTTAGAAACAAAAGAAAAAATCAGCAAATAGGAAATATGAGCCTCCACGAAAACCATATCCACATCAATGGAAACGATTACCCTTTTAAGCAAATAGAAAAAATACGATTCATAGGGAATGATATTCAAGGGGAATTCAGAGGACTCATCGGTTACGGACAAGAAAATGCAGTTTTTATCACACTGAAAAATGGACAAAAAATGGAATTTAATTTCCAACAAACCACTCAAAACCGACTGAAAGAAGATATCCACCTACCCTCTCTTTTTAAACATGACATACTTTCAAAAGCCAATTACGATTCTATCTTAAGTAACACCAACTATTACTAAAGTATTTCATTAAACCAGAAAAACAACGCTTTAATATAATAATACCTCATGCAATCTATCAGTGTTTTTGAAATAATAAAAGTAGGAATAGGTCCTTCTAGTTCTCATACCATGGGGCCGTGGAATGCTGCAGAAAGTTTTCTTAATCTGATAGAGCATCAGCGTTCCCTAGAAGAAGTAAAAGAGATTTTCGTAGAGTTTTATGGTTCTTTGGCTAAAACAGGGATAGGACATGGAACCGATATTGCAGGAATGCTGGGACTTTCAGGCCATGATTTCCGAAGCATTGACACCACAAAAATTAATCAATACATCCAAGAGATAAAAACTTCTGAAAAACTCCTCTTGGGTGGAAAACATAGCATCCCTTTCATCTATGGACACCACTTGGTACTCCACATGGACGCTTCCTTAGATTTTCATCCTAATGGAATGATTTTCAAAGCCATTTTTCGTGACGGAACTCATTTAGAACAAGATTACTATTCTCTGGGAGGTGGTTTTATCTCTACTCAAGAAGAAAACTCTATGCAAGAAGTATGCATTCGCACCCTCTACCCTTGCCATAGCGGTAAAGACATCATCAGAAATGTAGAAAAACTGAATATAAATAAAATTTCAGATCTCGTTTTCCTCAATGAAGAAAGCTGGAGAACAAGAGAGGGAACCCAAAAAGAAGCCCTTTATATATGGGAACAAATCAAGGAATGTATCTATAAAGGAATGACTCAAGAAGGCATCCTCCCTGGTGGACTAAATGTTTCCAGGAGAGCTGCCAAACTCAGCCAAGCACTACTCAAAAACCAAAGTCATAATAATCCAGACGAATGGATGACACTGGTAAAAAATAGTGAACAAAATTTTAATAATGTCAATAAATGGGTATCCTGTTTTGCTCTTGCCGTGAATGAAGAAAATGCCAGTTTCGGAAGAATCATCACTGCACCTACCAATGGTGCAAGTGGAGTAATCCCCGCTGTGCTGATGTACTCCCAAACCTTTACTCCTTACATAGGAGAAGACGCCATTATCCGTTTTCTTTTAGTAGCAGGAGAAATAGGTACACTCTTTAAGAAAAACGCCACCATCTCCGCTGCCATGGGGGGATGTCAAGCGGAAATAGGCGTTTCCGCAGCCATGGCTGCAGGCGGACTTACCGAAATCATGGGCGGAACTCCCCAGCAAGTGCTTATGGCAGCAGAAATAGCCATGGAACACCACTTAGGATTAACCTGCGACCCCATCGCGGGGCTGGTACAGATTCCTTGCATTGAAAGAAATTCTATGGGGGCAATGAAAGCCATTACCGCAGCAAATATCGCTATGGAAAGCGACCCATCAAAAGCTAAAGTATCATTAGACCAAGTTATTAAGTCTATGTGGGATACCGCTTTAAGTATGAATGAAAGGTTCAAAGAGACCTCTGAGGGCGGACTGGCCATTGCCGTCAATGTAGCAGAATGCTAACCCGAAAAACATTTTGTAAAATTATCCCTAATTTTGTGGGGCATTGTTACGCTTATTTATCATGCAACATTTAGAAAACATTCAAAAATTATTTACTAAACCATTCGTAGAGCATCCACTCATCGAATCTTTTGACATTGGAAAACTCCACATTTCCTCGGGAAAATTAGTCGCTTGTGACCCCTTGACTACCGCCGATATGCCCGCATTTGAACAAGAATTCCCGAAAGGCGATTTCCAAGTAACACTTCACACCGAAAGAGAAAGCAATTGCATCGCTTATATTGAACTCGTTTTTGGGGAGCATCCTATCACAGAATGGAAATTAGCCACATTGCCTAACCAAAACATCCGTGAGCTAAAAAAAGATGAAATCTTTGGCTATCCAGTACAAAGTGGTATGGGAAGCCTGATGGACATGGAAACACAAATAGAGCTTAATGAGCTAGAAAAAACTTTATTTGAAAGAAAAGGAGATGACTACATGGGCATCTACGAAGAATTTTTCCACCCATATTTCTTTGATAATAATGGAGCAATAGACCAATATGCTTTCCTTTCTCCTGCTGACAATGAAAAAAATATCGTTGCCTTCGAGGCAGGAATGGGTGAAGGGTTGTATGCTAGCTATATCGGATTGGACCAAAATGGAAAACCCCAAAAGTTCATCACTGAATTTATAGAGATTGCAGGATAATGAAAGTAAAAAACATCAACATCAGTACTGAAAAACCTAAAATAGTAGTGGTAGGAAGCTCGTCACTAGACAGAGTCATCAATACCGAAAAAACACCTCTACCCAACGAAACCCTTTTGGCATGTTCCAGCGAAAATTACTATGGAGGAAAAGGAGCCAACCAAGCAGTAGCCTGTGCTAGACTAGGAGCTCAAGTCCATTTCATCGGTTCTGTAGGTATGGAGCCTGTGGGACAACAAATCCTTAGACATCTGGTAGATGAAGGTATTAATGTAGGGTTTGTCAATGAAAGTCCGTACTCCGAATCGGGGAAAGCCTATGTACTTGCAGCGGAAAACCAAAATACCATAGTAGTAGTTCCTTCTGCCAATAATGACCTAAAAACAGCTCACATCATTCAAGCAGAAAAAGCCATAGAAAAAGCCGATTGGTTACTGATACAAATGGAAATTCCACTTGAAGTCATTTTTTTCACTATTAATTATGCCTTTAAGCATAAGATAAAAATTGGACTTTACGCCTCGCCCGCCAAAAAGCTTCCCTATGACATTATTGAAAAAGTAAACTTTATCATCGCAAAAGAATCTGAACTTACTACACTGTTTGGAGAAAATGCTACCACTGAAGAACTTCTCAAAAAGTATTCAGAGAAATTATTCATCCGTAACAACGCCAATGAAACCACTTACTGGCATAAAGATGGAATACTGAAAACCGAAAGGAAAGAACACGAACACACCCTCCAAAAAATGGGAATGGGAGACGCATTTACGGCAGGATTCACCATTGCCCTATCCCATCAAAACTCCATTGAAGAGAGTGTAAAATTCGGAAATGAAATTGCCAATGAAGTATCCAAACATAAGGGACCACAAAGAGGGCTTCCTAAATTAGAGAGTTTAAAGTAATAATACCACTTGTATTTTAATTTAAAACTATTCAAACGCTGATAAACAAAAATCGAGACTGCAATCATTATGCAGTCTCGATTTTTTAGTGATATGAATACGATTTAAAAGTGGAATGATAAGCTGGTGGACCATGTTCTACCGAATCCGAAGTACACTCTATTTCCTGTATCTATACCTTTGTATTTTTTTCCTGTCGCATTTTTATCTCCTTCAAAAATACTTGTAGCACCATCGGCAATATAGGTGGTGTCTAATAGGTTATTCACATTTGCTCCAATGGTAAAGTATTCTTTAGAGTTTTTCAATTTCAGTTTATATGAAATCCCTACATCTAGCAAGTTATAGTCAGGCAACTGAAGTACCCCTTTATTTTGGCTGGCTTGGTTAGCGAAGGTGGCTATATCAATAGAAGAATACAACTTACCTACATATCTCCATGTACCATAAACTCTAAGGTCTTCCACTGGTTTGATGGTCATTCCTAATGAAGCTGTCAGCTGAGGAATACTATTACTTTCAGACCCTGCTACTTTTACATTATCCAGATAAAGCGTAGAAGAATTAGACCCTCCTGCTACTTCTATCGCATTATTATTTTCATCAAAAGCGGTACCTGTAGGGTTTCCTTTATATCTGAAGTCTCCTAGGGAGAACATTCCTTGGAGCTCTAGGTATTTTCCTAATTTATAGGTAGCATCTACTTCTACCCCTGTATGAAGCTGAGTAATACCGTTAATCTCTGCATATCCTCTTACAGTAGAACCATCGAGAAGGGTGAAATCTTGATTTCTTCTCAGCCAACGGTCTTTCCATTCTGTTCTATAGACATTCACATTGGCATTGAAATGGGAAGAACGGAATCCGTAGCCCAATTCAGCGGAGAAAATCTTCTCATTGGTCAATGTAGCATTCAACACCTGACGGTTACTAGGATACACTGCATTCATAAAAGGTTGCTTGCTATAATACCCAATATTGGCAAAAACATTATTATTTCTGTTGATGTTATAGTTGGCACCCCCTTTTAAGTTATAGCCTAAAATGTTTTTAAATCCTGTTTTGGTGTTTACGGTTTTACCTTGCTGAACTGTAACCCCATCTACCACGAAGTGATCTATTCTCTGGTAAGCTTGGTTAGATATAGAGCCTTGGAAGAAAGCTGAGAAACCGTCTTTAGCATACTCCACTTGTCCGAAACCGCTGTACCATAGTACCTCTCCGTCATTAGAATAACCTACTTGCTGCTCTAGTGGGGTGTTTTTCCCTCCGAATGGGTTCCAAGAAAGTTTTTTATAATCAATATTAGGAGAAGTAATCACATAAGGCGTTACATTTCCATTGTTTTTTTCTTTATAGCCATTTGCTCCGTAGAGATCAGAAATCACTTGGTAGTGATATCCATAGTAATATCTATTATCTGTACCGATGGAGAAATTCCAATGGTCATTCACCTGATGATTAAAGTTAATTAAAGCACCATACCAGTCGTGGGAGTTAATAGATGCTCTTCTCACTAACGTAGCCCCTGGGTTTGCGGTATGTGCATCTACGGCTGCATTAGCTGCAAAGATAGCATCATAGTTGATTTGTCCAGAAGCATCTAGGAAATCACTTGTTCTTTTATTGTTTACTTTTCCTATTTCTCCCAGTCCACCTCCTCTACCATTAGAGGCATAGAATACGGAGCTCAATTTAGATTTAGAATTGATATTCCAGTCCCAGTTGAGCATCATTACTGGTTTAGCGTAGAAATTCCCTCTGTTGGATAGGGCTATTTTTCTTCCGTTGTTATCAGTATAATATCCGAAGTCAGAGTTATAGCGTCTATACGGTGTGCCATCATTGGCAGGATTGTATTTAATATAATTAGCAATAGAAGGAGCATAGCTTCTTTGGTCATGCCATTGTGGTGCAGAAGTAATGGAAAACTGGAAGTTATGCTTTCTGTTCGGCTGGAAACCTAATGCGAAATAGTAAGTATATGCTTCATAGTCTGTATGGTCTATATAAGTAGAACCCGTTTGGCGTCCCATTAAGAATGAAGAAGACCATCCGTTTTCAGATTTCCCCGTATTGTAGGCAAATGAAGTTTTCAGATAGTCATTATTCCCGATGCCTAATCTCACCACTCCGCCTTTTTTCATATCGGCAGTTCTGGTGATAAAGTTCATGGTTCCTCCTACGGAAGCAATTGCCAATTTAGAAGACCCCAGTCCTCTCTGTACCTGAATGGTGCTGGTAACATCTGAAAGCCCCGTCCAGTTAGAGAAATACACTTTCCCTCCTTCCATATCATTCACAGGCATACCGTTTACCATTACCGCGATGTTTCTAGACTCAAACCCTCTCATGGTAATACCACCATCTCCGAAACCTCCACCAGACTTGGTAGCATATACGGAAGGAGTGGTGTTCAAGATTTCTGGTAATTCTTGATTCCCCAATCTTTCAATGATTTGAGCTGATCTTACATTAGATACGGCAACTGGTGTTTTTCTATCTTTTGCAATGTCCACCACCCCGCGGATAACCACCTGCTCTATGTCTTTAGAGCTAGAAAGCGTGTCTTGGGTGTTTTGTGCAAAATAGATACTCGCTGTGGATAGCGTAACTACAGATGCCAAGAGTTTTTTTCCAAACATAGTTTTCATATTATCTATTCATTATTTTTTGCAAAAATCGGTATAATTTGCCGAGTTCCTATTAACGATAAGTTAATTTTGCCCCACAAATTTCGATAAAATGACAAAAATCATAATGAGAGGTGAGAAATTAGAACTGAGAGATGAGAAAAAGCTAATGGCTAATTGCCAACAGCCTATAAAAAAATCATTACATTTGTGCATTCTCTTTAGCTTATCATCATGGAAAAGAAAAATATAGCAGTAGTAATGGGAGGTTATTCTGGTGAATACAAAGTCTCCTTAAAAAGTGGCGAACTGATTTTTGATTCTTTAGACAGAAATCTGTACCGTGTTTTTAAAGTAGTGATTTTAGAAAACGAATGGTACCTCTTGGGCGATAATGGTGAGAAATATCCCATCTTGAAAGAAGATTTTTCTGCAATGGTACATCATGAAAAAATTCGTTTTGATGTTTGTTTTAATACCATCCACGGTAAACCTGGAGAAAATGGAGAGCTCCAAGCGTACTGGAATATCATTGGGCAGAAATATACGGGCTGTAATTTCTACCAAAGTGCTTTGACTTTTAATAAAAAAGACACACTGGCAGTACTTGCCAAATACGGTGTTCCTTCGGCAGAAAGCGTCTATCTAAGAAAAGGCGAAAGCTATGATACCGATGAAATTCTGAGCATAGTGGGGCTTCCTTGTTTCGTAAAACCCAACCAAAGTGGCTCTTCACTCGGTATATCTAAGGTAAAAGCCAAGGAAGAATTTGAAAAAGCCATTGCTCTTGCATTTGATGAAGATGAGGAAATCCTCATTGAGCGTTTCTTAGATGGCACAGAAGTTTCCGTAGGTGTGGTGGACTTCCAAGGCGAAACCACTGTAGTGGGCATCACGGAAATTTTTTCTGAAAATGAATTCTTTGATTACCAAGCCAAATATGAAGGTGCTTCTCAAGAGATAACGCCTGCAAGACTAGATGATGAAACGCGTGAGAAAGTAGAAAAAATAGCTAAAAGAGCCTATGATGCTCTCGGAATGACGGGCTTTTCTAGAAGTGAATACATCATCGTAAACGGAGAACCCTATATGCTAGAAATGAATACCAACCCAGGCTTCTCCTCTGCCAGCATACTGCCCCAGCAGGCAAAGCACTATGGCATCTCTATCCAAGACCTATGCGGAAACGAGGTGGAAAAAGCATTGGCAAAGTAAATTTAGACTGCCCCCAACATGAATATTAAGATAGTATAAGAATGAAAATAGCGGTTTTTCCAGGGTCTTTTGACCCTATTACCTTAGGACATTATGATATTATAGAGAGAGCATCTTCTTTATTTGATAAGCTCATCATCGCCATTGGGCAAAACTCTCAGAAGAAATACATGTTTCCATTAGAAAAAAGAATGGAATTTATTGCCCAGTCCACGGCACATTTCGGGAATGTAGAGGTAGATCATTTTGAAGGGCTTACGGTGGATTATTGTTTAGAGAAAAACGCCCAGTTCATCCTGAGAGGACTGAGAAATCCTGCCGATTTTGAATTTGAAAAGGCCATTGCTCATACCAATAGAACCCTTGCCCACCGCAAATTAGAAACGGTATTCCTGCTCACTTCCTCGGGAAAATCTTTTATCAGCAGTAGCATTGTAAGGGAAATCATCAATCATGGTGGCGAATACGAACTGCTGGTACCGCCATCTGTACGGGTGTAGCCCTCCAGTGTAAGAAGAAAATAAAAAAGATTGCCAACACTCAGTGCATTGGCAATCTTTTTTTAGTGGTACATCAGCTATTTCTTGCGGCTTTCACCAGCTCATTGATGTCTTGATAAAGGTCTTCCCATTCGGGTAGAGATTTCATGGCAGTGAGGAAATCCAGATAAGAGCGAAGGGCTTTCTCCAAATCCTTTCTCAGGGTGGTGGCACTTGGCGTTTTGCGAAGTTCGGCATTGGCTTCGCTTTGCTCAGCGAAAAGATTTTCAAAGGCATCTTGCTTGGTTTTCAAATCTTCCCAAGCAGGGAAGATGCCTAGTGCGGTGAGTTTGGCTTTATTTTCACTTTCATTCAGCTCTTCGATGAGTTTTTTCAGTTGAGCCGTCTGGGTAGAATAGGTTTGCCTGTCCATATCCGTGCCGTAGGTTTTAATGATTTCGTACAGCTCCCTGGCTTTATCAGCATTTGGGGCGATGCTCAACTGATGATAACCGAACAAAAAGTTTCTCAGTGCTGAGAAAGCTTTGTCTCGGGCTTCGTCTGCCTCGGCTACAGATTTTCCTTTACCGCTGAATACCTGCTTGGTATAGACCACATCATACTCTGCGTATGCCTGTTCCAGTGCTGTAAGCAGCGGATGGTCTTCGGTTACTTTATACTTGCCGCCCTTAGAAGAAGCGATGACTCTCTGAACTAAAGTAGCGAGGTCTTTGGTGGATAGTCTTTGTAATGAAATTTTCATATTTTTTAGGATTTAATGGTTGAACAATACTATTTTATAACACCACCAAAGATAATAAATTTATACATTAGCTCCACCCAACTTGCAGGGACTTAATGTAAATTGACATTTAATTAAAACACCTCTGCGAGGACTTAATGTAAATTGACATTTAATTAAAACACCTCTGCGAGGACTTAATGTAAATTGACATTTAATTAAAACAACTCTGCGGGGGCTTAATGTACGCTTACATTTTATTAAACCAACTTGGGTAAACAAAACTGCAATTGCATTTTTCTTTACTCAAGTTGTGAAAATTTACCTGCAATGGAATTTTTTGGGAAAACACTTTGTAAAGAATAAAATTTAAATATCCTCTAACAAAGATTTTTTATTATTCTTTTCCAATTCTTTCTTAATTCCCATTGCCATTATAGTTGGGTTAATCGCATAAGCAACGATCCCCACTACAAACATAAGAAATAATATCATTATTATCATTTGTATAAAATCTTTCCCCCAAGATATTTGAGATAATAAAATTGTAGTGCCAAAAGAAATAACCGATAAATATAATATCAATAACAATGAAATTTCTGCTATAGACTTATCAAATGTAGATACTTTTACAACAATTTTATTTTCTTCAAATAAAAAATGGGATTTTGCTTTTCTAATACTTGCCCAAGTATAATTTTTACCCGATTTATTTTTTAGTTCTTCATACAAAGGAATTGATTTATAATTGGTAGCAATTCCTGTTCGTTCATAAAAATAGCTTTCCTCCAAATTAGGTATTACAAAACTTTTCTTAAAGTCTTTTCCGCAATTATCTAATATGAATTTTGCTTTTTCTATATTGAGCTCTTTTGCTTTTTCTTTTGTAAAAAACTGGTATAAAAACTTTAAAAAAGTTCCTACAACTGGTATTGAAAGTATTTTTATAAAAAGTTCCATTATATGTTTAAATTTTGTTTTATTGTATTAATTATTTTTTCTATCCTTTCCTCCCATTCCTCTGTCTCTTCAAAATTTTCTTGTTCTATTTTATTTATTAGTATAGTGTCGATTATATTATATCCTTTATCTTTAAGTTTTTCATAGGTATTAAAATTTTTCTTTCTTTCAAAAGATCTTGTCGATACTAACATAAACGAAATATCAATTTCCAGCTCAATACATACTTCTATAGCAAAACTAATATTTATTTTCAGTTCTGTTGGAGAACCAGCAAATACCAATATCCATTTATCTTTAACACTAATCAAATATATATTATTACATATCTTTTCTATTTTTTCTTGTTCAAGTTTCTTTTCATCCGTATTGAGTATATATATTTTCTGTGGATTTAACCTTTTACATACTTCTCTAATTGTCGTAGATTTTCCAGCATGTTGCTTTCCTTTAATGATAATTGCTTTTTTCATTTTTTTTAATCTTTTATATATTTACTATAATCTTATTTTTAGTAACAAAGACCAACAACCTTAGAGTCATTGGTCTTTTAAATTTATCGCCACAGACGCTGTCTGTTACATCATTCCTGGCATTCCGCCGCCCATTGGAGGCATTGCAGGTTCGTCTTTTTTAATTTCGGTGATTACGCACTCGGTGGTGAGGAGCATTCCTGCTACAGAAGCCGCATTTTCAAGGGCTACACGCGTTACTTTGGTAGGATCTATGATACCCGCTTCTAGCATATTCACAAACTCATCGGTTTTCGCATTGTACCCGAAGTCGCCAGAACCTTCTGCTACTTTGGCTACGATTACCGAACCTTCGCCACCTGCATTCGCTACGATTTGTCTCAATGGCTCTTCAATGGCTCTCTTCACTATTTTGATACCCGTTTGCTCATCTTGGTTGGTACCGCTAAGGTTTTCCAAAGAGCTAATGGCTCTTACCAACGCAACACCCCCTCCTGCTACGATACCTTCTTCCACCGCCGCTCTGGTAGCGTGTAGGGCATCATCTACGCGGTCTTTTTTCTCTTTCATTTCCACTTCAGAAGCAGCACCTACATAAAGCACAGCTACCCCACCTGCCAATTTCGCCAAACGCTCTTGGAGTTTTTCTCTGTCGTAATCGGAAGTCGTGCTTTCCATTTGAGCTTTGATTTGGTTCACTCTACCTTTGATTTGCTCTTCATCTCCTGCACCGTTTACAATTGTGGTATTATCTTTATCAATAGACACTTTCTCCGCTCTACCTAAAAGCTCGATAGATGCATTTTCCATCGTGAAACCTCTTTCTTCTGAAATCACCGTTCCACCTGTCAAAATGGCAATATCTTCCAACATTGCTTTTCTTCTGTCTCCGAAGCCCGGTGCTTTTACGGCTGCGATTTTCAATGAACCTCTTAATTTGTTCACCACCAAAGTAGCCAAAGCCTCGCCTTCAACCTCTTCAGAGATAATCAATAATGATTTTCCTTGTTGAGCCACTGGTTCTAGCACTGGCAACAATTCTTTCATCGAAGAGATTTTTTTCTCTACCAAAAGAATGTAAGGGTTGTCCAACTCTGCTACCATTTTCTCTGGATTAGTTACGAAATATGGCGACTGGTACCCTCTATCAAACTGCATACCTTCTACCACATCTACGGTAGTATCAATTCCTTTGGCTTCCTCTACAGTGATAACGCCCTCTTTACCTACTTTTCCAAACGCCTCTGCGATAAGCGAACCGATGGCCTCATCGTTATTAGCAGAAACCGAAGCCACTTGCTTGATTTTTTCGTTAGAAGCTCCTACTTCTTGAGATTGAGATTTTAGGTTGTCCACTACGGTAGCAACGGCTTTGTCAATTCCTCTTTTTAAGTCCATTGGGTTGGCTCCAGCAGCTACATTTTTAAGTCCCTCACGAACGATAGCCTGTGCCAAAACAGTAGCGGTAGTAGTTCCGTCTCCTGCCAAATCATTGGTTTTAGACGCTACTTCTTTCACCATCTGAGCTCCCATATTTTCTACACGGTCTTCCAGCTCTATTTCTTTCGCTACGGAAACTCCGTCTTTGGTTACATGCGGAGCTCCGAATGATTTTTCAATCACTACATTACGACCTTTTGGTCCCAAAGTTACTTTTACTGCATTCGCCAATGCATCTACCCCTCTTTTTAACGCGTCTCTTGATTCAATATCAAATTTAATTTCTTTTGCCATTTTTGTTATGCTTTAGGCGGTTGGCAGTTAGCTATTGGCTTATAGATATTTGCCTTTCCGCTGAATTATTATTTTGTTAATGTATTTCTGAATGCTACCAATTGTTTTTTGACGATAACTAATTCTTGATGTAAAATTTCAAAATCTTCTTGATTTAAATATTCCAAATCCTTAGCGAGAAGCAATTGGTTTTCTGCTTCGTTTGAAGAGCCAAGAGCGATATTGAGAAAATTTGCAAACTCTTTATCAGAACTTCGCCCTGCTCCCTCCGAAATATTATAAGAAATAGAAGCGAAAGAGCGTCTGATTTGTGAAACCAAGCCAAACATTTCTTCTTTTGGAAAAGTTTTAGTGACTTGATAAATTTTCAAAACCAACTGATGACTCAACTGCCATACTGTGAATTTTTTGAAATCTCTCATAATTAAAAGCTATCCGCCAATAGCTAATCGCTATTAGCCAAGAATTCCTAACAGGTCAGACTCTCTAACTATCAAATATTCTTTACCGTCTAATTTAAGTTCTGTTCCTGCGTATTTTCCGTAAAGGACTTTATCACCTACTTTTACGGTAAGTGGCTCGTCTTTTTTACCTTCTCCTACGGCTACTACTACGCCCTCTTGTGGTTTTTCTTTCGCTGTATCTGGGATAATAATTCCTGATGCTGTTTTCGTCTCTGCGGCTACTGGCTCTACCAACACTCTGTCCGCCAATGGTTTGAAATTTACTGACATATTTTTATTTTTTATAAGATTACAATGATTAAAGAATTGAAAAAAACGGTAATGGTACTACTGAAGGATTACTACATCCCCAAATTATCTCATTACCCAATTTCCAAATCTCATTTATCAATTACCTCGTTCTTCCCCTCCAATATTTTGCCAAAGCATGATTTAAAATAAATTCAGAAATTTTGGCAGATTTGGAGTAAAGTAGCAATGATTTTTTGGCAGAAAAAAGCTCTCAAAAATTGAGAGCTTTTGTTTCATTAGGGTTGGGTACATTTTTCATTAAAATCGGTTACAAAGTTCCTGAAACCTTCGGAGCTTTTTTCCACATTATTTTTCAGTGCTATTTCCAGCTTCTCACTGCGTGTTTTTCCCGTTTGTTTGGCAATTTTCCAAGATTCTTTTAGCATATTATCGGTCTGTTCTCCATATTCTTTAATGGAAACATAGAGTGAGAAATATTTGTCCAATAACTCATCTTGAGGCATAGCGTTAAACTCTGGACAATCTTTAATAACCTCTTTAATGACATGATAAAATTTACTTCTAAATTTTTTCATATTAAACACATCGGCCACTCCTATATCATAAGGCATATAGGCATCCGTTTCTGAATCTAATCTTAAATACCCATCAAAAACCCGTTGGTTTAATGTTACCCCATACAAATTAAGTTTGCCTTTAATCATCAATGGTAAAAGTACCAAATCTCTTTTGTCCTTTTTTTGTCCTTTAGAATTATACCTTACCACCTCCAGCTTTTCATGAAAACTTAAACGAGTAGGGTCTTCGTAATCTGAAAAAACAACATACTTCACTTCTTTTAGATGAACTTTTTTAAAGCCTAATTTAGGATTTTCAAAGAAGTAAAGTGTTTCATTGCTAAGTGCCCAAATATTGGAATGATCTTTTTCATTGTAACGCATAATGCCATTAGAAAAATAATGACTTGCGATATAACCTTTCTTCGTAGTGCCATCTTTAAGGGTAATTTCAGCTTTTCCATAGCCTTTTCTTTTCGCTATTTCATCAAAGTGCTCTTGCCCTAATAGAGATAACGATGCAGTCATCACCACGAGATAAACCGTTTTAAGTAATTTTTGAATCATAATCATCTTGTTGATTAATGGTTACTATTATTTTTTTTCTGCCGCCTGCATAGGATTTAGCCTACCATCAGATGCTCCTCGGGTGGTTGCCTTTTGAGATTTAAACACTTCAAACTCAGAAGTAGGCTCAGATAGTTCTCCCCAATAGTTATTAGAAGTATCTATATCTGCTGTTTCACGCATAGGGTCTAATTGTATTGACTTTAATTTTTTGTCAAAATAATAAGTAAGCGATACACTCTGCTCATTCTTTCTCCAAATCTGAGCTGATTTTTTATCCTTTAGTTTCGTGCCATCTTCAAAGGTAAATTCAAGGATGATAGGCATTACCATTCCTCCGATGTTTTTAAAATCGATTTGGTAAGCGGTAATATTTTGAGCTTTTACTTTTTCTGTAGCACTCAGTGGTGCGGTAGCAGGAATAGTTTGGTAATGTATCTTTTCGGTATCCACCGTTTCTTGTCCTCGGGCATAGCGATAATAAAAATCTTGTGTTTCTGGAGTCTCCTCTACATAGTATTTTAGGGTAGCATCTGCCTGATTTCGGATTTTAGAAATATCCTCAAAAGCATTGAGCCTTGGTTTTTCCACCTTGTACTGAATCATTTTTTGTTTCAGCTCGGGATTCACATGAGCAGTAGCCACGGTTACTTTTTCTATACCAATGTCCACAGGGTCTGTACCGTAAAACCAGCCTCTCCAAAACCAATCGAGATTCTCTGCACTGGCATCATTCATCGTTCGGAAAAAATCGGCTGGTTCGGGGTGCCTGAAAGCCCATCTTTTGGAATAAGTTTTAAAAGCGGAATCAAACAACTCCCTACCCATAATGGTTTCTCTAAGGATATTCAGCCCTGTGGCGGGTTTTGCGTAGGCATTAGGCCCGAAATGAATGATGTTTTCGGAATTGACCATAATAGGTTCCAGTTGGTCTTTCGGCAGTTTCATATAGTCCACAATCGTCCATGCAGGTCCTCGTTTAGAGGGAAATTTAGAGTCCCATCTCTCTTCCGTAAGATATTCTACAAAGGTATTGAGGCCTTCATCCATCCAGCTCCATTGTCTTTCATCGGAATTGATAATCATCGGAAAAAAATTATGCCCTACTTCATGGATAATAACGCCTATCATACCGTATTTCGTTGCTTCAGAGTAGGTGCCATCTTTTTCCGTTCGCCCATAATTAAAACAAATCATCGGATATTCCATACCATTGGCCGCTTCAATAGATTGTGCCACTGGATATGGATACGGAATGGTGTATTCTGAGTAAGTTTTAATGGTATGAGCTACAGCATGGGTAGAGAATTTACGATAAAGATGATAGGCTTCCTTGGGGTAAAGGCTCATCGCCATTACCTTATTATTATTTTCAGGGATAAGTACTTTCATCCCGTCCCAAATAAATTTTCGGGAGGAAGTCCAAGCAAAATCACGAACATTTTTCGCTGAGAATTTCCAAATTTTTCTCTCCTTAGATTTGGATTTCTCCGCCTTTTCGGCTTCTGCTAAAGTAACGATTTCTATGGGCTGGTCAGCATTTTGTGCTTGTTGCCATCTTTGGTACTGTGCTGGGGTAAGCACTTCTTTAAAATTAAGTCCCTCGCCAGTACTCGCTACGATATGGTCTGCGGGTACATTCATACTCACAGTATAATCTCCGAAAGGCAGTGCGAACTCTCCACGACCTGTAAATTGATTATTTTGCCAACCTTTAAAATCACTATACACACACATTCTGGGGAACCATTGAGTAATGGTATAGAGGTCATTACCGTCTTCGGGGAAATATTCATAGCCTCCTCTTCCTCCTTTCTCTATTCGATTAGGAATTTTATAGTTCCACTCAATTTTAAAGCTCACTTTTCCTCCTTTTTTTAGAGTCTTAGGGAGGTCTATTCTCATCATAGTTTTATTCACCATGTAATGCAGTGGCTTACCTTTGGCATCGGTAACCTTAGTAAGATTTACACCATAGCCATTGTCTTGTACGGGCAAATCTGTAGGTCTGAGTTTTTCAATGGTAGTGGTTTTAGGCAATGTAGAAGAAGCCTCATATCCTGCATTTTTTACCGAAGACTGTTGGTTTTCATCCAATTGGAGCCAAAGATAATCTAAATCATCTGGAGAATTATTATAATAAGTCACCGTCTCTGAGCCATACAGCACTCTTTTATCTTCATCTAAATACGCCTGAATATTATAATCAGCACGATTTTGCCAATACGCCTGTCCTGGTGCCCCAGAAGCCGTTCTATAGGCATTAGGTGTAGGAAGAATAGTACCGAGCTGTTCAAATTTATTTCCGTGATTGCTCCCCGGATTATTTTGGATATTTTGTCCTAAAATAGTGGCTGAAATTACAGTAGTTATCGTGATAAAATATTTTTTCATAGCTAAGAATGATTCAGCCAAAGATAAGCCATTTCCCTTAAAAAATGAAAATACAATTACTAAAAACGCTTACTAATAATCTACCAACACATATTTTTTAACCGATTTATACGCATCAATGGTGTCTAATTCTTCCAAAGCGTATTCCAAATGTTTTTTCATTTCCACAAATTTATTTTTGGGGAGTTTCAATAAAATTTGATACTGATACATCAGATTAAGTTTGGGAATAGGAGATTTACTAGGCCCAAAAATACAAGGCTCAGGAATATGATTTCTTAAAATATGTGCTAAAAAATCCATAGCCTTCCTCGCTTTATCTTCATTCCTATGCTTAAACTCCACTAAAATAAGCCGAGTAAAGGGAGGGTAATTAAATTTTTTTCTTTCGTCCAAAAGATACTGATAAACCGAATGATTGTCCTGATGCTGTGCCGTAATAAATACCTGATGCTGAGGATTCAATGCCTGAATAATGATTTTCCCTTGCCCCGAGCTGCGTCCTGCCCTACCGGCCACCTGATGAATGAGCTGATACGCTCTTTCTTCTGCTCTAAAATCTTGAAAATAAAGCAAATGATCTGCTCTAGGAATTACTACTAAATCTACCGCATCAAAATCTAACCCCTTAGACATCATCTGTGTACCCACGATGATTTGCGTTTCTCCGTTTTCTATTTTTTCATACAATCTTTCGTAAGCAAATTTCTTTCGCATGGCATCAATATCCATTCTATCAATGGCAAAATCAGGAAATACGCTTTGTAATTCCTCATGAATTTTCTCCACCCCTATCCCTTTAGAGTTGAGATTTTTAGAACTGCATTTAGGACATTCCGTAGGCCGAACTGCACGATGACCACAGTAATGACATTTCAGTTCATGGGCTGTTTTATGGTAAGTCATCACCACATCACAATTAGAACAATAGGAAACAAAGCCACAAGTTTCACATTCTATGACGCTAGAATATCCTCGCTTATTATGCAACACCATTACCTGTTTATGATGCTTCACGGCTTGGTCTATGTATTCCAAAGTAAGGGCAGTAAAATTACCCACCATTTTCTTCTGCTCCTGAAACTCTTTGATTGATTGGATATAAAATTTAGGTAGCTCTACCTCTCCAAATCTTTTTTTGAGGCTTACCATTGCCATTTTTCCCTTTTGGGCGAGATAATAACTCTCTAACGAAGGTGTGGCAGAGCCCAAAATCACAGGGGCATTCATTATTTTACCCAAAACAATGGCTGCATCCTTGGCATTAAAATACGGCTGTACTTCTCTAGGGCGATAGTTGGCATCATGTTCTTCATCCACCACAATAAGCCCTAAATGACTAAGGGGTAAAAAGAGTGCAGCTCGTGTACCTATGACCACTTTAATTTCCCCTTTTAGAATTTTTTGCCAAATTTCTACTTTCTCAAAATCAGTAAGTTTACTATGGTAGCTCACAATCGCTTTGCCATACTTCTTTTCTAGCCTAAGGAGGATGTGTTTCGCTAAGCTAATTTCCGGCACCAAGTACAAAGCCGTTTTTCCATGTTCTAAAACCTCCTGTATTTTTTCAGCATAAATATGTGTTTTTCCCGATGAAGTAACACCATGAAGCAAGACATTTTGATTTTGCCCAAAAGCGGTATTAATTTGAGACAAAGCATCTTGCTGTTCATCCGTCAGCTGATCTAGAATTTCCGTATCCCCCTCATACTGCCCCAGTCTACTTTCCTGCATGGTAAATTCTTCTACCCATTTTTTATCCACCAAAGCATTCAGCTGAGTCTGTGAAAAAACAATTTGCTGATGAAGCATTGATTTTTTCAGTGGCAGTGTTGGGTTTTCAGTTTCATAATCCACCAAGTAAAGTAAAATTTCCTTTTGTTTAGGTGCTTTTTTCAGCTGGGCAAGAATGGCAGGTAAATCACTAAAAACCTGTGCCCTATTTTTTAACCGAATGTATTTTACTTCTTTAGCATTGTATTGCTCTATTACTTTCTCATCAATGACAATATATTGTAAATCAATAAGTGATTTTACCGTCTCCACAATGTTTTTTCTTGGAATAAAAGCTTCCATCTCTTTGAGGCTGACCAATTGTCTTACTTCCAAATTTTGAATAAGATAAAGCTCATTGGCATCTAAATTCTGATGATCTATCTCTGCACCAGGTTTTAGGCTTACATAGGTTTCACTCTCTAATTTTAGAGACGATGGAAAAGCAAAACGATAAATCTCTCCCAAAGAACAAAGGTAATACTCCGAAAGCCATTGCCAAAAATTCAAATGCTGAGCCGAGAGGATGGGCTGCTGATCTAAAACACTAAGAATAGCTTTAGCGTGGTATTCTGTGGGAGCGTCATTATGCAGTGCAAAGACAATTCCCGTATAGATTTTTTTTCCTCCGAAAGGCACCAAAACTCTACATCCTCTTTGAATAGCAGAACGCTCTTGTACAGGTACTTCATAGGTAAATGTTCCCTTCATGGGTAAGGGCAATACCACTTCCGCAAATAATTCCATAGAAACAAATGTAGGAAATATTATTGATAAATCCTCCACGCCAAAAAGGCACCCCTCTTTAGGAAAGAGGGGCTAATACCTTTGTAAAACAAAAATCTCAAAAAGTAATACTATTGAAAAGTATATTCTGTATTAAAAATCATTATCTCCCAAAAGAGTCATAATGATCTTCAGCATATTTTATCATTCGATTAAGGAGGATGACATTATCTTTTTCCAATTGAGAAAGCCTATCATCCACATTATTATACATTGGGATATACCAGTCTGTGTGCTCAAAAAACTGACGGTAAGTGTATTTTTTAAACGAATACCCATGTCTAGCAAAAATCATATTTTTAATGATTTCCATATCCAGCTTTCTGAGGTTTTTCAAATCTTTCTCTGTAAGTTTTTGTGTAGAAGCATTGATTTTAAACACGGCATCTGATGCTATTCTCTGTTGCAAATCTGTAAATTGTTCTTCCATTCCCGTATCTGGATCTATATATTTAGAAATAAACTCCTTAGGATTATCCCAATCAATAAGTTCAGAATCTTTATCCAGCATCAAATTAGGATTGTACTCAAAGTTTCTTTTGACCAGACGAACCAGCTTTTTAGGAATCTTCACCGCAGATGTATCATACACCATCCATTTGCCTACGAGGCTATCTCCACGAAGCTGGAGTTCAAATTTGCCATCGGTTTTATCATCTCCAGGCTCATTAAGGGTAAATGATTTAGCCTCGGAATCAAACACTCCTACAAATGGTCTTTGATTCCCTGTTACTATACTATGTCCATACACTGAATCATGGGCTATGCGGTTAATTTTAATAGAAATTTTCTTGTAGGCAAGACGATGATCTACAGCTTCATAATCATCACTGCCCTCCGAATAATCTACCTCAAAGTCTCCAGAGTAAATTCCGTACAACTCTGGATGCTCCTCTACCATTACTGTATCTTTTTTTTCTAACATTGGCGTTTCTACCACTGCTGCTTTTTCTGGAGATTTTTCCTTTTTACAGTTCCACATCATAAAAGATATGAACACCAAAAATACCATCGTACTTCTTTTCATATTATTTCAAGTTTAAATGATTCTTCTTTTAATTAAATATTCTACCAATAAGAGATTAGGCACCCAGCCAAGCCACGCTATGATTTGATAAGTATCCATAGGAGGTAGTTGAAAAAAATAAACAATGATAACCTTCCACATCCTCAGTGTAAGTGCCGATACTGATAAAGCAAAGCTTCTCCACATCCACCGCTTATGTGCGGTAAAATCTTTTTGCCTTGCGGTTTGGTTCGCTTTAAAGGTAGTCCACCACCACAATATCCCCAAAATGAGAAATGCGACTACTGATAGCTCACCGCCATTGGCATGTATTCCCATATAAATACCTGAAGGTGCTGCAAAAACCAATAAAAGAAACACATACCCCTTGCCTACCCATCGGTGGAAATGATAAATTCCAAAATTTATTCTCAATAAAGCTATGAACCCTAAGAGCAATACAAAAATGCTGGTGTACACATGGATATAAAAGATAGGAAGATATTCTGGATAGGCTTCTACCTCGGTTTGTTTTATCATTAAAAAGCCTACATCTGGACGAGCTGGAACATACTCCAGAGTAATCCTTAGCATCAGCCAAAAGAAATATAAAAACGCAATAATGAAAAGCGTTTTGATAGAAATCATAGTATATTTTTTGGTGATGAACATCCTGATTTTTCTTGTAAAGTTAGTAATATTTCATTACATAACAAAATCATTTCATCCCAAATAATACCCTATTTTCTCTAACAAAAATCATCCATTATTTGATTTTATGACTATTCATTTTCATACCTTTGCAAGAAATTAATCAATGGGGGATTAAATGAAATTGGATAACACACAAAATAAAAAAATAAAAGTACTTTTTAGACATCGTTCTATGGAAATGGGAGGGGTGGAGAAAGTTTTATTAAGTATGCTGAACAACCTTGATAGGAACAAGTTTGATATTTCTCTTTGCCTTAACTTAAATCAAGGAGAGCTGAGAAATACAATTCCTTCCTTTATTCCTACTACAATACTGGCAAGAGGAAAAGAAGATTTTCCGAAAAATAAAATATTGAATAAACTATGTCTGATTGTACGAGGACTAAAATTGGCTTTGTATCGAAAATTTCCTTTTATTGTTGATCGATTTATTTTAAAAAACGAAGCCGATATAGAAATAGCAACTGGCTACACGATGTTTTCTGATGTACTAAATTCATCCAACAAAAAATCAAAAAAAATAGGCTGGTTTCACTCGGATATTACATTTCCCAAGCTACAACCTATTGTACCTCAACTTTTAAATCAAATTCCCCAATTTGATTACTTTATTTTCGGTTCTCAACAGGCTAAAGATATTATGATTAAAACATATCCCAAAGTCCAACTTCCGCCACATCAAGTGATTTTGAATGCTATTCCCATGGAAGAGCTAAAGGAAAAGGCAAAAACTTTTTCTCCTGATTTTGAAACGACATCTCCCATTTTTGTATCAGTTGGCAGATTGCATTCCAGAAAAGGACATCATAAACTTTTGGAAGCTCACGCAAAACTTTTAAAAGATGGATTTTTGCACCAAGTTATCGTTATTGGAGACGGAGAAGAAAGAGAAACACTCACCCAACGAATACATCAACTTGGCGTTCAGAGCTCCTTCCTATTATTAGGTGCTCTACTTAATCCATACCCATATATCAAAAATGCAGACTTTTTCATCATGCCTTCCGAATCTGAGGGGTGGCCTTTGGTTATAGCCGATGCTCTCATCCTTCAAAAACCCATCATATCGACGCAGGTAGGTGGTATCCCAGAGATGATTACTCATAAAAAAAATGGCTTTCTTACCCAGTACGATACCCAATCACTTTATGAAGCTATGAAAGAATTTCTTACAAACCAATCATTAATCTCCCACATACAAGAAAATCTCAAGGAGTCCGAAAAGCAGTTTGATAATCAAAAAATCTTTCAAAGTGTAGAGCGTATTTTAATAGAACTTGCAACTAAAAAACATTATGAATCTAGTCTATAGAATAATCATAAAAGTCCATAGCTTATGGGCTTTATTGTACCACAAGGCTTATGTAAAAATTTGCAAATCCAGAGGTTTAAAATTAGGGAAAAACGTTATTCTCATTGGAACACCAGATTTTGGCTCGGAACCCTATCTCATAGAAATTGGAGATAAAACAAAAATTACGGATGGTTGCCGATTCATCAATCACGATGGAGCTATGTATGTCATCCGAAATATGGAAACCTACGCCGATGCCAGAAATTTTGGACGTATAAAAATAGGAAAAAACTGTTTTATAGGTAATGGCTGTACTTTTTTACCAGGTTCAAAAATGGGAGATAATTGCATTTTAGGTGCAGGTTCCATTCTTAATTCAACTATGCCCGATAACACAGTATATGCTGGCATTCCTGCTAAATTCATTTGCACTATAGAAGAATATGGAAATAAAGCATTAAAGAACAATACGCTATACCCAAGAAAACTAGAACAGAACCGTGCAGATTTAGACCGATATATTTCCGAAAATTTACCTTATAAGTATAAATCCTTAAAAAAATAAATCACTAAAAAACAAAAGAGTTACATGCTTTTAAACCCTATAAAATTTGCAATATTACTCCCATCATATTTTCACTATATGAGTTTATATTTCGGGATTATTAAACATATGTAGCTATAAACAAAACACATGAATATTAATATATTATATCGAATACGATTAATTTAAGAGTTTAAATACTTCCAGTAAATATACCAAATCAGCAGTACCTATATTTTATATAGTATATAGAAGAAAATTGAAAGTTTATTCTTTATGGCTATAACAGGAGGTTTATTTTCTCTCTTTTACACTTTCCAGAAACTAAGCTAATCCATGAATAACATTTACCGAAAATTTAAAAAAGTAAAAATGCCAAAGAAAAAAATTCTCATTCGTATAGGGTCACTTAGGCATGGTGGTGCAGAAAAAGTCTTGGCTACCTTTCTTAAAAACCTACCGCCAGAGAAGTATGAAATTGACTTGCTACTCAATCTGTATTCGGGAAAATACCTCGCGGAAATTCCGTCTTGGGTTAATATTTTGTACCTCAACAAAGGGGAAATGATTACCACCAATCGCCCACAAGACATCCCAAGGAAAGCCTTTCGAGTAGTGTACCAATCTTTACTGAAAAAATTTCCAAAATTACTTTACAATGGCATTTTGAAAGGTAAAAAATACGATATAGAATTTGCCGCAATTCACGGATTTAGAGATGAAGTTCTCAATTCTCCATTGAAAAATTCTAAGAAAATCGTGTGGATTCATAATGATTTGCGTAAAACGGAGTTTCACAATTATACCGATGCCGAAATCCGAAAATTCTTTGGCTTTGATAAAATTATGGTCATTTCTGAGCATATTCAGAAAGACTTTGAAAACCTTGCTCTATCTGAAGATGAAAAAAAACGCATCGTTCGGATTTACAACCCTTTGGATACCGAAGAGATTTTAAATAAAGCACAAGAAACGATAAGCAATGATGAAACTAAAAAAAATCAAGCGACTTCCAACCTGCTCCAACCTGCTCCAACCTCCTTGCCCACATTTCTTTCCGTAGGCACCGTTTTTCCACAAAAAGGATTCGATAGGCTATTGAGAGTACACAAAAGATTATTGAACGAGGGCTTTCCTCATCGAGTGATGATTATAGGGGACGGTTATGATTTCAAGAATATTCAGCAACTCAAATCAGAATTAGGGGTAGATGAAACTGCTACGATGCTCGGCTTTACAGATAACCCGTACCCTTATTTTAAAAAAGCGGATTATTATGTGCTCAGTTCCCGATACGAAGGCTTCCCTACCGTACTTTTTGAGGCGATTACGCTGAAGAAAAACATCATCGCTACCGATGTTTCGGGCGTTCGGGAAATGTTGTTAGACGGAGAGCTGGGACACATTGTAGAAAATTCGGAAGAAGGGATTTATCAAGGAATGAAACAAGCCCTTGCCCACCCCGAAAGTTTTGAAATTTACCAAGAAAAATTACGGAACTACGAAATGCCTTTTACTCTGGAAAATGCTGTGAAATCCATTATGAATATTATTGATGATTTGTAAAGGTTACCTTGCACCAAAATAGTATTGCTATGAAAACCATCCTACAAAAAGACTTCTACCGAGAAAGCGGACAGTGGCTCACTCATTTTCAGATACTCAAGAAATGTTTTAGCCCGAATTTGCATTTTATTTACCTCCTTAGAAAAGCACAAAAACACCATAAAATTCCTATTTTAGGAATGATATGGCGATTGATTTTAAGACATTATCAAATCAAATACGGATTTCAAATTTACCCCGAAACCCAAATCGGGGAAGGATTTTATCTTGGGCACTGGGGAGCTTTGGTCATTAACCCGAAAGCGAAAATAGGCAGAAATTGTAATATTGCCCAGGGCGTAACCATAGGTCAAGCCAACAGAGGGAAATCCATTGGTGTTCCCGAAATAGGAGATGAAGTATGGATAGGTGCTAATGCCGTGATAGTGGGTGGAATTACCATTGGTAATAATGTACTCATCGCTCCAAATGCATATGTAAATACCGATGTTCCCGCTAATTCTGTAGTCATGGGAAATCCTGCCCAAATCATTCCAAAAGAAAATGCTACGGAAGGTTATATTAATCATCGAGTTTAATGATTAAATTCGTCTTAAACTTTAAAAAATCACTTTGCCAAAGTTTAATGATTTTAATAATTAGAAGTTGGAAATTAGAATTTGGAAGTTAGAAATCTAACTACCAATGGCTAGAAGCTAAAAACTCACTATCATAAAAAAAGCCCTATCAGAATTACAATTCCGATAGGGCAAAATAAAATTTATTGGATGAGCTTTTCTAATTTCTGTAGACGAGATTCAAATGCTTCTTTTTGAGCTTTTAACTCCTCTTTTAGTTGCTTTGCTTCTTTCTCTTTCTCCATGAGATGCAAATAAAGCTCTTCTATTTTCTCTACATTGGTCAGCTGCGTTTCCATTAAATCTACATAACCTTGTGCCTTAATGGTTTCCGCAGATTTATACCCTGGTAAATGTCCATTCGCTTTTACAAAATCTTCTACTTGGCTCAATGATTTAAAGTTATAATCTGCCTTGATAGAAGAAGTCCCTGTATAGTACTTTTGGAATACATAATCTGGGAAGATGGTAGCTCCATTGGTACCCATAAATGAAGATGCATGTACTTTACCATCATCTAAAATACTAACCGCATTTGAACGAGTAGAACCATCCGAATTTACAGCAAGTTTAATGGAATTATTAGTAACATCTTCCGTCCATAAGCTGGCTAATGTAGTTACATCATTAGTACCTATTTTTAACACTCCATTCGCATCTGCATACACATGACGATTACCTGCATTACTTGCTAAAGAAGATGACTTAATTTTACCCGCCACATCGAGTTTTTCAGATGGAATCTGTATTCCAATTCCCACATTACCTGTTTCACTTCTAAAATGAAAACGCTTCGTTTCATCTGCATCTTGATTATTAAAGAATACATCTCCTCCATGAGGGTTAATTGCAAATAACGAAACAGCCCCATTATTTCTTGATTGCAATTCATTGTTGTCCAAAGCTAAATTAACTCCTGTTTTATTACCTATCATAAAAGCGGCGTCACTTTGCAAATCTACATCATTTACAGTACGAATCTCTATTCTATCTCCAAATGAATTAACCCCAGCCTTAGTATAAATTGCATAATTACTAGCTGTTCCTTTGTTTACATCTGCAAGATGAATACCGTACATATTAGACGGTGCAAAAGAATCTGTCAAATTATGAGCAAATCTAAAACCATAAATATCTCCAACAACAGCCGCACTTCCATAATTTCGAATATAAGTTTCTACACCTGCATGGTAAGGAATGGTTGCTCCCTCATTAATATAAGCAGTAAAAAGCCCACCATATCCTCTGTTTTGAATAATAGAGTTTGTTTTATAATCTGTTATTGCATATAATCCCCTTAGGTAATTAGTTGTAGAATTTTTTCTATTATCAACTCTTATTCTTGTTCCCACTAATTCTGAGACTGAAAGTGAAGGATCTATTATCCCCATTACTTCATGATTATTACTTGAAGCTACAGTAAATTCCCCTCCATAGATATTTTTGGCTGTTCCATAATTATGAGTATATCCTTTTACACCTACCAAATAATTTACTTTGGAAGTAGGAAAGTTTCTTGCTACAAAATCTCCTCCAAAACCAAAATTTGTCTCGACACCTGTATTGGCACTTCCCAGAGCAACCTCTCCTGACATAGCTCTTACAGCATTAACTTTAGCTGTAGCACCAGCATTTCCATATATATCTGCTACAGCCCTACTAGCGAATAAATTGTCTGTCGTAGAATCAAAATCTTTAGCAATAAATCTTTCTAATTTTCCAACATATTCTTTTTTTCCTGCCGCTTCTCCTGAAACAGTATGTTCATTTTCTAGCAAATAAATTCCTTGATTAAATGTAAACAATCCTTTTTTCCCATCTGCATTATCATTTCCTAATGTACTATTGGCGGGTAACATCGTAGATTTTATCAAAGTACTATAAGGTACTTCTTTTTCATCGTACCCAAAATTTCCAGGTACTACCCAACGAGTATCATTTTTAGTAATACCGCCTAAATTTACTTGAAAACCTTTATCATTTCTATAGCCAATAAAATTACTATTCGCATCCGCTGGTTTCAGATAAGTTTCTGTAACTCCACCATTATCCCTCTGAGCCCAAAGTTGGTCAGTAACATCACTCCCCGCTTTCACCCACTCAGTACCGTTGTAATAATAGTACCCTTTTTCCGTAATCTTCGCTACTTTAGGGTCATTACCTGTATAAGAAGAAATAGGCGAAGTAGTTTCATCCGTAGCATACACTAAAGTACCTTCTACAGGAGTTTCAATATTAGCAATTCTCGTTTTGCTTAGCTTCGGGGCAATAATCCCTTCGTTAGTGGTGGCTTCTTTCTGAGCATTGGCTGTACTTGGGCGGATGTCCATCGTAGCACTTGGCTCTATGGTGTTTACCCCTACTTTACCCTTGTAAGGGTCTTGCTGCTGTTGCTGTGC
>NZ_JH932293.1:2152130-2152918 GCF_000301075.1 Bergeyella zoohelcum ATCC 43767
TAAAACCTAAGAACGCTAACACACTGATCTTGATTGTTGTTTTGTTCATCGTTTTTAAATTTAAAATGTTGATTTATTTTTTTTATTAAATGATTAAAAGATTGAAAAAATTAAAAGATTCCGTTCATTTCGATGATTTCGATTTTTTTAGATTCTTTAGATTTTTCCCTTTTTTATACATTCTTTTCATAGTCTCAATTCCCTAGCTAGGGAATTTCAATTTCCTAACTAGGAAATTATATTTTCCTAGCTTGGAAATTTTCCATCCCTAAGGTACCTTTTCGTACTTGGCTGTTTTCAGGGCATCTTTCAGCTTTTTACCCGGCGTGAAAAGTATCCTAGAGTCTCTGATAGCACTCGCCGTTACTTCTGATTCCGCCTCCTTACCCTCACTACTAATGCTCTGACGGAAAGATCCTACCTCTCCCAAGCGTACTATAAAGCCATTGGTAAGCTCATCAGGCAATATATCGGCAAAGGCATACAGCACTGCACGGATGTCTGCCCCGCTTACTGTAGAAATTTTCTCTATTCGCTTCGTCATATCTTCCAGCGTCAGCTCTCCGCTGTACACTGGAGATGCGTAATATTTCTTCGCTCCACCTCCCGAAACACCCGGTTGGCTCTTCTCAATGGTCTTAAATTTTAGTGACATAGGCTTTTATTATTAATGGATTAAAAGATTAGAGGATTAAAAAATTAAAGGATTCCGTTCGTTTCGATGATTTCGATGATTTCGATTTTTTAGATTCTTTAATTTCTTTCCTTTTTCTAGATAATTCCTTATT
>NZ_JH932293.1:2153018-2155686 GCF_000301075.1 Bergeyella zoohelcum ATCC 43767
AAAAAATTAAAGGATTCCGTTCGTTTCGATGATTTCGATGATTTCGATTTTTTAGATTCTTTAATTTCTTTCCTTTTTCTAGATAATTCCTTATTAAATCCCTATCCTCCCAAAAAACAATTAGTGAACTGTACAAATTAGAAGGGAGACACTGATATCGTATTGATTTTTGTAAAAAGTTCTGGTAAAGGATAGGGAATGTACTGGTACAGGTCTCTCCTCTATGGGGTAACAAATAACTATGATGATGACATAGACACATACAAAATTGCCCCCTTCCGAAAGAAGGAGGATATAAATTAAAATATCCGATATTTGCTCGCTCTAGATTTTTTTTATAGATTCCGCGTACACACGCATATTTATATATACTTAGCGAAGGTAAGTGTGTGTGTGTGTGTGTGTGTGTGTGTGTGTGTGTGTGTGTGTGTGTGTGTGTGTGTGTGTGTGTGTGTGTGTGTTTACACAATCATTTGAATTGACCAAATTTTTGGCCCACTTTTTTTCAGTAATTTTATATGTATTGATTGTGTGTAACATAACGAGGCAAAGATAGATAAAGTTTTCTAATACACAAAAAGTTTTTTAAAAGTAGTACAAGACACAAATTTTAGAAGTTGAAGATTAGATATTGTACCATGTACAAGGTAGAATGTATAATGATTTTAATAATTAGAAGTTGGAAATTAGAATTTGGAAGTTAGAAAGCTAACTGCCAATGGCTAGAAGCTAAAAACTCACTATCATAAAAAAAGCCCTATCAGAATTACAATTCCGATAGGGCAAAGTAAAATTTATTGGATTAATTTTTCTAATCTCTCAAGCCTCTGCTTTAAATCTGCAATCTCTGCATCTTTAGCTTTTAATGCTTTGTCTTGCTCTATGCTGTGCAAGTAAAGCTCTTCTATTTTCTCCACATTGGTCAGCTGCGTTTCCATTAAATCTACATAACCTTGTGCTTTAATAGTTGCCGCTGATTTATACCCAGGCAAGTGTCCATTCGCTTTTACAAAATCTTCTACTTGGCTTAGGGATTTGAAATTGTAATCTGCCTTGATAGAAGAAGTTCCTGTATAGTACTTTTGGAATACATAATCTGGGAAGATGGTAGCTCCATTAACTCCTTGGAAAGAAGTAGCTCTTACCATTCCTTCATCTGTAATGCTTATTGGATGAGTAGTTCTGTCTCCATTAGCAGATGTAATGGCAAGCTGTACCGAATTACTCGCTGTATCTGGAACCCATGCAGATCTGATAGTAGTAGAACTACCGATTACTAATTTACCTTGTGCATCTGCATACACTGGACGATTACCTGATCCTGAAAGAGAATTAATTTGTACCTCACCTGCTGGATTTATAGTCATTCTAATATTCGGTGCTGTCTGTCCAGTGATACCATTCATATCCTCTATTCTAAAAAGTATTCCATCATTTCCTTGTTCTATCATAGAACCTACAGTAGAGGAATTAACTCCCAAGGAATTCCATGCACCTCCTGTGTTTCTATAACCATTCCAACCCCAGGAAGCCCTAAAAGATCCATTTGTCCCTAACCATTGCATAGGAGTAGCAAATGAAAGTCCTCCTTGAGTGGACCAATGATCAGAATAAAGCTGCGTTTTAGAGTTTGCATCATATGCTGGTCCATGATAAAATGTTCGGGTAGAGTGTACATCATCATTAAAATAAGCCTTTCCCGTTCCTGTATAAATAGAATAATTTGCTAAACTTCCTTTAGCTACATTTCCAATCTTAATACCATAAGCATTATCTAAACTATTAGGATTTTCTGGATTATATCTTAAATCAGCTAAATATGCATTTTTGATATTTCCAGGAGCTTCTCCGCTACCTACTTCAAAACTCGCCACAATATCAAGTCCTCTCATATGTTCCACTTGACCTACCCCTGCTCTTACAAATCCTCGTAATGCAGATAAACTTTCAACTTTTCCAGAAAAATTTATTGCCCTTGCATCTGCAGCATACATACGAGTCGCTTGTCCTCCTGTTTCGTTATTCACTTGCAATAGTCCTCCAGTGAGATCACTTATTTTTCCTGAAGTACGAGACACAGTATAAAAACGACCTCCTCTTGCAGTTCCTACATTTACATTTGTAACAGGTGTACGAGGGGTAAAAGTATCTTTCCCATCACTATCCAAAGTACGCCCAATAATTAATGTAGAAATATTACCATTGATTGTACCTATATTTCCCGAAATACTTCCTTCTGTAAATACTCCTGTATAAAAACCTGAATAATTTTTGGGAGACAAAATATTTCTATCAAAATGCTCCTTACCAAGTTCAAAAGTCTGAGCTGCTCCTCCAAAATAAGATTTTCCTGCAGAAACTGTATTTTTAAAGGCAGATGAAGAGATATCTAATGTATATGCCGTTTCTGATTCTTCCTGTTTTACTGGAGCATTTCCTATTTTTATCCCCAATCCACTATTCAAGTAATCATTAGAATAATATGAAATTCTGTCTGATTTATTATCCGCTGGTTTCAGATAAGTTTCAGTAACTCCACCATTATCTCTCTGAGCCCAAAGTTGGTCATTAGCATCACTCCCCGCTTTCACCCACTCGGTACCATTATAGAAATAATACCCTTTTTCCGTAATCTTCGCTACTTTAGGGTCATTACCTGTATAAGCAG
>NZ_JH932293.1:2156777-2158386 GCF_000301075.1 Bergeyella zoohelcum ATCC 43767
CATCTTCCGTCCATAAGCTGGCTAATGTAGTAACATCATTAGTACCTATTTTTAACACTCCATTGGCATCTGCATATACATGACGATTACCTGCATTACTTGCTAAAGAAGATGACTTAATATTACCTGCTACATCAAGTTTTTCGGTTGGGGTTGTAGTACCAATACCTAGTTTTCCTTGTAAATAATTAATCTTATTAAGTCCATTGATATAGATTCCATAATGATTTGTAATCTTACTAGGTGCTAATGAGACATCCTTTGCAAAATAATCATAATAATTGGTTATTTGACCTAAAAAAGAAGCATCTCTAAGAGAATTATCTGACATGAAGCCATAATAATTTTCAATTTGAGTATTTATCGTTGCAGGGGTATTAGCTTTTTTAGCAATTCCAGTTTGAACACCTACCATTTCTTTCACAGAAGGTGTATTTTGCAGTATATGAAGCGACGCTACTCCTTTTACTGAATTCAATTCTGATGAATTATTTAATTGAGTCTCAAATCTACCTCCAGATAATTCTTTAGTTACCTTAGTATCACCATTAACTTCGGCTGACCCTTTAACAGAAATAATATAATTTATTGTATTGTTAGAATTATTTTTAGAATAAAAATCACCTCCAAGCAAATACGAAACATTTTTATCTTGAGTGTTGTTATTGGCTGCTTCTCCTCTAACTCCTGTTACTCTAGAAGAGTTTCCATTCTTAATAAGAGCTGAAAACCTTCCTCCAACCATATCATTTACTGTTCCATCATTATCTATATTTACATTTGCTCTTACTCCTTCTCCAAAAGTTACAATATTACCCGTATTTTCAATATTAGTACTAAAATAAGCTGCAGCGGCGAATTTAGAATTACCAGTCCCTGCTTTATGCAAAAGTGAAGAAATCCCTCTAATACTCTCCACATCTGAATTATTGTATACACCAGTAAAAAAACCTTTTGCTCTAACATAATATAAAGGTTGGTTAACATCACTACCTAAATGAAATGTTTCATGAGAAGATTGATACATTTTCTTTGCTCCACTTGCATTATTTACATGGCTCCCCTCTACTACAGCATAAGAATCATTAAATTTATATCCATGAATACCATCGTGAACCTGAACACTATTAAGTGGTAAAACTTTACTGCCTAAAAATTTTAAGTTTAAAGTTTTCCCTCTAGGGTCATTTAGAAAAAATGGTGAACCATCTGCATTTATAAACGTATTCCAATCTATCTGCCCTTGATTTACATAAGTAGTGCCATTATCAAGAATTTCAAATGTATTTGAAAAAGAAGTATTTTCTTTTGCTCTCTTTGCATGAATCGCATCTGTTCCGTTATATACCCATTCTCCACTATTTACTTCACTCCCCGCTTTCACCCATTCGGTACCGTTGTAATAATAGTACCCTTTTTCGGTAATCTTCGCTACTTTCGTATCTCCTCCTGTATAAGCAGAAATAAGTGAAGTAGCATCATCCGTAGCATACACCAAAGTACCTTCTACTGGGGTAGCAATATTAGCAATTCTCGTTTTGCTTAGCTTCGGAGCAATAATCCCTTCGTTAGTGGTGGCTTCTTTCTGAGCATTGGCTGTACTTGGGCG
>NZ_JH932293.1:2159052-2280027 GCF_000301075.1 Bergeyella zoohelcum ATCC 43767
GTGTTTACACAATCATTTGAATTGACCAAATTTTTGGCCCACTTTTTTTCAGTAATTTTATATGTATTGATTGTGTGTAACATAACGAGGCAAAGATAGATAAAGTTTTCTAATACACAAAAAGTTTTTTAAAAGTTGTACAAGACACAAATAAGATAAGATATTAGGGATTAGAAGCTAATGGCTAATGTTCTAAAAAGCCACCCTTTTAGGGTAGCTTTTTTTTATTATTTCCCTTTGTACTGAGGTTTTCTTTTTTCTAAAAAGGCAGAAACCCCTTCTTTAAAATCGTCGGTTCTAGAAGCTTTTTCTTGAAGTTCAGCCTCTAACCGAAGTTGTTTTTCTAAACTATTATCATAGGAATGTGCAAATGCCTTTTTAGTTAATTTCAATGCAGAAGTAGGCATATTCGCCATATTTTCTAAAATTTCCATAGACTTGGTAGTAAACTCATCCTCACTAAAGACCTCTGCTACTAAACCTAAGCGATAAGCATCATCGGCACACAGCTTTTTCCCTGTAAATGCTAAATACTGTGCCATCTGTCTTCCTACCAATTTAGGTAAAAAGTAAGTCCCTCCAGTATCTGGAATGAGACCAATATTAGAAAAAGCCTGTGAGAAATAAGCTTTCTCTGATGCCAAAACAAAATCACAAATGAGTGCAAGCATCGCTCCTGCCCCTACCGCAGGGCCATTGACCAGGGCTATTACTGGTTTTTTACAATGCGTAATCTCCATGACCAAAGGATTATAATAATCTTTTACAATTTTGTAAATCAGATTTTCGTTTTGTTGGGACTCTCCCTGCACAAAAGCATCACTCAGATTTTGCCCTGAGCAGAACGCTTTTCCTCTACCAGAAATGGCTACACAGCGAATTTCATCATCATTGTTCACACGATGAAAAAAATCTTTTAGCTCTGCCAAAGCTGGTTTCGTGAGTGCGTTATAAGTAGCCGGATTATTAAGATATACTACTTGTAATTTGCCATCAAAATGGCTTTCTATTTCAAACTGATTATACATTTTTTTTGTTGAAAAGTTTAAGAATTAAGGGTTGAACGCTAAAAGTCAATATGAGTAGCTATACGCCAACTATCTAATGACATTTAAAATAATCAAAAGGCTCTAAGCAACTATTGCACTGATAGCTGGCTTTACACAGTGTAGAACCAAATCTAGAAATCTGCTGGGTATCTTCACTGCCACATCTTGGGCATTTTTTGGGTACCGAAAGATGATGCTCATCTGCTCCTTTTTCAGGTGGAGCTATGCCATATTTTCTAAGTTTCTCTCTTGCTTCATCAGTAATCCAGTCGGTAGTCCAAACGGGAAACATCTGTGTTTCTACCTCTGCTATCAAATCATTTTTCTGAAACAGAGTGATGATATCCTCCTCTATATTGAACATCGCAGGACACGCCGAATAAGTAGGAGTAATCACCACCTTTGCCTTCCGCTCATCAAGCATTTTAGCCTCCCTTACAATCCCCAGTTCCACAATGTCTATCACGGGAATTTCAGGATCAGGAATAGTCTTGAGAAGTTGAATTAAATCTACACTCATTTTTTATAATGATATCGTTCGTACATAAAATGATGACTAAACACGCTTTCTCAAAAATGGGAGAAAACACTTACCAAGTACAGTCAGGATAAGTTCTCTGCATGTATTGCAGTTCACAAAGAATATACCCAAAGTACTCTGTATGAATTCCTTTTCTACTTCCTCTTTGCATGAAAACACTCTCAGGATACTCTAATCCAAAATGGGCAAAATCTTCTTTCACCTTAGCTGTCCAAGCTGCATGCAATTGCTTAGCACTAGGAATGAGGTTAAGAGCCACAAGATTTTCTTCACCTTCTACTTCATCAAATAATCCACCTGTATATTCCCATATAGCATCTATTGCCTCTAAAAGTCTTTGTTTACTTTCATCGGTTCCATTGGCAAAAATTCGCATCCAAGTTTCGGTATGAGTATAGTGGTATTTTACTTCTTTGAGAGATTTTACACCGATTGCCTTTAAATCTTCATCTTCTGAATGACTCAGAGCTTCGTAAAGAAATAGCTGATAAGTAGCAAAAAAATAAGCCTTTAAAATCGTCTGAGCATAATCTCCATTGGGCATTTCTACCAGCTGAGCATTAAGGTATTCTTTCTCTACTCTTTTCATGGCAAAATCATCAATGCTCCTCCCATCAGCGAAATGTTTCACCGCGAGGTTATAGAGGTTATTCGCCTGCCCAAGCTGATCCAAAGCAATATTAATCAATGCGATATCTTCCTCTAGATAAGGTCCTTTACCACACCATTCCGCTAATCTTTGCCCCATGATAAGGCTATCATCTGCCAGTTTTAATATATAATTTTTCATTGTTCCACTCACACTTAGGATTACATATTTTTTACATCATTCGGAATCTGATAGAAAGTAGGATGCCTATAGAGTTTATCATTAGCAGGATCAAAAAATGCTTCTTTATCCATACCCTCACTCGTCACCACGAATTTACTAGGAATCACCCATATAGAAGTCCCTTCTCCTCTTCTGGTATATACATCTCTGGCATTTTGGAGTGCCATTTCCGCTGTAGCGGCTTGTACTGTTCCTGCGTGCTTGTGGGAAAGCCCTGGTTTGGTCTGGATGAATACTTCCCACATATCTAAATTACTCATTTCTCTTATCGTTTATTGTTATTTTTGTTTTTGAGCGTATGCTAATGCGGCTTCTTTTACCCAAGCATTTTCTCGCTGTGCTTTTCTTTTGGTTTCTAATCTTTTTTTGTTACAAGGTCCGTTTCCTTGAAGTACTTCGTAAAACTCCTCCCATGGCAAATCTGAAAACTCATAGTGTCCTGTTTCCTCGTTGAACTTCAAGTTTTCATCAGGCACTTTAAGTCCTAAAAACTCCGCTTGTGGTACGGTAACATCTACGAAACGCTGTCTAAGTGAATCATTAGACTCTCTTTTCACACGATAGTTCATGGATTTTTGCGAGTTCGGAGAGGCATCATCATTCGGCCCGAACATCATGAGTGCTGGCCACCAAAATCTATTCAGTGCATCTTGGGCAAGCTGTTTCTGCTCCTTAGTACCACGGCAAAGGGTCATTAGGATTTCATAGCCTTGTCTTTGGTGGAAAGATTCTTCCTTACAAATTCTTACCATCGCTCTAGAATAAGGACCGTAAGAATTCCCCATAAGCATCACTTGGTTCATAATGGCCGCACCATCTACTAGCCAACCAATGGCTCCGATGTCTGCCCAGCTGAGTGCGGGATAATTAAATATACTAGAATATTTCGCCTTTCCAGCAAGCATATCATTGTAGGTAGCATCTCTATCTGCATGCAGGGTACCATCATTAAGTGTTTCCGTAGCTGCATAGAGGTAAAGCCCATGCCCAGCCTCATCTTGAATTTTTGCCAAAAGAGCCATTTTCCTTCTCAAAGAAGGAGCTCTGGTAATCCAGTTGGCCTCTGGAAGCATCCCTACTACCTCAGAGTGTGCATGTTGGGAAATCTGACGAACTAATAATTTTCTATAATCTTCAGGCATCATATCTTTAGGCTCCACCTTATTTTCTGCCTGTACATATTCTAAAAATTTTTCTTGATTCATTTTTATTGGGTTAGTGGTCTTTTACTTGGTATCGAGAAAAAACATAAATAAACTTATTCAAAGCAAACAAAAGTGAACTATACTTAGAGGTTAAGTTTTAAAAACTCTTTTCTAATCCTTTGCCTGTCATTAAACATTTGGTTGAAATCTTCAAATGGTATAATAGACATCAAAGCCTATGAAGACATTAAAGTATTCAACTCTTTAAAAACTTGTCAAAGACAAAGATATGAAAAATTATCAAGTTTACGCAGAAATAGGTATTTATAAAACAAAATTAAACCTCACTCTTATCAATAATCGATCAAAAAAACAATTGATTTTAAGAAAATTAACAACAATAGAACTATTGATTCTTGGTATATGCTTAAAAAAAACAAGCATATTACTTGGAAAATTTCATCGTTTGTTTTGAAAACACGGCAATTTATTCCAATTTTTTGTTCATTTTCCAAAACAAATAAAAAATCCCTGTAAGTTAATTACTTACAGGGATTTTTGCGGAGAGAGAGGGATTCGAACCCCCGGACCTGTTACAGTCAACGGTTTTCAAGACCGCCGCATTCGACCACTCTGCCATCTCTCCAAGAGATTATCTCTCGTTTTCAGTGGTGCAAATATAAGACTTTTTTCTCAATTAAAAATATTTTTGAATATTTTTTTCTAAAAAAATATATACTATATTGATTATCAATAATAAAAAATCATCTATACCCAAAGTTTTTAAGGTCTCTCTCATTTTTTCTCCAGTCTTTTTTTACCTTGACGAAGAGGTTTAAGTGAATTTTTTTACCGAAAAATTGTTCTAAATCGAGTCTCGCCTGCGTTCCTACTTTTTTTATTGCCTCTCCTTTATGACCTATGAGAATGCCTTTCTGCGTTTCTCTTTCTACATAAATAACTGTATCAATGAAAATAATTCCTTCATTTTCTTTAAACTGTTCGGTAACCACTTCTACAGAATAGGGAATTTCTTTTTCATAATTAAGTAAAATCTTTTCACGGATGGCTTCATTTACAAAAAATCTTTCTGATTTATCTGTAAATTGGTCTTTATCATAGTAAGGGGGATTTTCTGGAAGCAAAGATTTCAGCTTGGGTAAAATATATTCTGTATTAAAGCCTTCTAATGCCGAAATAGGTAGAATTTCTGCCTTAGGAATTCGCTTATGCCATTCATCAATCATTGTATTAAGATGCTCCTGATTAGAACGGTCTATTTTATTGAGCAAAATAAGTACAGGTACAGGAATTTTATTGAGTTTATCTATCAAAAATTCAGATGGTTCACTTTTATCCGTACTGTCCACAATGAACAAGAAAACATCTGCATCTTGCAAAGAATCTTTTACAAAATCCATCATTTTTTCTTGTAATTCATATTTCGGTTCTAAAACACCAGGAGTATCTGAAAATACGATTTGTAAATCGTCTTCATTATAAATACCAAAAATTCTATGTCTAGTGGTCTGAGCTTTTTGGGTAACAATGGCGAGTTTTTCTCCCATCAAACGGTTGAGCAAAGTAGATTTTCCCGCATTAGGCTTCCCTACAATGTTTACAAATCCTGCTTTGTGCATATTCATTATTTTTCGGCACAAAGATAAGGATTCCGTTTGGGTTTCAAGTAGAAATCAATGCTGATAAAACAGCACTTCATTATCCCTAAACGCTTTTTTAGCCACTGGAGTGCCTTCTATTTTCGGAGCGTAAGTTCCCTTTTCCAAATTCAAATGGTGATTTTTTATCACGATAGCTTCATCCCAAAAACCTTGGGCAATACAAGCCGTGAGCAACTGATTTCCACCTTCTATCAATACAGACTGAATTTCAAGTGAGCACAATTGTTCAAAAACTTCTTGTAAATTTTTTATATTTTGAACCTGAACGAAACGAATATTACCTCGTACCTCATCTTTTACTTCATTGATAATCATCGTTTCTGCTTCATCATTCATAATAGTGTAATGACTAGGAATCTCTAGCTTTCTATCTAAAATAATGCGTGTAGGATTTCTTCCGCTCACCGCTCGGGTAGTCAGCGAGGGGTTATCATTCAAAGCGGTATTTTTACCCACCATAATGGCATGTTCATGACTCCTCAGTGTATGGACAAATTGTTTCACCAAGCCATTACTTATGGCAAAAGGTTTTCCATTTTTATCTATGAATCCATCTGCAGATTGGGCCCATTTAAGTATGATATATGGTCGTTTTTTTTCATGATAGGTAAAGAATCTCTTATTCAGTTCTTGGCAACTTTCATTGAAGTGAGATTCATGAACCGTAATCCCTTTTTCTTCTAGCATTTTAATCCCTTTCCCATTAACTTTCTGATGAATATCCCTAGTACCTATGGTAACTTCGGGAATTTTTTTATCCATAATCAATACGGCACAAGGAGGCGTTTTCCCAAAATGAGCACAAGGTTCTAGAGTAACGAAGATATGCGACTGTGGAAGTACATTTTGAACGGCAGAACGGATGGCAAAAACTTCTGCATGAGGCTGCCCTGCCTTGGGATGAAAGCCCTCCCCGATGCACTGGTTTTCAAACATCACCACACTTCCCACCATCGGATTAGGATAAGTTTTTCCGAGGGCTAATTGTGCTAAACCAATGCTACGGCACATGGCGGTATTTTCTATTATAGAATTTTTCACCGAAAATGATTTTTAATTTACTCTCTCTTTCTATGAACTTTTCTCCTGTAGTTCTAGCCAACGCATTTCCATTTCCTCTAAATCATTGGAAATATGCTCCAATTGCGTAGAGAGTGCGGCTATTTTTTCATATTCCGTTTCATTATTAAGCAAACCAAGAATATCTGCTCTCTCTTTTTCTTTCAATGGAATTTCTTTATCCAGCTTGTCCAGTTCCCTTTGTTCGTTATAGCTGAGTTTCTTTTTAGCGGTCTTGGGTTTTTCCGTTTTCTCTTCCACCGCTACAGGTTTCTCATGATTAGCCAGTTCTGCTTTTCTTCTTTCTCGGTATTCAGTAAATGAACCCACAAAATTCCGAATTTTACCTTCTCCCTCAAATGCCAAAACATGATCTACTATTTTATCCATGAAATACCTGTCATGAGAGACGATGAGTACTGTACCTTGAAAATTTTGTAAAAAATTTTCTAAAACGGTAAGTGTAGGTAAATCCAAATCATTAGTAGGCTCATCAAAAATCAATACATTCGGGTTTTCATACAAAACTTTCATCAGATGAAGCCTTCTTTTTTCGCCCCCCGAAAGTTTGGCTATCGGTGAATATTGTGCTTGGTCATCAAACAAAAAGAGCCTTAAAAACTGAGAGGCAGTAATAGTTTTACCATTTGCTAAAGGAAAATGCTCAGAAATTTCCTTAATACTATCTATTACTCTTTCATCTTCTTTAAAGAAAATGCCTTTTTGAGAGAAATAACCAAAATGAATGGTTTCCCCTGTATCTATTTTACCTGCATCAGGTTTTTCTAATCCTTGGATAATATTGAGGAGGGTAGATTTTCCTGCACCATTTTTCCCGATGATGCCTACTTTTTCGCCTCGCTGAAATTGGTAAGAAAAATCTTTAATGAGTACTTTTTCACCATAGCTTTTGGAGATACCTTCCAGCTCCAAAATCTTTTTTCCTAGTCTTTTCATTTCAAAATCTAAGACTAAATCTTGTTTTCGGGTATCTGTTTTTGCTATTTTCTCGGTTTGGTAGAAAGCATCTATACGGCTTTTAGATTTTGTAGTTCGGGCTTTGGGCTGTCTCCTCATCCACTCTAGTTCCTTTCTGTAGAGATTATTGGCTTTATCTATTGTAGCATGGAGATTTTCCTCTCTTATCATTTTATTTTCCAGATAAGTAGCGTAAGCACCATGATGAATATAGAGCTGCTCATCTTCCATTTCCCAAATCATATCACATACCGAATCTAAGAAATACCTATCGTGGGTAACGAGGAGCAGAGTAATTTTTTGCTTACTCAGATAATTTTCCAGCCATTCTACCATTTCCACATCCAGATGGTTAGTAGGTTCATCCATAATGAGCAGGGTATGCGTATGCTGTACTCGGGTTTCTGTAAGGAGTTTTGCCAAAGCTACTCGTTTAATTTGCCCTCCCGAGAGCTCTCCCATTTTTTGGTTCAGATGTTCGATTTTTAGCTGAGAAAGAATCTGTTTCATCTCATTCTCTAAATCCCAAGCATGGTGTATTTCCATTTCTGCCAATGCTTTTTCCATCTCCTCTGCATCTTGAGATACTAATGCTTTATGGTAATTTTTAAGAGCGAGGATAGGAGCAGAATCTAAGGACATCATAAATTCCTCTATGCTGCTATTTTCATCAAAATCTATTTCCTGATCAAAAAGAACTACTTGTATATCCTTATGAATGGTGATGGTTCCACTATCTGCAATTTCTTTACCTGTAAGAATTTTGAGAAGTGTAGATTTGCCACTGCCATTTTTTGCTACAATAGCAATTTTATCTCCCTCATTAATATGAAAAGAAATGTTTGAAAATAATTTTTTTACACCGTATGCTTTGGAAAGATTTTCTGCGGAAATGTAATTCATATACCGTTAAGAGATTGAGTGTCTGTTTTAGTTAAATTAAGAATTATTGCACTTCTACTCTTCCATGAATATTTCCCGCAAGCATAGGACCATTTTCAGTTTGCATCACAAAGCTTACCTTATATTTACCATCGGTAAGTTTTTTCACAGAACATTGACCAATGGACAAATTACTATAGTACTGCGTGCTATTTCCTCTTTTTACAAAGTAAAAGCTGTCCGTAATACTCATTTGTCTGGTATTATTGAGGATATTATAGTCCCCATCAATATTCGTGTAGTTGTACGGATGTGAAAGCACTATTTTCACTTCTCTCTCGGCATCTTCATCTTTAATGTAAAAATGAAAAGCATGGATGTTATCATCCGTAGAATTTTGTGCTTTTGCAGAAGTGAGCTTAGCTGAAACAATGGACATGCCCACGCCATCTATTTTAATCTTTCCCAGCTCAGGAGTTTCGTCTTTTTTACATTGAACCACGAGCAATGCTGTGAATACGAGTGCCAAAAATGAATAAATGTGTTTCATAGATTTAATTTGTCCAAACTTACGAAATTTCTAGAAATTGAACCCACATAAAAATATAGAATTTACGCGATGCGTATATAGCTTTAAGCTCAATAGAATGAATGAGCGATAGATCATTTTGGCATTCTCATCTAAGAACAAATTATTTCCTATTATCCTTATTTTTCCTTATTTTCGCGAAAATCAAAATTTTCACACTCGTTTTCAGAAATTTATGGAGTTATATTATACTTTTTCTATCCTCATTGTATTAGCAGCAGTATTTTCATTCCTCAATATTCGGTTTTTAAAGCTTCCTGATACCATAGGAATTATGCTTATTGCGGTATTAGTATCTTTAGGAATTCGTTTCTTCGGAAACACCTATTTTCCAGAAACCACAAGAGAGTTTTTTGACCTCATCAAAGATTTTGATTTCACAGAGGTACTTATGGGGGCTATGCTGAATTTTCTACTCTTCGCAGGGGCTTTGCATATTAATTTCTCTGACCTCAAAGAGCACAAATGGTCTATCCTTACCTACGCATCTATATCGGTAGTACTTTCCGCTTTCATTGTTGCAGGATTACTTTTTTATTCGGCTCCTTTACTAGGAGTTCATATTCCTTTTATCTACTGTTTACTTTTCGGTACGCTCATTTCCCCTACAGACCCCATTGTAGTACTGGGCATTCTGAAAGAAGCGAAAGTTCCTAAAATGATAGAAACAAAAATTACGGGCGAATCTCTTTTTAATGATGGTGTGGCGGTAGTAATGTTTGCCGTGGTACTCAAAATGGCAACGGATACACATTTTGATGCTTCATTTTTTTCCGTTTCTAAATTATTTCTCTTAGAAGCAGGAGGAGGAATTCTTCTAGGGACAACGCTAGGGTTTCTAGCCAGCAACATCATGAAGAAAACAGATGATTATAATTTTTCAGTACTCATCACTTTAGCCATTGTGATGGGCGGTTTTTTATTGGCAAAACAATTGCATTTTTCTTCTCCTTTGGCCATGGTTATTTCTGGACTTATCATCGGAAATTATGGCAAAAAAGTAGCAATGACGGAAACTACGAGGGATTATCTGAGTAAATTCTGGGAACTCATTGATGAAATACTCAATGCGATACTCTTCCTTTTTATCGGTTTTGAACTGCTCATGCTCCCTGATTTACAAAAGCAGTTGTTACTGGGAGGGGTAGCTATTTTCATTTGCCTCATTGCAAGGAGCCTGGCAATAAAACTTCCTGCCCGTACTATTTTAAGAAAAAATACCTATTCTAATGGGGCTCTTATTACCATGATTTGGGGCGGTGTACGCGGTGGCGTTTCCATTGCTTTAGTCATGAGTATTCCCAATAGTGCAGGAGAAATTAAAGATGTACTCTTAGAAATCACCTATATCGTAGTACTTTTTTCCATTGTAGTACAAGGGCTTACCGTGGGAAATGTAGCAAAAAAAGTACTAAAAAACGAAGTGGAATAGAAATCACTGAACTATTCCACGCATTTTATACAAAACATATTTCCCTTACCTGAATACCCTCTTGGCATTAGCTGATGTTTGGGCGATGATTTCCTCTAATGGTTTTTGATAAAGCGTAGCGAGTTTTTCGGCAACGAGTTTTATAAAAGCACTCTCATTTCTCTTTCCTCTATGAGGAACGGGAGCAAGATAAGGAGCATCTGTTTCTAATACGATATGCTCCAAAGGAATTTGGGCAATAAATTGGTCTATTTTCCCATTTTTAAAGGTAACTACTCCACCGATACCCAATAGAAAATTAAGCTCTACCACCCGCTCTGCCTGTTCTTTATTCCCTGAGAAGCAATGAAAAATCCCTCTGAGTCTAGGATGTTTTTTAGCATTTAAAATCGCCAGCGTTTCCTCTGTACTTTCTCGGCTGTGGATGACTATAGGAATATCTTTCTCTATTGCCCAATCAATTTGCTGTTCAAATGCTTCTTTCTGAATACCAAAAGTGCTTTTATCCCAATACAAATCAATGCCGATTTCTCCAATGGCACAGAAAGTTCTTTCATCTAAATATTTTTTAACAATAGCCAATTCATGATGATAATCTTCAGCACGAACATCGCAAGGATGAAGCCCCATCATAGCGTGCATATATTCAGGATATTCTGCCTCCAAAGCAAGCATTTTTTCATGATGAGAAGCATCTATTGCAGGAAGATAAAATCGTTCTACACCTGCATCTAAAGCTCTCTTTATCATCTCTTTTCTATCTTCATCAAACTGTTCTGAATAGAGATGAGTATGGGTATCTATCATAATAAATAAGGGAGTTTTTGGAGTTCTTCGGAAAAAATAGTGTGCTGTACCTTTGCCTGTTGTGCTTTTATTCTTTCCTTTAATTTCCGCTGAAAATTAATATAATCTATGCTTTTTTCATCCAAAGGCTGGTGTGCCAATCCTTGCTGAATTTTCATATTTTCATCCATAAAATCCAATGCGGAAGGTGAAAAAAACGCTTGGCTAAATTTCTCAAAAATATATTGAAACGCTTGTTCCGAAGGGTGTATCATGTCTTCTTTATAAAATCTATAATCCCTAAGGTCATCCATCATCAGTTCATAAATAGGGAGATAATGCACAGTATCATATTGTTCTACCACATCATGAAGAGCGGAAATGAGTCTGGATTTACTTCGCTGATTTTCTACCATTCCTTCCCGAGTATGCCGAACGGGTGAAACGGTAAAATACACCGCCACCTCATCAGTACATATATTTTTTATAGAAGTGATAATTCTTTCTATACTTTCACGAATTTGCTGTTCTGTGAGCAATTGTTTTTCAAAGAATTTATTTGGAATTTTATGGCAATTGGCCACCCATTTATCTTTAGGCAAAAAACGATGTACAAAACTGGTTCCCAAAGTAATAAAAACAAACTGTGTTTTTTGAAGAAAAAAATGTGCTGCTTTCAGGGATTCATTAATTCTTTTTAATACATCTTCTACGAAAATCCCATCAAACTCGGTATGATGGTCTAAAGAGATTATTTTCCCTTTGTATTCTAATAAATCACTTTCAGAGTAACTCTGATTTTTTTCCATTCTTTCTATGGCTTCAGCGATGGAAAAGGGGTTAAACATCGTACCATAGGGATTGGACAAGATTTGGAATTGTGATTTTTTAAAAACATAAGCCAATTCATCTGCAAAGCAAGACCCCATACTCAATATAGCACTATTGGGCTGAATTTTCACGGATTGCTCCGAAATAAAAACTTCTGTTCTAAATTTCATTTTTTTATGTTTAATAATAGGCAATAAGCAGGAAGCAATAGGCAGGAGGCTTTTAACCTCATCATTTCTTAACTTTCTAACACCTAACCTCTAACTTTCTCTCCTCAAAAGATAATTTGCCAGCTCTATAAAAGGTCTCTTTTTTTCTTCAGGTGCATTAATCTGCATCAGGTAGTTATGAGCTATTTCATTATGCTTTTCTATCAACCTTAGCGTCTTTTCATCCGCTTTTGTCTTTCGGAAGATTTTTTCTACTCCATACACTTTATCCACATTATCGGTTTTTTTAGCATACCAAAAATCCAATTCTTTTCGCTCTTCTTCATTGGCATTTTCTCTTGCTAAAAGGTAAAGCACTGTTTTTTTATTTTCGTAAATATCCCCCGCTTGTTTTTTTCCGAATTGCTCCATATCTCCGAATACATCTAAATAATCATCTTTAATTTGGAAAGCGATGCCTAAATGTTTTCCGAAATTGAAAATGGCTTTTGCATCTTTAAAATCTGCTCCCGCAATTAAAGCCCCTATCTCAAAGGAACTGGCAGCAAGCACTCCCGTTTTATAAGTAATCATTCGGATATAGTCTTGGAAGGTAACTTTCTCTTGCGTTTCAAAATTAATATCATACTGCTGTCCCTCACAAAGCAAAAGCCCTGTATGGGTAAATACACGGATGCACGCCTTAAAAATATGAGGTTCTAAATCTTCAAAAAACTTATACGCCTTAAGCAAAAGACCATCTCCTGAAAGAATCCCCGTATTAATACCATGCAGCGTATGTACCGTAGGCTTTCCTCTTCTGAGAGGAGCCTCATCCATAATATCATCATGAATCAATGTAAAATTATGGAAAAACTCTATTGCCAAAGCTGGTTTAATACATTTCTGGATATCCCCTCCAAAAAGTTCGCATGCCATAAGCACCATAATAGGTCTGAGCCTTTTTCCTGCGTTAGAAATAATATAATTCATCGGAGCATAGAGCTCTTCTGGCTTATCTTTAAACTGATAACGCGTTATTGCTTTTGATATTATATCTTGATAATGATGTAGAAGTTCCATCGTTTGTTTCTTTTGAATTCTTTTTTAGAAATATATTATAGATTATTTCTTTGATATTTTCATTCGTTCCTAGTCTATAAAGAGCTATACGAATGAATAGAAACTATCTATTCTTCTTATAATACGCTATTCCGCATTCTAAGAATTTTTTGAAGTCCTCTTTTGGCATATAGCCAGATACAGGGTGATTAATCAATCTTCCGTCTGGCATAAGGAGTACATAATGCGGCTGAGAATTATTATTAAAATTCAACTGCTGGAACATGCTCCATTTATCCCCAATGGTTTTTATTTTTTTCATCTGTCCCCCCCCCATATCTATACTCGTTTGTTCATTTTCAGGGAGTTTTTCTTTATCATCTACATAGAGGGAAGCCAGTACCACATCTTGCTGAAGAATAGGTAATATATCAGGCTCTGACCATACAAACTCCTCCATTTTTCTACAGTTTTCACAGCCGTATCCAGTAAAATCTATGAGTACAGGTTTGTTTTGTTCTTTACTTATTTCTAAAGCTTTAAAGAAGTCGTGTTCCATTTTTATTCCCATGAAATCATCTCCTTCTTTATGGAAATAGCTCACATTAGCAGGAGGTAAAATTCCTGAAAGCAACTGTAATTTAGGTTTATCAGAAGGGATAAGCCCTTGTACCAAATACACGATGAAGCCTATACCAAGGAAGCCAATCACTTTTCTAGTAGTAGAAATTTTTGCTTTTTTATCATCATGTGGAAAACGAATCACCCCGAACAGATAGAGTACCAATCCTATTGTGATGAGTATCCAAAGTGCAATAAATAACTCTCTTTTGAGCAAGAAGGTTTTGGTTACTAAGTCGGCTTTTGATAAAAATTTCAATGCCAATGCCAGTTCCACAAAGCCAAGGAATACCTTTACAGTATTCATCCATCCACCTGATTTGGGTAAACTTTGTAGTGCCTGTGGGAAGAGTGCTAATAGTCCAAAAACAATGGCCCACGAAAGCCCGAATCCTGCCAAGGCAAAAGTAAGCAGCATAGGCACATCTGTAGAACCTGTTACGGCACTTCCTAATAGCGTCCCCAATATAGGCCCTGTACAAGAGAAAGATACAATGACAAGGGTGAGTGCCATAAAGAAAATCCCAATGACTCCTCCTGCTTCTTCTGCTTTAGAAGATTTATTTGCGATGGCACTTGGTAAGGTAATATCATAGTAACCAAAGAAACTCCCTGCAAAGAAGAGGAAAATAAGGAAAAAGGCGATATTGAGCGTTACCGAAGTAGAAATTTCATTAAAAATATTTCCTGCAATACCATCAATGAGGTGGAAAGGTACGGAAAGTAAGATGAAGATAACTAAGATAAAAAATCCGTATAATAGTGCTTGAGAACGCCCTTTCGCTTTATCTCTTGAACCTTTGGTAAAGAAAGACACCGTAAGGGGAATCATTGGGAAAACACATGGCGTAAGGAGTGCCACCAAACCACCAATGAATCCAAGGAAGAGATACATCCATAGCCCACTTTCTTCCGTTTTCTTTTCCCCACAATCGGTTAAAGGGTTTTGAATGTCTATCGTACTAAATTTAAGTCCTTGTGGGGCAGTAACATGAGCTTCTGCTGGGGTTTCATTTACCATTGGCACAGCTGCAATGGCAGAGTCCGTTTTCACTTCCTTTGTGGGTATAACTTCCTCGTCAGTAGTTACGGAAGTTTCCACTTTCTTACCTTCTACTGTTTTTTGAAATTCTAAAGTAACAGGTGCCAAACATACTTTATCATCGCAAGTCTGATAAGTGATTTCAGCAGTAACTGTGGCTTTAGCCTCTGGCTTTTTGAGTTTAAATTTTTGTTTAAAAAGAACAGAATTACTGTAATAAACAATTTGAGCTCCGAAGGCTTCGGAAAATTCGCTGTGTTTTTTTCCTACTTCTACTACTTTCCCTACCAAGGTAATACCCTCTTTAGAAGAGAGAAGCATCTCAGTAGGAATACCGCTATCTTCGGGTAAATCTTGAGAATAAATATGCCACCCTTTTTCCAGCTTAGCACTCAATACCGCTTCATAAGTAGTATCATCTATAGCATTAATAGCATAGGTAAACTTTACAGGATCTTTGATTTGAGCGAAAAATAATTGTACTATAAAGATAAATAGCGTACTCCAGAAAAATCTTTTTTTCATATGCTTCATAGATTGAAAAAAAGCATACCGATAAGCTATCAGGATGCTTTTGTGTTTTTTAATGAAAATAAAATTAAATTTATTACTTAAATTTCCTCCTCTGATTCAATGGTGAAATTTCTCGATTTAAAATTTTTATCATGCTTCTCAGAAATTACATCCTCTCCTTTTTCTGTAAGGATAAACTCACATGATTCTCCTAGCATTTCTTGGAAAGCCTTAAAATCTTCCTTGTAGAGATAGATTTTATGCTTTTCAAAAGTAGCCTCTCCATTATCATGCAAAGTTTTTTTACTTTCAGTAATGGTAAGGTAATAATCTCCCGCTTTGGTTTCACGGACATCAAAAAAGTAAGTTCTTCTACCAGCTTTTAGTACTCTGGTAAAAATTTCATTCTCGTGGCGTTCTTTGTAGTCACTCATCATAATTGTTTTGAAATCTTTCCCAACAAAATTAATAGAAAAATTGGAATCACAAAATTTTTTTTCAAAAAATATTCATTTTTATTTGAAAAAGAGTAATTGACGAGCGTAATATAAGAGCAAACTTAAGCTTTTTTATTGATTTTATGCTTTGACAATCAGTAAGAAATGTTTTAAATACAAGACCACGCAAAAGATTTGTTTTTTTAAGTTCAAAAGAAATATATTTGAAAGCAATTAATAATAACGGAAAGTTACTTTTATAAGTTGAATCTAGGTCATATAGATCGATAAATATTCATGTTTTGAAATTTTTGTGGTAATTCATCTTGTTTTTACCGAAGAAATCTATCATGCGGATTCATGTTTTTTTTCACGACTTTGATTTTATGAAAAGAAAAAATTTGTAACTTCCCCAAAGAAAAAATTAAACAGATGAGAAAATACCAAATTCAAGATCTTCCAGATTATTTTAAACAATATAAGAAATCCATAAAGAATCCCAAGAAATTTTGGGATAAAATAGCCGATGAAAATTTCGTTTGGTATCAAAGGTGGAGTAAAGTAGTGGATTTTGATATGGAAAATGCACATATCAAATGGTTTAAAAATGCAAAACTGAATATCACTAAAAACTGTTTAGATAGACACCTCAATGAGAGAGGAGAAAAGACAGCAATTATCTGGGAACCGAATAATCCTAATGAACAAGCACAATACATCAGTTATAGGGAACTTCATTCTAGAGTATGTAAAATGGCCAATGTTCTCACCGAAATGGGAGTGCAAAAAGGAGATAGAGTATGTATTTACCTTCCAATGATTCCAGAAATAGCGGTAGCAATGTTGGCTTGTGCAAAGATGGGAGCAGTGCATTCCGTTATTTTTGCAGGTTTTTCTGCTTCTGCGGTATCCTCGCGGGTAAATGATTGCGGAGCAAAAGTCATTATCACTTCTGATGGAAGCTATAGAGGAAACAAATCTATAGACCTAAAAAGTATCATAGATGAAGCAGTGGAAGCGTGTCTTTCTGTAAAAAAAGTTTTAGTAGTAAAAAGAACGGGACATGAAGTAACCATGAAAGAGGGGAGAGATTTTTGGTTGGCAGAATATTTAGACAAGGCATCAAATGACTTCGTTACTAAAATAATGGATGCCGAGGATCCGCTTTTCATTCTCTACACTTCGGGGTCCACGGGAAAACCTAAAGGAATGCTACATACTACAGCGGGGTATATGGTTTATACGGGCTATACTTTTCAAAATGTTTTTGACTACAGGGAGAATGATGTGCATTGGTGCTCAGCAGATGTGGGCTGGATTACAGGACATTCTTATATTATCTATGGACCTCTCATTAATGGAGCTACCACGGTAATTTTTGAGGGGGTACCTACCTATCCTGAGCCTGATCGTTTTTGGGAAATCATAGAGAAACATAAAGTAACACAATTTTATACCGCACCTACAGCCATTCGTTCTTTGGCAAAGGAATCCATTGAATGGGTAGAAAAACATGATCTATCTAGCCTTAGGGTTATTGGCTCTGTAGGAGAACCTATCAATGACGAAGCATGGCATTGGTTTAACACCCATATTGGGAAGAAAAAATGCCCTATTTTGGATACTTGGTGGCAAACGGAAACGGGAGGTATCATGATTTCGCCCATTCCTTTTGTTACCCCTACCAAGCCTACCTATGCTACGCTGCCATTGCCAGGAATTCAGCCCGTTTTAATGGATGAGAAAAGAAATGAGATTTCAGGAAATCAAGTAGATGGTAATTTGTGCATTCGTTTTCCATGGCCGGGAATTGCAAGGACGATATGGGGAGACCATGAGCGGTATAGAGCAACCTATTTTTCGGCATTTCCAGGAAAATATTTTACGGGAGATGGGGCATTAAGAGATGAAACAGGTTACTATAGAATCACAGGAAGAGTAGATGATGTGATCATAGTTTCGGGGCACAATCTAGGTACTGCACCTATAGAAGATAGCGTAAATCTACATCCTGCGGTGGCAGAATCTGCTATTGTAGGCTATCCACATGATATTAAAGGAAATGCATTGTATGGTTTTGTGATGCTAAAAGAAGTGGGAGAAAGTAGAGATAGAGAAAACCTAAGAAAGGAAATTAATCAAGTAATTGCTGAGGGGGTAGGTCCTATAGCGAAGCTAGATAAAATCCAGTTTGTAAGTAGCCTTCCTAAAACCCGTTCTGGGAAAATTATGCGTAGGATATTGAGAAAAATAGCGGAAGGAGATTTTTCTAATTTTGGAGATACCTCTACACTTATTAATCCTGAAATCATTAACGAAATCCAAGAAGGTAGAATATAATTTTTTAGAGACGCAATTTTTTTAGGCGTCTCTGTTTTTTTCATCAATCTCCTCTAATTCTTTAAATAAATTGCTCATATATACTTACCTTTGTGTAATTTTGGTTTATACATAGATACGCTTAAAGATTCAAAACCTCTTCATTCTCCGCCTTTTTTATTTTTTGAAGTAGTATTTGTAAAAACTATAAATTTCAAAAACATGACGAATGTTAATAAAAATTAATATATAATTAACGGTAATTATTTGGATATTTGCCACAAGAAAATTAAGAATAAAATTAACATGGGAATTGGAAACATTTTTAAAGCATTTCAACCGAAAGACAAGGTCTTTTTTGTGTTGTTTGAAAAAATGGCGAATACGCTAGTAGAGATGTCAGAAGCTTTCTACGAAGGTATCAAAGATTTTGACATGAATGATGATATGCTCCTAAAAAAAATAGGAGAATATGAGCATGTCAATGATGATACCACGCATCAAATTTATGTAGAACTAGGGAAAAACTTCATCACTCCTTTTGATAGAGAAGATATTCACTCTCTAGCAACGAGCTTAGATGATATTGCAGATTATATCTATGCTTCTACTAAATACATTTTCTTGTATAAAAGCCCAGAAACAGCGGCTTATCAGGAATTTGCACTTCTTATCCATAAAGCGTGTGTAGAGATTCAAAAGGCCATTGATAATCTTAAAGATTTTAAAGATTTAGCTGCAGTAAAAGAATCTTGTATTAAGATTAATAGTATAGAGAATATCGCAGATGATGTTCAAAGCGAGGCACTTATCAAACTGTTTGAAACCAATGATCCGATTAATATTATCAAGGTAAAACAAGTGCTTAATTATCTAGAAGAGGTAACCGATAAGGCAGAAGATGTGGCCAATGTTTTAGATAGTATCATTATTAAATACGCTTAGAGTAGAACCAATTTTTTTGTGTATGGAATTTCCTATACTTCTTATCGCCATCATTACTTTGGCGTTGATTTTTGATTATATCAATGGATTTCATGATGCTGCCAATTCTATTGCCACCATCGTATCTACTAAAGTACTTACCCCTTTTCAGGCGGTACTTTGGGCGGCCGTTTGGAATTTTGCGGCGTTTTTCATTGCGGCATACATCATCGGTGAATTTAAAATAGGTAACACCATTGCCAAGACTGTAAATGAAAACTTTATTAATTTAGAAGTGATATTTGCGGGATTAGTAGCGGCTATTGCTTGGAATCTGCTTACTTGGTGGTTTGGTATCCCTTCTTCCTCTTCGCATACGCTCATCGGAGGTTTTTTAGGGGCTGCTCTCATGCATGCCCTGATGCAGGATTATCACCATATCGCGGTAACGCAGCCTGATTTATCCATGTTTGAAAAGCTAAAACTGGCATTTCAGATGCTTTTTACACAAGATGTAGTGAAATACAGCAAAGTAATTCCTATCTTCTTATTCATTTTTTTAGCACCGGTAATAGGTATGATTGCTTCGGTAATCATTACGCTTATCATTGTCAATATTTGCCGAAAATCCAATCCTCATAAAGCGGAATCGGCATTTAAGAAAATGCAGCTTTTTTCTTCAGCACTTTTCAGTCTTGGGCATGGTCTTAATGATGCTCAAAAGGTAATGGGAATCATTGGTGCAGCCGTAATTTACTATCATGTGAATATGATAGGAGGGAATGACCCTTATGCACTTCTTCCGCATGCTGAAAGATTTGATTTCTTTACCCAAGATTATATTTGGGTACCTTTGGTGTCATTTATTGCCATTGGTTTAGGAACCATGAGTGGTGGATGGAAAATAGTGAAAACCATGGGGACTAAAATTACTAAAGTAACATCTCTAGAAGGCGTAAGTGCCGAAACAGCAGGAGCCATGACGCTTTTCCTTACGGATCATTTTGGTATTCCAGTTTCTACCACGCATACCATTACGGGATCTATCATCGGGGTAGGGCTTACCAAGAGAATATCTGCCGTAAGGTGGGGAATCACTGTAAGCCTACTTTGGGCATGGGTGCTTACCATTCCTATTTCCGCTATAGTGGCAGCACTCTGTTACTTGGGAGTTACTTATTTTGGATAAGGAAAAGAGAATCCAAGATATTAAAAAATTAATCAAAAATAAAATAGGGTTTTCACTTGATAAACCCTATTTTTATATTTAAATTTTCACTTTTTGTTGAGGAAAATCTTCCAATCGGTCAAGGAGTAATTTTTCTAAAGAGAGTCCTTAGGCAGAACCTCATTAATTCACCGGATTTGAGATAAAATAAGCAAGAAAAAAACATTAGAACTTCTCGGCAGGAAAAATCATATTTTTAGTTTTCAAGGAAAAAAGCGAAATAAAAAAAGCTGTCCTAAAACCATGGGACAGCCTCTTTTTTTATCCAATCTTGGCACTTGCTATTTTTTCCGTGAGTGCTACAATATTCGGATAGTTGGTGTATTTAGTAAATCTTCTTACTCCAGAAAGCATCATACGCTGTTCATCTCCTTCCGCAAAAGAGATAATTCCCTCCTTGGCAGCTACAATGATTTTTTCTACCGCATGATAAAGATTCAGCCTTGCCATAGCCGCCTCTACGCTATCGGTATCAAAATGCTTTTCAGCTCTAAGTATTGCTGATTCTGCCATGTAAATCTGATTCAGAATTTCAGAAGCATTCAGAAGCAGGTGCTGCTGCTTTTCTATATCCATCATATACTTTTGTAATGCTGCTCCTGACACCATGAGAAAAACTTTTTTCAGATTGGCAATAATGGCTTTTTCTTCGCTCATATATTCAGAGTAGTCTGGTACTTCAAAGGACGGTATGCTCATGAGTTCTTTGCCTACTTCCATCGCTGGAGAAATTAAATCCAGATGCCCCTTCATAGCCCTTTTGATAAGCATTCCCACGGCGAGCAATCTGTTAATTTCATTAGTACCTTCATAGATTCTTGAAATTCTAGAGTCTCTCCATGCCGCTTCCATAGGAGCATCTTCAGAGAAGCCCATTCCTCCATAAATCTGGATACCTTCATCAGCGATGTGCTGAGTAGCATCAGATACGAATACTTTAAGGATAGAGCATTCTACTGCGAACTCTTCCACACCTTTAAGTTCTGCCTGCTGATGCGTCATTCCCTCCTCTATGAATTGAGCAATTTTATCTTCAATATTTTTTGCTGCACGGTAAGTTCCTGATTCGCTCACGAAATGAAGTGTTGCCATCTCTGCCACTTTCTTACGAATAGCACCGAAAGTAGAGATACTCACCCCAAATTGTTTTCTTTCATTGGAGTACTGAATTGCCTGTTGGATAATTCTTCTTTGCCCATCTAAGGAAGCCGCTGCCAGCTTTATTCTACCTACATTGAGAGCGTTAAGGGCGATTTTAAACCCATTATTTCTCTCTCCCAGAAGGTTTTCTACAGGGATTTTCATATCATTAAAAAACACCTGACGGGTAGATGATGCTCTGATGCCAAGTTTATGCTCCTCTTCGCCCAAACTTAAGCTTTCAAGCTGCTCTAATTCGGAACGATTCACAACAAAACCTGTAAGGTTCTTATCATCATCTATTTTGGCAAAAAAAGTAAAAGTATCTGCAAAACCTGCGTTAGAAATCCACATTTTCTGTCCGTTAATGATATAATGTTTTCCGTCCTCTGATAATCTGGCTTTCGTTTTTCCGCTATTGGCATCAGACCCTGCATCGGGCTCTGTAAGACAATAGGCACCGAATTTAGTTCCTGCAGCCAAATGAGGGAGGTATTTTTGTTTTTGCTCTTCTGTACCGTAAAACAAAATAGGCAAAGTACCTATCCCTGTATGTGCACCATAGGCAGTGGCCAGTGAACCATTGGCACCAGAAGTAGCATCACATGCGAGCATAGTACTCACAAAGCCCATTCCCAAACCACCATACTCCTGAGGCACAGCGATGCCAAGCAATCCCAGTTCACCGAGTTCCTTCATACATTCTTCAGTAAAGGCATAGTCTTTCTTTTCGAATCTTTCGTTATTGGGTACCACTTTTTTATCGATAAACTCCTTTGCAGAGTCGCGAAGCATTTTTTGTTCCTCTGTAAGTTCTTCTAATGAAAAAACATACTTTGCTTCTATTGGTTTAATGAGGAATTCTCCTCCTTTTAGTGTATTCATAAGTTTATTTTTTTAACAATTTTTAAGCAGTAAGCAGTAAGCTTTAGGCTCTTTTAGGAAAATCTCCGTCAGAAGTCTTTGTACTTTATACTTTGTCCATTGTACTTAAATCTCCGTCAAGTCCGAGCAAAATCTCCGTAAGCCTCGAAGAAAATTTCCGTAAGCCTCGCGTGAAATCTCCGTAAGCCTCGCGTGAAATCTCCGTAAGCCTCGCGTGAAATTTCCCTTATAAGTCTTTATACGCTATACTTTGTACATCGTACTTTACACTTTGTACAATTACATGATTTCAAAGATGGATGCTGCTCCCTGTCCTGTTCCTACACACATGGTTACCATACCGTATTTGTTACCTCTTCGTTTCATTTCATCAATGAGCTGAACGGTAAGTTTTGTCCCCGTACAACCGAGTGGATGCCCCAAAGCGATAGCTCCCCCATTCACATTGAGAATTTCAGGATTAAGGTCAAGTTCTTTTCTAATGGCAACGGATTGAGAAGCAAAAGCTTCATTAAGCTCTATTAATTCAATATCATTCAATGCCAGCCCAGCTTGTTTCAGTGCTTTGGGAATAGCGTGAATAGGCCCCATTCCCATAATTCTCGGTTCAAGACCCGCCGCAGCATAAGCCACCAATCGAGCTTCGGGTTCTAATCCTAGCTCCTTTACCATATCTTCGCTCATCACAATAACGAAGGCCGCCCCGTCACTCATTTGGGACGAATTTCCTGCCGTTACGCTTCCTCCATTGGCAAAAACAGGTTTCAGCCTTGCCAGTCCCTCCAAAGAAGTGTCTTTTCTTGGACCTTCATCTATGGCGAAATCAAATTTCTTGGTCTGAAGTTTTTGGTTTTCATCTACAAAAGTATGCTCCACAGGAATTGGGACGATTTGATTCACAAATTTCCCTTCTTCCAACGCCTTCAATGCCTTCTGATGGGAATAAAATGCGAACTCATCTTGTTCTTCTCTGGTAATACCGAACTCCTTCGCCACCGCCTCTGCAGTGTAGCCCATTCCCCAATAGTAGTCGGGGTTAGTTTTAGCGATATTCGTTTCTGGCACAGGCTTGTATCCGCCCATAGGGATGTAGCTCATAGATTCTGTCCCCCCTGCGATGATACAATCTGCCATACCTGCCTGAATCTTAGCAGAAGCAATAGCGATAGCCTCAGAACCCGATGCACAATATCTATTCACGGTTACCCCTGGCACTTTATCGGTATTAAGTCCCATGAGGGAGATGAGTCTGGCAACATTAAGTCCCTGCTCTGCTTCGGGCATTGCATTTCCCACGATGAGGTCATCTATTCTATTTTTATCTAACTGTGGCACCGCTTCCATAAGTTTTTCTATTACAGTAGCGGCCATAATGTCTGGTCTAGTAAATCTTAGACTTCCTTTAGGTGCTTTACCCACGGCAGTTCTAAACCCTTTTATAATGTATGCTGGTTTCATATTCTTTTTGTTTTATTGTATAATGTACTAAGTATAATGTACTAAGTATAATGATTTTTTATTATACAACAACTTTATTCTTATATTAATATTATACTGGTACAAAGTATGATGACTTTACTTTTATAATGTGCAAAATTTTGCTATTGCTTTAGCTTGTTTATCAGTTTTATAAGCATATTCTGAATATATCTCAAATCACTAAATATATTTTCAAAACATTCTTTTGAAATGTAATCCAAGTTATTAGCTACAATCAATTGAGTTTCAAATTCAAATGATGATGCCAAAGCAATGGATAAAAATTGAACAAACTGTTTATCCGTCTCTCTTCCTGCTCCTTCGGCTATATTAGACGCTATGGAAATCAAACTTCTCCGAGACTGCGAGGTCAATCCGAACACTTCCTCTTTCGGAAAATCTCTAGACACGCTATAGTAAGTTGTAGTAAGAGCCATCGCTTTTTTCCAAACTTCCAATTCTCTGAAATTATGCATTTTTAATTGTATAGTGCTGGTTAATTGTTCAATACAGTATTAATGTATTATAAGCCTACAATATGGTTATAATTTTTATTTTCTTAATACATTAATTTACAATCTTATATCTTTATACCTTTTACATTGTACTTTATACAATGAAAAAATCAATTTAATTTCTCAATGGTTTTCCTTTTTGGAGCATGTATTGGATTCTTTCTAGCGTTTTTCTTTCTCCGCAGAGCTGTAAGAATGCTTCTCGCTCTAAGTTAAGGAGATATTGTTCTGATACTTGCGTTTGTTCTGAGAGATTTCCTCCTGCCATTACGAAAGCGAGTTTATCTGCAATTTTCTTATCGTGTTCTGAGATGAAATTCCCTGCCAACATCTGATCCGTACCTACATAAAACATTCCCAAAGCATCTTTACCTAAGACGGTTACTTTCTGCTGTATCGGCTGGGTATAGCCTTGCTCAGCCATTGCTAATGCTACGGATTTTGCCGTTTGGATTTGGGTATTTTTATTCACTACGATAAGGTCTTTACCTTTTTCCAAAATATGCATATCCATAGCTTCATATGCAGAGGTAGCCACTTTACCCATTGCGATATTCATAAAAGCATCTCTCAGTCTATTATTTTTCACATCGTCTTTCACAAAATCTCTGGAAGTTCTTAGCGTCATTTCCTTAGTTCCACCGCCTCCAGGGATTACTCCTACGCCTACTTCTACCAATCCGATATAAGTTTCTGCGGCAGCTACCACTCTATCCGCATGAAGTGTCATTTCACAACCTCCCCCAAGGGTCATTCCAAAAGGAGCCACCACTACTGGTACGAAGGAATATCTCACTCTCATCATAGATTTTTGGAAATAAGCAATTGCCATGTTAAGGTCATCCCAGTCTTGCTCCACGGCCATCATAAGAATCATGGCTAAGTTGGCTCCTACGGAGAAATTCGCTCCTTGATTGGCAATAACTAAACCATCGTATTCCTTTTCTGCAAGGTCTATGGCACGATTGAGCCCATCCAAAACTTCCCCACCTAAGGAGTTCATTTTAGAACGAATTTCAAAATTGATAATTCCGTCTCCTAAATCTTGAATAGCCGCTCCAGAATTACTCCATAGCGTTTTATTTTTTCGGATATTATCTAATATGATGAACTGCTCATGCCCTGGAATTTGGGCGTATTCTTTTTTCTCTTTGTCAAAGAAAAGGGTAAGCCCTCCATCATTAACTTGATAAAAAGAGCCGTTATTTTCCGCAAGTTCTTTCACCCAGTCAGATACAATATATCCTGCTTCATTAGCCAGCTCTACGCCTTTTTTTATTCCTACGGCGTCCCAAATTTCAAAAGGTCCATTCTCCCAGCCGAACCCTGCACGCATGGCATCATCTATCTTATAAATTTCGTCTGAAATCTCAGGCACTTTGTGAGAAACATAAGCAAACAATGCACCTAGCGACTTTTTATACAGTTCCGATGCCTTATCCTTTCCACCAATCAGCACCTTAAATCGGTCTATTGGCTTGTCAATGTTTTTGGTAAGCTCTAGCGTAGGAAAATTAGATTTAGCTTGTGCTGAATATTCTAATGTCTCCAAATTCAGCTCATGAATTTCTGATTTCCCCTCTGCATTTTTTACTTTTTTATAAAAGCCTCCTTCTGTTTTAGCTCCTAACCATTTATTACTCACCATGGTTTGGATATAGTCTGGCAACTGGAATACATCATTAAAATTTTGTGCTTCCATACCGCTCTTATGCACCCCTTTTGCCACCATGACGAGAGTATCCAAGCCTACCACATCTGCCGTTCTGAATGTAGCAGATTTCGGCCTTCCTATGATAGGCCCTGTAAGTTTATCTACCTCTGATACGGTAAGGCCTAATTTCCTCACATTATGAAGTAAGTCCATCATGCTAAATACACCTATTCTATTCGCTATGAAAGCAGGGGTATCTTTAGCGATGACTGTGGTTTTCCCTAAAAACTTCGTTCCGTATTCTTTATAAAATTCTACAATTTCTGGGGCAGTATCTTTAGTAGGAATCACCTCTAAAAGTGGTAAATACCGTACAGGATTAAAAAAGTGGGTTCCTGCGAAATGCTTTTTAAAATCATCACTTCGCCCTTCAGTAAGGAGATGAATAGGTATTCCTGAAGTATTAGAAGACACCAAAGTACCTTCTTTCCGAAACTGCTCTATCTTTTCATAAACCGATTTTTTAATATCTAATCTTTCCACCACGACTTCGATAATCCAATCGGTATTTTTTATTTTGTGTAAATCATCATCAAAATTCCCTACTGTAATCCGCTCTGCAAACTTTGGAGAATACAGCAAAGCAGGACTTGATTTTTTTAATTTTTCAAAATTCTCAGTAGCAATTCTATTTCTGAACGCTTTGCTTTCTTCGGTCAGTCCTTTTTTTCGTTCGGTGTCAGAGAGTTCATTTGGGACGATGTCCAGCATAAGCACTTCCACACCGATATTAGCAAAATGTGCGGCAATTCCACTCCCCATAATTCCAGAACCTAAAACCGTAATGTGCTTGATTCTTCTTTTTTTCATATATGATAGGTTTTATATTTACCTTTTATTTTCCCTTAACAAGTACAATAAAAAGATACAACTGTTTTACAATAATTTTTCTATTATTTTTTATTCTTAGCAATCGCATCAAGGGCAAGGCTCAAGATGGTATCCATTACCTCTTTAAATACCTCTAATTTTTCAGCATCTATTTTATCCACAATCATCTTATTAAAAGAAAGTACCATTTCTTTAGAAATATTTCTCGCATTTACCCCTTTTTCTGTAAGTTTAATAAAAACCTCTCTTTTATCATCACTTCCTTTATCTTTATAGATATATTCCCCATCTTCCAAAAGTTTAATAATTCTAGTAAGCGAAGTAGGCTCTATTGCCATTTTAGGCCCCAAATCCGTACTACGAGTACCATGTTTAGGGTCTATTTTCAGCAATGTCAATGCTTGTACCGTAGTGGAATCATACGCCTGAGCGATTTCAGAATACATTTTAGAAACTGCCAACCATGTTTGTTTCAAGATGAGATCTATACTCTCTACTTTTTCATTCGTTAAATTGTTCATAATATCATATTTTACTCAAAGGTAGCAAATATTATGCACGCATAATAACAAACAATGTTAAAATAATGTTAAATTTTAGCAAATCCAATAATAAAAGAAATATTATTTTTTAAAATCCTATTTTTTTAAGAAGTTCAATTGTTTCAAATAAATTATTTACTATGTATTCTTTTTGATTATCCAAAAAAGAAATAAAAATTTGACGATTCTTAAAAACAATATTTACCGAAGATAAATCAGTAGAAAAATTCTTCTGTAATGCTTTTACCATCAGCTCAATATGCTCCACATCGCCTTGAATATTAGGAGGAATAAAAGCAGATGAAAATAAGGGGGAGTGTTCAGTAAAAAAATCTTTCTTCATCCTCTGCACATCTTCCGAAAGCCCTGAGTACAGCTTACCATTATCTATAAGCCAAAGAAAATCCGCATACTGCATTGCCATTCGCCAATCATGAGAAGAAAGAAGAATAGACTTATCATACGCTTGAGCTATTTCTCTAAGCAATTCCAAAAGGATGATTTTGTTTTTTTGATCAAGGTGCGTAGTAGGCTCATCTAATAATAACACAGGCGTTTCTTGAGCCAATGCCATTCCTATCAAGGATTTTTGGAGGTTACCATCAGAGAGTTCACGAATATGAGTATATCTATACCGCTCAAGATGAAGCATATCAATAATGTCATGAATATTCTGTTCATCTTTCTTGGACAAACGAAAATAATAAGGGTAATGAACAAATTTCCCGAGTGCAATTAAATCAAACACGGTGTACTGATCAGGAATTTTAGATTTAGAAAATACCACTGCCATTTTCAGTGCTATTTCTTTAGCTGTCATTTGACCAATAGACCTCTGATCCAAAAAAATAGCCCCATCCAAAAGAGGTAATTGTCCAAGCATGGATTTTAATAATGTGGTCTTGCCCACTCCATTATCTCCTACCAAAAGCGTTACTTTCCCTGTATGCAATTCCGCATGTGGGATATCTACCAACGGATAATGATACCCTATTTTGGCGTTGGAAATGATGAGATGGTGAGCCATAAAATAACATTTTTATCGAAAATTATTTTCCAAAAAGTTTTTTCAGGAATCCCTTATTCAGGTATTCATCCAATGGCATAAGCTTAAAAAAATGATTTCCCAAAAGCACTATACCTATCGCCACCAATGGCTTGTAGATTAAATTGACCAAAGGATATCTAAATTCAGGTAAATATGTAGCAATAATTACCGATAGAAAAGAAATGATTGCCAGCAATATCATCTCTATGGTAATAGGATGTACATTAAATTTTTTATAATTAAAGACCAACTTAATTACATTATACAATAAAAGAGAAATTGCCGTAGCCAATGCCACTCCTACTATCCCTAAATCTGTAAATGAAAGAAAAAGATAATTGGTAAAAATAGTAAGAAAAGCGAGAAGTAGCATCACCAAAATATTGAATCGGTAATACTTAGAAAGAGAAATAATATTCCCATTAAACCCCGTAGCCAGATCTATGAGAATAGCAGAACCCAAAATCCAAATAACAGGCTCTGACTCTAAAAGATACATTCCATTTTTAATGAACATAGTGAGATAAGGAAACCCTGACAATAAACCTGTGAATAATAGCGTTCCTAAGAAAAATAAACTCAGCGAAGTCTTCTTATGAAATTTATCCAATGCTTCCATATTATTCTCCTCCAAGTAAGTGTTAATAATGGGAGCCGAGATACTAAAAAGCCCCAATTGAGGCATAGAAATCAAAGAAATAATTCCTAAAATAGTACTGTAAATACCTACTTCCTGCATGCTGATATAATCACCTATCATCACTTTGTCAATTTTAATAGCAATAAAGTTACCGATATTACCTAGGAAACTAAAAAAACTATAATTAAGGAACGATTTATAAAAACCATCTTTCTTAATAAAATCTGTACCGGTATCCCACTGAAACTTTTCTAATCGCTGTAGATACATCCAATAGCCCAGCAGAGCCATAAAAAACACCCCTAAAAATATCCCCAAAGAAATAGCACTTACCACACCCAATATAAACGCACTGAATGCCAAAACATTCGCCATCTTAGGAAAAATATTTTCAAAAATATTAGGAATGGCTATTCGCTTAAAATTACTGGCATAACGATTACATAAATGAGATAATGATAATATTAAAACCAAAGGCAAAATGTACCACTTATAATTCCATCGTTCACTGAACTGCAATGAAGGAAAAAGCCAGTGGATACCGAAAAAAAGCAATGAAAATAAAAGAAAATTAAAAACTATCATCCCCAAAGAAAGAAAGAAAATATTCTGATGCTTCCCCAGACTGTGAGTATGATAAAAAAATTTCACATTAGCATAAGAGATACCAAATACCACGATAGGAACAAAAATCTCAGCCATAGACATAATGTAGCTAAGTGTCCCATAAAACTCAAAATGATAAGGAAAAAGAAAATAAGTAGAAAGTGCACCGAGCAAAAACCCAGCATACCCCACCATCGTATATTTTATGCCCTGCCTCGCCACTACACTCATGGTACAAAGATAAGATTTAAAATTTCAAACCCACGGAGAAAAAAAATGTTTCAGCCTCTGGTTTATTAATGTTCATGCCCTACGAAATGAAACAAAGTAGCCAAAGCAATCCCCAAAACCACAAAACCGATTTTTTTCCAATCAATATTATGATTTTTATTACTTTCAAATATAATGACGGAAGATATATGTAAAAATATCCCTCCCACAATTGCCATAATATAAGGAATATAAGAGACAGGCAGAAAATCTCCCAACCAATACCCCAAAGGTGAAGCAATAGCAAACAGCCCTATAATAAACCATGAGTAAGAGGAAAGTTTCTTATGCCTGAATAAAAATGTACCCAATATAAAAGAAATAGGAACATTATGCACCAATATCCCTTGTAAATAAGGCGAAGCCAAATCTTTTTCATTGGCCAATGGTATCCCTTCTATAAAGGCGTGAATGAAAAGCCCAATTACCAAACCAATAGGTAAAATATTCTTCTCTGTAGGCTGATGGATATGCCCATGCTCAAACCCTTTAGTAAAATTTTCTAAAAACATCTGTAAAACTACGCCCCCCAGCACCCAAAGTCCAATAGAATGCGTATGTGCAGCATAAATGGAGGGAAAAAGCTCATTCATACAAATGGCAATGAGAAAACCCGCACTGAGAATAAGAAAATTTTTGGCTATTTTCTCTTCTTTACCAAAAAAAATTCCCAGCACTACCCCCACTAAAACACTTAGGATTAATAAAACCACCATCATCCTTTCATTTCATTTTTGATAAATACCATTATCGTTCTTGGAGAAGTTTCAGGGTGAAATTCATTCAGCTGATAATCTCCAAATTTCGCTCTTAGATGCAAACCATATTGCTGAGCCAGCTGTTCTATTTCTTGCATGGTATGCAATTTTACTTTTTCAAAAAAATGAAAATCTTCCCCTTGGTCTCTGAAGAAAATATCCTTGATAATGAAAGCGTTTTCTATTCTCCTTTTAATGTGGAAATCCATCCGCTCTCTTCTGATTATTTCAGAAGCAATGAGATTACTCCTCACGAAATCAGCATTCAAAAAATCCAATACAAAAATACCATTCGGCTGGAGCACTTCGGATACGGAACGAAACACTTTATGGTCATCCTGAGCATCATCAAAATAACCAAAGCTCGTAAACAGATTAAATACCGCATTGATATTTTGATACGCCATTGGCATTCTCATGTCATGCACCTCAAATTTCAGCGAATCATTTTCATATTTCTTATTATGAAGAATACTGTTCTCTGACAAATCTAACCCGATGACATCATACCCTAGCCGATTGAGATACAAAGAATGCCTCCCCTTACCACAAGCCAAATCTATTATGCTGCTTTTTTCTGGTAATTGTAAAAATTCTGTGAGCAAATCCAAAAAACGCTCTGCTTCTTTAAAATCTCTGTTACTGTACAAAAGATGATAGTACGGTGTATCAAACCATTTCGCATACCAAGCCATTCGGCAAAAATACTTAATTTTGCAGAAAGAAATATTTTCTTTCTTTCGTTTTTTTCAATTTATATTTTAAACAGATGCAGTTAGACGGAGATTTTTCCATTCAGATAAAAACTTTTTTCGGCTTAGAGGAAGTATTGGCTCAAGAAATAAAACAGCTTGGCGGTAAATCCATAGAAATCAAAAACAGAGCGGTCAACTGCGTGGGAGACCTCGGTTTTCTCTACAAAATCAATTACAGCCTAAGAACGGCACTCAAGATATTGGTGCCTATATCCTCTTTTAAAGCCTTTAACGAACATAAGTTTTACCAAAAATTAAAATCTTTAGACTGGAATAGCTACCTCTCACCTCATCAGTCTTTTGCCATAGATGCTACGGTACACTCTGAAAAGTTTAAACACTCTCAGTTCATGATGCTGAAAATGAAAGATGCCATTGTGGATTTTTTTAGAGACCGATACAGCACTCGCCCCAACATAGACACTCAGAACCCTGACATTAAATTTCATCTCCATATTGATGAAGACAAAGTTACCATTGCATTAGATTCCTCAGGCGAACCCCTCTACAAAAGAGGCTATAGGGTACAGTCTGGAGATGCCCCCATCAATGAAGTACTGGCAGCAGGAATGCTAAAAATAGCAGGATGGGACGGTAAAGGAAATTTCTTAGACCCCATGTGTGGCTCGGGGACACTCCTCATAGAAGCCGCCATGATAGCCATGGAGCTTCCGGCACAGCTATTTAGAAAAAGGTTTGGTTTTCAAAATTGGAAAAATTATGATGGTCACCTCTTTGCTACCATTCGAGAATTTAGGCTAAAAAGAATTCGGGAGTTCAATGGCGTGATACGCGGTTATGACATTGATAACAAAATGCTATCCATTGCCCAAAAAAATATCCTTTCCGCAGAGCTGGAAGATGTGATTACCATAGAAAAGAAAAATTTTTTCGAGAGCAAAAAAGAAAATTTCCCACTGCTCATGGTATTTAATCCGCCTTATGACGAAAGAATCCGTATTCGTCAAGAAGATTTTTATAAAAAAATAGGAGATACTTTTAAACAATCCTATCCCAATACTTTAGCATGGCTCATCAGCTCTGATTTAGAAGCCGTAAAGAAAATAGGACTTCGCCCATCCCGAAAAATAAAACTCTACAACGGAAAATTAGAAACCCGTTTCCTACAATACGAAATGTACGAAGGAACAAAGAAAATACACCGATTTCAAAAATAAAATCACATCTCTAAGTACAATGATTTTAGAAGTTAGAGATTAGAATTTGGAAGTTAGAAAGCTAACTGCCAATGGCTAGAAGCTAAAAACTCACTATCATAAAAAAAGCCCTATCAGAACTAAAACTCTGATAGGGCAAAGTAAAATTTATTGGATTAATTTTTCTAATCTCTCAAGCCTCTGCTTTAAATCTGCAATCTCTGCATCTTTAGCTCTCAATGCTTCTGCTTGTTGCTTATTCACTTTGTCTTGCTCTATGCTGTGCAAATAAAGCTCTTCTATTTTCTCCACATTGGTCAGCTGCGTTTCCATTAAATCTACATAACCTTGTGCCTTAATAGTCTCCGCAGATTTATACCCAGGCAAGTGTCCATTCGCTTTTACAAAATCTTCTACTTGGCTCAATGATTTAAAGTTATAATCTGCCTTGATAGAAGAAGTTCCTGTATAGTACTTTTGGAATACATAATCTGGGAAGATGGTGGCTCCATTAACTCCTTGGAAAGAAGTAGCTCTTACCATTCCTTCATCTGTAATGCTTATTGGGTGAGTAGTTCTGTCTCCATTAGCAGATGTAATGGCAAGCTGTACAGAATTACTCGCTGTATCTGGAACCCATGCAGATCTGATAGTAGTAGAACTACCGATTACCAATTTACCTTCTGCATCTGCATATACTGGACGATTACCTGATCCTGCTAAAGCCGTAGATTTGATACTACCCGCTACATCGAGTTTTTCAGATGGGGTTATAGTGCCGACACCTATATTTCCTGTTGGAGTAATTCTCATTGCCTCTTCTGTTATACCTGAATTAGAGGTAGAAAAAGCGAAACCCGTAAACCCTGAATTTATTCCTCTTACAACATTTATTTTTGCAGAAGAAGCAGGATTATCCGTATAAAGTTCTATAGCTTTACTTACATTATTATTGGTATTATTTCGAGTCCCCAATACCAATAAAGGCGTATCTACATTTCTTTCATTGAATGCATGAATTTTTCCTTTTGGTTCTTTTGTTCCTATACCTAAATTAGATTCTAAATAATTGATTTTATTAGCTCCGCTAATGTAGATTCCATATCTATTAGTCACATTAAACTGAGTCGGATGCCCATCTGCATAGTAGTCATAATAATTAGTAACCGTTCCTGTGAAAGTATCATTGGCTTCTATCCTAGGAGCGTATGCATACATGTTGGTAATATTTCCAGAACCCAAAACTTTAAAATGCACCCTAGAGCCTATAAGATTAGTTACATTTGCTTTGTTTTGAGATAAGATATCCAATCTTGTAAGTCCTACATGAATATTAGATACTATTCCAGCGGACTTTTGTAACATAACCGACCCTGAAGTACCTATAATAGTACCTGTGTTTCCCGCTCCTGCATCCAAAGCTCTTGTTCCTAAAGCAGTTAATTCTGAAGTAGCACCATCATTAAGTTTCGTTGCGGAAAAAAAACCTGTTCTCAGTAGCCGAACACCTAAAGGATAAGATGGAGGTATTGTTACATTATTAGAATGAAATACAATATTAGAGTTCGCTCCTGTGTTATCTTTTAATCCATCAACTTCCAAACGATTTGAAATAAAATCAAAAGATTGATTCCCATCTAATCCTCTATTATATTCTTTACCAGAGGAACTATACATTGAAAAATCTGTTTGTTTTATATCAGAAAAAGAGGTATCTATTGTTTGATTTGTATTATAATCATAATCTACAACGGATGTTTTATTTTTAGGTGTTCGATAAAAACCTTTAGGTGTATAGTGAACATCTTGTTCGATTAACGAGCTTTTAAGGCTTACTTTATTACCATCTTTTTCTATCCAAATTTGCTCAGCACTATCACTCCCCGCTTTCACCCACTCGGTACCGTTGTAATAATAGTACCCTTTTTCCGTAATCTTCGCTACTCTATTATCTACTGTAGCATCACCTGCTACAGTGTAAGTAGCATCCGTAGCATACACTAAAGTACCTTCTACGGGAGCGGCAATATTCGCAATTCTCGTCTTGCTCAGCTTTGGGGCAATAATCCCTTCGTTCGTTTTTGCCTCTACTCTAGCGTTATCACTATTCGGCTGTACATCCATCGTAGCACTCGGCTCTATGGTGTTTACCCCTACTTTACCCCTGTAAGGGTCTTGCTGCTGTTGCTGTGCGTAGCCATAAGTTATAAAACCTAAGAACGCTAACACACTGATCTTGATTGTTGTTTTGTTCATCGTTTTTAAATTTAAAATGTTGATTTATTTTTTTTTATTAAATGATTAAAAGATTGAAAAAATTAAAAGATTCCGTTCATTTCGATGATTTCGATTTTTTTAGATTCTTTAGATTTTTCCCTTTTTTATATATTCTTTTCATAGTCTCAATTCCCTAACTAGGGAATTTCAATTTCCTAACTAGGAAATTATATTTTCCTAGCTAGGAAATTTTCCATCCCTAAGGTGCCTTTTCGTACTTGGCTGTTTTCAGAGCATCTTTCAGCTTTTTACCCGGTGTGAAAAGTATCCTAGAGTCTCTAATGGCACTCGCCGTTACTTCTGATTCCGCCTCCTTACCCTCACTGCTAATGCTCTGACGGAAAGATCCTACCTCTCCCAAGCGTACTATAAAGCCATTGGTAAGCTCATCAGGCAATATATCGGCAAAGGCATACAGCACCGCACGGATGTCTGCCCCGCTTACTGTAGAAATTTTCTCTATTCGCTTCGTCATATCTTCCAGCGTCAGCTCTCCGCTGTACACTGGAGATGCGTAATATTTCTTCGCTCCGCCTCCCGAAACACCCGGTTGGCTCTTCTCAATGGTCTTAAATTTTAGTGACATAGGCTTTTATTATTAATGGATTAAAAAATTAGAGGATTAAAAAATTAAAGGATTCCGTTCGTTTCTATGATTTCGATAATTTTGATTTTTTAGATTCTTTAGACTCTTTAATTTCTTTCCTTTTTCTAGATAATTCCTTATTAAATCCCTATCCTCCCAAAAAACAATTAGTGAACTGTACAAATTAGAAGGGAGACACTGATATCGTATTGATTTTTGTAAAAAGTTCTGGTGAAGGATAGGGAAGGTACTGGTGCAGGTCTCTCCTCTATGGGGTAATGAATAACTATGATGATGACATAGACACAAACAAAATCGCCCCCTTCTCAATGAAGGAGGATATAAATTAAAATATCCGATATTTGCTCGCTCTAGATTTTTTTTATAGATTCCGCGTACACACGCATATTTATATACACTTAGCGAAGGTAAGTGTGTGTGTGTGTGTGTGTGTGTGTGTGTGTGTGTGTGTGTGTGTGTTTACACAATCATTTGAATTGACCAAATTTTTGGCCCACTTTTTTTCAGTATTTTTATATGTGTTGATTGTGTGTAACATAACGAGGCAAAGATAGATAAAGTTTTCTAATACACAAAAAGTTTTTTTATAAGTGGTACAAGACACAAATTTTAGATGTTGAAGATTAGAGATTGTATAATGTACAAAGTAGAATGTATAATGATTTTAGAATTTGGAAGCTAGAAAGCTAAAAGGCTAAAAAGTTAGAAGCCAACTGCTAGCAACCGAAAGCCTCCTTCACATTGCTTCCTGCCTACTGCTTTTAGAAATTAGATGTTGGAAATTAGAATTTAGAGGTTAGAAAAAGCTAACTGTCAAAAGCCAGAAGCCTTTTAAACAAGAAAACAATCACTTCTCTTTTCTTTTTATTTCTTGGATTTTTAAGTCTTTTAGATTTCAATCGCCTATTCGCTAAAAACCTATTAAGGGTACATCTCTTCGTTTGGGTTTCCTTCGAAAAGGGTAAATGTAATAGGAATATGGATAGGTTTTCCCGATTTTTTGTAATGAAGCACGGCTTTTTTCTCATCATGTGCATGATTTTCCTCCACAGATGGAAAATCTGCAGATACCGAATATAGACCTGTAAGATGTATATTCTTTCCTGCATCACTACTCATTTGCATAGGTACTTTCAGCGTACCGAAATGCAATTCAAAGTCTGAAAACTGCTTTGCATCATCTTTCTTTGGGTGGATTTCTAGAGCGTAATGATAAGTCTTCGCTCCTTGCACCCCTCCATGACGAATATAATAGGTGGATGAAAGCACATCTAAAAAAGAGCTCGCTGTGCGAATACTCGCACAGCCAACTCCTAATGCCATCATCATGGTATATATCATTATTTTCATTATCTGATAATTACAGAGGTACTAAATAATTGTTTACCATCTTTCTCCACGGTAAGCATATATGCTCCTTTTGCCAGCTGTACATAGAACTCTTCCATATTCTTCACTTGATGATTCGTGTACACTAGTTTTCCTGAAGCATCAAACATTTTTACCGTAGCTGAATGTACACCTTCTGGCAAACGGACATTCAGGTTCCCTCTGGAAGGGTTAGGATACACAGAACGCAATCTGCTCTTATTCACTTCTTCACTGGTAGAAAGTGTAGAGTTTTGGGTGGTCCATACTCCTCTACCATAGGTAGCTGCCAATACTGTTCTGGTGGATGGTCTATAGTCTAAATCGGTTACCCTTACATTGCCTAGATTACTCGCATATTGAGCCCAAATAGGGTTCGGACTGGTAAAGTTATTCGTTCCCCAGATTCCCATTTCTGTACCTATGATTACTTCATCTGCATCTTCAGCATTTACCAATGCCGTTCTCACAGGCATATCTGGCAAATTTCCATCTTTCTGAAGCCAATTATTTCCACCATCGGTAGTATAGTAAATATTATTAATATTATAATTGGTCATCGTAACGATGATATGCTGCTCATCTGTTCCAAACTCAATATCTGAAATGGAGCCAATACCTGGCGTATTAAGTACCGTAAAGGTAGGATTAGTACCACCGCCATCTGCCACTCTGATGATTCTCCCTTGGTTGGTTCCTGCATAAAGTGTAGAACTTCCCACAGCTGAGTATGGAGAGGCTTTAAGATGAGTAATCTGCTCACTTTGCTGTGCCGTAGCTAAAGTCAAAACACGATTGATAAACGGTGCAGTCTGTGTTCCATTTCCTTGTAACACATTAGGCACTACAAAAATAGAAAGTCCACTTCTGTAAGAGTACATGATATCATTGGTTCTGTCCAGTGCCATTTCATTGATAAAATGCCCCATATTTCTATCATTTGGACTTGTGATGAGATTTCTAGCTACCAGCGTATTTCCTTGGGTAAAAATCTTATAGTGAGAATTGAACACATAGCTGGTAATGAGGTATTCATCTTGGTCATCATAATCTGTGTAGCCTCCATCACCACTTGTAGAAGGGTAATGAGTCAAGAAATTGGCTTGAGCCAAACTTGGAGTGGAAAGCCAAAAACTTCCATTATCCTGAGCTCCTGCAGATAACTCTTCGTTATTCGTAGTTTTGGTAGGGTTAAGTGCCGCTCTATAAATCTGTGTAACATTCAGGCGGTTATTCCTCTTCACAGCACTACTTCCTCCTTGGAAATTATTTTTATTAGGCACATAATACATTCCTCCATCATTCCCGATGAGCATTTCATTGGTATTCGAAGGATTAAACTCTATGACATGCTGGTCTGCATGAATCACTGGGATATTAAGTCCCACGAGATTGTTATTATTAGACCATTTAGTAATCTGCGTCCAAGATTGTCCTCCATTGGTAGATTTAAAAGTATCTATTCCCCCTGCATAGACTGTATTTTGGTCATTCGGGTCCACTTTAATTACCAAATCATAGAAATGCTGCCCTCTGGTAAAGTCATTATTGGGAATACCATTATCTGCATCCACAGGTAATGTAACCACTCCCGTGCCTTCTCCACTATGGTTCCATGTAGTACCTCCATCAGTAGTTTTAGCTATTCTTACGGGCTCTGCTTGAGATACCCCTTGCATCAAAGCATAGACTACATTAGGATTTTGTGGAGAGATGGTAAAGTTCACTCTAGCATTTCCATTTCCATTGGTATATACTTGGGTAAAATTGACCCCATCGGTAGATTTAAAAATCTTACCCCCAGAAGGAAGATTAGAAAATCTAGAAGCCCTTGTACTCACCCATACAGAATTATCTGCTCCTATTTCTATTTGCTGAACAGAATATCCGATGTTAGAAGGGGCATTGGTATTGGGATTAACAATATTAAAATTATCGTTTTTAGTGAAAGTATTTCCACCATCGGTAGAAACATATAACCCTGACTGATACAATCCTTGCCATCCTTCGGAGTAGCCTCCACTTACTCCTACGAAGATTTCAGAAGTACCATTTACATTTCTGATTTTGATATCGTTCACGAAGAAATTACCATTTCTTACTGTATTGGAGTAAGTAGCAGGAATAGTAAAAATCTGTTGCCAAGTTTGTCCTGCATCGGTAGATTTCCAAATTCCAGAGCCTAAGCCATCTCCCGTTTCCACTTCTCCTGTTCCCACATACATGGTTTGCGGATTATTCGGGTCAAAGGCTATACAGTGAATAGAAGTACTCGCCCAAAAAGTACTCAGAGGTGTCCACTCATTATTAGCATCTGCGGGGTCTTGGTTTACCCAAAGTCCTCCCGTAGCACTTCCAGCAAAAGCTCTTCTTCCTGCAGGGTCATTAGGGTCATAAGCAATGGCTCTAATTCTTCCTCCTACGGCATAAGGCCCTCTTTCCACCCAAGGCTGATCAAATCCTCTATCAGTAAAATTTCCTGCATTAAGCAATTTTAATCCTGCTTTTGGGGCGTATTTTCCTCTTTCTATTTCTGTTTTTACTTTCGCTAATTCAGAAAAATAGGTAACCCCCGTAATAGGATCCATGGTTCTTTTATAGTCTTCCATATAGTATCTATCTGGAGGGCTCATCAGCTCATCGGCTTTTCTCTCTAATACACTTTTCACCTTGGCATCATGCCTTTGATAATGTTCTTGAAGTTTTTTCAGTGTCTTTTGCTGTTCTGTTTCCACTTGTGCTGCAACTCCAGCCACCATTCCTACCATGAGGATAGAAGTAATTATTTTATTCATTTTATTATTAAATATTGATAGCAAATATAATGATATTTCATTCAATAAAAATGAGCTCAACATTACTGTCGAACTCATTTTCTGAAAACCTTTTAACTTTTAATAATTTAAATCTTTTAATTTTTAAATCTATCTACACATACGCTTCTATTGGTGCACAAGTACAGATAAGGTTTCTATCTCCATACGCATCATCTACTCTAGATACAGAAGCGAAGAATTTATTCTCTCTCACCCAATCTAAAGGATAAGCTGCTTTTTCACGGCTGTACGGCTTGTCCCAAGTATCCGAAAGAAGTACCTGCTCTGTATGTGGTGCATTTTTCATTACATTATTTTTAGCATCCACTTTTCCTGCTACTATTTCTTCAATCTCCTGCTTGATGCTAATTAGAGCGTCTGCAAATCTATCTATCTCTGCTTTACTTTCAGATTCTGTAGGCTCTATCATGAGGGTTCCTGCCACTGGGAAAGACACCGTAGGTGCGTGGAAGCCATAGTCCATTAATCTCTTCGCTACATCCCCCACTTCTATTCCTGCTGCTTTGTACTGACGGAAATCCACGATACATTCATGTGCTACTCTACCGTTGGCATTCGCATACAAGATAGGATAATGCTCTGCTAATCTTTCTTTGAGGTAGTTGGCATTAAGTATCGCATGTTCTGTTGCTTTTTTAAGCCCCTCATTTCCGAGCATTTTAATATAAGCATAAGAAATATTGCACACCAACGCCGAGCCGTAAGGTGCTGAAGAAATGGCATCAATAGCATTACTTCCTCCAGTAGCGATATTTGGGTTACTTGGTAAGAAAGGAACGAGATGCTCTGCCACACAGATAGGCCCTACACCAGGCCCTCCACCTCCGTGAGGGATGGCAAAAGTCTTATGTAAATTGAGGTGACAAACATCTGCCCCGATGTTCCCTGGACTGGTAAATCCTACCTGAGCATTCATATTGGCTCCATCCATATACACCTGTCCGCCATGTTGATGGATGAGTTCTGTAATTTCACGGATATTGGCATCAAAGAAACCATAAGTAGATGGATAGGTAATCATGGCCGCCGAAAGATTTTCGCTGTGCTGCTCTGCTTTTGCTTTTAAATCTTCAAAATCAATTTCTCCGTTTTCTAGATTTTTTACCACTACCACTTTCATCCCTGCCATCACTGCAGATGCTGGATTGGTACCGTGTGCCGACTGTGGAATGAGGACGATGTTTCTATGCCCTTGCCCATTGGCTTTGTGATACTCTCTGATGACCATAAGCCCTGCATATTCTCCTTGAGCTCCCGAGTTCGGCTGGAGTGAAGTTCCTGCAAAGCCTGTGATTTTTGCCAAATCTTTTTCTAATTCTTTGAGCATTTCTATATACCCTTGTGCCTGAGCTACTGGTACAAATGGATGTACGCTTCCCCATTCTGACCAAGAAAGAGGCAACATCTCTGCAGCGGCATTGAGTTTCATGGTACAAGAACCTAAAGAAATCATGGAGTGCGTAAGCGAAAGGTCTTTTCTTTCCAGCATTTTGATATATCTCATCAGTTCCGTTTCGGTATGATAAGAGTTAAATACCTCTTCGGTAAGAATTTCATCTGTTCTCAATACTTCAGCAGGAAGTGTAAGCTCCTCATTCAGTACCAATTTGAATGCTTGTTTTTGCTTAAAAGAAGCAAAGGCATCCATCAGTTCATTAAGTTTGTCTAAAGTAGAAGTTTCATTGATAGAAACGCTAATTACCCCTTCGGTAAAATAATTAAGGTTTATTTTTCTGCCCTCCATTATTCTTCTGATGTCCATTTTTTCATCTTCATGGACGAAAATTTTCACCGTATCAAAAGAAGGCTCTTCAGCCACCTGATAGCCCAATGCTCCTAAACCTTTAGAAAGGGCATTTACTTTATAATTAATTTGATTTGCGATGAACTCCAAACCTTTAGGCCCGTGATATACCACATACATAGAAGCCATTACGGCCAATAACACTTGGGCGGTACAGATATTAGAAGTAGCTTTTTCTCTTTTGATGTGCTGTTCTCTGGTTTGTAGTGCCATACGGAGTGCTCTCTTTCCGTACATATCTTGGGAAACGCCTATGATACGCCCTGGAATATCTCTCTTGTACGAATCTTTACAAGCAAAAAATGCAGCGTGAGGCCCACCAAATCCCATTGGAATACCGAATCTCTGTGTAGTTCCCACGGCACAGTCGGCACCCATTTCAGCTGGAGATTTTAGCTTTACCAATGCCAATGGGTCACAAGCTACTGCCACCTGTACATTATTATTTTTATAATTTGCAATGATAGAAGTATAATCTACCACCGCTCCATTTTTCCCTGGATACTGAAGCAACGCCCCAAAGAAAGCATCATCTAACTGTACAGTCTCATGATTACCGATTACTATTTCTATTCCTAAACCATCTGCTTTGGTCTTTAGCACCGCAATGGTTTGTGGCAATACCCAATCTGAAACGAAGAATTTATTTACTTCTGCTTTTTTCTGCTCTTTGGTTCTATTGGCAAAGAACATATTCATCGCTTCGGAAGCGGCAGTTCCTTCATCGAGGAGGGAAGCATTTGCCAATGCAAAGCCTGTGAGACTGGCTACAATGGTCTGATAGTTAAGCAAAGCCTCTAATCTCCCCTGGGCAATTTCCGCTTGATAAGGCGTATATGCCGTGTACCAACTTGGATTTTCGAAAATATTTCTTTGAATTACTGGCGGTAAGATGGTGCCATGGTATCCGAAACCGATATAGTTATCATACTGAGCATTTTTCTGAGATAAATTCTTAGAATGCTGAAGCATCTCAAATTCTGACAGAGGTGCCGAAAGCTCTAAATCTTTCTCCAAACGAATAGCCGAAGGAATGGTTTGTTCTAAAAGTTCTTCCACAGATGCCACACCTATCTTGCTGAGCATCGCATTTTTGTCATTTTCATTCAATGAAATATGACGATTCACAAATTGAGTAGTATTCATAGAATTTTATGTAATCTAATTTTCCGTAAAGGTACGAATTGTAAAAAAGATGAGCAAAATAATTAACTATTGGCTGTTAGCTGTTAAGCACATTCCTCCCCCAGCCCCTCCGAAGGAGGGGAGCTTATAGTTTCTCAACAAAATATCCTTCTGTGTAAAACCTACATGAAGTTGTGATTACCCTCCAACATGAGAGCAGTTCCAACACCGCTATATGCTTTGGCTGATGAAATACCGTTGTGATTACCCTCCAACATGAGAGCAGTTCCAACTTGATACACCACTTCTTCATCAAGGAAAAAGTTGTGATTACCCTCCAAATGCTTTGCATTCATGAGTTCCTTTGAAAAACAAATAAAACTTCACGAATAAAATGAGAGCAGTTCCAACACTTACGAAATCCTCACGATGCTACAGGGCGTTGTTATTACCCTCCAAATGCTTTGCATTCATGAGTTCCTTTGAAAAAACAATAAAAACTCACGAATAAAATGAGAGCAGTTCCAACGAGAGATTAAGTGCTGGTAATTACATAATAGTTGTGATTACCCTCCAAATACTTCGTATTCATGAGTTCCTTTGAAAAAACAAATAAAAAGTCACGAATAAAATGAGAGCAGTTCCAACTTCTTTTTGGAACTTATCTTCTCCATACCTGTTGTTATTACCCTCCAAATACTCTGTATTCATGAGTTCCTTTAAAAACAAATAAAAAACTCACGAATAAAATGAGAGCAGTTCCAACTTCTTTTCATTGAAGATATTGATAGAGTGTGTTGTTATTACCCTCCAAACGCTTTGCATTCATGAGTTCCTTTAAAAACAAATAAAAAACTCACGAATAAAATGAGAGCAGTTCCAACGGAATGTAGAAAGTCGTATGAATATGACCTGTTGTTATTACCCTCCAAATGCTTTGCATTCATGAGTTCCTTTGAAAAACAATAAAGACTCACGAATAAAATGAGAGCAGTTCCAACAAGACTTTACGATCCAACGATCGTAGCACAGTTGTGATTACTCTCCAAAATGAGAGCAGTTCCAACTCATCATATTCTAGAAACTCCATTTTCCCTGTTGTGATTACCCTCCAAATGCTTTGCATTCATGAGTTCCTTTGAAAAACAATAAAGACTCACGAATAAAATGAGAGCAGTTCCAACAATATCGCAGATGGATTAGTTATGAATATAGTTGTGATTACCCTCCAAATGCTTTGCATTCATGAGTTCCTTTGAAAACAAATAAAAAACTCACGAATAAAATGAGAGCAGTTCCAACCGTTAGAGAATACGATACTCAAAAAAAAGGGTTGTTATTACCCTCCAACATGAGAGCAGTTCCAACTATACCATCTCTCCAACAATTTACAGTAGAGTTGTGATTACCCTCCAAATGCTTTGCATTCATGAGTTCCTTTGAAAAAACAATAAAAACTCACGAATAAAATGAGAGCAGTTCCAACGTGTTGCTGCATGGGAATGTCCTAAGTGGTGTTGTTATTACCCTCCAAATACTCTGTATTCATGAGTTCCTTTGAAAACAAATAAAAACTTCACGAATAAAATGAGAGCAGTTCCAACGATTTTCAAAGAAAATCTAATCCCGACTTAGTTGTGATTACCCTCCAAATGCTTTGCATTCATGAGTTCCTTTGAAAAAACAATAAAAACTCACGAATAAAATGAGAGCAGTTCCAACGTGTTGCTGCATGGGAATGTCCTAAGTGGTGTTGTTATTACCCTCCAAATACTCTGTATTCATGAGTTCCTTTGAAAACAAATAAAAACTTCACGAATAAAATGAGAGCAGTTCCAACGATTTTCAAAGAAAATCTAATCCCGACTTAGTTGTGATTACCCTCCAAATGCTTTGCATTCATGAGTTCCTTTGAAAAAACAATAAAAACTCACGAATAAAATGAGAGCAGTTCCAACTAGCTCTTCTGTTATTATATCCCTCCGACAGTTGTGATTACCCTCCAAATGCTTTGCATTCATGAGTTCCTTTAAAAACAAATAAAAACTTCACGAATAAAATGAGAGCAGTTCCAACGTTGGGAGAGAGTTATCTCGCCATCTATTAGTTGTGATTACCCTCCAACATGAGAGCAGTTCCAACTAGGACTAGTAAATCTCCTGGTGCAAAAATGTTGTGATTACCCTCCAACATGAGAGCAGTTCCAACATCCCGTTAAAAATTGACAGCTCCTACATAGTTGTGATTACCCTCCAAAATGAGAGCAGTTCCAACCTTCTCGGTAGATTGGCGGGCATCCCCTTAGTTGTGATTACCCTCCAAAATGAGAGCAGTTCCAACTACTGAAGTTCTATATGTACGAGCTCCTGTGTTGTGATTACCCTCCAAAATGAGAGCAGTTCCAACTATGTATGCTTCGGATATTATGGTTTTGGAGTTGTGATTACCCTCCAAAATGAGAGCAGTTCCAACAAACCAAACCTTTCTAAGGAAGAAATGCTGGTTGTGATTACCCTCCAAAATGAGAGCAGTTCCAACAACCTAAGTCTCCTACCCCTCTTATAAAATGTTGTGATTACCCTCCAAAATGAGAGCAGTTCCAACGTGATTTCGTACCGCATTATAACCCAATTCGTTGTGATTACCCTCCAAAATGAGAGCAGTTCCAACTTTCATTTTTTAAACCCTTTTTTATCTATTGTTGTGATTACCCTCCAAAATGAGAGCAGTTCCAACCTCAATGCTAAAAAATGAGTGTATAAAACTGTCTATCAGGAGTGTAATATCCTATATTTTACTTTATCAGTGCTTCTTTTTCCTTTTTAAATACCTCAGCAAAATACTCGGCATAGGTTTTTTCTTTTTCTATTTTGCCGTATTTTTCTTGACAATAGTCCCAAAATTCTTTTTTAGGTAATTGGTTGTGTGCAAATTTATTACGAATATAGGTTAAAACAAAAGCTTTTTGTTCTAAATCGGTTGCTTCTTGTTTTAGTTGGTTAATGTTCACATCTTCAGGTTCAGTATTTAAGTTGAATACCTTATAGCTCTCCACATCTTCATTTTTAAGTTGCTTTAAAAGTCCGTTGAGAATGTAGTATTTGAAATTTTGATTATCCCCTTTTTTTAATATTTCCTTATCTTTTACCTTTTCCAAAATATATTCCTCTATAAGGTGGACTTCCTTCAACAGTTCTTCCCTTCTCACTTTTTCATATTGCTCTATTTCTCTTTCCACCACATACGGATAATTTTCCTCTTCCTTACTCTCTTTGATTAGAAACGCCTGCCATTCTATATTTTCCTCATATTTTAAGAAAGCTTGAACCCTTTGGTCGTATTCATATTTTATGAAATCTCCTACATTTTTTAGCTTTACATTTTCTACCGTAATTTTTCCGTCACACAACTTTAAATCAACGGTTTTGTTCCAAATATAGTTAGTATTTCGCTCGCCCGTTTGTCTGGCTCTCTCCTGATTTCCTAAGCGTTCCTCCCGAGATTGATACAAATCTTCTAACGAAAACTGATCGATGCTATCCTGCTTGAATACCGATTTGAAAATATGTTTTGCCATCAAAAGTGTAAACACATCGTTTTTCTTTTGTTGGTAGATTTTAGTTTTTCGTTTTCGGTCTGCTTGTTTTTTTTCCAATTCTACAAGCGGATAATTTTCAGTATCATAAAATGTCTGAAAATTCTGATATTCCTTGTAATACCTAAACCAATCGGCAAAAAGAGCTTCATTTCCTTTAAAAGTTTTTCCTTTGATTATCGTAGGTTTTTCATCCATAAAGCCCCGCTCTAAAAAGATAGGATACCCCAATATAGACTGAACCCGAGCATCTAATTCTTTGTGAGTATAATTTTGTTTTTTCAAAAATTTAAAACACTCATTTTCTACCTTTTTGAAGACTTTATTTTCGGATTTAAAGTTTTCGGCTTGTTGCACCAACCCACTGATGTATTCCAACCGTTTATCTAAATAACAAGTGTAAAATTGGTACAAATATTTTTGTTGAAAATATCCTCCCAACTTAAAAGGTAAATGCTGAAATACTTTTTCAGGCAAAAGATTTTTCAACTCCTCTTTACATTGCTCATAATACGCCAACGATTTTTGTAACAAGCTGTGTTGCTCCCCTTTCCATTCGTTTTTGAAATCGGTAGGCATAAAGCGTTTGATGTCATTCGCCAACCAAACCGCTACTTTTCCTTTTTCTCGATAATAAAGAACTTCTTTTCGTGCAGGAGCTTCAGGGTACTTTCGTTTAAGGTTATCTTTTAAATATTGTTTATGATTTCTATCTCTGACTTTATTTATCTCCCTATTTTTATCTTGATAAGCAATAAAATCATTATATTCTTTTTCACGAACCGTTTGTTCATCTTTTAATTTTTGTAGAATGTTTTGCTCTTGCTTCAAATCTTTTATCAATTTCTCTTTATCAATAGCAGTAGAATTTCCGTCTTGATAAGGTTTTAATATCTTGGCATTGGTATCTTTATCTATGATTTGCTGGATTTGAGCTTGAATTTTTCCTACGATTTTCTTTTCTAACTCTTTTCCAATTTCCTTTCTTAATTCTTTTTCACCTTTCTTTTCTAACTTTTCTTTCTTTTTCTCCCATTTATCGAAAAACTCATACAAAATGGAATGAATGTCATTCATACTCAGATAAGCCGTGGGTTGCCCACCGAAAACAATAGCTTCTTTTGGATTGCTTTCATTGATTGGCACTATTTCTTCTATAATGTTCTGGATAGACGGCTTGCTGGCTTTTCTTTGCTTGAGCTGATGGGCTTTTACGGCTTTATCTACTTCTGAAACATATTGTTGGTTAAGCAATTTCACTTTTATACCAATTTTCCCTGCGACAGGCTGTTTCTCTCTGTCCAAAATACTACCCGCGATAGGAAAATCTTTATCATTAACGGAAATATTTTCCTTAGGAAAATCATAATTGGGGTTAGGAAAAATTTCCCAATAGTGTTCTCTATCTTCATTGGTTTCGGTATTTTTTATAAACAATGCTTTTTTATGTTCCAATTCCGAAAGCCTTCCGAAAACGGTGATTTTTTCTTTTATTCTTCGGTCAGAAATCAGATTTTCTTTAGGGCGAGAATCGTGAAGATAATTCCCTAAATGCACTTGAAAACGAAGCGTAGGGAACTGAGCAAACTCATCTAAAAATCGAATGGCAAAATAATTGAATTTATCTTCGTAACGCTTGCGAATCACTGGATGAATTACCTGCTCTTCTTCCATTGTCCCTACATCGCCATTGTTCTCTTTTAGGTATTCATTCCAATCTTCGATGAAAGTTTTTTGTACATCTTCGCTCAAATTCTGATAGACCACATCGGGTACTTTGCTCAATTCATCAAGCATCTGCATCATTAGAGTTTCTTTGGCATAAACGGAAAGCTGTTCAGCATTTTCTGCCTCACCATAGTTGATTTCAGCCGTTCTCACTTTTCGTTTCAATTTTTTGTAAGCCAAATGCGAGAAAATTTCGTGCGTAGCCATAAAACAAATGCTGTTTTTTCCATGGCTCACCGTTGCTTCAGATACCGTTGCTTCATCGATAACCGTAGCCTTAAACCCTGCTATTTTAGATTTGAATGCGTGTATTTCTTGTTTGGTGAGAAACAAAGAAAGCAGGAAGACTACTCCGTTTTTCGAAATTGGAATTTTCAAATCGCCTTCTTCTTGCTGAGGATCACTTTTGGTATTGTACTTTGCTTTGCTGGATTCTTTTAGGCTATCTTTTTTCTTATCGATATAAACATCAAAAGCATCATTATAAATCGCTGCTATTAAATCATCCCTTTTATCACTGTATTTGAATGGAGCTACCAATTCTTTCTCTCCTCTTTCTCTTTGATTTCTACGCTTCTCCTCTATTTTTCTTGCTGTGTCTCTTAGATATTCTAATTTCTTTTGGCATAAAATATCCAATTGTTTTTCTATGCTTTTTTTCAGGATTTCTTTTGTTTTATCGGTTTTTACTTTTTTCTTTTTTACCGTTAAAACCGTGCTTTTCAGCATCTCATCCAATACGCCAAATATTTCATCTGTAATTTCTACCTCTCCGTGTTCCTTATGCGTATAAAAGTTTCTTAAATCTCTTACGGCTTTTATAATGCCTTTAAAATTCTTTTTAAAATTTTCTTTTCGTTCTTTTATAGGAACTTCTTTTTTATCCAAAAGACGAGCCATAGGGAAATAATCAGAAAGCAATTTCACATACCTTTCGTATTCCACTAATGAAATATTTTCCTTAAAGATAGCATCAAAAAAATTCTCCGAAGTGTACTCTTTACCTTTTAATCTTTTTCCCAATTCTCTAAATACACTATCTGTATTTTCCATTGCTGCATTGAAATAACCCGCAAAATACGATTTATCTTGTGGTTTAAAAGGGTTGTAATAAATATTATTCCCCAAAGATGTTTTGTTTTCCATAGTTCGTTTTTATTTTTTATTGTGTGTTAATTCTGCATAGTAAAGTCCGAAAATTCTGTCTGTCATTTTTACCCGAAACCATTGGGCTATAACCGATGATAATCCACCTAGAACGAAGGTTCCTATAATAATTGTAATGATTTTCTCACTCAGCGAACAATCATTCATAAAAAAGGATGCTAATAAAAAGATAACACTCACGGGAAGTACAAATAACGAAAGCGTTACGATGTTCCGAAACAAGAAATAAATACTCTGAAAATTTTTTGCTTGGGATATTTTGCCTTGTGCCTCTAAATAATAATACGCTGTATCAAAGACACTTCCATTACTGATATTTTCTGTTACCGAAATTCCTTTATTTGTTCTGTAAATTTCTTTCAAATCAGGAAGAATTTCAGTGATGTACTCGTCATTTTTCATTTTGTCCATAGGCGTACAAGCCAATTTCTTATACCACTTTCTCTTTATCAACCAAAATGTGATGATATGAATCAAGCATCCTATAAATAGGGCAATGGCAAAAAACAACAGACCGTCGCTAAGGTTTCCTGCTGTAATGAGTGGGGCTTTCCCAAAAACATATTCCGCTGAAAAATTTATCAGCTCAATCATAATGACTCCCGGAACTACAAAGGAGAGCAATTCGTAAATAGATAATCTGTCCATAAACTAAAAATTATAATTCTACAAATATAACTATTGATTACAATAATTCCATTGAATTTTGAAGTTCTTACACCTTAAATTTTCCATTATTCCGATAAAATAAAGTACATTTGTGAAACAATTAACATATTTATGGACATACAATTTCTTGGGCAAAATTGCTTTCTTATTCAGTACAAAGGAAAGAATATCCTTACGGATCCTTTCTACAATTTTCAAAAGGAAAAATCGGGCTTTGACATTACGAAGTCAAAGATTGATTTTGTACTTATCACGCACGCTCACGGTGACCATACCGCCGATGTAAAGGAGGTATTACAGCATCATCCTGAAGCTACCATTATCGGTCAACCCGAAATCTGTGGACACTTCGGACACTCTAAAAATATCGACTTAAATATCGGTGGAAGCACAATGGTAGAAGACCTCAAAATCACCATGGTTCCTGCACACCACACCAACTCTTTTCCTGATGGAAGCTATGGCGGAACGGCAAGTGGATACATGCTTCAATTCAACGAAAAATGCGTGTACCTTGCAGGAGACACAGGAGTAATGGCAGATATGAAACTCTTCCCTACCCTTTTTGGCACCATTACGGAAGCCATCTTACCTATAGGCGGGCACTATACAATGGATGCACAGCAAGCGAGTATTGCCGCTAAAGAACTGCTAAAAACTACAAAAGTCATCGGTTGTCATTTTGATACTTTCCCTCCTATTCGTATTCATCACGCATGGGCGAAAGAAGTTTTTGAACAAAAAGACATTACACTTACCCTTCCTGAAGTAGGGGAAAGAATAGCCCTCACTTCATAAACGAATAAAAATCCAGAAGCCCTCCAAAATGGAAGGCTTCTGAACACCAAATCACAAAATATTAATATGAAAAAAAAATTTACTAACACAGTAAACTTGTGACTCGGCTGGGATTCGAACCCAGGACCCATACATTAAAAGTGTATTGCTCTACCAGCTGAGCTACCGAGTCGGTTTTTTGGTGCCTGCGACTGGACTCGAACCAGCACATCCTTAAGGATACCACCCCCTCAAGATGGCGTGTCTACCAATTTCACCACACAGGCTATTGTTGTGACTCGGCTGGGATTCGAACCCAGGACCCATACATTAAAAGTGTATTGCTCTACCAGCTGAGCTACCGAGTCTCCTAAAACAGATATCCTCCGTTTTAAAGTGGTGCAAAGATACGATATTTTTTCTATTCTCAAAATTTTTCTTCAAATTTGTGAAAAATTTTTACATGATTATTACCCTTATCGGATATATGGGAAGCGGAAAATCACTGATAGCCAGTCAACTATCCAAAGAAATCAATTTACCCATTATAGATACAGATTTTGAAATTTCTAAGAGAAACAACAGAAGTATAGGTCAGATTTTCGAAACAAAAGGTGAACTTTACTTCCGAAGACAGGAAAAAGAAATATTAGAAGAAATACTAGCCACCCATGAAAATCTCATTCTGAGCGTAGGAGGAGGCACACCATGTTATTACAATAATATGGAACTGCTGAATTCTTCCACGCATACCGTTTTCCTCCAAGCAAGCGTCTCCACACTTACCCGAAACCTTTTACTCAACAAGAATAAAAGACCCCTCATCTCCAGAATCTCTGATGAAGAGCTCCCCGAATTTATAGCAAAACATCTTTTCGAAAGAAATATTTTCTACACTCAGGCACAGACCACCATTATCACCGATGGAAAAACGCCCGAAGAAATCACTTTAGAAATTAAAGAGAAAATCTTCAGGCAAGATTATACTTAATCTTCGTCCATTTCGTCTTGGTCATCTTCGAAGAAAGCCTCCCAATCGGTTTCGCCTTGCTGTACAAAGTCATAGATATCTCTACGGTCTTTTTTAGTAGGTCTTCCCTCTCCTTTTTGTCTATAATAGTTTTGCTGTGCTTTCTTCATCTTGAGCATTTCATATTCTTTGGCATCGGTAAGGTCTATGATATGCTCTGCCACCAGTTTTGCCCCTACTCTACTTTTGGGGATTTTTTCTACCTTTATGGTGAAGGTAATGGTATTCTTTTTTATCTTAATCACCTCCCCCACTTTCACCTCCCGAGAAGCCTTTACTGCTGATTCACCGATAATTACCCTATTCTTTTTTATCTCATCTGCAGCAATGCTTCGGGTTTTGTACACCCGTACGCTCCAAAGAAATTTGTCTATTCTCATTATTTTTAATTACATTTGTCCCAATAACTGGAAGCAATTTACTATTTATTTAACAATGAAAAAAATTTTCTTATACACCGCTGCCATTTCTTTATTGGCTTTTTCGTGCAATAGAGATAAAGATGATAACACCGTAACTGAACAAATAAGCATACAAGAAAGAAACCAACTGGACAACGAGGCGATGACCCACTTCTTAGAAACCCGATATATGGATGATAACGGAGTGATTAAAATGTTTAAGGACAATGACCCTTCTGATGACCACTTTACAAAACTGGCTGACCTGAATCCTAAACAGCTTTCTAATGGAACTTACTATATCCTAAGACCCAATGCTCAGCCTAATAATGGTACACCTATTCATTCAGATAGCGTGATTCGTCTTATGGGAAGAGCAGTATCTTATAAATCCAACAAAACAGAAAAAGGAGGAAGATTCGGAGAAGACATTATATTCCAAAGTGGTTTAGAATCAGGGGAAATAGAGGTAGATCCGAAATATTTCTTTGCACCGAAAAGTTTTATTGACCAATACAACACCACCAAAGGTAAATCTTACGATAAGTCTTTTTTTGAAATCGAAGGATTTTCAGAAGCATTACAGCATTTCCAAGCGTTTAATAAATCAGATGATGAATTTCCTCAGCTACAGGGGGTAATCATCGTTCCGTCCAGAGCGGCTTTCGCCCGTGATGCCCACTATCCTTACACAACCTATAATATGTATGATAGAAGTGTGGTATTTAATTTCCAAGTGTACAAAAGCCAAGCAAGATAGTACCATTATTACAATAAATATTCCCCTTGTGTATGCACAAGGGGATTTTTTTTAACTTAATTCCTCTATTAATATTGAACTACACACTATTGGCTTTTCCCAATGTCCATTATGCCCACAGTCTAAAATATAGGTTTTAATATTTTCTTTCATCGGTATTTGCTTCATCACCTCAGAGGCATTTACCGCATTATCATGCTTCCCAAGGATGAACATCACTTTTCCTTTCAATGTATCCACTACTGAAAGCCGATTGGGTCTGAGCATCATTCCTTCCAATGCTGCGATTACATTTTCTGGTGCTGTAGAGAGGGCTATTTCTTTAGCCAAAGTAATTTTAGATTCCAGTTTTTTTCTTTCTAAAGCACTAAATAACAGTGGAACCCCTGCATTAATGTAGGTATTCATACTTTCCCTTACTACGCGAAAACTTTTCTTTCTCATTTCCTTTTTCTCCTCAGAATCTTCTAAAAATGTAGAGAAAAACAAAGTTAAGCTCTTCAAATCTTCCGCATATTTTTCAGCATAAGCCAAACTAACATATCCCCCCATAGAATGTCCCAAAAGGTGAAACTGTGCTATATTTTCACTCTGTACTACTTCCTTTACCGCCTCTGCCATCATTTCCATAGTATGCACAGAAGCTTGGTTTGGTGATTTACCATGCCCCGGTAAATCTATTTTAATCAAAGAAAATTTATCTTTTAATAGCGGCTCCATCTCTTGCCAGATGGTATTATTTTCCATAAACCCATGAAGCAATACCAGTGCTTCATTTCCTGTTCCTATTTTTGTATAGTGTAACATTTTTATTAAAAATCAAGTATTGTACAATCTCTTTTTTATCATCTTAAGCACTCTCAGGCTGCTTCATTCAGATACTTATAGCACCTCTTTCATTTTCTTTTCTACTAAAAAGGAGCATTATTAATCGGTGGTGTTACTTGCTTATATTTTAGTGCATCACTTAAAATATTGGCTTTGATTCCTATGAAGAAATCATATACTTTATACTGCCCAAAAGGCACCCAATTAAAATGAATGGTAAAACTTCTTTGGTCTCTTGCAAAGCCTATTCTTGGCATCTGAAAACTCTTAGAAATAAAATCATAATGAATACTTCCATTGATATTCCAATAGGGAGTCAATGCCAGCGTTCCGTCTAAGCTGACCGTTGCCAAATGTCTATTTTCTGGGATAATGCTTCGGGTATAGCCATAATTTGCATTCACATTCAGTGTCCAGCTTTGGGTAAACTGAGCATAGTTATCCTCATCAAAATAGTATTTCTCATTCCGAATTTCTCCTTTAGTCTTGTATTTTTTAGACAAATCAGTTTCTCTTTTAGGGTTGAAGGTTTCATTATTCATCGGGAAAGAAAGCTGCATCCCAAAGGATTGTACTCCAAACTGCCCTATTTTCTCGGTACGGATGAGCTGATTATTTTCTATATTCGTTCTATAAGGGTCAATAATAAGGCTGGAATTAATTCTCAATTTATTTTCTAAAAGGCTGGTTTGTCCACTGATATTAATCGTAGAAAAACGATGTTTCTCCGCAGCAAAATTATAGCTCCCTGAGATATTGAGTGCTTCAAATATTTTTATCTTCCTCACTCCAGTAGAATCTTTTTTAGAAGCTACTTTCATCTCTATATTATTATTAATAGAATAGGTAAGGCTTCCCTGTACCCCCATAGATGGTGTTCCTACAATCCCCCCCTCAAAAATAGAATATGCGGTAGGGAGCCCGTTAGCATCTTGGAACATTCTATAATAGCCGAACTCTGGTTTCCCAAAATCAGGTCTATAATTAAACCCTATACTTGGGCTCATCATGTGCCGAATTCCTCTGATGGTAGCATTTTTAGAAAACATTTTCATTCCATAAAGGGTGGTCTGAAGGCTTGCTCCAAAGCCAAAAGTAGAAAACCCTGCTACTTTTCTATTGACCGTAGTTTCTATCTGATTGGTCATCGGATTATAGTGTTTTCTCACGGTTTTCGTGGTCATGGCATTTTCTATATTTGCCGAAAGGGAGAATGTGAAATACTTAGCAATGGTAGAATTGGTTTGTAAAGAAATGGGTGCTTGAAGCCCCGTTTGCATCTTTTCCCACATCACGGGAGTGAATATTTCCCCTTGGTTCAAATTAACATAATTATTAAAACTCAATGAAGTATTCACATTAATATTCTCTAAAAGCCCTTGCCTTACTCCCGTTTTAGGTTTAAAAAGGTAAAACTGAGCTACCGCTACATTCACCGTAGGCAATCTTAAGTCCGTAGTTCCCGTTTGGAAGTTTTGCCCATAATTTGCATTGGCTGTAATAGTTACGGGAAGTGTGAGAAATCTTTTGGTTAAACTGATACTGGAATTCTGCTGTGTGTTCAGTACATTTTGATTGAAAATGTAATTATTATTAATAGTATTATTATAAAACTTAGAAGAAACGATATCCACCGAGGCATTAAAAGTAAGAAGTGGATTGGCTTTGGCATCTTGGGAGTGTCTCCAGCTGATTCTATAGGTAGCGGTTTTATTATAACTATCTAATCCTTTTATTCCCACCACAGTATGTCCTATATCTGCTGTAAAAGCACCACTGTACTTATATTTCTTGAGATAATTCAGTTCAGGTCTCAAGTTAAAGCTACCTTTAGTATAAACATCGGCAAGAATTTTCAGGTCAAAGTGTTTACCAATAGGCTGGTAATATCCTAATCCGTTCAGAAAAAATCCTACATCTTGCCTCTCTCCAAAACTAGGAATAAGTATCCCTGCGGATCTTTTTTCGGAAAAAGGAAGAATAGCAAAAGGCATAATGAGGGGTGTAGGAACTTGCTCTATATACATCTGTATAGGTCCTGTAACTATGGAAGTACTATTTTTCCCTTTCAGAAGTTTTATATCTTTTGCCATCAAATGATAGTCTGCCAAAGAATCTTTTTTCTCTAGAAAATATTGGTCTGTGGTAAACATTCCCCTCCTCATATGAAAGACGGAGTCATTATACTTCTTCGTTTTTGCAGCGATAATTACCCCTTCATTTTCTTCCGTACGAGCGTTATAAGCAATGGCCTGTTTGGTCTTGAAATTATACTCAAAATCCCGATACTCGTACTTCTTGCCTCCCTGATTGGCTACTGCAGAAGCTATTACATTCCCCTTATCATCTACCTTGCCTCTCGCATAAATAAGATTTTTCTGATGGTCTATACGGATATAGTCTGCATCAATCTGCATATCTTGATAAGTAATCTGTGCATTACCGAGGAGATAAGTCATTTTATTAGCAAAATCATTCCGCTCTGAGTCTGCTTTGGTCCTCAGAATATCTGTCAGCTGCTCCTCCTGAAGCGTAATTACCGTATCTTTTTTTAGCGTACCAGCAACCTCTTTTTTAGGAATTTTCTGTATTTCTTGTCCTACAAATTTTCCTAAAAAAGCGTTAAAAATTAGGATAATTAGAAATAGTAATTTATTTTTGACCGATATTTCTATTGTACAATTCCTCATCAGGGGTCAAAATTAAACAAAATTTTAGATAGAATCATGATTTACATCCATAGATTACAAAAAATCACTTTCCTAATACTCATGCTCTTTTCAGTAGGGCTTTTTGCTCAAAAAAAATTCATCATCGTCTTAGACGCAGGACATGGTGGGTCCGACTGGGGTGCATACCGAAAGTATGATGATATAGGTCTAGTAGCCGAAAAAGATGTTACTCTGGCAGTGGTACTCCGCGTAGGAGCTGTGTTGGAAAAAAATAAAGATTTTAAAGTCATCTACACGAGAAAAACAGATGTATTCCCTTCTCTTTTAGAACGAACCAACTTAGCCAATAGAAGTAAAGCGGACCTTTTCGTCTCGGTACATGTGAATGCTACTACTAAAAGTGCTCCATTTGGCACAGAAACCTTCGTACAAGGCCCTGACCAAAACAAAGCCAATCTAGAAGTAGCGAAAGCGGAAAACTCTGTAATCTACTTAGATGAAAAAGACAAAGCAACTTTCGGAAGCTATGACCCTACTTCTCCTGAATCACTCATCGCACTGAAACTTCAGCAGAGTAAATATCTAGAAAGCAGCTTACTCTTAGGGGGACTTGTGGAAGAAAATTTCGTAAAAAAAGACGGCAGATTTTCCAGAGGCGTAAAACAACAAAATCTCCATGTACTTCGTATGAACGCTAGACCTTCTGTATTGATAGAAACTGGCTTTGTAAGTAACCCTGAAGAAGCAAGGTACTTGGCATCCGAAAAAGGACAAAAAGAAATAGCAGAAAGTATAGTGAATGCCATTTTATCTTATAAAACTGCATGGGACAAAAAAATGGGCTATTCCGCCAAAGCAAAAGAACCCGAAAAACCAAAGGAAGTGGCTCTCAAAAATGAATTCAGAATTTGGCTCATGAGCACTCCTAATAAAATAAACTACGGAGACCCAGCACTGAAAGGACTCAGCAATGTATTGGTGATAAAAGAAGGCAAATTCTATAAATACTACTTTGGTAAAACGAATTTTGGGTCTATCCGTGATGCCAATCTTAAAACCGCCAAAGATGCAGGATTTAGAAACGCCTCAGCCATCAGCTTTATGCCTAATCAATCACTTGCCTATTCCTACTATACCATAGAGGTGTATGTAGGAGCAGACCGACTGAAAAATGACAGCTATATACTGAAAACACTAAAAGATGTACAAAGAGAAAAAGTAAACGGCGTATTTTATTACACCTATGGCAAAGCAAAAACACTAGAGGAAGCCATCAAAATTCAAGAAGAATTGGCTGAAAAAGGCATCAAAAACACCGCTATACAAAAAAAATAAAAAATATTTTTGGGACATTAAAATATTTCATTATATTTGCAGTCTCAAAAACGGCCTATTCGTCTAGTGGTTAGGACTCAAGATTTTCATTCTTGCAACAGGGGTTCGATTCCCCTATAGGCTACTAAAAAAACCACCTCAAATTGAGGTGGTTTTTTCTACATATCCAATAATCTCCCCAAATTGGCTTAACCTGATTATAAAAACCACTTCTTATCCGTCATAAATTTTCCGAATCCTAGGACGATTTCAAAACATTTTCCTTTTATAAGATATCAAGAATACAATTACAAAGCAGAAATAGAAGAAGACTAAAAAACAAAAAACTCAAGAAAGAAAATGAATTTTAATTAGCCCTCTATTATTCCAAATACTCTTTTTTCTGAAGTCACTGTTAGTTATACAAAAAAATCACTCTAAATAGAGTGATTTTTATTATTAGCATTATTCGATTACTCCCATTCAATGGTTGCAGGGGGTTTGCTAGAAATATCGTATGCCACGCGGTTGATGCCTTTCACCTCGTTGATGATACGGTTGGATACCAGTTCCAAAAACTCGTATGGCAGTTTACTCCAAGTGGCCGTCATAAAGTCAATAGTATTGGCAGAACGCACCACTGCGGTGTACTCATAGGTTCTTTCATCGCCCATCACACCTACAGATTTTACAGGAAGTAAAACCACGAAAGCCTGAGATACCTTTTCATAAAGGTCGTTTTTATACAATTCTTCGATGAAAATATCATCTGCTTCTTGTAAAATTCTTACCTTTTCAGCATCCACTTCCCCTAAAACACGGATACCCAAACCAGGCCCTGGAAACGGATGTCTGTACACCAAATGATGTGGAATCCCCAACTCTTCGCCCACTTTTCTCACCTCATCTTTGAAAAGTTCACGCAAAGGTTCTAGCAATTCCAGCTTCATTTCCTCGGGTAACCCTCCTACATTATGGTGCGATTTAATCACCGCTGAAGGCCCTTTTACCGACTGACTTTCTATTACATCTGGATAAATAGTGCCTTGAGCCAAAAACTTAGCCCCTTCCATTTTATGAGATTCTTCATCGAATACGGCTACAAATTCATTACCGATGATTTTTCTTTTCTGCTCAGGATCTGAGATGCCTTTTAGTTTAGATAAAAACCTCTCGGAAGCATCTACCATTTTAATATTCATATTGAAATGCTCCCCGTAGTTTTCCATCACTTTTTTACCTTCGTCTTTACGAAGAAGCCCTGTATCCACAAAAATACAAGTCAGCTGATCACCTATAGCTTTATGAATGAGCACTGCCGCTACCGAAGAATCTACCCCTCCCGAGAGTCCAAGAATCACCTTTTCTTTTCCTACCTTTTCCTTAATTTCGGCTACGGTTCTTTCTATATAACCTGTCAGTTTCCAGTTTTTCTCCGCTTTACAAATATGAGTAACGAAATTTTCCAGCATCTTTGCTCCTTCTTCGGAGTGGGTAACTTCGGGGTGAAATTGTACGGCATAGATTTTTTTATCTTCATTTGCCATTGCAGCGATAACGCCACTCTTCGCCGAAACCTCAAAACCTGCTGGGACTTCGGAAACCTCATCGAAATGGCTCATCCATACGGTAGATTTTTCAGATACATTTTGGAAAAGAGCATTGGTTTTCACTATTTCCAATTCTGCCTTTCCATACTCTCCTTTTTCGCCTTTGGTTACTTTTCCTCCTAAAAGATGTGCCGTGAGCTGCATCCCGTAACAAATTCCCAATACAGGAACTCCTGCCTCGAAAAGCGTTTTTTCTACCAAATGAGCATCCTCTGCATTTACTGAACTTGGCCCTCCAGAAAGGATAATCCCTGCTGGTTTTTTAGCTAAAATATCTTCCAATGGAGTGTTAAAAGGAATGATTTCCGAGTACACCTCCATCTCGCGAATTCTCCTACCAATCAACTGATTGTACTGAGAGCCAAAGTCTAATATGATAATTCCGTTTTGCATAGAATAGTTGAATATTTAAAAGATTGAAAGATTAAAAAATTAAAAGATTGAAAGACTGAAAAAACAAAAAAGCGGTTTGCATTCTGCCTATAGCTTATTGCTCACCGCCTATTGCTTATTTAAAATTTCCCGATGTCTTCTCGGTAGAAAGCGTAATCAAATTTTACCACTTGTGCATCTTCATACACTTTCCTTCTTGCCTCTTCGTAGGTAGCTCCTGTAGCCACAAGATTCAGTACTCTTCCTCCTGATGTTACTACTTCATCTCCACTATTGGTAGCTCCCGCGTAAAGCAACTGAGAATGTTTTACTTTATCTGTGCCACTGATAACCAAATCCGTCTGAATAGTTCCTGGATATCCTCCGGAGCACATGACAAGGGTTACCGCCTTTTCATCTTTAAACTTAAGCTCTACCTCTTTCCCCTCTAAACAATCTTCAATGACATCTAATAAATCATTTTCTAATAATGCCATGATAGACTGTGTTTCAGGATCCCCAAAACGCATATTGTACTCTAAAAGATGGCAGCCATTTTTGGTAACCATCAGTCCAAAGAAAATCATTCCTTTAAACTGTAAGTTTTCTGCTTTCAGCCCTGCTAATGTAGGCTCAAGAATATTTTTATGGAAATCATAGGCGTGCATATCTTGAAATTCAGGACTTGGTGCTACACTTCCCATTCCACCAGTATTGGCTCCTGTATCTCCGTTTCCTACTTTCTTATAATCTTTCACCGGCAAACAAGGGAAAAACTTTTCTCCATTAGAGAAAGCGATTACTGATGCTTCAAAGCCTTCTAAATAATCTTCAATAATCACTTGGATACCTGCATCACCATAGATTCTACGAATCATAAAGTTTTCCAATGTAGCCTCTGCCTCTGCATGATCTTCACAAATAACCACTCCTTTTCCTCCTGCCAGTCCACTGGCTTTGATTACGATAGGATATGTTCTCTTGGCGATATGCTCCTTTGCAAATTCATAAGAATCAAAAACCACCGCGTTGGCTGTTTTCACATTATAGGTTTGCATGAATTTTTTAGAAAACGCCTTGCTTCCTTCTAATTTCGCTGCTCTAGATCTTGGCCCGAAAACTTTAAGACCATGTGCCTGAAATTCATCTACAATACCTTCTACTAAAGGAGCTTCTGGACCTACAATGGTAAGGTCTATTTTTTCTTTGATGGCAAAATCACGAAGTTTGATGATATCATTTTCGTAAATATTTTTCCCGAACTTACTGGTAGTAGCATTTCCTTTTGCGAAATACATTTCTGAAACACGGCTATCTGAATTTAGCTTGGCAGCGAGAGCGGATTCTCTCCCTCCTTCACCTACAATGAGTACTCTCATATCTATTTAATATTTATTCTGATTAACTTTCATGCAAAAATACTGAATTTTCGTGGTTTATTTACTTTTTTTTATACTAATTTTCATCGAAGCTATTTCTACTTATTTGGCATTAAACTCCATTGAAAAATAAAAAAATGAAGTATCGTAATTCTTTTATTAAAAATCTATAAATGAATTGATAAAGAAGGTTGAATTGAACCCTTTTGGGTACTTTGTCAATGTTCTTAGTACTTTGACAAAGTGCTTTAAAATATCTTTATTTTTAGCAAAAAACACTCTCCCTTTTCAAAATAAAACTTACTACTTCACTTTCATCGTTACAAGGAAATAATGGGGAATTTTAAAATGTTCGCCCAATTTTTCAGGTAAAATATCCGTTTGCACTACCTCACAATACGAGCCAGAACCATCGCTATGAATCGTAGGTGTAATGATGGCTAATAATGGAATTTCTTTATTCATAGGGTATTCCTTCACAATTTTATTCCCAAAAAAGTCTTTCGCTATATAATCTCGGGATTTATTTTTCTCTAAAATATCCAAATCTAATGTCTTAGAGGAAATGTTATAAAAATCTGCTTTAATACTAAAAGTTCCTCTCAATATTTGAGTGAATATCTTCATAGAAAAAGGCGAATATTTAATCTTTAAAAAGTCTGCTTCGGATGTATCTAAAAGTTGAGTTTTTTGCTTTAATTTTCCCTCTACAAATTCATAAACATTCACTTCAAAATGTTTTCCACCGAGCTTTTCGTTTTCAAAATTAAACTCTGAAACCTGAATATTTTGGAAATACAAAACTTCTCTAAGTTCGGGATGGGATGTTACATTTTTCAATGTCATTTTTAAGTTTTGTCCTAAAACCAATTGCCCTAAAAACAACAATAATAAAGAAATTTTAGTCTTCATAATACTCTAATCTTATTTACTAAACCCTTTCAAAGTTTAGAACTCTGAAAGGGTTTTTAATTTTTCTTTTTTTTGATTCTTAAAAAATCTTCAATGCTTAATGAAAGAAATGTCTCATCCCCGTAAATAGCATTGGAATGTCGTGCTCATTCGCAGCGGTGATGCTTTCTTCATCTCTTATACTTCCACCTGGCTGGATGATGGCTTTAATACCCTCTTTGGCACAAGTATCCACCACATCTCGGAATGGGAAAAACGCATCAGAGGCCAAAACTAAATCGCCACCGAATTTTTCTTTCGCTCTTTCTATGGCTTGTTGAGTTGCCCAGATTCTATTTACCTGTCCACCACCTACGCCCAAGGCTTGCTTACCGTTAGTAACCACGATGGCATTGGATTTTACATATTTTACCACTCTTTGGGAAAACAGAAGAGCTTTTCTTTGTTCCTCGGTTGGTTGGGTTTCGGTAACTACTTTAATATCGGTAGAAAACCGGTCATCTGCATTTTGCACAAGCATTCCACCATCTATTTTCACCCAAACCTGACGGTCAGAGACCGCATTCTTAATTTTAATCACTCTTAAGTTTTTCTTTTGGGCTAAAACTTCCAAAGCATCAGCATCAAAATCCGTAGCCATTACGATTTCAAGGAAAGTTTTGTTAAGTTCCTCTGCTGTAGCTTTATCCACTTTATAATTCATCGCCACTATTCCTCCGAAGATAGACACAGGGTCGCACTCAAAGGCTTTTTGGTAAGTCTCCAAAGCCGTTTCTCCAATCGCCACACCGCAAGGCGTGGAATGCTTCACGGCACAACAAGCCATTTCGTCTTTGAACTCATTCACCACTTTCCAGCACAAGTCCATATCACGAAGATTATTGAACGATAATTCTTTTCCTCCCAACTGCTCGAAATCTTTCATCGCTCCGTTTTCCACAGTAGAAACATAGTAAGCTGCCGACTGGTGTGGATTCTCACCATATCTCAAATCGGCTACCTTTTTGTATGAAGCGTTTAAATATTGTGGATATTCTTCTTGCAAAAGCATTTTGGAAATGGCAGCATCGTACGCCGAAGTGAGGTTAAATACTTTTCCTGCTAAAGTTTTACGCGTTTCTAAAGTGGTATCTCCGCCTTGTTGCATTTCGGATTTCACCTTTTCATAATCCTGAACATCAGTAATCACCGTTACAGAATTAAAGTTTTTGGCTGCGGAACGAAGCATGGAAGGTCCACCGATATCGATGAATTCTACTTTCTCATCCAAAGAAATATCTTTATTGGCATTTTCGAAGAATGGGTAAAGGTTCACGATGACCATGTCAATCAGTCCAATACCATGCTCCTGAACGGTTTTCATATGCTCTTCATTGTTGCGAACTGCCAAAAGCCCTCCGTGAACTTTGGGGTGTAGGGTTTTCACTCTACCGTCTAGCATTTCGGGAAATTCCGTCACCTCATCGATTTGGATAGGATTGAGCCCTGCCTCTTTGAGATGCTTAAAAGTTCCTCCCGTAGAGATGAGTTCGTAATGGTTTTGCTCTAAAAATTGTGCAAATTCTGTAAGTCCGTTTTTATCTGATACGGAGATTAATGCGCGTTTTTTCATTATATCTTTATTTTATTCTTCAAAAATCATTTCGTAGATTATGTAGTGTGCGATACCAAATTCTTCTCCCCATTTTTCTACCTCTTTTCCACTGCTATCTACTGCACAATAAAGTTTCCACCCATCTTTCTCATAAGGGAGAATGTAGGCAAATAAGGGAAAAGCCTTTCCTAGCTGGATTTTTACTTTATCACCAATTAACCTAAAGGAATAATCGAAAGATTTAGTAGCATCGTACATTTTAGAATTTCCAAATTGCTTAAAGTTGAACGCCACTTTAACCTGATTTTCAGTGGCTTTTTTAGCCATAGCGTTAAATGATAAGGTATCACTCTCTATAATAGATTTTTTAAAAAGCTCTCGAGTATCTATCAAGGTATCTACTTGGGTAATTTTTCCCTCCCAAATATGCTTTACAAATATCTTAAAATGCTTGTTTTTAATCTGTTTACCTATAAATTTCACATTTATTTTATCTATTCCTTCAAACGATAGAATATCCCTCAACTCTTTATTGTGTGCCCCGTATTTGGATTCTATTTTTATTTCTTGCCCGAAAATCATAATTGGGAGAAAAAAAAGCAATACTATGTATTTCATTTTGAGTGGTATTTTGTATCCTTTCTGTTAATAATGCTAGGCATCTCCTAGCTAATTATCTTTAATTTTCACGCTTTTATTATTATGAATGATTACCGCTAATACTCCCCAAATCATACAAATAGGCCAAGTAACCAAAAGTCCGAATCCTAATGTAAAAAAGGCTACTATCGCAGAGATGATGACCATCAAAATGGCACCAAGGACAGTGGAGTAAAGCATTCCAAATGGCCCAAATAGAAAAGTAAGCAAAAGAGATACTCCTACACTTTTATTGTTTTTCACTATTACAACGGTGTTTTTTTCTACTATTTTAGTGATTTCTTCTTGGTTTTCCATTTTATTGTAATGTTTATTATTTTGTTTTAAATATTCTTAGATATGAACAGCTGAGATTTTCTTGTTTTACAAAAACTATCCCTCCACCCTACTAATATCTATCTAAAAATAAGATAATTATTTAGAAGGTAGTTACTTTGATTTGTTTATAAACCTATGCCATAACCAACCCCTATTTGGAAGAAGTTGTTTTTCATACCTATCCCGTCTTGTTCTATGAGTTTACTCAAGCCTCTGGCATATTTAAACTCGGCAAGAATTCTATTGGTAATTTTATATTCCAAACCAGCGTAATAAGAGTGATTTCCCGTATTGAAGTTATCATATTTTATTCTTTCTCCCCTTTCTCTACCATATACCCCTACATTGAACCCAAGGTTTAGACCTGCTCCTACCGACAATTTGTTTTCGATGGGATAGAATTTCACTCCTATTGGGATATATACCAAAGCTACATTAAGCTTACCAAGTTCCCCACTATTATTTGGAAAATTAGTCGCTCCCAAACCTGCAATCCCTAACTCCGCTTGAGCAGACAAAAATTTATTGAATTTGTATTCATAAAATGAAGTAAGGTAGATGTTGGACATCGGATTGAAATTGTGTGTGTGAACGCCATCCTTGGCCTGAATGGTGGAGTTCACATAACCTAATTTAATCCCTTGATCCCATTTTTGGGCGTTGGCAAATGACAATACGGCTAAAGCCGCCATGGATAAAAGTTTTTTCATAATAATGCTTATTTATTATTTTTAAAAATTAGTTATTTTTACTATTGCTATGGTTTTTCCAGCGTTTATTCGCTCACCTGCAATACTCTTTTTATCGCTTTGGGAAAAATCTCATATTCTACTTGGTGAATTTTCTCAGCAAGGGACTCTGGAGTATCGGTTTCTGAAACGGGAACTTTGCCTTGTAAGATAATTTCGCCCTCATCTATCCCTGCCGTTACATAGTGTACGGTAGCTCCACTTTCGGTTTCCTTAGCCTCTATCACGGCATGATGGACATGCATTCCCCACATACCTTTACCTCCAAATTTGGGTAATAAAGATGGGTGAATATTGATGATTTTACCCTCATATTTCTGAACGAAATCTTGGGTAATGATGGATAAAAATCCTGCTAAAACTATCAAATCTACCTTTTCGGGCAAATGTTTTTCTAAATTTTCACAAAAATCTTTTCCTCTTTTGATGAGGAGGTTAGGGATTTTATGATTTTCGGCTCGGGTGAGTCCATAGCATTCACGGTCAGCCACCACAAGGCTGATTTTTGCATTGGGGATTTCTCCGTGATCGATACTATCTATAATCCTTTGGAGATTGGTGCCTCCCCCTGAAACTAAAACAATGATGTTTTTCATGGTTTGCCCTAGTTAATTAAAAAATTAATTGATTAAAAAATTCCCACATTCCCGCATTATCTCATTCCCTCATTATTTCACTCCCATTCTTATCACTTCAAATGTTTTTGAATTTCTTGTGATAAAGGCTCTACCTTACTTGGAAAGCTATCCATGAATTTTCCTTTTTCGTCAAGAAGAAATTTAGTAAAATTCCATTTAATTTCGGTATCTTTTACTCTGTTAAGGGATTTTTGGGTAAGGAATTTAAAAATAGGTGTTGCTTGGCTTCCTTTTACATCCACTTTCGTGGCCATGGGAAAAGTAACGCCATAATTTACTTTACAAAACGAGGCAATTTCTTTATCGGTATCCAGTTCCTGCCCGCCAAAATTATCGGAAGGAAAACCTACGATGACCAATTGATTTTTGTACTGTTGATATAATTTTTCTAGCTGTTCGTATTGTGGCGTATATCCACATTTAGACGCAGTGTTTACGATGAGGATTTTCTTTCCTTTAAATTGACTAAAATCTATTACAGAGCCGTCTAATGCTTTTATTTTAAAATGGTGAATAGAGGCTGGTGCTACTTTTTTTTGTGTTACGGTATTGTTTTTTTTCTGCGAAGATTGTTGTGCTGTTCCTAATGAAATCATTCCCAATGCGAGGAATGAAAGAAAAAGTTTTTTCATAAAATAAGGTATTAAAATTTATAAGTGGTAGCATCAAATGCCAAATTGGTTTCTATCTTAGTAAAAATCATGACGAAATCAGCGTCTTTTTTCACTGAACTTCCCTCTATTCTGAAAGGGAAAAGATAGTTTCCTACTTTTTTATAATCACTGTATTCTAAAATTTCTCCTGCCTTGTCTTCTTTGAGGAGCATATAAGTTTCGGTATCAAAATAGTAGATGGTTTTGTTTACATTTTTGGTAAGTTCTACCTTAAAAACCTGCCGTTTACCGATATTTTCAGTACCCAATACTTTGGCTTCAAAGCCTTTATTTTCATAGTCTATGAAATCACTATCAAAACTTTCGGGCATGTAGTTTTTATACTCTTGGAGCTGTCCACTGGCGTAGTTCATGGCATAGCCTTTCTTTCCATCATAGCCCTCTAAGGTTACTTCTTTTCCTCCATTTTTGATGATGGTTCGAGTGAGATTGGGACGACTTTGGTAAATAGTGAGCGGATAAGATTCTTTCACTCCTAAAACCAATTTTCCCATAAGACGCACCGTATTGAGCTTTTTCCAGCTCAATAGCCCGCCTGTGTTTTCTATATTTTTAGAGATAATTTCTTTTGCTGTCTGTGCCTGATGCCGTGTGATTCCTACAATCATCAGTAGCACCGTCATTACTATTTTGAAAATTTGCATACGCTATTCATCTAGTTGATATCTTTCTAAGATTTTTTTGGCTTTTTCTAAATCTTCAGGGGTATCTATGCCTACTCCCACAAAGTGGGTTTTTACCATTCGGATTTTCATATTATTTTCCAAAAACCGTATAGCCTCTATTTTTTCTGCATTTTCGGATGCTCCCAAAGGCAATTCTGAAAACTTTTCTAGTGCTGTTTTCCTAAAAGCATATACACCAATATGTTTTTTGTATTCCACATTTTCGGTTTCATCGCGTAAAAAAGGGATGGGCCATCTGCTAAAATACATGGCATTCCCCGCTCTATCACAAACCAATTTTACATTATTCGGATTTTGAATTTCCTCTTTTTCTTGTAATGGTATATAGAGAGATGCAACATCAATTTCCTGATTTTCATCTTGTTTAAACACAGAAATCAAATCTTGCAGTGGCTTTTTATGAAGAAAAGGTTCATCCCCTTGGATATTGATAATAATATCTGCGGTTACCTTCTTTGCGGCTTCGGCTATTCTATCACTTCCCGTTTCGTGCTTACCCGTCATCACCACTTTGCCTCCATGTTTTTCTATTTCCTCCCGAATCAGGTCTGAATCTGTGGCAATGATGACTTCCTCAAAGAGCCCTGATGCTACAGCATTTTGGTAAGTATGGACAATGACTGCTCGCCCTCCTAAATCTTTTAATAATTTATTGGGAAAGCGGGAAGAAGCCAATCGGGCAGGAATTATCGCTACGATTTTCATAGTCTAAGCATCTACTAATTGGTCTAATGCTTTTTGTAGTCTCAAGAAAGCATCTTCTATTTCTGTTTTGCTCACGCCTCCTACAGAAGCTCTAAACCACGGAACCTCCTTCTCATTTCCGAATGCCGAAAATGGTACGAGTGCCAACTGGGCTTCTTTAATCAGATAAAAAACCAAATCGCTGGTATCTTTTATCATTTGTCCGTCAGCTGTTTTTTTACCGAGATAATCTAATTTTACGGTAAGATACATCGCCCCCATTGGCACCAATGAATCTACTTGATAACCATTTTCTTTCATGGACTGAATTCCTTGGTGCAGCGTATATAGACTCTCCTGAAGACTTCCTTTAAACTCTTGCACAAACGCATCTACAGAAGCTGGCTGATTAAGAAATTTACCCGTTGCCTCTTGTTCTGGTTTAGGTGCCCATGCTCCGATATGCCCTAATAATGATTTCATTTTATCAATGACATGGCTCGGCCCAAAGCTCCACCCTACGCGCACCCCCGTAGCGGCAAAACATTTTGAAATGCCATCAATATAAATGGTATAAGGCTTCAGCTCAGGAAAAAGAGAAACTGGATCTACATGTTTTCCACCGAAAGTAAGCATCGCGTAGATTTGGTCATACATGATGTACAGTGGTTTTTCATCTGCACTTCTTTTATTATTTTCTTCGATAACGAGCTGACAAATCGCTTTCAGCTGGTCTTCGGTAAACATCGTTCCAGTAGGGTTCAGTGGAGAACAAAGTGCCAAGAGTACCGCTCCGTCTAATTTCCCTTTAAGGTCTTCTGCTGTAGGTAAGAAATTATTTTCCACTGCCGTTTCCACCTCTACAGGTGTTCCCGAAGTGAGGAAAGTATAGTGATTATTATTCCAAGAAGGAATAGGGTACACTACTTTATCGCCTTCATCTACAATGGCTCTGTACACTGCATAGATAAGCGGACGGCTGCCTCCTGCCACCAAAATATCCTTAGCATCATAATCTAACCCCCAACGATTTTTAAGATCTTTAGATACAGCCTCTCTCAGTGAAAGCAGCCCATTGGCAGGTGGATAATTGGTTAAATTTTCTTGGTATGCTTTTGTGATTTCAGATTTAAGTCCTGCGGGGATAGGATAGATAGAAGCGTTTAAATCTCCAATGGTAAGATTGGCAATATTTGCCCCTTTGGCTTTCATGTCATTGACTTCATTTCCTATTTTAATAATTTCTGAACCGATAAGGTTTTCTGCAAGATTTGAAAGTTTCATAGCTTATTTTTTTCGAAGGCTAAGATAAGAAAAAAACGACACCAAAAAAAATCCCCTTTTCTTTGGAAAAGGGGATAAAGTTGAGCTTAATTTTATGTAAAAACAGAATTTTCTATTTAAAATACTCTAATACATAATCATAAGTACCTGCCGGAATAGATGTGGACATTACTCCACTACCGAAAGTTACATTGTTACCACTATTTGCTGTTAGATTATAATCATACAACTGAGTGTGTACTAATTGCGTAGCACCAGAGTTATTTTTCTTGTAAATCTTGATATTGTATAATGAGGTCATTCCCGCAGGGAAATTAATTCTCGCCTGTGTAGAACCATCAGATGTAAATTGTCCTTTAATGGTGTACACCTGATTATTCTCTACTTTTACATTGGTAGCTACTTCGTTAGTGGCAATTTCTAAAACTCTATTAGCAGAACCATCTCCAATTCTTACCCATTTTCCCCCTTGCAAAGTTCTTGATTTATTTTCATAGTAATAAAACCCTGGGGTTACATTGGGCGTTGCCGTAGGATTAATTTTTGGTGCTCCCGTTCCCACATTGTACACAATCATACCATCTAGACGGTTTGGATGTGCCGAACCAATTCCATTAGGATTAGCAACTAATGTTTGCAAAAGTGTCAAATCCGTTCTTGGAAAAACCATACCTTTCCCTATATTGTTAGAATTATTCCACTGTACCGTAGAGGCAGCATCCATAAATGCGGTTTGAGAATTTATAGCACCTTGAGTAACATTAAGATTAGTCCTAACTTGTGCATGTGCTGAAAACGCTAATGTTGTCAGAGCTAATGAGTATATTATTTTTTTCATCTCTTTATTTAATTATTAATAACCTTTTGAATTTATCCAATTAGTACCATCAGAAATAAAGCAAATTGTACTAGAAGCTTGAACAGATTGCTCCACACCAATAGGCTGAGGAGTGACGGTAACCGTATTTGTACCTGGATTATACGCACAAATCTCTCTACCCACATTAGTAGAAACATTAGGCAAAGTTAATGCCGTAGGGTTACCAGTCATACGAATAAAGTAATCTACTGTAGGAGTAGATCCATCTTGCAATTGATCAACGACAACAGTAGTTCTATTATCACTTCTAATATTCCTAGTAAAAGACCCCTCTGGCGCTGGTGCAGTAGCGGCACCACTTCCCATTTTCACCCATCTTTGAGTAGCTGCGTCATAGTAATAAAACCCTTTTCCTGTTCCTGTAAAGGTAGCACTATCAGAATCTTGAACTGCATCAGTAACATAAACCAAGGTTCCTTCTACTCTATTAGTAGATGAAATTGCTTTTACCCTTGCTTTATTTACTCTTGGAATAAGGATACCTTCATTGGTATCCGTATTTCCTGCCTTTACTTGGATATCCAAGGTAGCCTTAGGATCACTGTTATTCACTCCGATTTTCCCTTTTTGAGCAAAGGCCACACAAGAGGCACCTATTGCCAAAGCAAAATAAATTTTCTTCATAATTGTGTTTATATTATAATTATTATAATCTTAGAATTACAAAAGTATAAATTTTCTCTTTAATACAAAAAAATATGAACAAAAGTTTACACCTTTTATTCATATTCCTCTGTAATTCAGTGCCTACTTTAATAGAGCAAAATCACATTTTATCCATCATACTCATTGGGATATTGATCTTTTATTACCTCTACCGTATCTAAAACTTTATTTTTTAGCGTATCTTGATAGCTTTGCAGTTTTGCGGAAACTTTTTCATCACCAGTACCCACTATTTTCGCTGCGAGAATCCCTGCATTGGTAGCTCCATTGAGTGCCACCGTTGCCACAGGAATTCCTGACGGCATCTGCAAAATAGACAATACAGAGTCCCAACCGTCAATGGAATTGGAAGACAAAATAGGAACACCTATCACGGGTAAAGTGGTACAACTTGCCACCATTCCTGGAAGATGTGCAGCACCTCCTGCTCCTGCAATGATCACTTTTAGCCCTCTCTGCTGAGCGGTTTTAGCATAATCAAACATTCTTTCGGGGGTTCTATGTGCAGAAACCACGGTAAGCTCATACGGAATGCCCATGGATTCCAAAAAATCTGCTGCTTGTTTCATAATCGGCAAATCACTCTGACTGCCCATAATAATTCCAACCATTTTTTATATTTTAATTTAATGTAGTACTGTTTGTTTAAATTTTTCTATTTTTATTTCTCTTACTATATCCTTATTCAGAAATCACTTTTACCATTTCTTTGATTTCGATGAGTTTTTCCATCAGCTCCGCTCTACTATCAGCAAGGACATTGATATGTCCCATTTTCCTCCCTGGCTTAGTATCAGTTTTTCCATAAAGGTGAACATAGGTTTTGGGGAATTTGAGTACCTTTTGAATGCCATCGTATCTCACCTTTCCTGAATACCCCTCTTCTCCTACCAAATTCAGCATTCCCGAAAAACCACTCGCATCTGTATCTGCCAACGGTGCATTGGCTACCACGCGATAAAACTGCTCAAACTGTGAGTTTGCATTTCCCTCTTGGCTTTGATGACCACTATTATGAAGTCTCGGTGCCGTTTCATTCACCCATACCTTTCCTTCTTTGTCCAAAAATAATTCTATCGCAAAAAGCCCAGCAGAATCTGCAGCTGAAACAAACTTTTCTACAATTTCATCAATTTGATTTTGAACCGATTCTGAAATATGAGCAGGGCAAATATTAAAATCTAACAAATTAAGCTTAGGGTCTGCTACCATCTCCGTTACAGGAAATGTTTTTATTTCACCATCCTCATTTTTAGCGATAATGACCGAAAGCTCTTTATCTATATCCACTAATTTTTCTAGCACCGATGGAGCGTCCCACATTTTTTCTAAATCCCCCGTATTTTTAATTACTTGAACACCTTTACCATCATACCCTCCTGTATTCAGTTTTTGCACGAAAGGCAAAGGAAAATCCACTTCCGATTTACCTTGAATCACTTGAAAATCAGGACTTGGAATATTATTTTGCTGATAAAATTTTTTCTGCAGAATTTTCTGCTGAATGGTTTTGATAATATGAGGTCTCGGCACCACTTTTACCCCTTGTTTTTCAAGCTCTTCCAAAGCCTGTGCATTAATATGCTCTATCTCAATAGTAAGTACATCTTTATCTTTCCCAAAATCTATAACAGTTTGATAGTCATTAAAATCTCCCTGTGTAAACCTTGAAATATATGCACACGAGCATTCGGAACTAGGGTCTAAAACATAAAATTCATCATCGTATTTTAATGCTTCTTGGATGAACATTCTTCCGAGCTGCCCCCCACCGAGGATTCCTATTTTCATAAAAATTAAAATTAAAAAATTGAAAAGATTAATAAAAAATAAAATTAATTTGGGGTAAAGGTACGGATTTTTCAAAGGATTTTATTCGTTTTTTTGTACTTTTGCTCCCTAAATTTTTTTCATGCAACAGATTAGAAACATCGCCATCATTGCCCATGTAGACCATGGAAAAACAACTTTGGTGGACAAAATCATCCATGCGACTAATATCTTCCGCGAAAATCAAGAATCTGGGGAGCTGATCATGGACAATAATGATTTGGAAAGAGAAAGAGGGATTACCATTCTTTCTAAAAATATTTCCGTAACTTATAAAGACACCAAAATCAATGTAATAGACACACCTGGACACGCTGATTTCGGTGGAGAGGTAGAAAGGGTACTGAAAATGGCAGATGGGGTGATTCTCCTAGTGGATGCTTTTGAAGGCCCGATGCCACAGACGAGATTTGTACTCCATAAAGCACTGGAATTGGGACTAAAACCTATCGTAGTCATCAACAAAGTAGATAAAGAAAACTGCCGACCTGATGAAGTTCACGACCAAGTTTTTGACCTCTTCTTTAACCTTGATGCTACTGAAGAACAACTGGATTTCCCTACCTTCTACGGCTCTTCTAAACAAGGCTGGTTCAATACTTCATTAGAACCGAGCGATAGCATTCTACCATTATTAGACGGTATCTTACAATATGTTCCTGAACCAAAGGTAGAAGAAGGCAGTTTACAGCTTCAGGTAACTTCTTTAGACTACTCTTCGTTCCTTGGAAGAATAGCCATAGGTAAAGTAAGCAGAGGAAGCATTTCTGAAGGACAGTGGATAGGACTCGCTCAGGAGAGTGGCAATATCCTCAAAGGGAAAGTAAAAGAACTCTATGTTTTTGAAGGTTTGGGCAAGAAAAAAGTACAGACTGTAGGTGCGGGAGATATCTGTGCTGTGGTAGGCTTTGACGCCTTCCAAATCGGGGATACTTTTGTGGATTTAGAAAACCCAGAGCCATTACCAAGACTCTCTATTGATGAGCCTACGCTCAATATGACTTTTTCTATCAATAACTCCCCTTTCTTCGGGAAAGATGGAAAATATGTAACTTCTAACCACTTAAAAGAAAGGTTAGAAAAAGAACTAGAGAAAAATCTTGCACTCAGAGTTCAGCAAACGGAGGATGCCAATACTTTCTTAGTGTTCGGTAGGGGGATACTCCATCTTTCTGTGTTAATAGAAACCATGAGAAGAGAGGGATACGAAATGACCATCGGACAGCCACAAGTCATCCTGAGAGATATTAACGGAGAAAAGCACGAGCCTTATGAATCTATGGTGGTAGATGTTCCTGAAGAATACGCCTCTAGAGTAATAGACCTCGCTACCCAAAGAAAAGGAGACCTCCATATCATGGAAACGAAAGGAGAAATGCAACATTTAGAGTTTGAAATTCCTTCTAGAGGACTCATTGGACTTCGTTCTCAGATGCTTACCGCTACCGCTGGGGAAGCTATCATGGCTCACCGATTCTCAGAATACAAACCTTTTAAAGGAAGCATCGCAGGGAGAAATAACGGGGTACTGATTTCTAAAAACCAAGGTTCTTCTACCGCATACTCCATAGAAAAATTACAAGATAGAGGACGGTTCTTTGTAGATCCAGGAGAGGAAGTATATGCGGGAATGATAGTAGGAGAGCAAAATAAACCTGGAGACTTGGTAGTAAACATAGTAGAAGGAAAACAGCTTAATAATATGCGTGCTGCGGGTAAAGATAAAGATGGAAACATAGCTCCTAAAATTCAGATGTCATTAGAAGAATGTATGGAATACATCCAAGCCGATGAAGCCATAGAAGTAACCCCTAATTTCATCCGAATGCGAAAGAAAATTCTCGCTGAAGAAGATAGAAAAAGAGCCGAAAGAATGGCAAAGTCTGAATAAGTAAAAAAAACACATTCATTTAAATTGAATGTGTTTTTTTATAATTGGTTGGAAATTTTAAACCAAATCATTAATTTTGTTACATAAATATAGTTCTAAATCAATATGAAAATAATATATTTGTTGGCCGTTTCAATTGGGATTTCCGCTTGTTGTAGCCAAAAGTCTCTACAAAATATGGAAAAAGAGAAAAATACAAAACAGCCAGAGGGTGCCGAAAAAATCCGAATAGAAGAGATTAATCTGGAACCCGAAATACCACCAGTGAAAGACATTAAAGAAGTACAAGAAATTAAAGACAAGTAAAAATTGTATAATGAATAAAAAATTAATTCTCTTGGGTAGTTTAGTTTCTGCCCTCACGCTTTCTGCACAGGAAGGAATCAATCGTAAGTTGTACGAAAAATTTGAAAAAGAAAGAATTGAAAATAATATTCAATTCGAAAAGTATTGGAGTAGCTTAAATCCAACGCTCAAAAATGAATCTGAAAAAGAGCAACTTAAAAATAGCGTAGCTTTCTTTTTGGAGGGAAAACCTTATTATCTAAGCACCGATGACACCCACCAGAACACGAATGCAAATATTGACTTTCTGCACGATGGCACCATCAGTGGACTCACCGGAACTTTTACAGGAAATGGACTCCAGCTTCATCAGTTTGATGGCGGAAGAATCTACAACTATCACCCAGATTTAGGAGGTACCGCCCCTACCACTACACCTACCGTTACGCCAGGAGTAGAAAGCACTAGAATCACCAATGGTGAAGGGAGTGCTGTGCCTTATAATTTCCATGCCACCAATGTAGCCAGCATGATGGCAAGTGTAGGTAGAAACCTATCATCTAATGGTACACCTGTAGGAAATAGCAAAGGTGTAGCACCTAATGCACAGGTAGTGGGCTATTCTTTCCAAAATTCTACACTGCCTGGAGGAACAAATGAAGTAAATGTTTTCCAAAAAATATTACAAGTTCAGCCTCATATTTCTAACCATTCGTATGGCGTAAATTCAGGATGGAATGTAAGATTTCAAAATGGTGCTTTAAATTATTATTGGCATGGACAGTTTAATCCAACTGATAATTCAAGTCATGATCTTCAAGGTTCTTATTTACATTCAGATCGAAACTATGATATCCTTGTTAGACATTATCCATCATTAATTATTGTAAAATCTGCAGGAAATTCTTTTGGTGATGGACCAAGCGGAGCAACTGCGAATGCTTTTTATCGTTCGGGTAATTCTTATGAACCATTTACAGCTACAATGGTACCCCCTCCGAACAATTGTAATACAAATTATGACTGTATAGGTGCTGGTTCTTTGGCTAAAAACATTATTGTGGTAGGCTCTACTATGAAAATCACTGCCAATAACGGTAGATATACTAATGCTTCTGATGTGGTAAAATCAGGATTCAGTAGTGCGGGTCCAAGAGATGACGGCGGTATTAAGCCCGATATCGCAGGGGTAGGAAGTGATGTTCTTTCAGCTACTTACAATGCTCAAACTAACGGACCAAGCTATACCCAAGGAAGTGGTACTTCTTACTCTGCACCAAATGTTACAGGTATCATCGGACTTTGGAATACCATCTATTCCTCTCTTTTTAACGGTCAAAACCTCAATGCTGCAAAAGCCAAAACACTTCTTCTCCACTCCGCACAAGAAGCAGGAAATCACCCAGGACCTGACGCTTGGTTTGGTTGGGGATTTGCAGATGCTAAGAGAGGTGCCGAACTTTTGGTAGGAAAATCTAATGGCAATGTGATCTTCGAAGAACCTGCATTAAATAATAATGGTACTTACACGCTCAATATCACCCCTACTTCTAATGGTCCACTTAAGGTTACTATTTCTTGGGTAGATCCTGAATTTGAGATACCTTCTGGATTAACCATTGCTAATGCACATAATGATAGAAGTTCAAAACTCATCAATGACCTAGATTTAAGAATCATCGATACTACCACAAACACCCCTGTACTCCCTTGGAGACTTAACATTAATAACTTGGATGCTGGAGCCGAAAGAGGAGACAATACAGTGGACAATGTAGAGCAAGTACTCATAGAAAACGCCATCGGAGGTAGAACCTACAGAATAGAAGTTGCTCACAAAGGAACTTTACAAAATAATGAGGCTCAAAATTTCGCCATCATTGCAGAAGGAACGAATGGTATTCTTTCCACTGATGAGCAGGCGAAGAAAAAAGATGCTCTTATCTACCCTACCATAGCGAAAGAAACTGTAAACATTCAGCTTCCTAGTAGCTCTTCTGCCAAAGTTTCTATTTTTGACACTTCAGGAAAACTGGTTAAACAACAAGACATCAAGCAGGAAGGTACTATTCATGTAAATGATCTAAAACAAGGTGTATACATCATTTCAATAGAATCTAAAGACCTCAAAACTTCTAAAAAGTTTATCAAAGAATAACATTTCTATTCTTTTACAAAAAAAGCCGCTCTTTAATAAAGAGCGGCTTTTTAACAGAAAACTACTAAATATTTTAGAACTTAATTTGCAACTCACTATTCTTCCAATAACACTTATCTTATTTTGATTCTATATCATTTTTAGGATGAGATATATACACCTTAAAAGTAAGGTCGTAGGCATTTTTTTCATCTGCAGGTTCATAGGTACTTTCCACCAATTTCCAAATTTTCTCATCAATTTTCGGAAAAAAAGTATCTGCCTCAGGCGTAGCATCTACCTCGGTAACGATAAGCCGATCTGCCAAACTCATCGTTTGCTCATAAAGACTTCCCCCACCAATGATAAAATAATCTTCATTAATCTTTTGGGCAAATTTCATCGCTTCTTTAATAGACCCTACAATGAGTATTCCCTCTTCAAACCAATTTTCCTTTCTGGAAATGACAATATTCGTCCGATTGGGAAGTGGTTTACCTATGCTTTCATAAGTTTTTCTTCCCATAATGACAGGATGTCCAGAAGTTTTTTCTTTAAAATGTTTTAAATCTTTAGGAAGATGCCAAGGCATGGTATTTTCTAAACCTATGGCATTATTTTTCCCCATTGCTACGATAATGGTCACCATTTTTTTACTTTTAGACAAAAATAGCACAAATTTTGCTACTCTTCATCGTGATAAAAATTATATTATGAAAAATAAAGGATGTCTTAGTGCGAGTACCATGCTCATCGCTATCGTAGTGATTTTAGGTCTAGGCGTATTATGGGGAATCCCAAAATACAACCAAATGGTAGAAACAGAACAAAATGTAGAAGCCAAATGGAGTAATGTGGAAACCGTTTATCAAAAAAGAGCCAACCTTATTCCTAATCTAGAAAGAGCCGTAAAGTCTTATGCCAACTTTGAAAAAGAAACCCTCACCGCAGTGGTGGAGGCAAGGTCTAAAGCGACCAATATTACCGTGGACCCTACGAATATGACAGAAGCCGATATTGCAAAATTCCAAGCGGCACAAGGTGAACTAAGCGGTGCACTCAGCAAACTTTTAGCCGTGGTAGAAAACTATCCCAACCTAAAAGCTGACCAACAGTACATCAATTTCCAAAGAGAATATACCGCTATAGAAAACAGCATCAGAGTGGAAATGGTGAACTTCAATAATGCAGCAAAAGACTACAATAGTATGATTAAAAAATTCCCTACCAATATTTTGGCTGGTATTACTAATTTCAATGAAAAACCTTACTTCAAATCCAATGCTGGTGCCGAAGTAGCTCCATCTGTTTTCTCTGACGAAAAATAATCATCATGCCGAAAAATCATCTTTCTGAAAACGAAATGGATACTTTGGTAAAAACCATTCATCAAACGGAAGAATGCACTTCAGGGGAAATCAGAATCCATATTGATACCGAAGAAGCTGCTATTCCCGCTCAAAAAGCCATGAATATTTTCCACGAACTGGGAATGCACAAAACAAAAGAAAGAAATGCTGTTCTCTTTTATGTGCATTTCCATCAGAAATATCTTACCATTATTGGCGATGAAGGAATTCACCAATGGGTACATCAGTCTTTTTGGGATGAACTACATGATGAAATGACTCAAAAATTCGCTCAAGAAAGATATTTTGATGCACTGAATGATGCCGTAAAAAAAACAGGAGAGCAGCTCCAAAAATATTTCCCTAATACCGAAAACAAAGAAAACGAACTCCCTAATGAACTTAGCTTTTCCTAGGCTGTGGATAGTACTATTTCTAGGCTTTACTTTTTGGGTAAACGCCCAATTCGTAGTACCCAAAGCACCCTCTATCATCTATCCTGTATATGATGAAGTAGGAATGCTATCCACACAAGAAAAGGAGAATATCAATCAAAAACTCATTGCCTTTCATGATTCCACTTCGGTAGAAATTCTAGTAGCAATTATCCCTACCACTCATGGGGAAGATATTAACTTCTCAGCCTCCCAGATAGGTAATGCCTGGAAGGTGGGTAAAAAAGGAAAAGAAAATGGCGTGGTATTGCTCATTGCCTCTGAGGATAGAAAAATCTCCATTCAGCAAGGAAGAGATGTAGAGCGATACCTTACCGCAGCCGTAACAGGACAAATCATTGACTACCTCATCACTCCCTCCTTCAAAAAAGGAAACTACTCACAAGGTATTAACGCTGCAGTGGATGCCATTATGGAAGCCGTACAAGGTAAATATGAGATGAAACCTTCTGATAAAGAAGAAGATATTTCATGGGTAGCCGTTTTTCTTATCTTCATCGGAATCATCGTTTTATTGTCTCTATTTGGGAATAATGGAGGTGGAACCATCATTACAGGAAGTGGTAGAACTCGCTATGGGGGTGGCTTCGGCGGTTTTAGTGGTGGATTTGGCGGCGGCAGTTTGGGTGGAGGAAGCTCTTCTGGTGGATTCGGAGGATTCGGCGGTGGTGGAAGTTTCGGCGGCGGCGGTGCCTCTGGTGGATGGTAGTTTTTCCGAAAATTTTATTACTTTTGCAACCGAATAGAAAAGGGGTGCTGCAATGGCGGCTGAGATTATACCCAATGAACCTCGAACAGGTAATGCTGTTTAGGGACACGAAAGTGAAAGGAAAACGGTGCACACTTCCTTTATCCTAGGTATTATTTCCCCTTTTATTCAATATAATTAAAAAAATTATTAAGAATGAAAGGATTTTTTTTGTGCGGGCTATGCCTTAGTCCTGCTGTCTTTTACGCTCAAGAATCAATAGCGAAAGACTCTCTGAAAGAAACTGCCATAGAAGCAGTACACTTTACCAAAAAACTACCTGTAACTTCCGAAGTTATCAGCGTAAAAAAAGACCTTAAAAACCGTATCTTAGGACAAAATCTTCCCACTTTATTAGAACAACAGACCGCTATGGTCTCCACTTCAGATGACGGGAATGGCGTAGGCTACACCGCAATGCGTATTCGTGGCGTAGATGGCAGCAGAATTAATGTAATGCTCAATAATGTCCCTTACAATGATTCTGAATCACAAGGTACCTTCTTTGTCAATATGGCAGATTTAGCAGCTTCTGCTTCCCAGATAATCATCCAAAGAGGAGTAGGTACTTCCACCAATGGAGCGGCGGCTTTCGGAGCCAGTGTGAACATCCTTACCGCTGAGCCAGAAGATAAGGCAAGCTTCCTTACACAGCATTCCTATGGTTCTTTTAACTCTAGAAGAAACACTTTTGAAGTGAATACGGGTACATTCCTAGACGGAAAACTGTCTTTTAAAGCAAGGTATTCTATGATTAATTCTGACGGATACATTGAAAGAGCTTCCTCTAAACTGAACTCTTACAGTGTAACGGGAATGTACAGAACGGATAAACGAAAAATAAAACTATGGCTCTTTGGTGGGGAAGAAAAAACTTATCACGCTTGGAACGGAATTACCCCTCAGCAATACATAAAGAACAGAAGATACAATCCTTCAGGAGAAATTTTTGATGCCAACTGGAATGTAGTAGGTTTTTATAATAATGAAACCGATAATTATAACCAAACTCATCTCCATCTTTCTTGGGAAGAGCGTTTTTCACCGAGAGTGAAACTCAATACCACCGCTCACTATACTATGGGAGAAGGTTATTATGAAAATTTTAAACAAAATGACAAAGTCTCCAAATACGGACTTTCACCAATTACCATTGGAGGAACTTCATTCAATCGGTTAGATTTTATTCGTAAAAAATGGTTAGATAATGATTTCTACGGCATCGTATCCGATTTGAATGTAGATTTGGAGAACATGCTCATCAATATCGGCTTGGTAGGAAACCAGTATTATGGTAAACACTTTGGACAAGTCTTTAATTCCAATATCAGCACCGACCCTAATTATGTTCATGAATACTACCGAAATAACGGGCTTAAGAATGAATTTGCATCTTACCTCAAAGCGGTATGGAAAATCCATCATTTTGAACTCTTCGGAGATGTACAATATAGAAATATTCATTACACGGTAACGCCTGTCCACGGGGTAGCATCAGAAATAGTAGATTTCGATAACCACTATTCTTTTTTCAATCCTAAGGCAGGTATCAGCTACCTTTTTAACGGTGGTAAAGCCTATTTTTCTTACGCCCAAGCCAATAGAGAACCGAAAAGAAGTGATTTGGTAGAATCGGATAAAGTTCGTCCAGAAAAACTCCACGATTTTGAATTGGGGATTGAGAAACAATTTGGAAAATTTGGGTTGGATATCAATGGATATTATATGCTCTACAAAGACCAGCTGGTAGTTACTGGAAAACTCAATGATGTAGGCAGTGCTCTACAAGAAAATGTTCCGAACTCTTATCGTATGGGGGTGGAAGTATCCGCCAACGCTCAGCTGACATCTTTTTTCGGCATCCATGGTAATATTGCACTGAGTAAAAATAAAATACGAAATTATCAGTTTTATGATGTATATACCCAAACCACGGTAGATAAAGGAGATACACAAATTGCTTTTTCTCCTGATATTGTTACTTCCCTATCAATGAACTTCAAGCCTTTTGATAGACTTCTGCTCTCTTTCGTGAATAAATATGTAGGAGCTCAGTATGTAGATAATACTCAAGAAGATGCCATGCGTTTAGGAGCATACAATGTCTCCAATATCATTGCAGGGTATGATCTGAATCTAAAAAATACAGATGTTACTCTCCACCTGAATGTAAACAATATATTCAATAGAATGTATGTAAATAATGGATATACTCTCCGTGATCCAGATTGGTACAGTTCACCTACACCAGGGCTTTATCCACAGGCAGGAACCAATTTCTTACTTGGATTTACACTCCGAATAAAATAAAAACAAAAACCTGAGAAAACACTTTAATATTTTTCAATTTTAAAGAGAAGCCCTGTAGAAAATTTTCTACAGGGCTTTTTATTCATTTTACTTTAAAATTTATATGCGTTCCAGCTCATCTGTGCTGATGGTAGTTTTAAAAGCACCGTAGTTAATAACAGCTTTATTTTTAGAAATTTTTTCTATTGTTCCTACGGAGGTAGAACCGGTAATACGCACTCTCTGCCCTACCTTCAGCCAAACGGCTCTTTCCTGCTGGCGTTTTTCCTCGAGTTTCTCATTGGTTTCCGTAATTTTTTCAATGACTTCTTGGCGTTTTAGCTGTTGGGTAATTTTTCTTTTTACCACTTGCAGTCGTTTACTTTCGTCTTTATCTGTACCGAGTTTTCGGTATTTTTCTTGTTCCAAAAGTTTCACGAAATCCCGAACGATATTTTTTCTAGATTTGCCTTTTACATAGCCATCTATAAAAGCTTCAATCTTATTTCCAAACTGTAATTTTCTATGTTCTTCCTCATACAATTTCTGGAAATTAAAAAGTTTTTGCTCCAGTTGTTGATTCAGTTTTTGAAGATTTTCTCTCTTATCTTCTACGGATTCTTTTTGCTCCGAAAGATTAGATTTGAGCTTTTCCACCTCAAATTTTTCTTGCTGAAGTTTCACAATGGTTTTGTCTAGATTTACCACATCTTTTTCCACTTTTTTCTTGGCTGAATGGATGATAAACCTCGGGATTTTATTTTTCTCTGCCACCTCAAAAGTAAATGAACTTCCCGCCTGCCCGATTTCTAATTTATACAAAGGTTCTAGGGTGTTTTCATCAAAAAGCATCGCTGCATTAGTGGCATTCGGGAGCTGCTCTATCACTAATTTTATATTGGTATAATGGGTAGTAATGATGGCAAAACTCTTTTTTTCGTAGAAAAATTCCAGAAAACTTTCTGCCAAAGCACCACCCAATTCGGGGTCCGAGCCAGTACCAAATTCATCAATGAGTAAAAGCGTTTTATCATCGGCGTTTCGGATGATTTTCGCCATTTTCTTCAGCCTTGAAGAATAGGTGGAAAGATGATTTTCTATACTCTGATTATCCCCAATATCCGTCATGATATTATCAAAGAAAAACATTTCAGACTTAGGGTGTACAGGCACCAAAATCCCACTCTGAATCATCAGCTGAAGTAGCCCTACTGTTTTTAGCGTAATAGATTTCCCACCTGCATTAGGTCCCGATATACAAATAATCCTGTTATGCTCTGTAAGTGTGAGCGTTTGTGGAAAAATCTGCTTATTTTCTGCCTTGTTTTGTAACCAAAGTAAAGGGTGATAAGCCGCTTTAAGCCTTAGAGTTTTATGCCGATTGATTTTAGGAAGTACGGCATGTATTTTTTCGGCAAATTTTGCTTTTGCTCGAGTCAAATCAAGATGAAAAATATAATTTTGATAAATTTCTAAACTCGGCTGATACTCCGCAATTTCTGCAGTCAATTGCCGAAGAATTCTATCGATTTCTTTTTGTTCTTCCTCTTCATTCTCACGCAGTTTAAACTGATGTTTCAGTACACTTTCAGGCTGAATGTAAGTAATGGAACCCGTTTTGGACACGCCCAACACACGCCCAGCAACGCGTTTTTTAAACCCTGATTTTACCGCCATCACCCTTTGGTCATCTATAATTGTTTCACGGATATCTTCTAACACATCGGCATAGGTGGTTAATGCACGGTTAAAATTTTCTTGAATGGATTTTTTAGCATGCTGAATCTCCGTTCTTAATAGCTTCAAATGAGCAGAAGCGTCACTTTTCACCTCCCCGAAACGATTAAAAACACCGTCTATTTTATCTATAATTTCTTTATGAAATACAATATCTTGTACTTCCTCCAAAAGATGTGGAAAAGTTTCGGACAGCGTAGGGAAGAATTTTTTCAGCCGTCCTACTTGTTCGGTAATGTTCTTTATTTTTACGAAAGAGGGATTATCCAATCTATAATTCTCAATACACATTCTCTTCAGCTCAGTTTCTATATCTTCATATTCACTGAACGGAATGGCATTAGCACTTTCAAAACTCGTTAAAAACTCTGCCGTTTTTTTGAGTTCAAGTTCTGCTTCATCTATGGGTAATGGGCGTAGCTGAGCAATCCGCTCTGCTGTTTTATGGGAAAAAGCAAAGGGAATAATCTCTTCTAATAGTGCTGGAAATTCTAATTCCTGTAAATCTTCTGGCTGTATTTTCACACGGCAAAGGTAAGGATAATGAGGGAATTTGGAAATTTGGGAATGGGATAATGAATTTCAAATCTCAAACCTAATCATGATTCTTCGGTCTTCTGAGTTCTATGATGGCATCATTTTGCTCTATGGTAAGGCTATCTCCTTTATGCGTTACAATAATTCCATTTTCAGTGTATTGTAGGCTATCATCCGTGGGTTGCTGGTGAACACGGATGGTTTTCCCATTATTCTGAATCTCCACATACTTTTTACCTTCTTTTTTGCCAAAAAACACCATAGCATTGGTACCATCTGTAGCGATGAAACGCTGAGAAATTCTTTCTTCTTTTTGGTTTTCATCTTTAGAGGTAGAGTTACAGTAAAGCATACCTACACTCATCAGTCCTAAGAGGAGCACTTTTTTTATCTTCATCGTATAAAATTTGAACAAATATCTGTAAAATAAATTGGAAATCAATATAGAAAATGAGTAAATTTGCCCATCAACATTTTTTATATCAAAAAGTATGAGCTACATTTCTTTTATTGATGCGAGACAAATTTTAGACTCTCGAGGAAATCCTACCATAGAGGTAGATGTATTCACGGAAAACGGTGCCATGGGCCGTGCAGCGGTACCTTCTGGTGCTTCTACAGGAGAACACGAAGCGGTAGAACTTCGTGATGGAGGTACAGATTACTTGGGTAAAGGGGTACTAAAAGCAGTAGAAAATGTAAAAGAGATCATCGCACCAGAACTCATCGGTTTACCTGTGTTTGAGCAAAACCTCATTGACCAAATCATGATTGATGTAGATGGCACGAATAACAAAGGTAAGTTAGGTGCGAATGCCATCCTTGGGGTTTCTTTGGCTGCTGCTAAAGCTGCCGCTACAGAACTGAGAATGCCACTTTATAAATATGTGGGAGGTGTGAATGCTAATACACTCCCTGTACCTATGATGAATGTCATCAATGGAGGCTCTCACTCAGATGCTCCTATCGCGTTCCAAGAGTTTATGATTATGCCTGTAAAAGCAGACTCTTTCTCTCATGCTTTGAGAAAAGGAACGGAAATTTTCCACCACCTAAAGTCTATATTAAAAGGTAGAGGACTTTCTACAGCAGTGGGAGACGAAGGTGGTTTCGCTCCGACATTTAACGGAACCGAAGATGCACTGGATACGCTACTTCAAGCCATTGAAAAAGCAGGATATAAGCCTGGTGATGACATTATGCTGGCATTAGACTGTGCTTCATCAGAGTTCTATGTAGATGGCTCTTATGATTATAGAAAATTTGAAGGCGAAAAGGGTGCTTTCAGAAGCCGTGAAGAGCAGGTTTCTTACTTGGCTGAATTGACTCAAAAATACCCGATCATCTCCATCGAAGATGGTATGCACGAGGACGACTGGCAAGGGTGGAAAATGCTCACTGATAAAATAGGAGATAAAGTACAGCTGGTAGGTGATGACCTCTTCGTAACTAATGTAGAGAGACTTTCTAAAGGAATCCAAGAGGGCGTAGGAAACTCCATCCTTGTGAAAGTAAACCAAATAGGCTCTCTTTCTGAAACGATGGCAGCAGTACAAATGGCTCAGCATAATAGATACACTTCAGTAATGTCTCATCGCTCTGGAGAAACCGAAGATGCTACCATTGCAGACCTTGCCGTAGCTATGAACTGCGGACAAATCAAAACAGGTTCTGCATCTCGCTCTGATAGAATGGCAAAATATAACCAATTACTGAGAATAGAAGAAGCATTGGGAGAAACAGCCATCTTCCCTGGATTGGATGCCTTCAAAGTAAAAAGATAAAATAATGTTTTGATTCAAAAACACCTCTAAAACCTTTCAGAATTATACTCTGGAAGGTTTTTTATAGTAAAATGAAAATCATCTTGACTTTTTTACTTACATTTCTGAGTTTTAATGCACTTTCAAAGCACTTTGAAAAAACACTCAAAAAAATGAAAATCATTAAGCGAAATATTCTTATCAACCCATTTATAGGAATTTTTAACAAAAAATATACCTGAAAGCTGAAAGGTCTTTCACTCTACCTTCGGGCAAAAAGCATTTTGTCAAAGTCTCGAAACTTTGACAAAGTACAATAAGCAGCACCCCCTTTAACGGCTTTTTTAGATTTAAAACAAGGATAGTTGCATAGAAAAAATTATCTTTGTAAAAAGATACAGAATACTATGAAAAAGATATTTTATTCAGCTTGGGCAGCGGTACTATTTTCGTGTCAGCCTTCTCATTCTCCACTTTCTGAGTCTGAACAATCCGTTTTTTTAGCAAAGGGAGATAGTATTGCCACACAAAGCCAATTGGCACTCCTGGGACATGTTTCGGCACAGATGAAAGCAGGAGGTGCTTCACAGGCGGTAAACTTTTGTAATGAAAAAGCCATTCCGCTCACAGACTCTTTGTCTCAAAATTATCAAGTGGAAATTCAGCGATTAACCGATAAGAATAGAAACCCCAATAATACCCTCAGCACCGAGCAAGATAAAGAAGCATGGCAACAGCTTTTCACACAAATGCAGAGCAAAACCATGCCTAATCATCTGCTGATAGAGGGAGAAGATGCTGTATATTACTACAAAGCCATTCCGCTGGGAATGCCTACTTGTCTTGCTTGTCATGGAAATCCCTCTAAGGATATTGCTCCCGAAACTTTAGCAATCATCTCCTCCAAATACCCCGAAGATAAAGCAATAGGATATACCCAAGGCGAACTGAGAGGAATGTGGAAAATAAAGATGAATAAATAAACTGAACATTATTGGGCAATAGTTTCATGGAAAAATTACTCACCTCCTATTCCCATCTGTATCTAGAAGCAGGATGCGATGAAGCGGGCAGAGGATGTCTTTGCGGTCCCGTAGTGGCTGCCGCAGTGGTGGTTTCTGATGCACTAAAAAATGAATTTATTAATGATTCTAAGAAATTAAATTTCAAAAAAAGAGAAAACCTCAGTGCTTTCATCCAGCAAAACGCCATGGACTATGGCATCGCCACGGTAGATGTAGATTTTATAGATACCCATAATATCCTTTGGGCGGCCATCCATGCAATGCACTTGGCATTAGACCAATTGACCGTTCGTCCTGAGCTGATTATTGTAGATGGGAACCGATTTTTGCCCTACCCTTTTGTTCCGCACCAGTGCATCGTAAAAGGAGACGCGAAATACCTTTCTATAGCATCTGCATCTATACTAGCAAAAAATCATAGAGATGCCATAATGCTAGAACTTCATGAGGAATATCCTGAGTATGGGTGGAATAAAAATATGGGATATGCCACAAAGGTACATCAGGAGGCATTAAGAAAATTCGGGCCTACGCCTCACCATAGAAAGACCTTTAGGTTAGAGTATTAGCCTCACTATAAAAGCCGTATTTTATCTTCCAAAATTTCTATTTTTTTGGCTTTATAAAGTCCACCGATGGCTTTTTTAAAATTCTTTTTACTCATTTGGAGTTCAGCCTTAATGTCTTCAGGAGAAGACTGGTCTGAAAGATAAAGAATACCATAGTTGGCATCTAATTCTTCTAATATTTTGGTCTGAAAAGCATCTATATTTTCAAATCCTACGGGCTGTAGTATAACATCTATTTTACCATCCTCACGAATATTTTTAATATAACCTTCGGTTTCCATCATGGGACGAAGATTTTGGAAAACCTCGGAATTATAAAGCAGACCAATGTATTTTCTATTGATAATGACATTCCAGCCCAAGTCTGTGGTATTGGCAATAATAAGCTCTACTTTATCTCCATTTTTAAAAGGGAAATCTCTGGTAGTATTATTTTTAGGCAACTTAGTAGTTCCTGTAATGAGTCCCGTTTCTTCATCTATATAGGCATAGACTAGGTAGTTTCTTCCTTCCACCATTTTCCCTCGCTGCTGCTTATAGGGAACAAATAAGTCCTTAATAATTCCCCAATCCATAAAAGAACCCGCTGGTAGATTCTGTACACAATTAAGAATACCAAATTCACCTACTTGGATAAAAGGCTCTTCTATCGTTGCTTTAATTTCGTTTTCATCTTGATAAATAAAAACTTTCACCTCATCACCGATTTGCCAATGATTTTCTGCAAAAAGTTTTGCTATGAATACACACGCTCCATTACGGTCTTCCAGATAGTATCCATGCTCATTTTTATTACTCACGATGAGTTGATTAAATTGTCCTATTTTCATATTTTTAAGTATTAAGGTGATGAAAGAGATGATGGTAATTAATTATGTCCGCTAACCGACATTTCAGCCCAATAAGAATCACTTCAGATGATGATCTTCCTCTATGACTAATCTTTCTCCACAGTGATTACAATATCTGGCATCATTATCATGTTTATTTTTACCACATCGGGTACACGAAGGCATTTTATTTCTCAAATTTCGGAGTTCACTGGTTACTATTCCCGTAGGTACCGCAATGATGGAGTAACCTGCCAGCATTACAATAATAGAGATAAACTTCCCCAAAGGAGTGATAGGCGAAATATCTCCGTATCCCACGGTAGTAATAGTTACTACTGCCCAATAAATGGACAGAGGAATACTATTAAACCCATTCTCTCCGCCCTCCACTACATACATTATGGAGCCAATAATGATGATAAATATACACAGAAAAAGCAAGAAAATATAAATTTTCCTCAGACTTCCTTTCAATGCCCTCACAATATAGGCACCGTCATTCATATAATCGGCGAGATTAAAAATCCTAAATATTCTGAGCAATCTCAGCGTACGGACAATGACGAATATATGAACCACAGGAAAGAATAGGCTAATAAAAAACGGCACAATGGATAAGAAATCTAAAATTCCTAAAGCACTGAAAATATAAGCCTTCTTATTTCTTACCGTAACTATCCTCAGAATATATTCTATGGCAAAAATAATGGTAATGGTAACTTCTAAAGTAACAAAGAACGGATGATACCTCACATCTAGCTCCTTTACCGTCTGCATCATGACCATCGCACTACTTAACAAGATTAATACTAATAGCACAATGTCAAATATTTTTCCTGCAGGAGTATCCGCAAAATAAATGATCCTATAAATTTGCTTTAATGTAGGATTTTTTACGGGTAACAAACTATGATCTGGCTTTTTCATTGACCAAATTTTTGGCAAATGTACTATCTTCGTGCAAAATAACAAGATGAAAATATCAGAATTTACAAAAAAGATAGATACCCTTTTCACCATACAACAGGCCGAAGACTTTGACAATGTGGGGCTTTTATGTGGAAATCCCGATAGAGAAATCACAGGCGTTTTGGTGGGGCATGATGCACTGGAAGCAGTTATTGATGAAGCTATAGACAAGAAATGTAATTTCGTAATCTGCTTTCATCCGATTATTTTCAGAGGAATGAAAAAAATCACGGGAAGCAATTATGTAGAAAAGGTAGTGCTGAAAGCCATCGAAAATAAAATTGCCATTTATGCCGTTCATACCGCCCTAGATAATGATTATTTCGGAGTAAATGAAGGAATATGCAAAGCACTAGGCATTGAAAACTCGAAGATTCTCATGCCTAAAAAAAAGAGTCTCCATCAGATTCAGTTTTTCGTTCCGAAATCCCATACTGAAACGGTAAAAAATGCTGTTTTTCAATCGGGTGCTGGGAAAATTGGCTTTTATGACCAGTGTAGCTTTTCCGTGGAAGGAATGGGAAGTTTTAGACCTTTGGAAGGCTCTCATCCTTTTTTAGGCAACACCCATACAAGAGAACTCGTTACAGAAGATATGGTAACTGTGGTATGTGAAAACCATAAAACAAAAGCCGTAATAGAAGCCATGAAATCTGCGCATCCTTATGAGGAAGTAGCCCACCAAATCATCACCTTAGAGAATGAAAATCCCTTTGTAGGACTTGGGAAATATGGAGACTTACCCCAAGCATTGCCGGTGGAAGATTTTTTACAAAAAATAAAAGATGTTTTCCAGGTAAAGATGATTCGTCATTCTCATTTTTCTAATAAAACCATCCGTAGAGTAGCAGTTTTAGGAGGTAGTGGTGCCGATGGAATCCATACAGCAATGACCAGAAAATGCGATGCCTACCTTACGGCAGACCTGAAATACCATGATTTTTTTCAGCCCGAAGGACAGATGCTACTTTGCGACTTAGGACACTTAGAATCAGAACAATTTGTAGTTTCTCAAATCATAGCTCGTTTATCGGAAAAATTTGCTAACTTTGCAATCTTAAAATCAGAGGTAAATACCAATCCAGTTAACTATTTTTAAATATGGCCAAAAAAGCAATTGAGACTTCAGTAGAAGAAAAATTAAGAGCACTTTATGATCTTCAAATCATAGACTCACGATTGGATGAAATACGCAATACCAGAGGGGAATTACCAATGGAAGTAGAAGATTTGGATATAGAAATCCAAGGTTTGGAAAAGCGTGCAGATAATTTTCAAAATGATATCAAAGAAGTAACGAATGATATTTCTACCAAAAAGGAGGTGATCAATCATGCAAAAACTTTGATAGAAAAGTACAAGGCACAGCAAGATAATGTACGAAATAACAAGGAGTACGATGCTTTAGAAAAAGAAATAGAATTTCAAGATTTAGAAATTCAGCTGGCAGAAAAGAGAATTCGTGAAGCGAATGCAAAAATTGCTCAGAAACAAGAAAAACTGGATGAGTTATTGGCAAAAATAGACCAACAAAAAGGACACCTGAAGCACAAGAAAGAAGAGCTGGATGGCCTTATTGCCGAGACACAAAAAGAGGAGGAATATTTACTAGAAAAATCAGAAGAATTTTCATCTAAAATAGATGATAGACTCCTGAAATCTTATAAAAGAATTCGTGAAAATTCCAGAAATGGATTAGCAGTAGTAGGCCTAGAAAGAGGGGCCCCTAAGGGTTCTTTCTTCACCATTCCACCACAAAAGCAGATGGAAATAGCACAAAGAAAAAAAATCATCATCGACGAGCATAGCGGAAAAATCCTTGTAGATGACGAACTGGTAGAGCAAGAAAATGAGAAAATGAGAGAAATAGTAAAGTTCTCGTAGTATTTAGAGAGTTGGGACATTCATAAGATGTACCTTTTTTCAGAAAAAAATAAATTTCAAAAAAATCCAACAGTTTTCTTATTTGAGCTGTTGGATTTTTTATTTTTTTGGATATTTTTTTGATTTTGAAGATTGAAAATGAAATTTTCTGCATCAACAATTCCCTTCCTACGAATTAAATTTCACCAACTCAATTTTAACTCTTTACAATAAAAAATGGAGATAAATTGATTATACGATGTACAAAGTTTGAAATACAATATTTTTAGAAATTAGAAATTAAAGGTTAGAAAGCTAAAAGGCCAAAAATAGAAGCCCACTGCTAGCAGCCCAAAGCTATAAACTGATAAAAAAAGCCCTATCAGAACTACAACTCTGATAGGGCAAAGTAAAATTTATTGAATTAATTTTTCTAATCTCTCAAGCCTCTGCTTTAAATCTGCAATCTCTGCATCTTTAGCTCTCAATGCTTCTGCTTGTTGCTTATTCACTTTGTCTTGCTCTATGCTATGCAAGTAAAGCTCTTCTATTTTCTCCACATTGGTCAGCTGCGTTTCCATTAAATCTACATATCCTTGTGCTTTAATGGTTGCCGCAGATTTATACCCTGGTAAGTGTCCATTCGCTTTTACAAAATCTTCTACTTGGCTTAGGGATTTGAAGTTATAATCTGCCTTGATAGAAGAAGTTCCTGTATAGTACTTTTGGAATACATAATCTGGGAAGATAGTGGCTCCATTGGTACCCATAAATGAAGACGCATGTACTTTACCATCATCTAAAATACTAACCGCATTGGAACGAGTAGAACCATCCGAATTTACAGCAAGTTTAATGGAATTGTTAGTAACATCTTCCGTCCATAAGCTGGCTAATGTAGTTACATCATTAGTACCTATTTTTAACACTCCATTGGCATCTGCATATACATGACGATTACCTGCATTACTTGCTAAAGAAGATGACTTAATATTACCCGCTACATCGAGTTTTTCGGTTGGGGTTGTAGTACCGACACCTACATTGCCGTTTTCACGGATTACCGCATGGAGGGTTTCGTTAAAACCAAATCCAAGACCATTATAGCTACTACTATTTTCCGCTCCATGAATTCCGAAATCAATAAATCCCATTTTAGTAGCATTTACTATTCTTTGTAAACGCTCCGTAGTACCAGCCCAACTTCCATTGGAATTAAAAAAACGATTTAAAGATAATGTCATTTTGCTATTGTTTCCTGTACTATTAACACCTGTAGTTTTTGCTATGTTAAAATAAGTATAAGAATTTATATCGTTCGAAGAAACTGCTTTTTTGGACTGTAAAAAAAATCCATTATCATCAAACAAATAATTAACATTATTATTTGAGAAACGAGTTTGAGCCCCATCTAAATGGAAAAAAAATGTATTTCCATTCACAGCATCCACACTACTGATAGTAAGCCTCTTGTTATGAATATCATCATTAGAATCAGTATTAGCAAGCAAGTCTTGACCTATAATTCTGATAGAATAATCTACATCATCAGTCTTTCCCATATCTATATATCCCATATGAGTCTGATCGCTTCTATGGTTAAAGAGTTCCATTCCTGCTGCTCCGATTCTAGTACGAGATGCTGGTACCTTTGTTGTTTTATCTACAGTACTCAAATCTAAAATTCCAGAATAATCATCAGCAGTTTGAGAATCAAACACATGAATTTTAGCTACATACTCACCTTCTTTTAAAGAAGGGACTAATCCATATTCTGTTACTTTAGCTGTATTAGTAGGAGGAAAAGAATATGATGTTGTAAATTCTTTTACAAATTTCCAAAGTTGGTCAGTAGCATCACTCCCCGCTTTCACCCACTCTGTACCGTTGTAAAAATAGTACCCTTTTTCCGTAATCTTCGCTACTTTAGGGTCATTACCTGTATAAGCAGAAATAAGTGAAGTAGCATCATCCGTAGCATATACTAAAGTACCTTCTACTGGCGTAGCAATATTAGCAATTCTCGTCTTGCTCAGCTTTGGGGCAATAATCCCTTCGTTAGTGGTGGCTTCTTTCTGAGCATTGGCTGTACTTGGGCGGATGTCCATCGTAGCACTCGGCTCTATGGTGTTTACCCCTACTTTACCCCTGTGTGGGTCTTGCTGCTGTTGCTGTGCGTAGCCATAAGTCATAAAACCTAAGAACGCTAACACACTGATCTTGATTGTTGTTTTGTTCATAATTTTAAATTTAAAAACGATTGTTATTTATTATTAAATGATTGAAAGATTAAAAAATTCCGTTCATTTCGATGATTTCGATTTTTTAGTTTCTTTAGATTCTTTAGTTTCTTTAGATTCTTTAGTTTCTTTCCTTTTTTTAGATAATTCCTTATTAAATCCCTATCCTCCCAAAAAACAATTAGTGAACTGTACAAATTAGAAGGGAGACACTGATATCGTATTGATTTTTGTAAAAGGTTCTGGTGAAGGATAGGGAAGGTACTGGTACAGGTCTCTCCTCTATGGGGTAATGAATAACTATGATGATGACATAGACACAAACAAAATTGCCCCCTTCCGAAAGAAGGAGGATATAAATTAAAATATCCGATATTTGCTCGCTCTAGATTTTTTTTATAGATTCCGCGTACACACGCATATTTATATATACTTAGCGAAGGTAAGTGTGTGTGTGTGTGTGTGTGTGTGTGTGTGTGTGTGTGTGTGTGTGTGTGTGTTTACACAATCATTTGAATTGACCAAATTTTTGGCCCACTTTTTTTCAGTAATTTTATATGTATTGATTGTGTGTAACATAACGAGGCAAAGATAGATAAAGTTTTCTAATATGCAAAAAGTTTTTTATAAGTTGTACAAGACACAAATTTTAGATGTTGAAGATAAGATGTTAGGGATTAGAAATTGTACAATGTACAAAGTAGAATGTATAATGATTTTAGAAATTAGAAGTAAGAGATTAGAAAAAGCTATTCGCTAATTGCTAAAAGCTAGAAGCCTTTTTAAACAAGAAAACAATCGTTTCTCCTTTCTCTTTATTTTTTTCGATTTTTAAATCTTTTAGATTTCAATCACCTATTCACTAAAACTCCATTTCTTATGCTGCCCCCTTTGGGGTCATATATTATACGAAATCATATCCCACACTATAAACATCCGACCTCTACGAGGTCAGACCAAAAGTCTAATATCTATTGCTTACTGCATACTGCTTTTAAAATTTAGAGGTTAGAGATCAGAAAGCAGATTGCCAAAAGCTATTGGCTATTTGCCAATAGCCATTCGCAAAGTTTTCTTATAAAAAATCCCCCACCTTATGCCAGTGGGGGAAACTTATATCGCTAGCTAAAATTATTTTAGATTATAATAAAGAAAATTACACACCATATCTTTGTACTACGCCTTTTACTATTTTAATCACATTGGGCATCGCTTTATCTGCTGCTGCCAACACTTCTTCATGAGAAACAGCAAAAGAAATTTCAGGACCACCCAAATCTGTAATAATAGAAATTCCAAAGCAATTCATCCCTTGATGTCTTGCTACAATGACTTCTGGCACAGTGCTCATTCCTACAGCATCTCCTCCTAACGCTCTTACCATGCCATATTCTGCAGGTGTTTCAAAAGTAGGCCCTTGAAGCCCCAGATACACCCCTTTCTTTATATCTATATTTTCTTCTTTTGCTACCGCTTCGGCAATGGAGAGCATCTCTCTATCATAAGGCACACTCATATCCACAAATCTAGGTCCAAAAGTATCTAAATTTTTACCTCTTAAAGGATGTTCTGGCATCATATTAATATGATCTGTAATCAGCATAATATCCGCTACATTAAAGCTAGGATTTACTCCACCAGATGCATTAGAAACAATGAGGTTTTTAATTCCTAAAAGGTGAAAAACGCGGAAAGGGAAAGTAACTTGCTCCATAGAATAGCCCTCATAATAGTGGAATCTTCCACTCATCATCAGCACCTTTTTTCCTTCTAATTCCCCATAGATAAGACTTCCACCATGCCCTACCACGGTGGTTTGTGGGAAATTCGGGATATCCTCGTACTTAAGGGTACAAATGGACTGTACTTCTTTTTTTAATGCTCCTAAACCTGAACCTAAAACAATGGCAAAATCTGGAGTATCTTTTATTTTTTCTTGAATAAATGCTGCGGTTGCTTTATATTTTTCTAACATATTCTAAAATGCTTCGGTTAAACGCTTCTTGTTGGTCAATAATAGTTTGAATAGGCCAAAAATAAAGATTATTTCTCAAACTCTCGTAAGATTTTAGCCTTACAAAGTCTTTTTCCGTGGTTAAAATAATTTTATAATCACCCATCTTTTTAAATTCTTCACGAATTTTCTTTACATCGGCATCGGTAAAATTATGATGGTCCTTAAATTTCAAATGCTTAAAATTAGGATTATATTTTCTTATTTGCTCCTCTAACGGTTTAGGGTTAGCAATTCCAGTGATCAAAAGAATATCATAATATGCCAAATTATTATCGGGCAAATGATCTTTTTGGTTGGCTGCCATGATGGTTTCTTTATACCCAATAGAAGAAAAAAATACTTTTTGCTTACGCGAAGGATGGATTTTAGAAATATAGAGTTTTTTATCTTCGTCGGTTATTGTGGGTGGGCATTTAGATACCACGATGATATTCGCTCTCTTAGCACCTGACCTCAATTCACGGAGATTTCCTGCGGGAAGCAAAAAATCTTTAAAATAAGGGTCTTGGTATTCTGTCATCATGATGGTAAACCCTGGTCTAATGGCTCTATGCTGCATGGCGTCATCCAGAATTAGGAAATCCAAGTCCATATCTTCAACGAGTTTTTTCGCTCCAAAAACTCTTTTTTCACATACCGCGATGACAAAACGGTTCTTAAACCGCTCAAACAACTGCATGGCTTCATCTCCTACCGTTTTATAGTTGCTATCATAATTCACTACGCCATACCCTTTAGTCATTCTTCCATATCCTCTGGAGAGCACACCCGTTCTTCCTTTTTGGGATAAAAGCTCTGCCAGATACATGACCATAGGAGATTTACCACTTCCCCCTACAGATAAATTCCCCACACAGATTACAGGCGTCCTAAACCGAGTAGATTTTTTAATACCGAGATGATACATCAGATTTCTAATGCCTACACCGATGCCATATAAAATAGAAAACGGAAAAAGATACCATCTTTTCATGAGGGAAAATTACTTGAAAAATTGACAGCAAAATTACGAAAACTTATGCGTTTTTAAGATGGATTCGGGATAAAATTTCAGGACAGTTTCAGCGTTTAAATTTCTCCCATTCATACCCCACATCCACCAAGTACAATCCTTGTGCTGGAGCGGAACTTCCCGCCTTCCCACGGTCTTTGGAATCAATGATTTTTCTAAAATCATTCAGCTCTATTTTCCCTCTACCCACCTCTACTAAAGTTCCTACAATGGCCCTTACCATATTCCTTAGAAAACGATTGGCAGAAATGGTAAAAATAAGCCTTCCATTTTTTTGCTCCCACTGTGCAAAGAAAATTTGACAAATGGTGGTTTTATTATCTGCACCTACCTTGGAAAAGCAAGCAAAATCTTGGTATTCAAAGAGTATTTCAGCCGCTTGATTCATCTTATCCATGTCTAAATCTTTCTTCCAATGTTGCCAAGCAAAATCCGTAAGAAAAGGATTCTTGTCTAATGAAATATGATATTCATAAGTTCTATAAGTAGCATCAAACCGAGCATGAAAAGCATCGGTAACAGGGAAAATTCGGTGGACGGCTATATCTGGAGGTAAAAAGCTATTGACCTTTCTGCAAAACCCTTGCACTATGATTTGTTCCGTATCTAAGTGGGCATAGATTTTTTTAGCATGCACCCCTGTATCCGTTCTTCCGGCTCCCGTTATTTTTATTTCCTCACGAAGCAATGTAGAAAATGCTCGCTCTATCACCTCCTGAACGCTCACCTGATGAGGCTGAATCTGATAACCAAAATAGTGCTTACCGAAGTAGGAAAATTCTACACAATACCTCATGGTAAAGAATTTTAAAGTGGAACTTCGGTCTCTTTATTAAAAAAAGCAAAGGAAATATTTCCATATTTTCTGCTTTCTAATAACTGAGAATGTTCTAATTTCATTCTAGACGAATGCTCTAAAATGAAAACACCATTTTCTTTGAGATAATCATTTTCTAATACCAAAGCAATGAGCTCCTGATACTTCTTCTCATCTAAATCAAATGGAGGGTCGGCAAAAATAATGTCATATTGTTTTTTCCCTTTATTTTTTTTGAGCCAATCAAATACATCTGCCCTTTGGATATTCATATTGAGCACCAAATCAAGTTCAGAAGCCGTATGCTGAATAAACCCCGCATGTTTGGCATTCATCTCCACGGATTGGATATCTTGACAACCTCTGGAGGCAAATTCCAAAGTAATAGAACCAATGCCCGAAAATAAATCTAATACAGATGAGGATGCAAGAGCATATCGATTATCCAATATACTGAACAGAGCCTCTTTGGCAAAATCAGTAGTAGGACGAACGATAAAATGTTTCGGGGCAGAAATCCGTTTTGCTTTCCACTGCCCACTGATAATTCTATAAGTAGGATTCACGATTTTTAGTCTAATAAAAAATGTTTTCTCGGGGTATTTTCTGTCTTAATTTTTAGATGCGATGCAAATTTTCTAAGTTCGGAAACAAAAGTTTCGTTTTCTCTCACTTCACCATAGATGAAAAAGTGGGTATGCTTCAGGTCAAAACCTATTCTACTGACGGTGAACATAATAAAATATAGAAAATCCACTTCAGATGACAGGTCTAAATTATTGTACAGAAGAATTTTCTTATGGTCAGAAACGAAAAATTCACACTGCTGATGATAAAGATGAATATGAATTTCGGGTTTATTTCTAAACTCTATGGACTGTAAAAATTTTTCTCCCGAAAAATTAAACGAAGTAGGCAAGTTTCTCTCTTTTATCTGATGATAATACTTTTTGGGTAATGTGAAATAATACTGCACGCCATAATGCGGATTCACGGTAAGCATAAGTTCTTCATTTTCCGGATGCACCTCTGCATTATAAGAAATAAGCTCCATGCCCTTTTCGTGCATAGAAAAAGTACTCGGCATCATGGCAAAATGATTCATCGCAGAGATTACTTCTATCTCCGTAAAATAAGGATGCTGAAGATATTGGTGGAGTGCATCTTCTATAGAAATCGGAGGATTTTCTGGACTATTGAGAAAGAGCTCTGATTTTACTGTAGCCCTTCCTTTTACCTCTCGGCATAGCAATCCGTCTTTTGTAAAGAGCAATTGTAGTTTCATATTCGGAAACAAAGGTAGAGAATAATTTTTAAATCCCCAATCCACAAAAGCGGTTGGCTTTTAGTAGATGGCTTTTAGAACTTATTTGAATTTTGCTGGGTAAGATGTAAACAGACTCTTATAAATGACAATATTGTTTTTATAATGATTAATTTTTATTTCTTCCTTGCCACCCACCGAATCACAGCTCCTTTTCCGTTATGAAGTAACCCTTCGTTCAGTTCTATTTCAAGTTCTTCGAGATAGAGAAACTCAAAATCTGAAAAATCGGCTTTAATTTCTTCGATGGAAAATAGCAAAGCTTCATCGGCAGGACCACCTACTTTAGGGTTTTGCTCTCGGTACGCCAAATGTTTTTTGGAAAAAGCCTCGAAAATCACAAGTCCATTGGTTGGTAAAAGTTTTGCGAGTTGTTTATGATAATCAGATTTTATTTTTGCGGGAAAGTGGGCGTAAATCAGTGCCACCACATCAAAATTTTGGTTAGAAAAATCCAAATTAGGCAGTTCGCCTACTCTATAATCAATGTTTACCCCTACTTCGTCCGCTAATTGTAGTGCCTTTTTTCGCCCTTCCTCGCTGATGTCAAAAGCCGTAACTTTCCACCCTTTTTGTGCAGCATATACTGCATTTCTACCTTCGCCTTCGGCAGCAAAGAGAATGTTTTGAACAGGAAGCCTATCCAATTGTTCTTTCAAAAATACATTAGGCAATTTGCCATATACATATTCTTTGTTTTGGAAATTATGATTCCACTTATCTATCCAATTTTGGTTGTTGTTCATAGTGTTGTTGCTGAGCGATTGATATTAAAATTTTAATCTGAGAATTTCACCAGGTAATCCGTCGAAATCTTTATATTCTTGATGTTCAAAACCATTGTTTATCAATATTTTTCTTGACGGAATATTTTTCGGGTCAATAATAGCAAAAATTCCCTCTATCTGAGAGTGGCTTCGAGCAAAATCTACCAACTGACGAGCCACTTTTCCTGCGATGCCTTTGCCCCAAAATTCGGGTAATAACATATAACCCAATTCCAATTCTCTACTTTCTGATGTTTCAATTTCCAATTTTGCCAAACCAATAAAAGAATGATTTTCTTCATCGATGATTTTAAAGATACCAAAATCGGGATGTATGGTATTTTTTTTCAGTTCATTCTCAAAATCAATCTTTGCTTCCTCCAAGGGAATGGCTCTTTCGGTAATCATCGCCATTACCCGCTCATCGCTTACCAATCGGTAATAATCTTCAAAATCGGTTGCTGTAAATTTATTTAAAATAAAATCCATAGTTCTAATTTTCCATTTCCTCCGCCATTCCCACCAACTTGTTCAATGTATTGAAATTGCGTGTGGTTTTTGTGATTTTCAGTTTCTTTTCTAAGAAATTTTTGTTCAATCAAATAAGCCCATATTTAGAATGCTATTCTTTCTTCTGGGCATCACGCCCCTGAGTAGTGCAATGTAAGTGTCCATTTTTGAGTTGTTTACTTTACGCTTATAAAAACCTCCACTTCGGACTCACTGCCGTTTTGGGATTTTTCGCCATACACCTCAAAATCGTACTGGTAGGCACGATTCAGCACTTCATCTTGTTCCCAAATGGCTTTCCAAGTCTGCATAACGGCATTGGGCATTTCTCCTTTGGCAATGAACTTCTGAAATTTTGTAGCAGGAAATTCTCGCCCAATCATTCCGTTTGGAATTTCGTCTAACGAACTGACTCTCTTTCCGATAATCGCGGTATAAGCCCCTTGATAATCACTTTCATAATCGGTATAAATCGCGATAATTTCTTCGGAAATGGCATTAGGGATTTTTGAAATGGTGTCGCTCATAAATTGTCCCCAAAGTTTGCCCAAATCTGTTGCGGCTTGTCCGTTGGCATTGGTCGTGCGTACCGCGATGCCTATAATTTTAAATTCGTGTGTCATATGATTTCCTTTTTTAATTAAAGTTAATTTACATTATTTTGAGAGTTTTAAAATTTTTATTGCCCCTTGCCAAACAATGCAAAATACAATGGCTCCGATGATAAGGTCAGGAGATTTAGAATTAGTCAAATAAACCAATCCACTAGCAATAATCACCCCTATATTGATAATGACATCATTAGAAGTAAAAATCATACTGGCTTGCATATGAGCTTCTTGGCTTTTGTTCTTTTGCAATAAATACAAGCAAAGAGCGTTACCAATAAGTGCCAGCAACGAAACAAAAGCCATCGTTTGAAAATGAGGAATGGATTCACTGCCAATAAATCGCTTAATGACTTCTACAAGTCCGATAATGGCAAGAAATATTTGAAAATAACCTGCTATTTTTGCAATGCGTTTTTTATAAATGATACTCGTACCAACAGCTAATAAAGCAAGTCCATACACTAAGCTATCAGCAAGCATATCCAAACTATCGGCGATAAGCCCCATAGAACCAGATAAAAATCCTGTTGCCATTTCTAAAATAAAAAAGAAAAAATTGATATATAAAACACGCCAGAGCAATACTCTTTCATTGGTGTCATTTGTTTTTGAGTAATCATCTGCAGCACTGCTATCAATCAGAGAAGTGTCTAATTGTAGGCTTTTAAGGTGCTGAAAAATCTGCTGATAGTTACCACTATGAAAAACAATTAACAGTCTATTATCTATGCTAAATTCCATTGAATGAATATTTTGCAACTCTGCAAGCTTCATTTTTATCATTTGCACTTCGCAAGGGCAATCCATTTTTGATATTTTAAATGATGTCTTGTACATTTTTTTCTTGTTTGTTTTGATTCAATTCATTTTTGCCAATCCTTCACAATTCGCTCAAAATCAGCCAACATCAACTCAAAATTATAATTGATTTTCTTTTGTTTTTGGGCAAAAACACGAAGGGCGGTCAAAAAATATTCACTGATTTTTTGTTTCTGTTCTCGGTGGCAAAGGTCGCTAAATTCTTTTTCAAAATGAAAAATAATTTCGGCTTTGCCCGTGTCTTTTCGCAAACCGCCAATTTCAAAACGATTGCGTAAAAAATAGCGATGTTCTTCTATTTCTTCTGCCGAAAATCGTTCGTGCAAAAGTTCCCACGCCTTTTGGTAGCCTGAGTTACAACGCCTTGCTTTTGATAATCCTTTGAAATCCAATAACCAATTTCCGTTTTCTGATTGGCAATATCCGGTTTGATAAAACTGATAAGCCCCACAAACTTCTCATCTTTGCGGATACAAAAAATATATTCTTGCGTTTGCTCCATTGTTTCCAAAACTGATTTTAGGAAATTTTCCTCATCAGCAACCTCTTTGATATACTGAACAAAAGGCAACCATTCGCCCAAATATTCGCGTTGGTGGTCAATTGTGTTAAAAATATCCGTCGCGTCAGATAGTTTTACCAATTTGAGGTATAGATTTTCGTTGATAGTTAGCTTCATAATTTTTGATTTAATAAATATTTTTAATTACTTTCTTTTCCAATTTTTCCCAAATGTGTGTTTTTAAAATCATCGCTGTATTTGAGTCCAAAGCCTAAGATTCTATCAAAAGCCGAATGAGCCAATAGAATACCTCCTGCTAGTGTCAATTCATTTATAGATAGATATTTACCTAACACAAAAGCAATAACAGCCGTCCCGAAGTGATGAGCAAAATTATAAAACATTGCCCCAATTTTAGGATTTGACAAATAGCCCACCATAGACAAATCAGGCACGAAGAATAGCACTAAAAACCACCACCATTCGTATTCTGATTGCCCAAACATCACAACGCCCAACACGAAAAGAGCGATGTATTCTAATTTTAAAAGTGTTTTCATTGTTTTTCCTTGTTTATTTTATCAAGTAACATACTTATCATTTTCTCCAAACGCCTTTCTTTGGTTTCTTGCTTTTTGGCTTCGTTTATCCACTTGATGTATTCGTTTCGGTGCGAAAGGGGCATTTTTTGAAACACATTGTACGCCTCAGGGGTTTCTTTTAAGATGTTTTCTATATCCATATTACTAAACTGATTTTCCATATGAATTTTATCTTTGATTTTTAAGTGATTACAATCCGTTTTTCATTATATTATAAGCCACTTTCGGAAAAATGCGATGTATGAATTTAAGCAATTTGGTTTTGCCGATATAAATTTCGTATTTATTTGACTTAAAGCCTTTTATAAATTCATCAACCAACTTTTCAGGGCTGATTTTTGATTTGCCACGCCCTTGGGTCATTGGCGTATCGATGAGCGAAGGCACGATTTCAAATACCTTAACAGGTGTACTTTCTAACTGATAACGAAGCGTTTGGCTAAAACTATGCAATGCCGATTTGGTGGCACAATACACCGAAGCCGTTTTTTTCGGTGCAATAAAAAGTCCACTACTGACATTGACCACTGCCGAATTTTTGTTTTTCAACAAAATAGGAAGTAAATTAACACTTAACTTCATTGGAATAGCCAGATTTATAGCCAGTTCGTAATCTATTTTTTGGGCGTAATCACGCTCTTCAATAAACAAATAATTGTACTGCACCGCCGCGTTGTTTATCAAAATGTTTAAATCAGGGTGATTTTCTTTAATAAAAGCGGCTAAATCATCAAGAGCTTGGGGCTGGGTCAAATCTTGTGCAAAAGTTTCAATGTTTGGGTATTGGCTTTTGATTTGAGCCAATTTTTCAGGGTCTCTTCCTGTGATAATTACCTTATTATCAAGTTCATAAAAACGCTTTGCTAATGCCCAACCAATACCTGATGAACCGCCCGTAATTAAAATAGTGTTGTTTGATAGTTTCATTGTTAAATCCTTTACTAATGGACAAAGTTATATAATTTTAACACATTTTTTTTAAGTTTTGCTATCTAAATTGATAAAAACATATAAAAAAAGTAAATTGAGTTTTTTTAATTATCATAATTTCTTTCTTCTCACCAAAACCATAATTCCCAATCCGAAAAATGCTAACAGATACAGTACTACAAAGAGATTTTTTAGCAAACTGAAAAAAGGCAATACCGATAAAACAGCATCTGAAAGCGACGGAAAGCGGTAAAGCGATATGCCGATGCCGATGTTTTCCAAGTAGTCAAACACTGCCGCCAAAATGGGTAAAAAGACCACCCATCTTACTCTTTTGAAATCCAATTTATCAATGAAATGCTTTAATATCTGTCTGTAAGTAAAGGCATAAAGTAGCGGGTATATCATATCAATAGGTAATTGCTTGTACAGATAGTAATGTCTGCCCTCGCTTCCCAAATATTCCAAAAGACGCACTACATATTCGCTATCGTAAAAAGGGAGGACATCAATAATATCCAATCCGTTGGCAAGGCGGTTCAGTGTAGGGATAGTGATAAAAACCATCAGTAAGTACACCGACATTGTGATGATGAAATACAGCCAAAGTTTCGTTGGGGTAAAAAATGTTTTACCCTTACATTGGGAGGTAAAATATTTTTTGTCCTTATTTATCATTTATTTATTTTTAAAAATTCAATTATTAGAACGATAATCCGTAAAGCCCATTACATTGCCCGAAGGGTCTAAAAACTCCACCGCCCAACCTGTTTTTATGGGGAAAGGTGGTGTTAAAAATTCCACGCCTTTAGTTTTTAAATCTTCGTACACTTCCGTTACATTATCTACTTCCAGCCAAATGGTAGGTTTCACATTCGGAAATTTTTTCTTGTCTTTTAAGATAATAGCAGCCTCTTCATTGCCCACTTTAAAGGCAATCATTCCCATTTGGGAGAAATCAAATTTGATTTCCAAACCCAAAACATCAGCAAAAAAATGTTTGCTTTTTTCGAAATCTTCGGCGGGAAGAAAAAAATTGTCGTAATTCATACCTTATTCCTTTTAAAATATTAAACGTTTTTAAATATTCTTTGCTAATGACACTTAGCAAAGAATAATTTACCCATACGGAAAAAACCACCGCAGGTTTTGGGCAAAAGCACGGCAGGTTTGAAATAAAACCAAGTGTGGTTTTAGGTGAAACCACGCTTGGTTTTTTGGGATACTACCGCAGGTTTTTCTGAAAACTATTTTTTCTTTTCAAAACCTGCTGCTTTCATTGCTTCTACAATGCGGGTACCTGGGCGATAATTCACACTAACGGATTTTATCTGGTTAGCCGTAAACTCCTTTTCGGTAGCTACTCCATTACTGCTGAGCGTAGGGTATAGACTGCCGAGTTTTTCCAAACGAATGATTTTGCTATCGGCTAATCCTTGTTGAATTACATTTTCCAAAGCGATAATCACCCCGCGAATGTCCGCCTCACTAAGAGCGGAAAATTTCTCGATTTGCTTTACCAAATCATCTACCGATAGCTCTCCTTCGGTTACTACATTGGCATAAAACTTTTTGGTTCCGCCTCCTGCAACGCCCGGTTGCCCTTTCTCGATAACTTTGTACTTGATGCTCATAATTGAAAATTTTTAGAAATGATACATTCATTAAGGAATACCTTGTATGTCCTATGGCTAACAAAGATAATATTTTTAAGCATTATACGGCATTGATTTTCATTTTTATATCTTTGAATTATCAGGGCTTATAGCATCTTATTTTCGATGTACTCACAGATTTGCTGGGCGATGTGTTCTTTTTGGTAAAAGTTGTGATACGCCTCATCAAACAGGTATGGCGATGTTTTCATTGTATCATACCACGCAGTACTGGGCAGATGATGGTCTTTTTTACCATAAAATAGGTGAAGCTGAGCTTTTGGAGGTATTGTTTCATACCGCAATCGAGTGGAAGATACGGCTACCAAATGTTGGGCTTTTAATCCGCTGTGTAAGGCTCTCCAAGCGATGTAGCCACCTATGCTAAAACCTAGTATGGCGAAGGTTTCTTTTTCTTTGTGGGTTAAGTTTTGTACAGATTGTAGAACGCCACCGTCCATAAATTGCTGATGCAGTGCCACCTCGGTATATTGGCTTACATCTATCTGCCCTAACTGACAAGCGTCATAAAAGATAACCTCAAAATGTTTGGATAAGGTTTCGGTGTAATATTGCCACCATTGTGATTGTTTTACACCCCATAAATCCGAAATAACGATGAGTTTTTTCATTGGTTTTCCTTTTTGTTTAGTAACATACTTATCATTTTCTCCAAACGCCTTTCTTTAGTTTCTTGCTTTTGGGCTTCATTTATCCATTGGATATACTCGTTTTTGTGAGACGGACTCAGTTTTTGAAACACGGCATATGCCTCGGGGGTTTCTTTTAATATGTTGGGGCGAAATATTTTTCGCCCTTACATTGTTTATTATAGGCAAATGTTGATTTGCTCTACGGGGTTATTTGTGAAAACAATCTTCTGTCCATTTTGCAGGATTATTTTCGATGTATTCGTGAATTCTGAAATACGATGCCTCATTTCGGATAATATGTTCGTAATAATTGCGTTGCCAAATTTGATGGATATTTGTATTGGAACGCACCCATTTGGTTACACCAATTTTAAAACCACGCACGATGGAACCAATGGTGTTTGATGTCCCCCGTAGGGGCGAAATATCTTTCGCCCTATTATCATCGGGCAAATGTTGATTTGCCCCTACGGGGGTTACAATTTCTATTATGCCGTGAATGTGATTGGGCATCACCACAAATGTATGCAACAAAACATTTTTAAAATGATTGGGAATGTCTCTCCAACATTTTTGGGCAATTTCTCCTATTTCGTTTAATTGCATTTCCTCATTGATGATTTCCCCAAAATAATGTGCTCTGTTTTGGCAACAAATCGTGATGAAATACAACCCTTCACGGCTGTAATCATATCCTTTCAGACGAATAGAACGCCTTTTGTGTTTATCGGGATTGTATTTTTTCATAATCAATCTATTATTGGGGCGAAAAATATTTCGCTCTTACATAGTATTATTTGTTCTATCGCTGAGGTCGCCTTCACTAAAAAAATCTGAAATTGATGTTATAAAATTGATTTGCTTTCCTTTATTACTTTCAAAAATAAAATCATTCAGACTTTTACTTTCGTATTTTGAAAAATCCCCAACAATAATCAAAGGCATCTGATATTGAGTGAATTTCTGTAAAATATCACCCGCAATTTTAGTTTTTAAATCGAAAAAATCTGTTGAGATATTTTTTTCGTGAATAATGATTTGCGAAAATCCCTGATAAGACAGATTGCCTATTAAGTCCAAAGTATCATCAACCGATGTTAATATTACTTTTTCTGAAAGAATTTCAGCAATTTTTGAACTATTTTTATGGTGTGTTTTTATTTCCATTTTTATGATTTTTCTAAGATTTAACAATCATAATATTACTCTTCTCTCGAAATGATTTTGGTTACCAATTTTAAGAAATCCACTGCCAAGAAATACTGGTCGCCCAAAGCATTGTATGCAAGGTCTTCCGAGAGTACTCCGTGGGGCATTCCTTCGGGGATTTTACCCGCGTTAGCATCGTCATAATCTTGTCGCCACTGGTCGCTTCCGTAATAGGTGTTAAGTTTTTGTACTTCGGGAAGTAATTCCTGCCATTGTTTTAGAAATCCTTCCGCTTTCGGGGTGAAATCTTCTATTTTATTGAGGATTCCCTCCATTTGGGCGATGTTTTGTAGTTGTTTTGGGGTCATTGTAAATAAAAAAATGATTTGAATATCTACAAAATTAATACTTTTTACGACTAGCAAATAACATTTTTTGTAGGTATAAGGATTCGAATTTCTATCATTACACGAGTACTATATAAATAATTATCAACATCATACACTTACTATTGACAAATTCTTATACACTCATTGATAAAAAATATTGTAAAATATTTGGTAGGTTCAAAAAGAGGCTATACTTTTGCAACCGTTTTCTGAGAGGCATTTCATCAGAAACTAAAAAATACTATCAGTTAAAAAAATGGAAAAATTAAATCACCATACCGCATCTGCTCAGTGTACTACCATCGGTGGTATTACAGTAGTGGTAGAAACTATTTGTAAAGGAGCTATCTGTTCTTTTATGATGATGGGTATGATGTTTATCCATACACTATTATGAATCGAGGGCATATATTGACTCAATATAAGTAAAGGCTTTCGGTTCTTCCGAGAGCTTTTTTTGTGTCCTTTCAGTTCTTTATTTCAAACCATATATTTCTTTTAAAAACTTAAAAAAAACAACAATGAATACAGCCAATATCATCAACACAGCCATTACCACGATTACCAATACGGGAATTGTAGGAGCCATTTTTATGATGATGATTTGCTTCATGATGTTTATCATGAAAAGGGGATATTATGAATCGAGATAGCTTGAAATGTACTTATACTTTGGGGGCTTCCGATTCTTTCGGGAGCCCTTTTTTCATCTCCACCAAAAGCCTATGGCTATCATTTTTTAATCACAATCATTTTAAAACAATTTAATTACTTTATATGAATCAACCATTAAAATTACTATCCGCTGGAGTATTTTTCTTCTTAGGAAGCCAAGGGATAGAAGCACAGAAAAAGAAAGATTCTCTTTCTGAAAGAAACATTGAAACGGTAGTGGTATTAGGATACGGAAAAACCTCTACCAAGTCTAAATCTAGTACTGCAAGTACCACCATTTCAGCAGAAACTTTAGAAAATAGACCCAATGTATCCTTCCTGAACTCCCTACAAGGTACAGCGTCTGGAGTGTCTGTAACTTCATCATCAGGGTCGCCAGGTTCTGGGAAAATCAATGTAAGAATTAGAGGAATGGCCTCTCTAGGTGCTTCAGATGAACCGCTTTATGTGATAGATGGTATAGTGTCTTCATCTACAGAGTATAGAAACCTAAACCCTAATGATATAGAGACCGTATCTATTTTGAAAGATGCACAGGCCACCTCAATATATGGTAACTTTGGTGCCAATGGTGTGGTGGTGATTACTACCAAATCTGCTGCGTACAATAGTGGTGTAAAGATTAGCTATGATGCATCCACCAGCTTTTCTAGACTTCCTAAACACAAATATAACCTTGCCAGTGGAAAGGAGCAGCTTCTAATACAGCACAGGCTTAAAAGACAAAATCCTGCCAACCCGCTATTAGGAGAAACTTTTGCTACGGAGGAAGATATCCTTAAATACGACGCACTGAATACCGACTGGGAAAAAGAATTCTTCCGTACAGGAGCAACGCAAGAGCATAACTTAGCAATACGCTACGGTACCCAAAACCTAAGCTCTTATGTTTCTTTGGGTTATCTTAAGAATGAAGGAATCGTAAGAAATACAGATTTCCAAAGGTTTACCCTACGAAGCAATACCAATGGGCGTTCTAATAACAGAAAATTTACTTATAGCACCCAAATTGGGCTCTCTTTCTCAAAAAGAAATCAGCTGAGAGGAGAATCCACCACAGATAATGATATTGCCAATCGAAGCTACCTGCACAATCCTTTACAAATGAGTGTATATGCACCTAGATATACAGCAGCACCAAGATTTGCAGACGGTAAAGCCATGTATGAAGCCATAGGTGTGAAATACTTTGGGGATAATATTCCTTACCTTGCTTACGATACCCTACTACAAGGAGGAACTAAAAACCACTATACCCAAACCTCCATCACTGCCAATGCTACTGGAACTTATAAACTAACTGATGCACTAAGCGTTACCAATAAAACAGGTATCTCCTATAATGCACACGAGAAAAACTTAGCCGAAACACCCAACTCCTACATGCAGGTGTACCAAGCCACACAAAATGGAGTACAATATGGTGGATGGGAATTCTTTAATCTCTTCTCCGATGCTACTTTTAACTCTATCACGAGTTTGAATTTTAATAAAAAATGGGGTGGCCATACTTTATCCGTAGCTGGGTATATTGATTATTTAAGAGCATTTTCCCAAAGCAGATACCTTAGACAAACGGGGCTCAATGCTACCTTCTGGGAACAAGGAACTGGACTAGGCTATGTGCCATTTAACCCTGCGGACCCTAATAAATATGTGCCTCTAATCTCTGCATCTAAGATAACTGGAGGAACCCTAGCACTCTTCGGAACGGTAGATTATGACTATAAATCCAAATATGGTATCTCTGGAACGGTAAGGAGAGATGGTTCTTATCGCTTCTCAGATGGTAAAAAGTGGGATACATTCTGGTCTGTGGCTGGTAGATGGAACATTGATAAAGAAAACTTCCTAGAGGATTCTGCATTTAATTTGCTTAAACTAAGGGCTTCTTATGGAACTAATGGTAACCAAAACATTATCCCTGTTACCAATAATAGTGTAGCATTACTAGAATCTCCTAGCATAGTAAGAAGCGTATATGCCAGTGCTACGGGATATAATAACAGCCCAAGATTCTATGCCTCACTGAATAACCCTTACCTTTCTTGGGAGAAAATTACCCAAGCGAATATCGGTCTAGATTTCGGAATATGGAGAAATACCCTCACGGGAAGCATTGATGTCTATGAAAAATCTTTCTCTGATATGTATCTAGACAGACCTGTTTCTGGAGTAAATGGCGTATTTACCTATAAAGATAATGGTGGGAAAATGAGAAACCGAGGGATAGAAGCTACCCTAAGATTCAATGCCGTGAAAACTAAAGATTTTAATCTATCGGTATTTGCAAATGCAGCTTACTCTCGCAATAAAATCCTCAGCCTCGCTTCCGAAGATAGAAGTAGAAATATAGTAAATGTAGTAGGAGAGGAAGCATGGCAATGGCAGCTGTATCGTTATATAGGCATTGATAAGGCAGATGGACAGTTCGTGTATCTAGACCAACATGGAAAACATACCAAAGCCCCTACACCTAATGACAGAGTACTTACTGGCAAACCTGCCTACGCTAGATACAGCGGTGGTTTCGGTCTTGATGTAGATTATAAAGGTTTCTTCCTTACTTCCTTATTCAGCTTCCAAGCAGGAGGATGGGCGTATGATGAAATGTATCGATATACCCAGATGCCATCTCGTGTATTAGAAGGATATAATGTAAGCCGTGATGTACTCAATCTTCCATCACTGAATGTGTCCGAAACCTATGTAGGAAACTCTGATTTTGCTTTGTTTAAAACAGATTTTATCCGACTTAAAAACATTACTTTAGGATACAATCTTACCAAAGAAGCACTCAAAAACCTACCGATATCAGGGCTTAAAGTCTATATAGTAGGAGAAAACATCGCTACTTGGACCCAATGGAAAGGCTTTGACCCAGAACAAATTGTAGGTACTTCCAGAGCCGTTTATCCTAACCCAAGAACCTACTCTTTAGGTGTAAATATTAACCTTTAAATAAAAAAAACATAATGAAAAAACAGATATTAAAACTCAGCATACTTTCCCTTTTATCCGTAGGAACCCTTACCGCACTCCACAGCTGTAGAGATGCCATAGATATAGTACAGCCTGGGGAGGTAAACGCAGAAAAACTCTTTACCAGCTTAGAAAATATAGAAGGAGCACTCAATGATGTGTACAATAGCACCGATATTGTAGATGCTATAGAAGCCTCTGCACTTATCTCCGATGAAGTAAAGACAAACAACATCCTAAGTAATGTACTCTTTACCCATACTTTTAATAGTAATAACAGCTATTCTTCCGATTTGTGGCTCAAGTACTATGGACTTATTCTGAATGCCAACCGATTTTTAGAAGGTGCCCAAAAATACACTCCTACCTCATCAGAACAGGCACAATATAATAAAGCCATCGCACAAGCTAAAGTGCTAAGAGCTTTGGCCTACACACAGCTACTCACCCATTTTTCTGAAGACCTTACACAAGACAATGGAAAAGGTGTCATCATCAGTAATGCTACTTTCTTAGATGCCAACTCTAAACTCCCGAGAAGCTCTAATAAAGAGGTGGAAAATGTAATCCTACAAGACCTGAACGAAGCCTATGACGCTCTAGACCAAGGAAGCAGATATTTTGTAAGCAAAAATTTCGTAAATGCCCTTAAGGCAAGATTTTACCTCTACAGAGGCAACCACGCACAGGCAAAAATATTTGCAGAAAAAGTCCTCACAGAATCAGGGCTTAGCCTCACCCCAGCAGGAAACTTCACCTCAGCAGAGGTACAAACCCAAGCATGGAGAAATGCTTTCTATAGAGATAACTCTAATAGCCCATACCGAAGAATTTGGTCAGATGCAGACCAAGGCGAAGTGATTTTTGCGTTATCTAGACCCGTAAGAGGAGTAGGTTCTGCCGTAGCAAGGATATTCGCTCTTAATGGTACCAATTTCCAAGGGTCAGTACAATGGTTCGCGGGTACCAATATCACCAAAATCATCTCCGAAACTCCAGGAGACATCAGAAGATACACCTATATAGACCCTACCTCTCCACTAGAAGCCAATGGTGGTGTACAGTCCGGAGTGATAGATAAATACCCAGGAAAAGGCATTTCCCCAGTAAGAAATGATTTAAAAGTAGCCCGACTCTCTGAAATCTATTTCATCTTAGCAGAGTGTGCTACCCACGAGGGCAATTTAGCACAAGCGAGACACTATATACAGAAAGTAAGAGAAGCCCGTAATTACCTAGGACTAGCCTCTACACCTCAATATGCCAATGCAAAAGAGGCTTGGGCAGACATCCTGAAAGAAAGAAGAGTGGAACTGGCATTTGAAGGACACCGCTATATAGACCTAAAAAGAGTGGCTGCCAAAGCAGGAGTAACCATGGATAGAGTAAATGCAGATGTACATCCTATTAAACTTCTGAATTTGCCAAACGGAGATTATAGGTACACCCTACCTATCCCTCTATCTGAACTATCTGCCAACCCCAATGTGGTACAAAACAAAGGATACTAACCCGAAAAGGTAGGATAAATCTTTATCCTACTTTTCATTCCCTAATTAATATTTCTTTTTCATTCTTTGAAGCGGTTTAATTTTAATTTACACTCATATTAACAGTTAAATTGTTTCATGGTAAGCACATCCACCTGATGGGTGTGCTTATTTTTTTGGAAAAAACCTCCTGCACGAATGTTTGGCGTTTTCCGAAGACAGGAAAATCTCCCGCACGAATGTTTGGCATTTTCCGAAGACAGGAAAGTATCCCGCACAAATGTTTGGCGTTTTCCGAAGACAGGAAAGTATCCCGCACAAATGTTTGGCGTTTTCCGAAGACAGGAAAGTCTCCCGCACGAATGTTTGGCGTTTTCCGAAGACAGGAAAGTCTCCTGCACGAATGTTTGGCGTTTTCCGAAGACAGGAAAGTCTCCTGCACGAATGTTTGGCATTTTCCGAAGACAGGAAAATCTCCCGCACGAATGTTTGGCGTTTTCCGAAGACAGGAAAGTATCTCACATGGGCATATAAAGCACTTTGTCAAAGCCTCAAAGCCTTGACAAAGTATAAATAACAAAAAGCATCTTTTCTGATGACTTCATTTAAAATAAAAGCTATTTTTTTATCCACTTTTTAGAAACTTTTCCCTTCTCAGTAGAAATAGTAATGATATAGTTTCCTTTTGGGAGATGATTTACATCTACTTCATGTGCCTTTAGCTCAGCATTCATTCTTCTTCCCGCCATATCAAAGATGGCTACGCTGTGTATCTTTTCCTCAGATGAAATATGGAGTACATCTGCTGTAGGATTCGGATAAATGGTAATAGCTGTATTCTTTTCCGCAGTTTCTTTTACACTGAGTGCAGCCTCATTATTAATGGCTATTCTATCTACAAAACCATTGGTATCCCCTATATTATCATGTAAAAAATCTATACGATTGATGGTCGTATTGGCAGGGTTTAGGTGAGGAGCTACATAGATAATATTATTATCCAGATAATAATCTATTCCCGTAGGTGTCCCTACTATTTTTACTCGGTGCCAAGTATTAGGTGTCCAAGGAGAAATTTGTGCTAAATCAAATCCTACGCCTGTACTTGTTAAAGCATAAATATTCCCATCATAAGAAAAATCGAGCATGTAGATAAATGGAGTACCACTGGCATTGGTATTCACGGCTTGAAATATAAAATCATTATTGCTCACATTTTCTATTTTCACATCAAAGGAAATAGTAAAATTATTCACATCTAACGGAGCAGATAGCTCATAAAAACCACCTAATAAGTCATAACCTCCTAAAGAAGTATGGGGAGTAAGAGATAATTTAAGGCTATGGGTATTATGAAATGCCTGAGTATTGGTGATGTCTATATCAGAAATATTGGTAGCCAATAATGCGGTATTATTGACATCTAGATCATAGCCATCCATTACCCCTGTAACCCATCCTTGCTGCCCATGGATACTCCCGAGTGTAAAACCTTCGGTACTTTCAAAAGAAATAAGCTGCTGAGCGGAAAGTAACGAACTGAACGCTACCATTCCTACAAGTAAATGTTTTTTCATAGATTTATTTTTTTTACATCTACACAAATATACCATTTTTTTAATAAAAAAGCGTCCCAAATCATTGAGACGCTACAAAAATGGCAGATAAATAGATTACTTTTTAATAAACTTCTTAGAAAACTCCCCTTTTCTAGTAGAAATAGTAATGATATAATTTCCTTTTGGGAAATGATTTACATCTACTTCATGTGCCTTTAGCTCGGCATTCATTCTTCTGCCCGTCATATCAAAGATGGCTACGCTGTGTATCTTTTCCTCAGATGAAATATGGAGTATATCTGCAGTAGGATTCGGATAGATAGTAATGGCTGTATTAGTTTCCGCAGTTTCTTTTACGCTGAGTGCAGCCTCATTGTTAATGGCTATTCTATCCACAAAAGCCCCCGTGTCCCCATCATTATCATGCACAAAATCTATACGATTCATAGTAGTATTGGCAGGATTCAAATGAGGAGCTACAGCAATAAGATTATTGTCTAAATAATAATCTATTCCTGTAGGTGTTCCTACGATTTTTACTCTATGCCAAGTATTAGGTGTCCAAGAGCTTACTTGTGCTAATGTTACTCCATTAGAAACTCCCGTTCCTACATATACATTTCCATCAAAATCAAAATTCATACGATAAACCTGAGCCGTGCCATTGGCATTGGTATTCACTCCTTGAAAAATGTACTCAGAAGCATACAACTCCTGAATTTTGACATCATAAGAAACAGTAAAATTACTAGTATCTATGGGAGTGGAAAGCGTACGAAAAGCACCTAATAAATCATAATTAGTTAAGCTACTGTGGTTAGCGTTAGGAAATAATTTTAGTGCCTGTGTGCCATGGAAAAACTGATGATTAACTACATCCATATTAGGAATATTAGTGGTCAATAATGCAGAATTATTAATTCCCATATTACTACCTACCATTACCCCTGTCATCCATCCTTGTTGCCCATGGACATTCCCAAAGGTAAATCCTTCGGTGTTTTCAAAAGAAATGAGCTGCTGTGCAGAAAGCAAAGCCCCTAGTGCTAGCATTCCTATAAGTAAAGGTTTCTTCATAAAAAAATATTTTTAAAAAAATCTGGTGCAAATATATCATTTTTTTAGGGTACCCTAATATACTTATTGCAAGAATTTGCTACAAAAAAAAAAATGATTATGGATATTTCACATAAATAATCTCATTTCTTTTTTCAATTTCTCTTAAAAGAAGCGAGTAAAAATCATTTCCCTGAATATTAAATTAAAAAACACATAGAAACATTAGAACTAACTTAATGTACCTATGTGGTTTTGTATAATAGCTGTGAAATTATTACTTCATTCGTTTATTTCTAGCAAACGATTTAAAAAGTACACGGATATATATATCCACTCTTTTTTTAAAAATCCATGGTAAACGGTGCTTCTTCATCGCTTTGGATGCCGAGTGCTTCGTACACATACTTAAAAGTGGAGAGCAAAACGGGTTTTCCTCCGATGATACACACATTATGCTCAAAATGAGCGGAAGGAGAATTATCTTTAGAGGTAACCGTCCAGCCATCATCATGGAAGATTACTTCATGCGTTCCTAGATTAATCATGGGCTCTATCGCCAAGGCAATACCATCTTTCAGTACTTTACCACTTCCTCTTTTTCCATGATTCGGCACTTGTGGGTCTTCGTGCATTTTTCTACCTAATCCATGCCCTACCAGTTCACGCACCACGCCATAGCCATGTGCTTCACAATGGGTTTGTATAGCATGAGAAATGTCTCCTACTCGCTTCCCTCGGATACACTGTGCTATGCCTTTATACAATGATTCCTTAGTAACCTCAAGGAGTTTTTTCACTTCTGGTTTTACTTCGCCTACTTGGAAAGAATAAGCATGATCTCCATAAAAACCATTCATATACACGCCACAATCCACGGAGAGGATATCTCCTTCCTCCAATGGTTTATCATTCGGGATACCATGGACTACTTCGGCATTAGGAGAGATACAAAGATTTTTAGGAAAGCCATACATCCCTAAGAATGCAGGTTCGCCACCATGATCACGAATAAATTCGGCAGCAAGTTTATCAATTTTATTCGTAGTAACCCCCGGTTGTATTTCTTTTGCCACCATGCCCAAAGTTTTAGAAACCAATTGAGCACTTTGTTTCATGAGCCTAAGCTCGTCTATAGATTTTAACTGAATCATTAAAACGATTTAAAAATTTGAGAAAAATTAGAAGAGTTAAAAAACAATCAGGTAAGAATTACCAAAATAGTCCTTTCTTTTTTTCTTTTTTCATTTTAGAATATGGAAGTACCTCTTTTCCTTCTACTCTAAATTCTATTTTATCATTGACAATATTATATACTTCTCCCCACCCTGGGAATCCTCCGAGGTTTCTATCATCAATAAAAATATCTGCATCTATTTTTCGGGAAGCGGTGTTTCCATCAAAAATTTCCCCCTCAAAACTAGAGTTTACAGCATAAAATTCTATTCCATTTTGTTTACAAAACTCTACTGCATCCTGAAGGCTTTGCCCATGACGATAAGTCCATAGAATCAATCGGTAGCCTTCGCTTTGGAATCTTTTTAGCGTTTCAAAAGCAAAAACTTTAGGTTTTCCTATTCCTGGATATGCATCTTCTACGATGGTTCCATCAAAATCTATGGCTAATTTTTTATTACTTTTCATCTTATGGTAAAAAAAAGGTTGGGCAAATATACAAAATTCAGTATGGACATATCTCACAAAAAAAGCGAGACTTTCTATTTCTCGCTAACTTTCACAATGATTTTTTTAGGACCTCACCCATTTAAACTGATATTCTAATAATGGTTCTGCCATTCTATCCGTAATTCTTTGGAGTCTGGCAGGGAGTTTCATTAGGTACTCCTGAGCTTTCTGAGCTTTTTCATTAAGCCCTGTGATATGCTCTATTTTCCAGTCTTCTAAAAGTTCTTTTAGAATATCAATATAGTCTTGTGCGGTATATACCCTACAACGCTGTGCTGCATCTGAAAAATGTCCCCAAAGCTCCCCTGCTTTCTGTCCGCTTTCTCTCATTAGGTGGGCAGGCATCACTATTTTTTTCTTCATCATATCCTCAAAAGCGAGCATCATCTCAGAAGCATCCATCTCGAATATTCTGGTGATAAAACTCTTGTAGGCTTTGGCATGTCTGGCTTCATCTGCTGCAATTACGGCACACATTTTTGCTAATTTTTTATTCCCTGTTTGCTTAGCAAAAGTACCTACGCGGCGGTGAGAAATATTGGTAGCAGTCTCTTGGAAAGAAGTATAAACAAAATTCCGATAAGGATCCATAGAAGTACCGAGGTCAAAACCATCTTGGATAAGGTATTGGGTAGTAATTTCCACCTCTCTCATGTTTACTCGTCCACAAAGGTAAAGATATTTCCCCAGCAGGTCTCCATGTCTATTCTCTTCAGCGGTCCAATGCCTTACCCATTTCGCCCAGCCTTCACCTTTTTCTTGGTCTACCCCATCAATGCCCATAATCCAGCTTTCATAGCTTGGCAGTGCTTCTTCCGTGATGCAATCCCCAATGAGAGTAACAAAAACATCATAATCCATCTCATGAGCATAGGTTTGTAGCTCCTCTAAATCATCTTGAAAAGTTGCCGACATGGTATCTGGCAGGAAATCTGAGGGCTGCCAAATCTTTTCCACAGGGGTTAAATATTTATCAATAAACTGATTAACTTCCTTAGACAAGACACGCATCACTTCAGAGCGAACTAATTTATCATACATAGGGTAAATTTTTACCCTCCAAAGATACAGTAAATATTATTCTACACCTAATAATCATGAAAAAATATGATTATTTTTTTACTACTTTTTATATGGAAGAATTGATTTGGTTAATATCCTATGCCGTATTTTTTGCGTTTAAAACCTTTGCTCTATACAGATGGTAGCTCCTGCATTCTCTCCCTGCATGGGAGCAGAACACTTAGTAATACTCACTTTGATATACTGAATATCAGCAAATTTACTTTTAACACTTCTAAAAATCCTTCCCGCTACATGTTCTATAAGCTGAGATGGTATTTTCATTTCCTCATGCACTATATTATTAATTTCTGCATAACTTATGGTATCATTAATATCATCAGATTCCGTAGCTTTTCTTACATCTGCTTCTATTTCTATATTGACAAGGTAATCCGTGCCAATGACTCTTTCTTCTTCCAACACACCATGGTAAGCGAAAATCTTAATATCAGAAAGTGATATCTTGGTTTTCATTTTTTCCACATCCAATCGGTTTGCTTCTTCTGGAAGCTCATAATGCAATGCTTTATAGAGTTTTGTCAATATCTCCTCTTCCGTAAATGAATGACCTGCATTGAGAGAAATCACATTCTTTTTTTGTAGAAAGTGGTCATAAAAACGCTCTGCCACAGCTCTATCGGTCTGAAGAATGAGAATAAGAGAAGGCATTTCCTCAAACTTTTCTATCATCGCAGGATAGTCTGAAGTATTAAAAACAGCATCCGCAAAAGGATGAAGCACTTCGGAAGCAGATGTATCTACCCAAAGCGTGACTTTTTTTTCTTTTTTAAGTGCTAATATTTTGTTTCTCAATTCCTCCCCTTGAGGAATAACAAATTGCTCGGGGTCTATAGAAAATACAGGTTGCACCGATTGAAATTTTTCTTTCATAATTTAAGCGATAAATTGGCGGATAAGGTTTTCTATTTCTTCTTTGGATTCATCTAGATTGGCATTGACAATAATTTTATCGAAATTTTTCTGAAACAGGATTTCACTTTCCGCCTTTGCCAGTCGGGTTTTAATGGTTTCTATGTCATCTGTACCACGGTTTTTGAGCCTCCTTTCTAACTCCTCAATGGACGGTGGCATGATGAAGACAGACATCGCTTGGTCTCCAAAATATTTCTTTAAAGCAATTCCCCCTTTGACATCTACATCAAAAATGACTATTTTATCCTGATTCCATATTCTCTCTACTTCTGATTTGAGGGTACCATAGAATTTATCTGCATAGACTTCCTCATATTCCACGAAAGCATCTTCTTCTATTTTTGCCTTAAAAACTTCGGGGCTGATAAAGTGATAATCTTTTCCATCTACTTCTGCTCCTCTAGGTGCTCTTGTGGTGCAAGAAATGGAGAACTGAAGCACTGGAAAAACTTGCAGACAATGCTGAACCAAAGTGGTTTTCCCACTGCCACTGGGTGCTGAAAATATAATGACTTTTTTCATTGTTTATTTATTTTCCTAGTTCTAGTTGATTCTTTATAAGTTCATAATAATATCCACGATTATTAACTAATGATTGATATATTCCTTTTTCTTCAATCTTTCCATTTTTTAAGACCTAGATTCAACTTATAAAAGTAACTTTCCGTTATTATTAATTGTTTTCAAATATACTTGTTTTGGACTTAAAAAACCAAATCTTTTGCGTGGTCTTGTATTTAAAATTTCTTGTACCTCCTTTAATCGTTGTTCTGTAATTAGGCTAAAATCATAACCTTTTGGAAAATAATGCCTTAACAACTTATTATAATTCTCATTTGAGCCTCTTTCCCAGCTGTGGTACGGACGAGCAAAGTAATAATCAAAATTAAAACCTTCCGACAACTCCTTATGTTTAGAAAATTAACTCGTTGTTTTTAAAGAAAATAGCGGTCTCGTTGAATCTTTGATTTCCTTCCCATTATCAGTGGCTAATATATATAGTTAATTGATTATCAGAGATTATTATTTCTATTTTTCAATCAAAGCTTCTTCCGAGGATTTTCCCTCTAATAACTCCAAAAAAGTATATCCAGTAGCTCGGTCGTTCATCGTTAAAATAGCTTTTTTGTGATTTTTACCTAATACCAAATCGGCTTTCATAATTTCCTGTTCTACATCGTTTTTCTACAACCTCAAGGCGGTTCTTCAATACTTTTTCTTTCCGCAATAATCCCTCGTTTATCTTCTCTCCGTACGCCCTCTCTGAAGGAGAGGCAACCTCGTTTCCTATACCGTTTACCTTTGGTTTGCAAGTGTTTATAAAGTTCTCCTACCTTTCGCTTTTTTTCCAAAATGAACTAATAAATCCACTCATGAGAAACCGTTTCTTTGCCTTCTAATTTTAGTGTACATACAATCTGTTCAGGTGAATAATCTTTTGAAAGTAAGTGTATTACTTCTTTTTTAATGGATTCGGTAAAACGGATTTTTTTAGGTTTTTCTTTCTTCCGTTGTTCGTATTTTCGTTGAGCTAAAACAGCTTTATAAACACCATTTCTGCCGTCTGAATTCCGCTTAATCTCTTCATTAATCGTCTTGCAATTTCAGCTCTTGATATTTTTTCTTGCAAATAAAACTTGAATTTCGTACTTTTGTTCCTGTGTTAAATAACTCATATTTAGACACTTTTGTTCGAGAACAAATATGAGAGAAATTTTCATTTAACTCAAGGGAAATTTTAGCTTTCCTTTTCTATCTGTCCTCTTAAAAAAAGTTTCATTGGCATCACCTGCAATAAATATTCAATTAAAAATTGAACAATAAAATTACCATATTTTTTTTGTTTTTAACTGTTTGCTTATCGGAAATATTGCAAGCACAATCTTTTATTACCGGAACTGTTTCATCTGATGATCATTACATTTCTAATGCACTAGTGTACAATACAGTAAATAAAAAAAGAACCTATACTTCTTCCAAAGGAAAATTCGTAATTGAAGGGGAAATGAATGATGAATTAAGGTTTGTTAAAGAGGGGTATGAGAGATACATCCTTAAAATAAAAAACAATTCCGATGTAGAAGTTAGGATGGTAAAAATACCAACTGAAATAGAGGAGATTAAAGTGAGAAAATTAACGGGCAATTTGACAAAGGATGCTCAGAGAATGAAAATAGATAATTCAATAGAAAAGTTGAAAAATAATATAGGACTACCTAAGCCTAAAGAAAATTACAGAGAAAAAGTGCCTACGGTGGTAAATGATGTGATTTTACCTTTGTTTTCCTTAGCTCCCACTATTAAAATTCAAGAAATTTACTCTATAATATCTGGCGATAGCAGAAGGCAAAAAGCATTATTCAAATATGAAGATCTACAGAAAGATATAAAATGGATCAGACAAAGATTGGATAATGATTTTTTTATTCAAAATAATATACCTAATGAGAGAATAAATGAGTTTTTAGAATTTGCCATTGTCCATAATCCCAATATTCAGAACGGTATAAAACAGAATAATGCAAACAATGTAAGTTTTGAACTCTTAGAATCTATAGATATTTTTACATCAAGAATTCAACATTAGAAACATAACAGAAAGATAATAACAAGTTATAGATCTAATAAATAGCATAATTGACAATAATATCTTTTTTAGACAATATAACAAAAAATGGTGCTTAAAAACCTTGTAAAGCATTGTCTTTTATAGACTTATAAGAGTTATAATGAAAGTGGTTTCATT
>NZ_JH932294.1 GCF_000301075.1 Bergeyella zoohelcum ATCC 43767
ATTTTTGGCCCACTTTTTTTCAGTAATTTTATATGTATTGATTGTGTGTAACATAACGAGGCAAAGATAGATAAAGTTTTCTAATATGCAAAAAGTTTTTTTTAAGCCGTACAATGATTTTAGAAGTTGAAAATTAGAAGTTAGAGATTAGAAAGCTAATGGCTAATTGCCAAAAGCCAATTGACATCTGTCAATAGCCATTCACTAAATTCCTACCATTATTCCTCCTTCAGTATTGCTATACATTCTTGTAAACTATTTTGCCAATATTTGGGAGTTATACCGTAATCTTTTTCTATTTTATCCAGTGCCATGGTACTCCTTTTGGGACGAGCAGCGGGCGTAGGATATTCTGCAGTGGTGATTTCTTTAAGTTGGATAGTAGCCCCAGATAATGCAGCAATTTCCTTAGCAAAATAAAACCATGATGTTTCAGGAAAATTAGAGAAATGATAAATACCAAATTTCTTTTCTGGATGTGCTATGATAGCCATCAGAGCTTCAGCCAAATCATTAGCATTAGTAGGCTGCCCCATTTGGTCTCCTACAATAGAAAGTTCCTCCTTCTGAGCAAAAAGGGAAAGCATGGTTTTCACAAAGTTTTTATTAAACTCGGAATACAGCCAAGAAGTTCTCACCACAATGGTTTTAGGATTTTCCTCTAATGCCAACTCTTCTCCCAACAGCTTTGATGTACCATACACTCCGATAGGAGCAGTGAAGCTCTCTTCATCATAAGAAATTTCTGTATCTCCAGAAAAAACATAATCTGTAGAAACATGAAGCAAAATAGCATTTAGCTCTTTACATACTTGAGCTAAATTCTGAACCCCATACGCATTGATTTCAAACGCTTTACTCTCCTCTTTTTCTGCTAAATCCACCGCAGTATATGCTGCACAATTTATGCAATAATTGGGTTTAAACTCATCCAAAACCGATTCTACGATAGATGCATCTGTAATATCTAATTCTGAGGAACTAACAAAAAGAAACTCATATTGTAACGCAAATTGTGGAGTCAACTTTTGTAAACACTGCCCGAGTTGCCCATTGGCTCCTGTCACTAAAATTCTTTCTCTCATTTTGATTTGTTATATTGACGAAATTTAGAAACTCTCTCTGCAAAGGATTTTTCTTCTACCTCATAAAGGCTGTCCTGAAAAAGCTGTTGATATTCAGGTAAAAGCACAGCACTTCTCCTCGTTTTAAGGTCAAAATGAATAACGGACATCCAAAGTACAGCATTCACTTTTCCCGTTTTTTCTTCTTTCATGATAAGTTCCACGGTAGAAATCCGGTCTGTTACTGCTATCACTTTACTAGAAATAATGACTTCCATATTGTATTTCAGCTCTTTGAGATACGCTATCTCATGCTGAATAGTTACCCAAGTGCAGCCTGTTTTTTTAGAATATTCCTCATAAGTAAAGCCATATCTATCCACTACATGGTCTTCTCTTGCATTGAGCATATATTCTATATATTTTACATTATTAAGGTGCCCGAGCGGGTCACAGTCTGAAAATCGAATTTTTACTTTTGATGATGGTTCGTTATTGGTCATTGTATTATTTTGAAAAAAATGAAAAATCTAAGTAGAAGATGGATGGGTTGAGGTACCTCCTGTTTCTACTTCCTCATTATCGATGATTAAAAGTTGCCATATCCAGTTTTAGGGAAAAGAAATTGGAAAAATAATTACTTCCACCGAAGCCCGAATTCGTAATAGCATAGTCCAAGGTAAGCCCTCTGTACTTGATTCCTATGCCTGCACTAGGCTGAAAAATCACTTTTCTATTAAGATTTTCTATATCGGTAATCGTCTGAAAACGATTGACCCCTAAACGCACAAAAAGCAAATCATCATATGCCATTTCCGCTCCTGCATAAGGTATGATGCTGGCAAAAGAGGAAGAGACAAGTGCGGCAGTTTTAGCAAATTCTACATGAATTCCTGCTTCGGGAAGGAGGGTGATATAATTGGTAATTTCAAAGGCCTTGCTCATTCCCGCATTAAGTTTAGGAGCTGTAATTTCCATTTTATCTTTAGGAGCGGGATTAAACTCTTCACCATTGACTACCGTGGAAAGTTCCTTTTGATTAATGGTCCAAAAGTTCACCGTAGAAGTAATATCTCTTACCATGAAACCGTACTTCCATCCATTTTCGCTTCGGATGATTGCTCCTAAATCAAATCCAAAACCAAAGCCATTAGCAAATTTGCCTACATTTCTATATACTATTTTCGCATTTACCCCTGCATCAATATTAGGATTCCCGAAGGGATGAAAAGCATAAGAAACTATTCCTGCATAATCTGCCTGAGAGAAAGTAGATATTTTATCATAGTCTATATTCCCTTCTCCGTCAATCATCTGTGTGGTATTGAGAATATTATCTACTCCAAGCCGCACCAGTGAAATCCCGATAACTCCATTTCTGCTGCCCAAGGCTTTGGCATAGCTTAAATAATCATATTTTGCAATACTTTCAAAATACTCTGCATGCATAGCCGCCGCCTGCCAATCTGCTTCTATTGCCATTAATCCTGCAGGATTCCACATTGGAGAATAAACATCATCTTGACTACTTACCACCGCACCTCCCATTCCCAGCCCTCTGGCTCCTGCACCTATATTGAGAAACTCATTAGAATATTTCCTTACAATCTGAGCAGATAACATACTGGAAATCAATAAGAATGGTAAAAAATATTTTTTCATAATTCTGCTTCGGTTTTAAGTTCTTTTTTTCGTTTTGATTTAATGATTCCATTGACCACAATGGATAAAATCATCACAAGAGATGCGATATAAAACGCTGGGCTCATCTGTTCCGATTCTTCAAAGATAAAAAAAGCAAAGATAATTCCGTACACTGGCTCTAAATTTACGGTCAAAATAAGTGTAAAAGGCGAAATATACTTCATCAGTTTTACCGATTCTAGCATAGGATACGCAGTAAACACCGATGCCAACACAATGAGCCAACCCAAATCTACCATAGGAAGATGAGTGAAAACTTCCTGCTGACCACTGAGCAATAAAAATATCCCCACTGCTGCACAGCCACAAACAAGTTCATAAAAAATAATATTATGAGATGCGGTCTTCCCAAAAAGTTTACCATTGAACACAGAAAATAGCGTTCCGAAAAAGGCGGCTAAGATACCATAAAATATGCCTTCTTTATACTTAAATTCTATATTGAAAATCACTCCAATACAAGCCACAATAACACAACCGATGAGAATTTCTAGCCAGTCTATCTTTCGTTTAAAAAATAATGGTTCCACAAAAGCAGCAAATAGTGTAGATAATGATAAACAACATAGTGCAATACTCACATTAGACACTTTAATAGAATGAAAAAAACAGACCCAATGAATAGCAATGAGTACGCCCACACCAAAAAGCATTTTAAAAACTTGCTTAGAAACTTTTAGAGATTCCTTTTTAACACATCGGATAAAAAACCAAAGAATAATACCCGCAAAAAGCATCCTATAAAATACCAGTCCCAATGCTTCTATACTAATTAATTTCCCTACTATAGCAGTAAACCCCCAAAGAAAAACAATGAGATGGAGGCGTAATATGGGTGAATTTTTCATTGTGCAAAAATATTTAAAATTCCGATGGAAACCATCATGAAATAATGAATTCAAAAAAAAACAAATGAAAAGAAATTCATCCATCAAAACCTATTTCAATTTTGTTTATCTATCTTTGTAAAAAACCAAAAATGAAAAACTTACAATTTGATTATTTCCTGAATGATGAAAATAATGTAGAAATAGAATTTACCGAAGTAGTTCATGAGCATTGTGCCACTAAAATTTATAAAAAAGGAACATTAATTTCTACAGCTGGAGAAACTTTTCACAATATTCTCTTCGTAAAGAAGGGGCTTCTAAGACAATATTATATAGATGAGAAAGGAAAAGAGAGCATTTTACATTTCGCACCAGAAAATTGGTTAATTTCAGATCGGGCTTCCAGCTGCTTTCATCAGCCTTCAATGTACGATATTGAGGCACTAGAAGACACCACCGTAATGGTCATTACGCCAGAAATCATTGAAAAAATATCTGAAAAGAATCCTGAATTTGCCACTTTTAATCAGAATCTACTTCATAGACACATTCACACACTCCAAAAAAGAATTACCATGCTACAAGCGTTCACCGCGGAGCAAAGGTATTTAGATTTCATTAAAACCTACCCTGATATTCTTATGCGAGTACCGCAGAGCATGGTAGCCTCTTATCTGGGAATTACTCCTGAAACTCTGAGTAGAGTAAGAAGAGAATTAGTTACCAAACATAAAAATGCCTCCTCATAGAGGAAGGCATTTTTTAAGTTTTATTCTGAAAAAATTAATTATTTTCATAAGAACGATCCATCACGAAATCATCCATGAACTTGGTAGTATAATTTCCTGCCACAAAATCTGGATCTTCCATCAGTTGTCTATGGAAAGGAATGGTAGTTTTTACCCCATGAATATAAAACTCTTCTAATGCTCTTTTCATTTTAGAAATAGCTTCCTCACGAGTCTGAGCCGTAGTAATGAGTTTGGCTATCATAGAGTCATAATTAGACGGGATAGTATATCCTGAATATACATGCGTATCTACACGGATTCCATGCCCTCCTGGAATATTAAGTCCCGTAATTTTACCTGGGCTAGGACGGAAATCATTATAAGGATCCTCTGCATTGATTCTACATTCTATGGAATGCAGTTTAGGAAGGTAATTCACTCCTGAAATTGGTGTTCCTGCCGCAAGGAGGATTTGTTCTCTAATCAAATCATAATCTATCACTTGCTCCGTAATAGGGTGCTCCACTTGGATACGCGTATTCATTTCCATAAAATAGAAATTTCTATGCTTATCCACTAGGAATTCTATTGTTCCTACCCCTTCGTATCCGATGAATTCAGCCGCTTTTACAGCTGCCTCTCCCATTTTTTCACGAAGTTCATCCGTCATAAAAGGAGATGGCGTTTCTTCGGCCAGTTTTTGATTTCTCCTTTGCACCGAACAGTCTCTTTCAGAAAGATGACACGCTTTTCCGTATTGGTCTCCAGCAATTTGGATTTCTATATGCCTTGGCTCTTCAATGAGTTTTTCCATGTACATACCGCCATTACCAAACGCTGCTTCTGCCTCTTGGATAGCAGATTCCCAATGTTCTTTTAGCTCCCCTTCATTCCATACTCTACGCATCCCCTTACCACCACCACCAGCAGTGGCTTTAATCATCACGGGATAACCAATTTCTTCTGCAATTCTTCTGGCATCTTCATAAGAATCTATAAGCCCATCTGAACCGGGTACACATGGCACACCTGCCTCTTTCATTGTAGCTTTAGCATTAGCCTTATCTCCCATTCTATCAATTTGTTCCGGAGTGGCTCCAATGAATTTGATACCGTTTTGCTGGCAAATTCTAGAGAAATTAGAATTTTCTGATAAGAATCCATACCCAGGGTGGATGGCATCGGCATTGGTAATCTCAGCTGCCGCTATAATATTAGGGATTTTAAGATAAGAATCTTTACTCATCGCAGGGCCTATACATACCGCTTCATCCGCGAAACGAACATGAAGACTATCTTTGTCCGCAGTAGAATATACTGCCACGGTTTTGATGCCCATTTCCTTGCAGGTACGCAAGATACGCATCGCTATTTCTCCTCTATTGGCTATTAATATTTTTTTAAACATAATATGAGTAATAAGTTAACAAGAAAATTTGAGAAATAAAACCTATCTTATTCTCAAATCACCTAATCCTAAGCCGGATCTACCAAGAACAATGGCTGGTCATACTCTACAGGTGTAGCGTCATCCACAAGGATTTTCACAATTTTTCCTTTTACCTCCGCTTCTATCTGATTAAAGAGTTTCATTGCTTCTATTACGCAGACCACTTTACCCTCGGTTACTTCATCTCCTACACTTACAAAAGCATCTTTGTCTGGTGCAGGTTTTCTATAAAAAGTACCTATCATAGGAGACTTAATTGTTACGAATTTACTATCATCATTGGTAGTTTCTTCTGTTTTAGCTGCGCTCTCTGTAGCAATAGGCTGTGCTACTGGTGCCACTGGAGTTACTGGTGCAGCCACCGGTGCTGCAGTATGGTACACTTGCTGAGGAAGAACTGCTGCTACTTCATTTCCCGCCAAAGGAGTTTTAATCGTAATTTCAAAATCCTTTGTTTTGTATTTCACTTCTGAAACTTCTGCTTTAGAAACAAATTTGATTAAATTTTGAATTTCTCTAATATCCATTTTTTTGATTTTTCTAATTTCCAAATATACAAAAAAAACCATTCAAAGGAATGCGATGAATGGTTTTTTGTTTCAAAAACTAATCTTAATTTTCTTCTGTAGTAGCAGTTTCTTTTTCCATTACTACTTTACCACGGTAATACAATTTACCTTCATGCCAGTGAGCTCTATGGTAAAGGTGCATTTCTCCTGTGGTAGCATCTTTAGCTAATTGAGGAACTACAGCTTTATAGTGTGTTCTTCTTTTGTCTCTACGAGTACTTGACTGTCTTCTTTTTGGATGTGCCATTTCTAATAATTTTTTTTAAGATGAGCGATGAGATTCATCATCTCATCATATATAAACTATTTATTTTTTCTTATTTTTATCTTTCAATTTCAGGAGTTCTGCCCACCGCGGGTCTATTTCTTCATTTGGGTGGTCTTCCTCCATTTCATATTCCTCTTCATCCAAATCATCTTCCATGCAGTTAGGCGAAATTTTCTTCATTGGAACCGAGAGCATTACCATCTCATACACCAACTGAGCAATATTAAAAGCAAAATCATTCATAGGAATAATAATGACTTCTTCATTGCTATCATCATATTCTTCCCCGAATTTCACTAATACCTTAAGCTCTGGCGATATGGCATAGGGATACACCTCGTTAGATATATCACATACCAAATCTATGGTTCCTTTGGCCCTAAGTTCAAACTCTAAGAATGTACTATGTTTCAACAGCTCCACTTCTAAATCAATGCGTGGATTAGTAAACTCTTGTTCGGTTTCAAACAATTGAAAGAACGCCTGTTGTATCTCAAATTGGAACAAATGTTTTCCTTCCTTCAATCCAGAAAACACAATATCATAATTCTGTATTTTGTCCATAGAATGAGTGTGCAAAAGTAAGTATAATTTTTAATATAAACAAAAGATATAATTAACTTTTATAAAAAAAGTGGTGTCTAATTTTACTATCTTACCCAAATATCATCTTTTTCGATGGAGTTATTATTTTCTTCCATCCAATCCCAAAGCTCTCGGTCAAGTAATCTGTAACCTTCTTCTAAATCTATTTTTTGCCCGTTCACCACAGCTCCACTTATTCCATACTGAAGATCCTCTTGCCTTGCAGTAGCACTTGGAGACTTTATATAATCCTTTTTCAATCGGATTAAATGTTCCCTGTCTTTTACCCAAGCTACCTTCTTCTCAATAATTATATCTTTCCTTTCTTCTTGTAAACCGATTGCTTGATAATGATACTCACCATCAGCACTTTTAACTTCTAAAATCAGCCCCGGAAGTTGTCCAAAAACATAAGGACCATCATGTACAGGAATATCAGGACTGTACCAAACTTCCCAGTCTCTTCCACCAAAAGATGTAATTGCCTTTTTACAGAGATAATCTAATATTCTTTTGGTCTCATTAGGAATTACTTTCCATTGAAAACTAATTCTTCTCTTCAGTGCAAAGTAACTTGAATTAAAATGATAATAATGTTTTATATCTTTATCAATATAACTTTTTATGATAAAATCTTTTGTGGCATACTGTGGAATATGACTTCCATCTACAGGTTTACCTGCATTAACCTCACTGTATAAGGAATCGGAAATCATTCGGCTAAAACTTTTATACACGGACATCTTTTTTCCTGATGAGGTATGAAGCTGAAATATTTCTCTTTTTATGAGGGGCTTCTTCGTATTCGGTATAAAATCTAGACGATATGTTACCTTTAAGTCCTGTCCAAAAATCCCAGAGCATACCCCAAATAATACACATAATAAAATAAACTTTGAAAATATTTTTTTCTTTTTATTCATTTAAATCAAATTTTATATTAAAGAATATTCATCAAAATATATGAATTAATACGCTCTTTTTTTTAGAAAAGGAAGAAAAAATTATATTCTATTATTCCGTCGGCAAATCTTCATCTACCGTAGATTCATTATTCTTTTCCATAGGCTTCAGTCGGTTTTCCATCAGCATTTGATATTCTTTTCTCTGCTGAAAAATTTTCACTGCCGTAAAGACCGCTTCGGAAAAACTTCTCTCATCAGCAATATTTTTCCCAGCAATATCATACGCTACACCATGGTCTGGAGAAGTTCTGATAAGAGGGAGCCCTGCCGTAAAATTCACGCCTTCTTCGTACGCTAAAGTTTTAAAAGGTGCCAAACCTTGGTCATGATACATCGCTAATACCGCATCATAATTCTTATACTTTGAAGGCTGAAAAAAACTATCTGCAGGAAAAGGACCAAAAGCCATAATTCCTTGGTCAAAACATTCTTGAATGGCAGGAGTGATGATTTCTATCTCTTCCCTGCCTATTTTACCACCATCTCCAGAATGCGGATTCAATCCTAATACTGCAATTTTAGGTTTTGGTATTCCAAAGTCTTCTTTTAAAGTTTGTACCAAAAGATGGATTTGTTTTTTTATCTTATCCTTATTAATGGACTGTGCTACCTCCGAAATAGGAATATGATGAGTAGAAACGGCTACTTTCAAATCATCAGAAACTAAAAACATAATTCCCTTCTTTCCTAGTTTTTCTTCTAAATAGCCTGTATGACCAGCATGAGCAAACCCTAACTTCATCATCTCTTCTTTATTAATAGGTGCGGTAACCAGTACATCTATACTTCCTTTTTTAAGTGCTTCTGTAGCTGCTTCTAAGGAATCTATTGCCATACGCGTAGATTCTTCGGTAGGTGTACCTAGCTCTACATTCACATTATCTTTCCAGAGATTGACCATATTAAGTTTCCCAGCAACCGCTTGTTCGGGCTGAAGAATATAATTAAAGTTCATATTGAGCTTAAAAATATTCTTTTGATAAGTAAAAAGTTTACCTGAACCAAAAATAATAGGGGTAAAAAAATCAGTAATATTTTTATCTTTGAGAGTTTTCATAATAATTTCTGGACCAATACCATTGAAATCACCAATAGAAATCCCTACACGCACTTTATGAGGTTTTGTAGTCATAATTTTTTATCATTAACCAGATTAAAAAACAAAAGTACAAAATATTTATTTGAATAAATTGCGAAATCATACTATAGCAAAAATAACACTGAAAGAAAAAGTAACCACCATTAGCTCTTGTCATTTGGCTGATAGCGATTAGCATTTAGCTCTTATCGATAAGGAGATATATAAAAACGAAAAAGCCTTGTGAGGATTCACAAGGCTTTCGATTAAAAAACTGGCGGCGACCTACTCTCCCGCTTTCGCAGTACCATCGGCGCTGGTGGGCTTAACTTCTGTGTTCGGAATGGGAACAGGTGAGCCCCACCGCTAAAACCACCCTAAAGGTCTTTAGCTATAAGCATGAGGAAATAAGCCCTAGGCTTATAAATACACTCTGCTTTTAACATATGCTTTATTTCGCTTTCGGCTTACTCTAAAACAATAATCACTTCGATTAATGCTTAAAGACTATAGCCTACAGCTCTTAGATAAAAACTTTCACAAAGAGCAAACCGCTTAACTAAGAGTGCCTGAAAAAAGGCAATAAATCTACGGGTAATTAGTATTACTCGGCTATGTTGTTACCAACTTTACACCTATAACCTATCAACGTGGTCATCTCCCACGACCCTTAAAAGATGTCTCATCTTGAGGCAGGTTTCGCACTTATATGCTTTCAGTGCTTATCCTAACCAAACATAGCTACTCTGCGGTGCGCCTGGCGGCACAACAGATACACCAGAGGTTTGTTCAAATCGGTCCTCTCGTACTAAATTCAAGCCCTCTCAAACATCTAACGCCCGCAATAGATAGAGACCGAACTGTCTCACGACGTTCTGAACCCAGCTCGCGTGCCACTTTAATGGGCGAACAGCCCAACCCTTGGGACCTTCTCCAGCCCCAGGATGTGACGAGCCGACATCGAGGTGCCGAACCTCCCCGTCGATGTGAGCTCTTGGGGGAGACTAGCCTGTTATCCCCGGAGTACCTTTTATCCTATGAGCGATGGCCCTTCCATACGGAACCACCGGATCACTATGTCCTGCTTTCGCACCTGATCGACTTGTAGGTCTCACAGTCAAGCACCCTTATGCCATTACACTCTACGCACGGTTACCAAGCGTGCTGAGGGTACCTTTGAAAGCCTCCGTTACTCTTTTGGAGGCGACCACCCCAGTCAAACTACCCACCACGCAATGTCCTTCTAAAAAGAAGTTAGACTCCAAGTAAGCAAAGGGTGGTATTTCAACGACGACTCCACCAACACTAGCGTGCCAGCTTCTAAGTCTCCCACCTATCCTACACATTACTTACTCAAAGGCAATACGAAGTTATAGTAAAGGTTCACAGGGTCTTTTCGTCCCATTGCGGGTAATCGGCATCTTCACCGATACTACAATTTCACCGAGCTCGTGGCTGAGACAGTGCCCAGATCGTTACACCATTCGTGCAGGTCGGAACTTACCCGACAAGGAATTTCGCTACCTTAGGACCGTTATAGTTACGGCCGCCGTTTACTGGGGCTTCAGTCAATCGCTTCGCTTACGCTAACAACCTTCCTTAACCTTCCAGCACCGGGCAGGTGTCAGACCCTATACAGCATCTTTCGATTTAGCAGAGTCCTGTGTTTTTGATAAACAGTCGCCTGGGCCTCTTCACTGCGGCCATCATTACTGATGGCGTCTCTTATTCCGAAGTTACGAGACTATTTTGCCTAGTTCCTTAGCCACGACTCACTCGAGCACCTTAGGATTCTCTCCTCGACTACCTGTGTCGGTTTATGGTACGGGCTGCTGCACTCGCTTTTCTTGGATCCAGTTACTCTTCAACAGCTTCGCCCGAAGGCTAAGCCTTGACTATTCCGTCAGTCTCCAGAAGTCTGGCTGAACCGTCACTTTTATTGTGAGCAGGTTAGGGAATATTAACCCTATGTCCATCCACTACCCCTCTCGGGTTCGCGTTAGGCCCCGACTAACCCTCAGCTGATTAGCATGGCTGAGGAAACCTTAGTCTTTCGGTGAGCGGGTTTCTCGCCCGCTTTATCGTTACTTATGCCTACATTTTCTTTTCTATAAGCTCCACCAAGCCTCACAGCTCAGCTTCAGCGCCGATAGAATGCTCCCCTACCCAGTATACAATACTGCCATAGCTTCGGTAATATGCTTATGCCCGATTATTATCCATGCCGAACCGCTCGACTAGTGAGCTGTTACGCACTCTTTAAATGAATGGCTGCTTCCAAGCCAACATCCTAGCTGTCAATGCAGTTCAACCGCGTTGCTTCAACTTAGCATATATTTGGGGACCTTAGCTGTTGGTCTGGGTTCTTTCCCTCTCGGACATGGACCTTAGCACCCATGCCCTCACTGCTGTGCATCATTTATTAGCATTCGGAGTTTGTCAGGAATTGGTAGGCGGTGAAACCCCCGCATCCAATCAGTAGCTCTACCTCTAATAAACTAACACAACGCTGCACCTAAATGCATTTCGGGGAGTACGAGCTATCTCCCAGTTTGATTGGCCTTTCACCCCTACCCACAGGTCATCCGAAGACTTTTCAACGTCAACCGGTTCGGTCCTCCACTTTGTGTTACCAAAGCTTCAACCTGCCCATGGGTAGATCACAAGGTTTCGCGTCTAATCCTACTAACTCAACGCCCTATTCAGACTCGCTTTCGCTTCGGCTCCAGATCTTAAATCCTTAACCTCGCTAGTAAAATTAACTCGTAGGCTCATTATGCAAAAGGCACGCCGTCACAGCTCAATGCTGCTCCGACCGCTTGTAGGCGTACGGTTTCAGGTTCTCTTTCACCCTTCTATTCGAAGTGCTTTTCACCTTTCCTTCACAGTACTTGTTCACTATCGGTCTTTCAGGAGTATTTAGCCTTGGAGGATGGTCCCCCCATATTCAGACAGGATTTCACGTGTCCCGCCCTACTCTTTCTTCATCTATTTATGCCTTTCATGTACGGGGCTATCACCCTCTATGGCTACACTTTCCAGTGTATTCTACTAAACATATATAAACTTTTGGGCTAATCCGCTTTCGCTCGCCACTACTTACGGAATCTCTTCGATTTCTTTTCCTCCGGGTACTTAGATGTTTCAGTTCTCCGGGTTCGCTCACCTTACGGTGTAATACATCTTCAATGTATTGGGTTGCCCCATTCGGATATCTACGGATCAATTCGTGTGTGCCAATCCCCGTAGCTTTTCGCAGCTTACCACGTCCTTCTTCGCCTCTGAAAGCCTAGGCATCCGCCATACGCCCTTAACGATTTCTTTCCTTTTGGTTTACTCAAGCACTCTTATTTTCTATTTAAAAAATAAATAGCACTCGGTTTTCTCTTTGTGATGTCTTTATCGTTAATGTCAATGATCTTTTTTCTTGCTGTAAGCTCTAAGCCGTAGGCAGTATGCTCTAATACCTTTTTCCTACTTCTCTCAAAACTCCTAGCTTATTGCCTAAAGCCTATTGCTTTAAGCTTCGTGGAGAATAAGGGAGTCGAACCCTTGACCTCCTGCGTGCAAGGCAGGCGCTCTAGCCAGCTGAGCTAATTCCCCCTTTATTACGCTCTAGGCTCTATAGTGTAGGCAGTAGGCTTATCGCCTATGGCTTACTGCATTATCGCCTAATGCTTAATTAGTAGTCTCGGGCAGGCTCGAACTGCCGACCTCTACATTATCAGTGTAGCGCTCTAACCAGCTGAGCTACGAGACTTTTTAATTATTAACTAATATTTTTAAGTATAAATCATAAAACTATTAATTAAAATTATCTCATTTCCCTGATACTAATCTTTATAGGGGTATATATATAACAACCAACGAAAACCAAAGCGAAACTATGAGTAAGTCTTTGTTTTTGACTTCTTAGTCTCTAAAATGAGATGTTCCAGCCGCACCTTCCGGTACGGCTACCTTGTTACGACTTAGCCCTAGTTACCTGTTTTACCCTAGGCAGCTCCTTTAACGGTCACCGACTTCAGGTACCCCAGACTTCCATGGCTTGACGGGCGGTGTGTACAAGGCCCGGGAACGTATTCACCGCGCCATGGCTGATGCGCGATTACTAGCGATTCCAGCTTCATAGAGTCGAGTTGCAGACTCCAATCCGAACTGAGACCGGCTTTCGAGATTCGCATCACTTCGCAGTGTAGCTGCCCTCTGTACCGGCCATTGTATTACGTGTGTGGCCCAAGACGTAAGGGCCGTGATGATTTGACGTCATCCCCACCTTCCTCTCTACTTGCGTAGGCAGTCTCACTAGAGTCCCCAACTTAATGATGGCAACTAGTGACAGGGGTTGCGCTCGTTGCAGGACTTAACCTAACACCTCACGGCACGAGCTGACGACAACCATGCAGCACCTTGAAAATTGTCCGAAGAAAACCGTATTTCTACAGCTGTCAATTCCCATTTAAGTCTTGGTAAGGTTCCTCGCGTATCATCGAATTAAACCACATAATCCACCGCTTGTGCGGGCCCCCGTCAATTCCTTTGAGTTTCAAACTTGCGTTCGTACTCCCCAGGTGGCTAACTTATCACTTTCGCTTGGTCTCTGAAGTATAATACCCCAAAAACGAGTTAGCATCGTTTACAGCGTGGACTACCAGGGTATCTAATCCTGTTCGCTCCCCACGCTTTCGTCCATCAGCGTCAGTTGTAACTTGGTAACCTGCCTTCGCAATTGGTGTTCTGAGTAATATCTATGCATTTCACCGCTACACTACTCATTCCAGCTACCTCAAATACACTCAAGACCGACAGTATCAACGGCAGTTCTACAGTTAAGCTGCAGGCTTTCACCACTGACTTATCGACCCGCCTACGGACCCTTTAAACCCAATAAATCCGGATAACGCTTGCACCCTCCGTATTACCGCGGCTGCTGGCACGGAGTTAGCCGGTGCTTATTCATACAGTACCTTCAGCTACCCTCACGAGAGTAGGTTTATCCCTGTATAAAAGAAGTTTACAAACCATAGGTCCTTAGTCCTTCACGCGGGATGGCTGGATCAGGCTCTCACCCATTGTCCAATATTCCTCACTGCTGCCTCCCGTAGGAGTCTGGTCCGTGTCTCAGTACCAGTGTGGGGGATCACCCTCTCAGGCCCCCTAAAGATCGCAGCCTTGGTGAGCCGTTACCTCACCAACTAGCTAATCTTACGCGTGCCCATCTCTATCCGCCGGAGCTTTCAATATTAACTGATGCCAATCAATATATTATGGGGTATTAATCTTCCTTTCGAAAGGCTATCCCCCAGATAAAGGCAGGTTGCACACGTGTTACGCACCCGTACGCCGCTCTCATTGTTAGTTAGCAAGCTAACCAACAAATCCCGCTCGGCTTGCATGTGTTAGGCCTCCCGCTAGCGTTCATCCTGAGCCAGGATCAAACTCTCCATTGTATGTTTTTCCTTACGCTCACTCAAAGTTTTGACTTCGCTTTGGTCTTTCCTTATCTTGGTTGTTTTATATCTTATTTCAATGATCTCTTCGCTTCGTTGATTTCAAATCTAAAAATTTAATATTTGATATCCTTAAAATCAACTGCTCTTTTTCGCTTTACAAATCCTTAACTCTAAGGCTTTCGTTTTTGCGAGTGCAAAGGTAAGAAACTTTTTTTATTCTGACAAAACTTTTTTAAAGTTTTTTTTAATTTCTTTTCTTTACTTCCGTTCTTACTTAAGAACCGGACTGCAAAGATAAAAATCTTTTTATTTAAACTCCAAATGTTTTTCAAAAAAAATTAAGTTTTTTTTCCTTAACTTATTTTCTTAATCTCCTTCGCCGCTCATCATTCCTGATTTGCGGGTGCAAAAGTAGATACTTCCTACATAACTACCAAATTTTTATGCCACTTTTTTTAATGTTTTTTATTGCAAAATAACCAAAATACTGATATTCAACAAAATAAATTTTAATACAGCAAAACAAAAAGCGGAGGGCAATTAACAAATACCTGTTGGCAAAGGGCTTTTAGCTAATACCCATGAATGAAATAAATCTTATGTAAAAGAAAAAATGAGAAAAGTGAGCGTATCTTAATTATTAGCAACGCTGAGTATGCTATTGGTAATATAGTTTAAATGAGTACTAAAACAAAGTAATAATTATCGTGAAAACATTTTGATTTGTTTGGAATATTTAATATTTTAGTCCCAAAAATAATCCATGAAGTTCAAACTTATATTAAGACAGAAACAAGGAAACCGCATCCCCTTTCATTATCAACATCCACTTTCAGCAGCGATATACAAACTCATTCAACTTGCAGATGCCGATTATGCCAAAGAAATTCACGACAAAGGTCATGGAAAGGGATTTAAATTCTTTACTTTTTCAGATTTGAACTTTAAAGATTTTAAATGGCAAGATGATTTCATCATTATCCATGAAAAAGAAATCGTGGTATTATATATAGATCTCCATGTTCCCCAAACTTATCGCTCTTTTATGAAAGGAATCTTTGCGAATAAAACGCTAACTATTGCCGATACAGAAAGAAAAACAAATTTCACTATCATTTCTGTAGAAGTAATGGACTCTCCTATTCAACATAAAAAGGATAATGAAGTAGTGCTGATTACCACTTCCCCCACTTCCCCTATCTGTGTAGGAAGAAAAAATGAACGAGGCAATTATGATTATCTTTCTCCACAAGATGAAAATTACACTCAGTTTTTATTAAACAATTGGCGAGAAAAAGTAAAAACTTTTTATCCTAATGAAGCAGATGAGTTAATGGAAATAGCTGTAAAAAATACTAAAAACAGTAAAAGCAAACTGATTATTTTAAAAGCTCACACTCCTCAAGAAACCAAAATCAAAGGTTATAAAAACTTTGAAATTACCATCATGGGTAAGAAGAAACTGGTAGAGTTATTAATTCATGGTGGGTTAGGATTACACAATGCTCAGGGAATGGGTAGTGTAAGAATACTATAATAATGATAAAACACCATTTATACTAACAAGGTAAGAATAAAAACACATTATGAGATATATTATAAAAATTGATGTTTCGGGGATACAGAAATTCATTTTTGATATTCCATCTGAAGGAGCATCTAAACAGCTAAAAGCCCGCTCATTCTATGTATTTGCCATTCCACATATTGTTTTAGAGATGTTAAGAAACAGATTTGGGAGAGAAAATGTGGAAGTAATATACAATGGCGGAGGAAATCTTTTCGCCTTTATCATAGCAAAAGAAGATGCACTAAGAACATTTAGAACTGAATTAGAAAATTTTGAATTTGAAGGAAATCTATTTCCCTTTATGAGCTTCGTGCAGGAACAATCTGATTTTAAAACTTCTATGCAAACCCTCAACAGGGAAGTGAATAAGGTAAAGCTACAAAGACAATTTAAGACCGCACCTTATATGGCAAAACAAAAAGAAATAGACTGGAAAGATTTTGTCAAGGATTTTATAAATGCCCAAAGTTTTAAGATAAGTACATCCACAAGAGGAAAAAACGAAATCAGCCTTGGAGATTTTACCTTACAATTTAATCGTTCAGGTAAGGATGCTTTTTCATTAGAAGGAAACATCTTAAATAAATTACCGCTACAAAAAGATGGAGGAATATTAGAATTTGCAGAGTTGGCTCAAAAATCAAAAGACGAAGAAGCCGATCATAAAATTGCAGCCTTAAAAATGGATGTAGATAATCTGGGTATGCTTTTCCGAGACAAAGACCAAAAAGAATACGAAGAACTGAGCAAAGCAATGGAAAATTTCTTTTCGAAAACCATCTATTCATCAGTATTAAAACAAAAAATTGACAAAGGCTTCATCTACCCTGTATTTGCAGGAGGAGATGATTTATTTTTCATTGGCTCATGGCATATTATGCCGGATGTAGCAAAAGAGATTTATCATGCCTTTAGAAATTTTGCTAAAAATCAATTAGGCAGAGAAAACCTAACGCTTTCAGCAGGTATTGTATTGGCTCACCCTTCCTACCCTATGATTCGTTTGGCGGAAGAGGCAGAACATGCTTTGGAACTGGCCAAAAAAAATGATGAAAATAAGGATAGTATTACCTTTTTAGGTGAGCCAATGAAATGGACAGAATTTGATAAGTGCAAAAACCATGCAGCTACTTTTAAGGATCTGATTGTAAACAAAGGAGAGTCAAAAGCTGTATTACATCGTATTAAACAATCAGATATTGGATTTTTGAGCCAAAAGGAGAAAACACTGAAAAATAAAAAAATAAAACTCCCTATGGTGTATCGGTTAAAGTATTATCTGCGGAATATTAAAGAAGAAAATAGAAAAGTAATGGAAAGTATTTTCGATGAATATTCAGAGGCGTTACTAGATGCTTTCCTAAAGAGAAAATCTGAAAATAAACCCGCCATCTATGCCGTAGCTGCACGATGGACAGAACTATTAATTAGAAATAAAGAAAAAAATAATAAAAATGAGCAATTATAACGCACAAAAAAGAGAAAATTTCCCAAAAGGAAATAACGCAGGAAAATCAAAGCATAACTCTCCCAAAATAGATTTTAAAGAGACTTATTTCAAAACAACTTATCAGTATTTGAATAATATCAATGAAGAGAACATAGAATTAGATATGATATTCAATGCTATCAGCAAATTTGTTGAGATAGAGTGTAAATCCATTACTACCACACAATTGCGTAATATTTATGCAAAAATAGTAGACTGTGATACTGTTAAAAGTCTCAAAATGCTTCGTCCTAACTTGGCATATATTGCGGCAAAACAAAAAAACGCAAAAGATGTAGTGATGTTTTTGGATCAACTAATACAAGATGTAAAAGATGACCCAAAACAAGATGTAGAAGATAACAAACACCTAATTTCTTTCAAAAAAGTAATGGAAGCCATAGTGGCTTATCATAAATTTCACCACAACACTAAATAACTTATCTATTATGAAACTCGTACAAAAACATATCATCCAAGGCACCATCACAGTAAAAACAGGATTACATATTGGAGGTGGAAAATCAAGTTTAGACATCGGAGGTTTAGATGCTCCTGTCATTAAAACCGCAAAAGGCATTCCCTATATCCCAGGCAGCTCTATTAAAGGAAAACTCCGTTCACTATTAGGAATGAAAGAAGGTTCTTCTGAACCTAAGACAGATTCTGAACCATTACGCCAATTGTTTGGTTGTTCAGAAAAAGGAAAAGAAGAAAAAACAAGAGCCATTTTCCGTGATGCCTATTTAGATACTGAGCAATTCAAAACATTAAACTTCAACAAAGACTTACTGGCAACGGAATATACCGAAGAAAAATATGAAAATGTAATAGATAGAGTGCAAGGAAAAGCAAAAAATGGTGGACTGAGACAAATGGAGAGAGTGCCTGCTGACACGGTATTCCTTTTTGAAATCATCTTAAACCAATACGATGAAGACAGAGAAAACCTTTTAGAAACCTTAGAAAAAGGAATAGATTTACTGAATAATGATTATTTAGGAGGAAGTGGAACGAGAGGTTACGGACAGGTAAAAATGGAAATTTTATCACAGAAGAAATTACTAAATGAGTAGCCGATGAAAGTAGTGAAACTCAAATGTCTTGAGAGTGCAAAATTCCATATTGGAGAATATACCGAAGATCAAAATACAGTGCTGTTTAATACGGCAAATATTATTCATTCCGATGTGTTATTCGGGGCATTCATCAGTGCTTTAGCAGAGCGAAATCCCGAAAAAATAGAGGATTTCAAATCTTATGCTGCCACTGGAGAATGGTGCATCTCTTCCGCTTTTTATTTATTAGAAAGAAAAAATGAAAAGGTAAAAGGTAAAGATACATTGTTTTTACCCAAACCCGTTTCATTGAACCTGTATCAAGCAAAAGATTTAGCCCAACTCGATGTAAAGAAATTCAAAAAAATAGAATTTATTTCACAAAAAATTTGGGAACAAGGCATTACACCTGATCTATGGTTTGATGAAGAAGGAATTTGTTTCCAGCCCAATAGTAAAGCCATTTGTCTAAAAGAAGAAATGACCGAAAAAGTAGAATTTTATACCATTACCGATGAGGAAAAAGTACATCTAAAAGACGGTGAAGAGAATGAACTCTATACCAGAACTTGCATTGAACTTTTGGGCAATGAAGCTTGGGAAGTACATTTTTATTTTTTTATGAAAGATGCTCATCTCCCTGAAGAAGATCAGGCGTTGGCTCTACAAATTTGGGAAGATGTAGCCGCCAATGGCATCGGTGGCGAACGCTCTACAGGCTGTGGCTATGTAAAATCCATAGAGATTTCAGAGCATGATTTCAGTGAAATTCCTGCTAAAAGATTAGTGGCATTGGGGTTAATTTTCCCTGAAACCTTAGACCATTTAAGCTATTATCAAACCAAAACCCGAGGCGGTATGCGGTATGGAAATGAAGATAACAACAAACGCCTTAAGGTGATAACGGCCATTACGGAAGGAGCTATCATAAAAACAAGCATTCCTGCCCGAGTGATTGACCTGAGCGAGGCCGATAAAAAATACTGGAAATACAGCAGTAATTTCGTATTGCCTTTACATACTAACTTTGATTTTGAATAAGATGAGTAAAGAAATTAGACCCAAAAAATCTTATACCATACAGCTCACCACACTTACCCCAGTATGCATAGGGAATGGAGGGAAAATGGTAAGTACTTCGGACTATGTCTTTGATAAAGCGAATAAGCAAATCCATTATATTAATAAAGAAGCCGTTGCCCAAAAATTAGCAGACCATGATGAACTGATGGATAAATATATTCAGGGAATCATCCACGGTATGGATAATAATAATACTACTCACTTTGACCTTAAAAATTTTTTAGAAAAAACATTAAGTTTAAGCCCCAAAGAGTACATATCTTATAGTGTTACCGCCAATATAAAAAGTGATAAAGATATGAATACCATTATTAAAGATGCCAAAGGGAATCCCTATATCCCTGGAAGCACCATAAAAGGAGCTCTGAAAAATGCAATGGCCTACCGCCTTGTAGATAAAAAATGTATAGAAGATTTTGCAAAAAAGGTAAACCACATATTTATCCAGTTTAAACGAGAAATTGCAGGTAAAAATGTAAGGAAATTATCATCAGAACAATTCTCAAATCTCAACACTATCAAAAGTTTTGAAAAGGAATTAGAGTTATTTAACCAAAATATTAATAACCTTTTTGTTCAAAGCGAAAAAAACGAGGAGGGAAAAGTGATTCAAGAAATCGCCATCCACAATCCTTTGGTTTCAGATTCTGAGAAGATTTCATCCTCCAAAATAAAAGTAGTAGATATAAAAAGGGTGCATCTCCATGCTGAAAAAAATATTGATATTCTTTGGGAGAGTATTCCTGCTAAAATTTCCACTACATTCCAATTAAAACTGGAGGAAGAGGAGGATATACATAAATTATTTCAGCAAATCAATGATTTTACATTTAATAATATCAGCTCAGAGCTAGAGACACTTGATTATCGTACCTCTAAAACCAATGACAATAATATCATTATTTCTCAGTTAGAAGCGTTTCAAGAAAATATAGAGCATCTATCTGCATCTGAATGTATTCTAAGAATTGGTTTTAATAAAGGTTTTTATTTCAATTCCATTGCAGATTTATTATATAATAATCATAAGGAAGTCTTTGAAAAATTCTTAATCTTATCTGATTATGTAAAATACAAAGGAGGAAGAAAAATACATCCAGATGAAGTGAACTTTCCACTTACCCGTGGTATAACCCCTGAAAGCACCTTGGGCTGGGTAAAATTAGAAATCATATAAAAAAGAAAGAAATGAAAGATTTAATTGTAGTCATATTAAGTGACCAAACAATACCTAATGTATTGTTCATAAAAGAGTTTTGTAAAAAACCGGAAGATGAAATATTATTTATTTCCAGTCATAAAATTCAGAAGGAAGGAAAAGACCAGTGGATAAAAAAAGCGGTCAATATTGAAAATAAAATACACACAATAGAAGTAGATTTTAATGGTAAAGACATACAAGAAAAATTAGAATCTTCAGATATTGATTTTGACGAATTTGATAAAAAACTGGTGAATATCACAGGAGGAACCAAGTTAATGTCATTAAAATGTTACATCTTTTTTAGGGAAAGAGGTTTTGAGATATTCTATAATCCAAATGCTCAAGAATATTTAAAAATATTCCCTACAACAAAAAATAACCAGTTTAAATTTACATCAAAACTCAATGTAAAGGAATATTTTGACGCCTATGGCTATGATAGTAAAAATGATAGCATCACACAAGAACCTGCTTATACCCAAAGATTTTTTGATTGGTTTTTGAATAAAGGTAATGATTTTTATCATGTCATTAAAAAATTACAAGAAAAAAGAAATGAACTTTCAAAAAAGAAAAACAAAAATATTCTCATTTCAGAAGTGGAGGATTTAGAGCTACTTTTAAAGGAAATAGATTTCCCTATATCAGAGGAAAACAAAATTTCTAAGAAAGAAATAGAATATCTCACAGGCAATTGGCTAGAAGAATATGTTTATAATAAACTAAAATCCACTGGATTAACAGATGATGAAATACGAATAGGGGTAAGTAGAAAAAATGAAAATACAGAAAATGAACTGGATGTAGTCTATATCAAAGACAATGTTCTCCATGTGGTAGAATGCAAGACCTACATCGTTAGTAAAGAAAAAACATCATTACCCAATGACACGATTTACAAACTGGATAGCATCTTAAAAGAGCTGGGGCTATTTCCTAAATCGTACATCGTAACTTTAAACCAAGAAAACGAAATAAGCGATACACATAAAAAAAGAGCTAAACAATATAATATCAGCCTTATTTCTGTGGAAAAACTTCAGGAAAGTAATTTTCAAAACCAATACTTTCACCTCTAATGCTCATTAATCTATCCAATCATCCGCTCAGCCAGTGGAGTGAGCGACAAAGGGAGGCTGCCCATGCACAGTTTGGCAAAGTGAGAGATATACCTTTCCCTGCCATAGACCCTTATGCCACAGAGCAAGAAATACAGAATTTAGCAAAAGAATACTTCACCCAAATAGAAAAGATGCATCAGCATGAAAGGGTAAAAGCCGTACATCTTATGGGCGAGTTTTCATTCTCTTTTGCTCTAGTAGATTTACTGAAAAAAAGCGGATTTAGAGTAGTGGTTTCCACATCAGAAAGGAATGTAACTGTACTAGAAAATGGTGAAAAACAAGTGAAATTTAATTTTGTGAAATTTAGGAACTATTGATTCCTCATACTGAAAAAATATGAGGAATCTTATATCTATCATAACTATAGCTATGAGTATTCCTTATTATATCTTCAGTAACGGCAGACTCTCTAAACAGGACAATTCTCTGGTACTTCATTATAAAAATGAAGAAACCCGAGTAGAGGAGAAGCATTTTATTCCTATAGAAAATGTGGATAATATTTACTGCTTTGGGCAGATGGACTGTAATTCTGCCCTACTCCACTTCCTAGGTAGAAAGGGAATCAGTCTGCATTTTTTTGATTTTTATGAACACTATACCGGAAGTTTTATTCCAAGGAAAGACCTCCTAAGTGGCAAAATGCTGGTACAGCAAGCTCTTTTTTATCATGATACCGCCCAAAGACTTTGGTTAGCGAAACGCTTTATCATGGGTGCCGCCAAAAACATGTACCGAAACCTAAAATATTACCTACAAAGAGGCAAAGAAGTACAGCAAAGCATCCTTAAAATAGAAAATCTCTATCCCAATATCAAGGAAGCCCAAAGCGTACAAGCATTGTTCGGGGTAGAAGGGAATATCCGTATTGCTTATTATGAGACTTTTGACAAAATCATCACAGGATTTACTTTTGATAAAAGAAGTAAAAATCCGCCAGTAGATGCCATCAATAGCCTCATTTCTTTCCTTAATATGGTATGCTACACCATATGTACAGATGCCATACACCACACCCAGCTGAATACTACCATCGGTTTTCTCCATGAACCCAGTGAGCGGAGACATTCACTAGCGCTAGATGTAGCCGAAGTATTTAAGCCACTATTGGTAGATAGAACCATTTTTACTTTGGTCAATAAAAAAATGGTACAGCCAGATGACTTCGAAGTATCTAAATTTGGGGTAACCATCAAAACGAAAGCCAAGAAAAAAATAATTAAAGTATGGGATGAAAAACTGAGTGATACCATTTTCCATAGAGAACTACAGCAGTATGTTTCCTATAAGACTTTGGTACAAAAAGAATGCTATAAGCTTCAAAAACATTTGCTGAAAGAAGAACCCTATAAACCCTTTCATGCGTGGTGGTAAGCCCCTCAAAATCCCTACCCATAAAAATATTTCATCTTTTAATTTAATGCTTATGCACATCATATTAGTTTATGACATTAGTGGCAATAAATCTGTAAAAATGCTTAAGCTATGCCGCAGATATCTGAATTGGGTTCAGAATAGTGTCTTTGAAGGAGAGATTACAGAAGCTAAACTGAATCAGTTAATTGCACAGATCCATAGAATCATTAATAAAGAGTTAGACTGTGTCATTATTTATAGTTCCCGCCATTCCAGCTGGGCGGAACGGAAAGTACTGGGCATAGAACAGAATCCCATTAAGAATATTTTGTAATTGTCGTCTATCTATTGTAAATTTGTGGGATAAAGATGTTCTTTGACATTCCGAAAAACATAACACACGCACAGCCAATGAGATAAAACACCGTCTATCTCCTTAGTTTTTAGAGTAAAATAAGACCGACGATTTTTTAAAAAAAATAGACTCCAAAAATCACGAAAACATTAGGGGTTTTCAGTCTTTTTTACCTACTTTTGTAACCTATTCTAATCGCACCATAAGGAATTGAAACTGAAAAAAACACCGCACGAAAAAACGCTTTTTATCATTCTAATCGCACCATAAGGAATTGAAACTGACATGTCTTCCGTAGATGGAAGAGCTATCTCAGAATTCTAATCGCACCATAAGGAATTGAAACTCTCTCCATTTGGCTAATGTTTTTGCACTAATGCCAATTCTAATCGCACCATAAGGAATTGAAACTTAGATTAGGTAACTCACCACTCTTACTTAACTTTCATTCTAATCGCACCATAAGGAATTGAAACCTAATTACCTTTACACCACTTTAGATTAAAGTGGTGATTCTAATCGCACCATAAGGAATTGAAACTCAAAGAAACCATGCCCTTTGTAGCTGATAATCCATTCTAATCGCACCATAAGGAATTGAAAC
>NZ_JH932295.1 GCF_000301075.1 Bergeyella zoohelcum ATCC 43767
CTTATAAAAAGTCGTTTTTAACTTATAAAAAGTCGTTTTTAACTTATAAAAAGTCGTTTTTAACTTATAAAAAGTCGTTTTTAACTTTGTAAAACATTGATGATAAATAAGTTATAGCTACTTAAAATAATAAAGTAATAAAATAAAAAATTTATTAAATAACGATTAGTTTTTTTGAAATTTAAAATATTGTTTTTAGGCGAAATTTTGGAGAGAAAAATATATATGCAGGGTGAAAGGAAAACGAAAAAACAGATTAAAGAAAAATAAAGCAACTGGGCGGTTCTATGTTATACATATTAGTGTTGAAAATCAGTATATTGTATTTTTTATTATAAAAAGTAATACAACTTTATAAGTTGATTTTAATATGAAAATTTAATAAAATATCATACTTTTGTATGATGAATTTGGATAAAATAAAAAGATTGACATTAAGAGCACTTATGTCAGATGAGACATTGATGCATAGTTTAGTTCTTAAAGGAGGAAATGCACTTCATTTAGTTTATGAGATTACAAATAGAAGTTCAATAGATATTGATTTTTCCGTAGGAGGGGAATTCAGTCAAGAAGAGTTTAATACAATATCTCATTGGATAGATAAACTGCTTAATAATGTATTCAACAATGAGGGTTTTACTGCTTTTGATGTGAAATTTATAGAGAAACCTAAATCAGGGAGTATTCCAGAGTGGAAAGGTTATTTATTGGAATTTAAAGTGATAGAAAATGAAAAAGTAGATGGAGATATAGCTAAAATGAGAAGAAATGCTATTAAGCTCAATGACCAATCTCCCAAATATACAGTGGATATTAGTGCGTATGAATATGTAGATAGTGCTAAAATAACTGAATTAGATGGGGTTATTTTGAAGGTATATACATTAGAAATGATACTTTTAGAAAAAGTAAGAGCTTTATGTCAGACAATGCCTGAATATAAAGAGATAGTAACTTCTGCAAAACAAAAATATCGTGCCAGAGATATTTATGATATTAATTTGATATATAGCAATAGAAAATTAAACCTAAATAAAGAATTGTTGATTGATATATTTGAAGCTAAACAAGTTCCATTAGGATTGATTAATAATCTTGAAAGTTTAAGAGAATATAATAGAGAAAACTGGGATACGGTTAAAGCTACAATATCAGAGGAAAATAGAGTGGCTTTAAAAGAATATGACTATTATTTTGACAAAATGCTCGAAATAGTAAAACCATTTACAACCCTTTAGGATAATATAATTTCCACTTATCAGAAAATTCTTTATGTAGAATATTATAGGTTAAATAGAAGTTGATATTTATCTGTTTGTGTTCTAAAAATTTTAAATAATCTTTTTCTTCATAACCAGCTTTTTCGAGATAAAATCCAATCACTTGATGATATGGATAAGTATAATTCATTTTTGAGTAATATTCATAAAGTTTGTCTGTATTTAGTAGGTCTTTTGCATTTTCAAAAGCTTCTAAAACTTGTGTTACACCTCCTGCATAAAAAGGTCTTACAGAAATATCGATAAGTGTCCTTTCTAAATCAGAAATTTTATAATGATTACGAAATGACACTATACCTATATTGTTTTGATGTTGAGCATTTATAAAATTGATAGTAAAATTATTGTAAAATCTTTTATTTGATGTTGCTCTTGGTGGCTTACTAAAAGCTCGGTCTATATTTTCTTGAACTAATTCAAGACTATTGGATTGAACTAATGAGGGTCTTTCTAATGTGAGATAAATTTGTTTTGGGATTTGTAGTGTAAGATTATGAATATGTAGAGCAGAATAAAAACTGAAGTAAGATTTTCTTGATCGTATTGAAGCAATGTCAAAAATATCAATATTGATATTAGGTAAGAGGTAAATAAATGATGATGTATCATCTAATATTACTTTTTCTTGGATGATAATTTTATTTTTAATTAGGAACTCTTTAATTTCATTTGGTGTAATAGACATTAAGCCCCAAATATTGTTTATTTGAGAAAGTAAATTTTTGAATTCCATCTTGCTTAATACAGGATATTCTATTTTGTTTATAATTTCTTTAATTAAAGATATTTTATTGGATAATTTACTCAAATTTGGAGGTTGTTTTTAGGAATATATTTCATATATGAAATATATTCCAAGCAAAGTTATAGAAAATAATTGACAAAATCAAGAAATTTCTCTAAAAGTTTTCTACTTTTTTAAGGTATATAAGTATAATTAATATCTTTGTGAGGATGAAGGAGGTGAAAGGTGGTTAGAACATCGGTCAAGAAGTGAGAAAAGTCAGTCGAAACCTTATAGGTTTTCGTCTTCCTAATCTCCTTCTTGCCCTCGCTCCCTAATGGTCGCAGGGTCTTTGCGTACGCTGAAATAAATTGAAAAAAAGTACAATAATGGAAGATATATTTAATGAATTAGAAGAAAGTTTTTTGAGTGAAATTGAGCAAGAATTTGAAGCAAAAACTTTGGCAGAAAAGAGAAGGGAATGGGGAGCCTTAGGAGGTCGCCCCTCTGCTATTGGTGAAAAACGAGATATTAGAAAAAGCGTTCGTTATTCTCCTACCGAGTGGGAAGATGTAGAGTATAAAGCAAGAGAATTTGGCGTCAATCCCTCTGATTATATTCGTAGGTGTAGTTTGGGTAAGCGGATGCCAGATCCTGAACGAAATTTGACTCTTACCAAATCAGCTATTAATTTTAAAAGATTGAGTAATGCTTTGCGAATGGGAATTTTTAATGAAGTAGAAAGAGAGCGGTTTCTTGGTGAGTTAGAGGAAGTGATAATTTTGATTAAAAATGAGCTAAAAAATGGTAACGAAAGCCAAATCAGTTAAAGGGAGTTTATCAGCGGCTCATTATAAAGAGAAAGGAGAAAAAAACGCAGTTTTCCTCTGTCAAAATCAAATGGAGGCAATAGATTATAAAGAGCGGTATGAGGAGATGAAGTTATTAACTACTCTTTATAAGGGTAGAGGAGGACAAAAACCTTTTATTGAGCAAGTCATATCTCCATCTATTCCATTGAGTGATGAAGAGTTGAGGGAGTTGGCTTTTGAATATGCTCATAGAATGGGTTTTGAAAATCACCAATGGTATGCGGTGGCTCATCGTAATACCAAGCATTCTCATATTCATTTAATTACTAATAGAGTTGGATTTGATGGAAAGTTAATGTCGGATAGTTTCATTGGGGATAGGAGTGGAAAGGTAGCGGAGCAGATAGCCAAGAAAAGAGGTTGGCAACAGATAAGAGGAGACCAAAATAAAGCACGAAGGTTAGCAATATCCAAGATGGTTCATTCTATTTTTGAGTGTTCTAGTTCTTGGAGAGAGGCTAAAGAAAAGGCGAAAGAGTTAGGTGTTTATTTAAAGCCCCAAGAGCGTGGAGGAGAGGTTATCGGACTTAGAATAATGCCTAATTTGGAGGAAGGAAAAGAAGAGGAAAATAGCAAGATTAAAGAGTATAATCAAAATTATTATGGTTATACATTAACGGAGTTACAAGATGATATTTCTAATTCTGAAAATGGATATAAGTTATCAGAATTAGATAGAAAATTGAAAGTAAAAGATTTAAATAAGCTACTGATAAATAACCAAATAAAAATAGACTATGAAAGAAGAAGAGAAGAAACCGCAAAACAAGGGGACGATACTGAAAGAGGCGTTAGAAAAAATTATTTCCGACGCTAAGGAGACTTATAAGGACTCGACGAAGAAAAATGAGGAGATATTAGAATATTTAAAGGCTAATATAGAAACTATTCATAGGTCTGAAATGGCTATTGATGAAGTGGTTCGTAATTTAGTAGCTTTTAATAATAAAACTCTGATTGACACCGATAGGGAAGTAGAGCGTATTAAAGTAGGGCTAAATCATTTTAGGGAAGAATTTATTGGGGAGACGGAAAGAAGAGTAAAAGAGGTAATACCTGAAATACCTTCTGAAATAGTTCTTCAAACAAGACTGCATTCAAGTGATAAATTGTCAGTAGATAATTTGAATAAGCGATTAAATATCTCTAAATATAGTGTATATATGTTTGTAGCGGGAGTTGTATCAATGCTTGTTGCAATTTATTTTTCTTTTAAAAGTCATTCTAAATCTTTGCAACAGGTTAAAATGGAGCATATAAAGGAGCTTGAAGCTAGTGGAATGATTTTGATAAAAAAAGAAAGCTATGACCTATGTGGAGATGTCATCAGATGGCTAAAAAATAATCCTAAAAAAGATGAAGAATTTAGAAATTGGACGGAAAAAAATAAAAGAGAGTGATTGTGGAGTTATTGGAAATAGATAGAAAGTTTAATTTGAAAATTAATGCTTTTGCTCTCTTTTATAAAAATTTTTGCCTTCGTGTTGAAGACAAAGTCTCTCGCTTAGCGAGAGATTTTTATTAAAAAAAATATTTAACAAACAGAGTTATTTATCAGAATGTTAAGTGTGAAAAAATAGTCCTTTTTTATGATTATTTCTTTTAAGTACTTTGTGATTAAGTATAAAGATGTGTTATGAAAAATGAAGATTTACATTTTTTTGATGGGTTGAATTTCTTACTTGTGAAAAGAGAATAAAAATATAGACCTAAACAAAGAAATAAAATTAAATATTTTAGAGCCTGTTTAAATTTATATAGTTAAAATGTTTGTTGCTTTATTTTTGAGTGAAATAAGGCAAATTTTCAAAGAATAGTATAACCTATTGTTTTAAAATTTAACGAAATTGTAGCCAAAAAGAAACATAAACAAATAATTAGATAAATTTTAAACAGGCTCTTAATATAAATAATTATTTGGTATTGTTGATTTAGTATATTTATCAGAAATATTTGAATTTTCAAATTAATGATAATCAGCAAAATAAAATAATCCAATTTTATCAATAACTATATATATTTAACAATACCAATTATTTATATGTTGAACATTATAACGATGGATGTATAGGCTAAACGCATGAAAAATTTTGGATAATATCTTTTAAGTAATCTGTATTGTAGGCAGCTTTGAGTCTTCGTTTCTTTAAGCTTAATTTATCTTTTTGATTTTTAATCATTTGTAAGGCTAATTTCCGCAGAGCAGATAGGTTTTCCGCCGAAAATCCCGCTCTGGCTCGGCACGAATCCTCCCGAAATGTTACATCCAAATGCCAATGCAGTTTATTCTCAATCCCCCAATGCCCACGAACTAATTCATTGAAATAAGCCGCCGATAAGCCCTCTTCACTGCTGATATAATATCTCGTTTCTTTCTGAATATCAGTACCTAAATGCCTTTCGGATTCAATTTGAATCAAGGTTTTCAATCCCGCCCAAACCGATAAATTTTCGTCAAGCAACACATCTTTCGCCTGTAAAATACGGCATTTACGAGTTTCAAATCGAGACGAAGAATATTCCCATTCTTCTGAAAAACAATCACTTGACCTGGCTTTAAATCCGCAGACCACATCCTCAAATAATTCTGATTGATTCGATTTTAAAGACAGTAAATAATGCCCTTTTTTAGCCATAATTAAAGATGCTATTTCTTTCTGACAGTCCATCGCATCAATGCTAACTACCGAATTTTCAATATCTAAACTATTGATGATTTCAGGAATAGCCGTTATTTCATTGGATTTCTCTGCTACTTTTTTCTGTCCGATGCAAAGTTCGTTTTCGCTCACCCAAGCATTTACAATGTAAAGCCCTGTATTTCCACGACTTCTAGGATTTACTCCTTTAATTTTCTTTCCATCAATACAAATTTGTTTTTCGCCAAGTGTGTCCAAAATAGCTTTACCACAATCCATTAAGCATTTGTTTAAAACACTAGTATCCAGTGAACTAAAAACTCGATTAAAGGTGTCGTGGGAGGGTACTCCGTTGGGAAGCTTACAATATTCACGCACAAAATCAGGGTGATTTTCAGCAAATAATACCATATCTTCGTAGTCTTCGCCGTTGCTCAAATAGGTGAAAAGCCCAATGAGAAGTATGTCAGAAAGAAGATGATTGCATTTGTTTACCATACGAAAATCCTCAATGTCAGAAAAATAACTCACTAAATCCATAAAAACAAAAATATTAAATTTCGTGCGTTTGACCTAATGGATGTAGGAATGTTGTTGTATATAATATTCTTATTGTTAGTGGAGTTTGGTAGTATTGATTTAGAATTTAAACTACCATTTTTACGATTAAGATTAAAAAAAGAGAAGTCCAAAAAACAAAAAATGAGGTCTTAGTACTTTGAAAATCTAAATCCTATCTATACACTTGTTTCCGAAATGAATACATATTAGGGAACAAGTGTTTGTGGTTTATAGTATTTTAAAATATAGCTATGTCATATTGTGTGATAAATGTGAGTTTTTTTAGCTTGAGTACAGATGGAATACAGTATATAGAATGATGTTTTATTATTAGGGAATGGATGCTATTAGTATTTATGTTGATTTAAATTTTTATCATAATTGATTAATACAAAATATAATTATGAGTTCTGCGGAGAGCTTGTAGATGGATTAATAAAAATAAAGAGTTTAGAGATTGTACAGAAAAAAGAGCTGTGAAATAGATAATATCATTTTAAAACAAGTTTATACATATAGAAAAAGAGTGTTTAAATAATATTTTTTCAAAAAAATAAGATTTATAAGAAGTTTGCAGCATCAAAATGAACGATATGAAGCAAATAAAAATAACAATAGCATTTTTACTTATTTCGTTTGGGGGTATGGTATATGCTCAGGAAAAAGAAAAGAGCATTGAAGAAGTTATTTTGAAAGGTAATAAAGAGTATATTGTTCAAAAGGTAGATAAGATAAGTATTAATGTAAATCAGAATGTGATTGCATCAACAAGTAATGCGTATGATATTCTTTTGCAATCGCCTGGAATTGTTGAACAAGGAGAAACGCTTAGCTTTCGTTCAAAATCAGTTACGGTATTGATTAATGGTAGATTATCTAATCTTAGAGGGGAGGAACTGAAAAATTATCTTTCTTCAATGCAAGGAAGTACTATCGATAAGATAGAAATCCTACAAAATCCATCATCTAAATATGATGCGATAGGAGGTGTGGTAATTAATATTAAACTGTTAAAAAATAGAAAAAGTGGATTGAATGGCTCTATTACAAACAGAACAGCTATAGGAAGTAATATTAGCAATTTTCCTGCACTAAACTTAAATTATAAGAATAAAGGACTGAATATATCTACAAGTTATAGTTATGAAAATTCAGATAGGTATCAGAACACGGAAATAAATCAAAATCTATCTTCTGAATTAAAGCTATATCAAGATGAAAAAATAGATATAAAAAAGAATAATCATCAGTATAATGTTTCGGTAGATTATGATTTTAATGAGAGGAATTCTGTTGGAGTATTTTTAAGGGGAATGAATAATAACCATAAAATAAGTTCTCTGAACAAAATAATATTGAATGATATAGCAACATCTAATCTATCACAAGTAGAAAGTAATGGAAAAATAAATATTCAGAATCCAGCAGTTAATGTATATTATAAATCGGTATTAGATTCACTGAATAGAAAATTAAATATTAATGCGGATTATTTTGAATATACAAAAGGTCAGCAATATAATTTTGAAAATACAGGTGTATCAAATATAGGTTTGCTAAGAAATACAGTCAGTTCGTTAAATAAAGTATATTCAGTATCAGCTGATGTAGAATATCCATCAGAAATAGGGAAATTTGATTTTGGAGTAAAAGGTTTATTTACAAAAACGGATAATGATATACTTTGGCAAGATAATATTTCAAACCAATGGCAAACTAATTTAGGTAAGACTAATCGGTTTATATATAAAGAAAATATATTGGCAGGTTATGTTTCTTGGGATAAATATTGGGGAGACCATTGGCAAGTAAACTTAGGGCTAAGGGGTGAATATACTTATAGTCAAGGAATATTAATAGGAGGAAAAACTAATGATAGAAGTTATTTTAACTTATTTCCAAGTGTTAGTATTCAATATCTTAAAAATATAAAGAATGTATTTAATTTAAGCTATAGAAAGAGTATTCAGAGATTTGGATTTGAGGTAGTTAATCCATTTGTGAGATACCAAAGTGATTACTTTTACTATCAAGGTAATCCTAATATACGCCCACAGATAGACCATTCTATAAACTTAACTTATACATATAATCAGAATTTAACAATAGGAATAAGTGAAACGCATTCTGTTGATGCTTTAGGTCCTTTATATGTAAGAGATGGTAATACAACGATAAATACTTACACTAATTTTAAAAGCTCCGATTTTTACTATGCATATGTGAGCTGGACAAAGAGGTTTTTCAATATTTGGACGAGTAATTTAGTTGGAGGAGTAGGTGGTTATAAATTTAATACATCAACAGATAACTATAAATCTGATAAAACTAATGATACTTGGGCGTATCAGTTACAGAGTATTAATCAGTTTTCTTTTAAGAAAGGTTGGTCAGCTGATTTTAATTTGATTTACCAAAGTGATATAGCGTTTGGAATTTTTAAACAGAAAGGATATTTATCTTCAAATATTGGAGTAGCAAAACGAATATTGGACAATAGAGCAAATATAAAATTATCAATTTCAGATATATTTAATACAATAAAAATAGATAGAATAGTAGATTATAATGGAGTTGAACTAAATCAAAATAGAAAACAAGAAAGTAGATTTGTTTCATTGGCTTTTACATATAAGTTTGGTGAGGGAAATTCGAAATCAAAGAGAAAAACAGATACAATAGAAGAATTAGAAAATAGAACAAAAGTAGAACAATAATATATATATGTTATGAAAGCGTTATCATTAGCTACATTGTTATTATCAAGTATTTCTTTTTCACAATCATCAATGATATATAAAGTGGAAAAAGAAAATCAGAACCCTTCATATATTTATTTTAATACAACCACTTGTGGAGATAATCAATATTTGAAGAGATTAGAAAAAGATGTCATACCTAATGTGAGTGCAATATCAGTAGAAACTAATTTGAACTCAAATAAGAATAAAGCTATTCTTCAAAATTTCATACAAGTAACAGATAAAGAACAGAAGATAAAGGGAATTCTTTCTGCGTCGGATTATCAAAAGTTAGTAAGGTATATACAAGAAAAAATGGGAGCAAATGAACAGATGGTAAATATGTTTAAACCTTTCTATGTGAATGCTGTTCTTGGGGCATTGGATAATCCTTGTGGAGCAGTAAGAGGAGAGAATATTAACGAAATACTATATAAGTATGCAGAGAAAAAATCATTTTCTTATACGGAAATATTAACTGTTTCGGAGTATGTAACATTGATGGATGCTCAAGATAAGAATTATTGGAATAAAAATATATCTTATAGTTTGAATAAATCAGATGAGATAAAAGATGCAGTAAAGCAAAAGAATGAAACTTATGATAATGGAGATATGGTAGGGTTAAAAAATATTTATACTAAATACCCATATTTTATTGAAAAAAATACCGATAAGTTTTTGAAAGATTATTTGGAGGTAGTCGTGCCTAAAATTGAAAAACAGACAGCAGAAAAACCTACATTATTTACAATAGGGGTAGAATATATAGTAAATGGAAAGCAAAATATTTTGGAGGTTTTAAAGAGTAAAGGATATAAATTAACGGAAATATAAATTATATAAAGATGAATAAAATAGCTATAGAAGAGTTAGAAAAAAGATTAGAAACTGCTGAAATGGCAGGTGCAAGTTGCAAAATTATTATTGTAGTAGACTTGTAATCAAACTCCACAAAAGGCAGGAAATAATCCTGCCTTTTTTAAAAAAAATAAATATGATGAATTATAAGGTAATAAAAACAAAAGAAATTCCCCCTAGGTACATATTAGAAAGTGGAGAGAAGCTATTCTCTATTAATGATGTATTGTTTGATATATTAACGGAGTATAATCTATGTGGTGATTACGATAGAATTAGTAAGAGAATAAATGATAAATATAAAGATGATTCTCTTACGGATGGTAAATTTATAGAAGACTCTATTAGAGATGTTCAGAATCTTATTGATAAAAATGAAAAAGAAGGAGGAAACTATATAAAGAATAGAGTAAAAATAATGAGGGGAGAAATGGCGAATAGAGTATATAATATTTTATCATTTTTATTTGATAAGAGCTTATTTACTTTGTGTAGTGTATTGTTTTCACTTATAACCTTTTTATTTTTTTATATCAATGATATAGGGATTTATGAAAGCTATGAAATTATTTATGATAATTTTAGTGTTGAAAATGTAATAGTTTTATATCTGTTTTTCCTAGTGGTAATATTTTTACACGAGATGGGACACGCAGCAGCAACATATTCATTTGGTGAGCAACCAAAAGAAATCGGTTTTGGAATGTATTTTATATTTCCAGTATTATATACGGATACAACTAATATTTGGAAATTGAAAAAAAAAGAAAGAATTATAGTTAATTTAGGAGGAATATATATTCAGCTGATTATTAATATAATTCTTGTGATGTTGTACTATATATTGAATAATAATTTAGTGCTTATTTTAATTATTTCAAATACTATAAGTATTATTACATCTCTTAATCCTTTTTTTAGATATGATGGATATTGGATATATAGTGATTTATTTCAAATATCCAATTTGAAGAATAAAACATCAGAGTTGACTAGAATATTATTTTTTTCACCTCATAGAATGAAAGAGGTTGTGCATCAGAAACCATTGTTGATTTATTCAATATTAAACCTTGTATTTTGGATATTTGTTACAATTTATTTATTTATATACATATACAGTAGTGCAGGAGAGATTCAGAATATTATTCATAGTAAGGACTGGATATCTATATCTTCAATTAGATTATTGTCATCAATAATATTTGTTTGTATAGGAGTATTTAATTTAGTTAAGACGATTAAAAATTAATAAAATATATGAAAGCTGATTATTTTAATAGAATAGATACGATATATTCACAAGTAGGATATAAAATAAGAGATAATGCTTACTATGACGGAGTTATTGAGAGTAGTCAATATAATTTAATGAGTGGCAGTTTATTTAAAATGTTGCCAAAATTGAGATACGAAGAACATTATGATGTTTTTAATGGGATACAGCTTCATAATGCTTTGACACAATTTGAGCAGACAAGGGGAGATATTATGGATTATGTAACAGTGGAAAACTTATCCCAAGAAACACTAAAACTATTGAAGGGAAAACCTTGTATAGTTTCAACATTTCACTTTGGGTCGTATAGAATTTTGAATAAATATTTAGTAGAAAATAATATTTCCTATACGGCAATAGCTCCAAAATCAATTATTGAAAGTGAACGAGAATGCTTTGAAAAAAATATGTTTATAAAAGGAGATGCTAAGTTTATTGAGCTTGAATCCCCTAATATTGCTTTTCAAATTTTAAGAGAGTTAAAATTAGGAAGAAGTGTTTTTGTTTATCTTGATGGTTTTAGAGGGAATCTTACTAAGATTTCAGATGAGTGTTCTATTGTGAATTTCTTGGGACAGAAATTATATGTAAAGAAGGGTATCATCCAATTAGCAAGTATAGCAAATGTTCCTCTAATTACATCTTTATCTTACAGAAAATCAAAAGATGATGTGAGATTGTATTTTTTTAATCCTATTCAAGATGATAAAAGTAAAGATAGAGAAAGGTTTGTACAAGATACATTAGAAAATATATATAATCAATTTTCATATTTTGTAGAGCAATATCCAGAGCAATGGGAGGCTTGGATGTATTTATATAAGCAAATAGTTATAGAAACTAATACACAAGAATATGAAAAAAAAGAAATTATAGATTTTAAAAATGTACAATTATATTTTAATAGTAAGCGATTTGGGATTTTTAAAGTATTGGATGAAAATTTCTTATTTGATAGATATAATTTTATGTCTTATAGTATAGATGGAAGCTTATACAAATCTTTACAGAGAGCTTTGAAGGATGAAGTGCATAAAGTTAGCAACATAGATAGCCTTCTGATAGAAGAATTATATTATAACAATATTTTAGTAGCATAAGTGATGAAAACGATATATTATGAGTATCCGAAGGAAATTAGAGAGAAAGATGTAGTTGCAATTAGGTATAAATTAGTTAATTTTGTACCCTATCAAAAGGGTATAAGTATTGAAAGATAGATATGAATATACAAGAAATAAAGTCATTTTACATATTATTGGTTGGGTAATATATGTAATTTATCTGTATAGTCTTAATTTGTTAACATCAAACGATATAAGTATACTTTCTGTGGTTTTACCACTGATTCCTTTTATAGGGATGTTTTATGCCTTTTTATATTTATTTAGAAAATTCAATGATAACAAAATAGGAGGTATTTTTTGTATAGTATTACTATTGTTATTTTTTATAATGATAGCGTATGGATTAATACGATATATATTTCCTTATTTAGGTTTGTACTTATTAGTAGATGGGTTTAATTTACAATCATTTATTCAGGAAATTATTAGATATTTTATTCAATTTTTCATTTACGCACTATTGTTTTTTATTGTAGAAGAGCTTTTAAGAAAAGAAAGAAAAGTCTTGGAATTAGAAAAAGAAAAATATATTTTAGAATTAAAGCAACTTGAAATTCAAAAAGAAAAGTTGCAGTACCAGTATGCTTTTTTAAGAGCTCAAATAAATCCTCATTTTCTGTATAATACACTAAATGTATTGTATTCACAAGCTTTACCTATATCGGATGATTTGGCAAATAATATCATGAAAGTTAGTGATTTAATGAGGTATTCTTTGGACAACATAGAGTTAGAGAATATGAGTATTCCTATACATAAAGAGATAGAACATTTAGATATTTTACTTTCCATTTATAAATTAAGATACTCTAATGAAATTTATGTTAATAAGAATATTAAAGGAGAAGATAAGTATCATTATGTACCGCCTTTATCTTTAATAACAATTGTAGAAAACGCTTTTAAATATGGAGTTATATCGGATGCTAATAATCCAATGTTGATCGATATTATATTTGAAGAAAATGCACTCTTATTTATTTGTAAAAATAAAAAAAGAAAGAGTATATCGAATGCGGTTTCTCATAATATAGGTTTGTCTAATTTAGAAAAACGATTGAATTTTGCATTTGAAAATAAATATCAAATAGATATAGATAATACCGAAGATTTTTATACCTTTAAGCTAAAAATATATAAATAGTTATGGTAAAATGTATTGTTATAGATGATGAGCAACCTGCAATAGATATTATGATACATCACATTGGTAAAGTTCCAGAATTACAATTAATTGGAACCTATCTAAATCCGATAGAGGGACTCAAAGCTATAAAAAAAGAGAAACCAGATTTAGTTTTTTTAGATATTCAGATGAATGAAATGACAGGATTGGAAGTGATGAGTATCTTAGATGATAAAGTAAAAGTGATTTTATGTACAGCTTTTTCAGAATACGCTGTAGAGGGATTTAATAATGATGCGGTAGATTATTTGTTGAAACCTATTTCTTTTGAAAGATTTACAAAGGCTATAAAAAAGGTAGTAGCAACTTTAGCACAAGATAATATTAATTTAATACAAGAAAAAGACTACATATATACAAAGACAGAGCAAAAAGGTAAATTTATAAAAATTCATTTTCAAGATATAGATTATGTGGAAGCGATGGGGAATTATATCGCTATAAATAGAGGAAAAGAAAAGGTGATGATTTACTATACTATGAGAGATATAGAACAAACTCTTCCTAGAGATCTGTTTATGAGGATACATAAGTCTTATATAGTTTCGTTATCTAGTATTTTAATGATAGAGAATGGGTTTGTTGTATTGAAAAATGGGGCAAAAATTTCTATAGGTTCAAATTATAAAAGTGATTTTATGCAGAGAATTAAAAAGGATATATTGTAGTTCTGTAATAGTTTTTTTGTTACATATTTTATCACTTTGCTATCTAGTATAGAGGTTTTTTCATATATTGAAGCTATCTCGACTTATTTGATAACAATAATCATTAACAAGTAAAGAAAATTAAGTATAATAATCTTTTTATTAAAAATCTATAAATGGGATTATGAGAAATGTTTAGCCCAATGAATTTCATTATTTTTTGATACTTTATCGATGTTTTAAACTTTGGCGAACTGCTTTGAAATAGTGAGAATTGAGTAAAATAAAAAGTCAAGATGAGTTCATTGAGAGTTCTACTTAAAATACATCTCATCAATAGCAGAATTTATTAATTCTTTTAGGGTAGTTTTTCTTTCTGCGGACATTTTTTTTAGCTCGATGAGTTTGTGTTCTTCGATGTAAATATAAGTTCCTTTTGTTACAGGTTTTACTATTCCGCTTTTTTCGTTTTGCATAGGAGTTTGAGTATTGCTTTTTGCTTTATTGATTAACTCAAACATATTTTCTTTTGTATTTTTTTTCATTGCTATAATTATAGTTTTATAGTATTATATTTTTATATCTTTATAGTTTTAAATCAGTTCGCTAAAATGCTTAAAACTTCGATTAATAGGTCGTTTATTTGAGATTGAGCCTTTGCATCATCTACACCATTTGTAGCGAGAGAACGAGTAAAAGCAACTAAATCTGATATATTGGTATTAGCTGTTTTGATAGAAATATTTTCAAGGCTTTCTTTCATTTCGTCGGTTAGTTTTGTATTTGGTTTTACCATATTGAGAACGATAATGGCTTTGTTTCCTTTGTTATCATTTTCTATTATTTCAATAGTTTTTGTTATAGCCATAAAATCTGCCAAACCTACTTTTGTTGGAATAATGATAGCATCCATAAATTTAAGAAGTTTGGGAAGTTCATTGGTAAGATATGGAGGAGTATCTATAAATACAAAATCATAGTCAGATGATTTTAGGCTTTCTAAATCTTTATTTATATAGATAGGAATTTCGGATAAGTTTTTCAGGCTGGCTAATGTTCCTTGCGGGTCTAAATCGCAAATTGCAACTTTTGATTGTGTGTTAAGAACACAGGCAAGATTAAATGTCAGAGTAGATTTTCCTACTCCGCCTTTTTGATGCGTTGATAAAATAAATTTCGGCATTGCTATAATAATATATTTATAGTTTTATATTTTTATAGCAAAAATAAGAATACTTATTTGTATTACAAAATATTAATTATCTGTTTTTCTAGGTAGTTTTCCCATATTCTGAAATACACCTACTAGATAAGCAACACTATTATCTATCTTTATTTTTCCTTGTCTTACACTATTGTTAAGGTTCTTTATTATTTCGTCCCATTCGGTTAGTGTTGTGTTTCCAATTATCATATTGGCTTGGCTTTCTGATAATCCATAGTGCATTATGGTGGATTTGAATTTTTGTTTTTCAACGGATAATTCAAAATTAATAGGATTATCAAAATTAAACTCTAATTGTTTGAATTGTCTATTTTGGAAATGAAGAGTAACCCAATGATATGAACGCCCACGCTTTTTTAAATCATAATCAAAATCTAAATCTGTAAATTGATTAATTTGTTCTTTGGCAATATCTAAAACTTTCTTTTTGAAATCTGATAATCTTTCATACTGTTCATTTCCTTTCTTGTCTATTAGCCCAAGCATTCTCTTTAATTCCTTTATCTCAAATCTTTTACTCCCAACAGAACGCCACTGACAAGCGATGCTATATAGTCTTTTCGCATATTTTGAAGAGCAACCTAAAACAGATTTTAATTGCATTACTGTAAAGTTGTTTTTTAATTCAAAGAAATAAGGAAGTGCAAAATCATTTAAAACAATTTCAAAAACACCATTTCCTTTTAAATATTTTACTTTTGAAAATAGCCAAAGTTGTTCGTAAGTATCAGCTGTTTCTATTTCAAACATTCTAGAACCTATAAGTTCTGTAGACTTGATTAATTGTTGATAGTTCCAACTTCTTCCAGTAATTTGCTCAATTTCTTTTGCAGAGATTGTATATTCTCTTTTTCCTTTTTCAAGACAAGATAAAACCATAAATAAAATATCAAGCATACAGGCAGAATAATCATATCGCCCAGATGTGATAGCATTATGTTGCATAATCATTTTATCCTCTTGATTGATGTCCATTAGTTCCATAAATTTTGGCTGTTTTTGCAAATATACAAAAAACGACAAATATAAAAAACAGTCTTTTTAAAAGGTCGTATCACGCTTATAAAAAGTCGTTTTTAACTTATAAAAAGTCGTTTTTAACTTATAAAAAGTCGTTTTTAACTTATAAAAAGTCGTTTTTAACTTATAAAAAGTCGTTTTTAACTTTGTAAAAC
>NZ_JH932296.1 GCF_000301075.1 Bergeyella zoohelcum ATCC 43767
TATTTAGCGGATACCAAAGTTAAAGTCAGCTTTAATAATATTAAACTCAATACCGATAGGAAACTTATAGAAGGTGTTATAGAAACAACTTATGACCCTACGGAAAAGAATATAGTAAATGTTGGAGATATATTAAATGATTTAGGAAATCTAATTGATGGAATTGTTAAAATCATAGACGATGCCATTGGAAATGATGGTATGTCTCAATCGGATTACGATAAACTTTTTGATGATGTTAACAACCTTATTGGAAAAAATAATCAAGATACTTCTTCTCTTTACGACCAAGGATTAATAACTCCTAAATTGAAAAAAGAAATAGAAGATTTAGAGCAGAAAATAAAAGACGAACTAAAAGACCTTACTTGTGCTGTAAAAGATGACAAAAAGAAAGGTTCCGATGAGGTTGCAGAAACAGATTGTATCCAAAAGTTAAAGAATTTAAAAGCGGATATAGAAGAGCTTAAATCAAAAAATGCGGAAAAAGATGAAATGCGCTGCATCTGGAACATTGCACCAAATGAAAACTTAAAAGGTAAAACCTATTATTTCCAAATATCTGAAAAAAACAACGATGGAGAAGGGAAAAAGTTATACAAACTAAAAGAAGGAGATTATCCTATATCTTTTAATAAAAACAAAGCTGTATACACATTTAAGAGTAAGGGTAAAATTTACAGACCATTTAGTGATAATTCTTATTACTTCAGTAATACGAGTGAAGATAAATATGTTTTCGAAACAGGAGACGCAAAGTCATTAGTAGATATAAAAATAGATGATAATAATGCCAATGCTGTAACTATAAATGGTGTACAAATTACTGCTCAACAAGATTGTACAGATGCAAAAGAAAGAGGTAAAGGTTTGTCAGAAAACTTAGTATTTAGTACAGTTGTAAAAGGCAAATACAGTATAAGCATAGAGCAAGATGGTAAAGGTAAGTTTATCTCTACTTTTAAACTTCTAGGCAAAGGAAATTCTAAAATATCCGATTCCCAAAAAACAGGGATTGAACAAGAAGTACAAAATTCTATAAATGCTGTTTTAAAAGATTTAAAAGACCCTAAAGACCTCAATAGTCTTTCAAATAAAACAGAAGTTACAGATTTTGGGTTCTATGTAAAACAGATGACAGGTAAAGAATGGATAGAGACTTTGTCTGATTTAGGAACCACAGTTTGGGAAGAAGCATCATTGCCAAAGAACTACTGGAATGAAGATGAAGCAGGATATACTAACTCTACTATCCGAATGCCTGCATTATTTACAGGAGTAGCAGATGGTGTTATAGGAGAAGTAACAAGCTACCCACAACTGATAAAATTAGGTTATGATGTAGCAACCAAAGAGGAAGTAAGAACAGGCTTGTGGAATAGTGTGAAAAATATAAGTCCTAGTTCTGTATATACACTTGCCGAAGGTGCTATAAAGGATAAAATTGCTAAATATAATTTTTCAGATAAGCCATATTTAGGATATTATGAAGTAAGTAAAGATGGTGTCCAAATTATCTCTATGGCAATGGGGGCAGGTTTTTTCAAGCAAGGCAAAAATGCTCTGAAAGAAGGAACAAAAGATGTTGCTGATAAGATAAAAAAAGAAGTAAAGAAAGACATAGAAAAAGCCTTTGTTAAGAATATAGATGGTGTTATTAACAACCTAAAGAAAAGAGCCAAATATATTTTAGAAGGAACAGGCGAATATCGCAGAGTAGGTGGACACCACCCTTTAGCCAAAAAAGCCTTTGAAGGAGTGGAAAACTATGATTATAAAAAGGCGTTTAGTATAAAACCTTCTTCTTTAGAAGATGCTTGGAAAACGGTAAATGCAGGTATACCACAAAATATACACGCTAAGGTTACAGGAAACCAAAATGCACTATATTCGGCTTGGCGAAAAGCTAATCCCCTTAAACAAATGGAAATAGGAGAAATGGCAGACATAGAAATAAAAGCAATGGTTAACGCAGGTATTCCAGAAGATATAGCCACAGGCTGGGTAGTAAAAGCCTTAGAAGACTTGCAGGCAAAGGGTGTTAAAAGTATTGCAAATATCCCTTGGAATGGTGTAAATTAATTTCTAAATATAATAATATGAAATCAAATAATAAAATTTTAAATGAATTTGGAAATATTCTAATCGAAAACGTTTATGATAATCAGCTTCGCTTTATAATGAATAGCATTAAAGATTTGTCTCAGACAGAGGGTTATAAAAATCTGTTTAAAGATATGAATGGGATTCAAAAAAAAGAAATTGAGAAATATACGAAAGAGATATTATCTGGGGCATTATTTGATTTTCTTAATTTATTAGAAGAAAATGATGAATATAAATTAATTTATGGTAATACGTGTGATAATCAATTAGATTTAAATAAGATAAGCGAAAATTTGAAAGCCGAACCAATTATTGAAAACGGCTGGATAGATCGGTTTAGTAAATATGCAGATGAAAGGGATAAATAGTAAAAAGTACTATACAAAATAAACTGGATAATTTGGAGGAGTTTATGAAAACTCCAGATTTTCTTAAAAAATTAGAAGATGGATTTGCAAAATATAAAGGAAAACTAAGCAGAGTCGATTGGGAAAGTAGATATAAAACTCTATATAAAAACAGAGAGATTGGAAAATTGACGGAAGAACAATTTCAATTATTAGAAGGTGGCTTAAAACCTAAAAAGGGTATTACAACCTCAGACGGGAAACGATACTTTGATAATGTTTTAGAAAACACAGCAAGAGAAGTAAAGTCAGGACCAATTACTCTCTCTAATAGTAAACAGCAAATATTAAAAGATATTGAAATTTTGAACTAGAATTTAACAAATAACCAGATTTCAAAAATAGAATGGCACTGCTTTAATGAAGTAAATGAAATTGAAATAAATAAATTCATTCAAGATAACTTAAGACAAGAATTAAAAAATACGGGAGTATTTAAGGTAATTAAATATTAAAATTATGGTGGTTTTAAACAACAAGAAAGAATTGCAGGATTTTATTGAAAAAAAAGATTTTTACATTGATTTTTTAATAAAAAAACTGAATGAATGCAATATAAAAGGTAATTGTATTGATGATTTTGAAAATAGAATTGATGAAATTGAAAATTTTTACCAAACATATTATTCCAAATTTAATGAAGAAGAGCGTAAACTATTACAATTATCATTTTGGGCTTTTTTCTCAAAAATCTTAATTAATAAATTAGGTGGGAAGTTGCAGATTGCACCAAAATCTGATTATTGTGCTGGAACACCACAGTTGATAGATTTCGGTAATAGATATAATAAAAATGGAAAAAGGCAATGGATGGGAATTGGATTCGACTCTTGGTTTAACGGTGTCGTTCAAGATAAACTATTAGGTTCTCTGGATGGAACTGTAAAGCATGTTATAGATTACTATAAATAAAATTGAATGATACTGTCTTGACAGTTTATGACCGGGAGGCAGTGGTTTACCACCATTGGTGATTTGGGAGCTTCAGTTTGGGAAGAAGCATCATTGCCAAATAATTACTGGAAAGAAGATGAAGCAGGATATACTAACTCTACTATCCGAATGCCTGCATTATTAGCCTAGAAAGTATAAAAATGCAGCAGTAGATTTTTATGAACAGAAAAAAGCGAACTATACTAGTGATAAATCTTACATTGTAAACCATACAGTAGGGAAAGATGGTGTAGAATTAGCGAGTATCCTAATGGGTACTGGAGGAATTAAAAAAGCGGTTAAAAATGTAGATGAAGGAGTTGAAAAAACAGGAAAAAAAATAAAAGAAGCAATTAAAAATAAGTTAGATGATATAGAAAAAGAATTTTTGACTAATACTTTTAAAAATTTATTAACCAATAAATTTAAAAATTATAAAGGGTTACTAAGTTTTGAAGATTGGTCAAAACGATATAAAACTTTGTATAAAAATCGGAAAATTGGAAAATTGACAGAAGATGAATTTCAACTTTTGGAAGGAGGTTTAAAGCCTAAAAAGGGTATTACAACCTCAGACGGGAAATGATACTTTGATAATGTTTTGGAAAATACGGCTAGAGAGGTCAAATCAGGTCCAATAACTCTTTCTAAATATAAAGACCTAATTTTAAAAGATATTGAGATATTAGAAAAAGAATTAACAAAAGATATTAATAAGATTGAATGGCATTGTTTTAATGATGTTGATGATAATGTAGAAGTATTTATTAAGCAAGAACTTAAAATTAGAAAAATGAATGAAAATTTATTTATCATTAAAAAATATTAAAAATGAATTTAGAATTAAATAAAAGAGAATACAATAGATTTATTAATGAAATACCTTCGTTACTAAAATCTTTAGAAGAAAAAATAAAGATGCGAGAAAAAGATTTTAAAATATCTTTTGAATGGGATAAAATCGATATCGTGGAAAAATATTTTAAAGATTTATATGCTATGAATGAAGAAGATATAAAAGAATTTTGGGCTTATATAAGTGAAGCAATAAGATTTTATGTAGGAGGAGATTATAAATTGGCTCCAAAATCTGAAGAAGCTGCCTTTACTCCAATAATTGTTAATTATGGGTTTAAAAAGAAATGGAAAATTAGATTATCCGCTGAAGTATGGAGATACAGATTAATAAATAATAATTTAACAAAAACACTATTGGAGCATATACAAAGTATTAATGAGGAATATGGTATTGAAAACTAAAAAAGAGAATTAGAAAACTTAAATAAATAATTAATTAAATGACTTTGTACGAGGAATGTTTAGAAGCATTGGGTGAATATGTGGAATTATCAGATAATCAATCTCAAATAATATTAGATGCAATCACTTCTCAAATAGAGTTTACTTGGTATGAAAGGATTGACTTTAATAAAATAGAAAATAAGAAAAGGATAAGTTCTTTTGACGAATTAAGAAATATAAAAGAAAAAGAGGTATATCTCTTTTGGGATATTGAAAAACATATATTAAAAACCAAATTAAGCAATATAGTAAATGCATGGGATGATGTTGAAGCGCTGGGAACTAGGGTGTGGATTATTAGTGTTAAAATGGATTTTTTTCTAGAATATTATGATGAATTATGGTTAGGCTATAAATAAAAGCAATGGTAAACGTAGGAATACCTGAAGATATTGCTACGGGCTGGGTAGTAAAAGCCTTAGAAGAGGTCATGTATCAGACTTGTGGGTTTTATTGTAAGACGCTGAATGTTAGATGTATTTAAAGTTACCAAACTATTAAAAATAAAAAATAAGGACGGGGTAAACTACCATAACAAAGAAAATAATAGAAAATAGATAACTTAAAATATTGAGACACAATATAGATGTATCAGACTTGTGGGTTTAAAAAAGAACTGAGTTTTTGAAAAAATTATTACACATATTATTTATATATATAGGCATAACCATAAGTATTGCCCAGCAATACCCAGTTCGTCTTATCCCTAGTATTTTTCAGCCGTATAGTTTAAAATTGGGGGACTATGCCACTAGTACAGAGCCTAAGCTCCAGCT
>NZ_JH932297.1 GCF_000301075.1 Bergeyella zoohelcum ATCC 43767
TACATCAGTGGGTTATTGTACACATAGCCGTATTTGTTATAGTTCTGCGTGTTGTATGGGTCTTGGATATGTTCATCGGCATTTAAAAATCTTCTTAATAACGGGTCATACAAACGCCCATTCATATGGATAAGCCCTACTTCAAACAGATGTTCGTGACTGGTGTAGCCTCTATCTAGCAATAAGCTATACGCAGTAGGCTGTAAGCGACCTATTTGGATACCCCCACTTCCTATTTGTAAATGCGTTTCCTCTGCATTGTACCGCCAACGCTAAAAGTCCACTGGACTTCTGCCACATTATCCACTAATCCCAAGCGTCATAATGTCTTTTTTCCTGCTTCATCACTTATGGCTAAAATACCTCCTAAATAACAATAATCTTTTTATTACTGTTTTTCAAAAATATATTCTTTATCTAAATAAACACTAATTTTATTAACACTTTTGATTTCCTTTTCTTTAAGTTGAATATTATATACTTTAACAGAATCATTATAAAAAACTATGTAAGGTAAAAGATTAATTTCTTCTTTTGATAATTCTTTTAAAATATATTTTCTATTATCAATTACAACTTGTACATCATTACTTAATGTAAAGCTGGATGAAAGATAAATGCTATGCCAATATGTTGAAAAAATCCATAAATTCAAATATTTTCTATCTACTTTATAGACATTACCATAAAAATCATTCTTTTTATATATCTCATAATCATTAAGTTTATAAAAAATTCTTTGAGGTGATTTTGGCATTACACAACTATGTGTAAATATTAATATTATTGTAGATATAAATACTATTAACTCTTTTTTCATTTTTATTTTAACTTCCTATTATACATTATATTCATAATATTAAATCGTATTTTTCACAATATACATAAATAATATCAATCAACTTCAAATACAAAAATTTCTATTCTACCATTTTTTTTGATATAAATAGTGTCTTTTTTGATAGTTTTATAAAATTTACGATCTCCTATATTGAGTTGAAAACTATATGTAGAATCTGAATACAATCTTTCCATTTTTTTAAAATTATTCATTAATTTAATTCGTTCAGATTTTATGTAAATCTCACACTCCTCTCTTGAAGCATAAATAAAATCTTTAATAGTTAGTGTAGAAATAACACTTAATGATTTATCATTTAAATCATTAATATTATACAGTGGATGCCTTGTTGTTCCACAACTATAAACAACAATATATAATAAAACTAAAACAATTACATTTTTCATATATTATTCTTTTTAATAAGTTCTTCCTCCTACATTTCGCAACATTTTTTCTGCATCCCATTCATTAAAACCATCTGTTTTATACGCTTTTTCACTAAAAAATAGTTGCTCCCAAATGCCTCTTGCCTGAAAATTGGACCAACCCTGATTTCTTCCTTGTATTATATGTCCAAATTCGTGTCCTAATACATTTTGCTCTGAATTGTTAAAATTTACAACATTATTTCCCCAAACTACATCCCTTTTATTTCCATTTGACCATAATGGTTGCAAAACTTGATACAAGCCTCCTTTCCTCCATTTTACATTACTATAATCAACATTATACTTCTTAGACATTTTCTTTACATATTCCAACTGTTTTTCTGAAGGTTTATATGTTGCTCCGAAAGTTCCTATCATAAATGCAGATTGTGCTGCACCATTATACATCCCATTTTTAAAACCTGCTTTTACTCCATCCCATATATTACCACCTCTAAATAAAGAATTGAAACCTCCTGAAATAGCCCCCTGTAATTCCACCTTTTAATGTTCCATGTAATAGCTCTCCACCCGCATTCTTTAGCCAACCTCCAATACCTTTACCATCTAATCCTTTCCATTTTGGTAATTTCTGACTCACAAATGCTCCAATAGCGGATGCTCCAATGGTTGCAAAATCAATTTTACCGTCTTGGATTACACTGGAAATCATATTAGACAACAAATCCCAAGTACCACTATTCAATATAAAACTATTGGTGCTGAAAATACTTGCTCCCAAGCCATTTAAACCTCCTGAAATAGCCCCTGCTATTGCACCACCTAATATAGCCTTACCAAAATTACTCCAAGACCATTCTTTCGTTACTAATCCCTTTATAGTATATGCTATTGCACCTACCCCAGCTCCAACAATGGCTCCATAAATAGCCCCAATAAGGACTTTAGTAAGGATAGGCACCAAGAAAGCAAACTTCCCACTCGGGTCATTATACATCAGTGGGTTATTGTACACATAGCCGTATTTGTTATAGTTCTGCGTGTTGTATGGGTCTTGGATATGTTCATCGGCATTTAAAAATCTTCT
>NZ_JH932298.1 GCF_000301075.1 Bergeyella zoohelcum ATCC 43767
TACATCAGTGGGTTATTGTACACATAGCCGTATTTGTTATAGTTCTGCGTGTTGTATGGGTCTTGGATATGTTCATCGGCATTTAAAAATCTTCTTAATAACGGGTCATACAAACGCCCATTCATATGGATAAGCCCTACTTCAAACAGATGTTCGTGACTGGTGTAGCCTCTATCTAGCAATAAGCTATACGCAGTAGGCTGTAAGCGACCTATTTGGATACCCCCACTTCCTATTTGTAAATGCGTTTCCTCTGCATTGTACCGCCAACGCTAAAAGTCCACTGGACTTCTGCCACATTATCCACTAATCCCAAGCGTCATAATGTCTTTTTTCCTGCTTCATCACTTATGGCTAAAATACCTCCTAAATAACAATAATCTTTTTATTACTGTTTTTCAAAAATATATTCTTTATCTAAATAAACACTAATTTTATTAACACTTTTGATTTCCTTTTCTTTAAGTTGAATATTATATACTTTAACAGAATCATTATAAAAAACTATGTAAGGTAAAAGATTAATTTCTTCTTTTGATAATTCTTTTAAAATATATTTTCTATTATCAATTACAACTTGTACATCATTACTTAATGTAAAGCTGGATGAAAGATAAATGCTATGCCAATATGTTGAAAAAATCCATAAATTCAAATATTTTCTATCTACTTTATAGACATTACCATAAAAATCATTCTTTTTATATATCTCATAATCATTAAGTTTATAAAAAATTCTTTGAGGTGATTTTGGCATTACACAACTATGTGTAAATATTAATATTATTGTAGATATAAATACTATTAACTCTTTTTTCATTTTTATTTTAACTTCCTATTATACATTATATTCATAATATTAAATCGTATTTTTCACAATATACATAAATAATATCAATCAACTTCAAATACAAAAATTTCTATTCTACCATTTTTTTTGATATAAATAGTGTCTTTTTTGATAGTTTTATAAAATTTACGATCTCCTATATTGAGTTGAAAACTATATGTAGAATCTGAATACAATCTTTCCATTTTTTTAAAATTATTCATTAATTTAATTCGTTCAGATTTTATGTAAATCTCACACTCCTCTCTTGAAGCATAAATAAAATCTTTAATAGTTAGTGTAGAAATAACACTTAATGATTTATCATTTAAATCATTAATATTATACAGTGGATGCCTTGTTGTTCCACAACTATAAACAACAATATATAATAAAACTAAAACAATTACATTTTTCATATATTATTCTTTTTAATAAGTTCTTCCTCCTACATTTCGCAACATTTTTTCTGCATCCCATTCATTAAAACCATCTGTTTTATACGCTTTTTCACTAAAAAATAGTTGCTCCCAAATGCCTCTTGCCTGAAAATTGGACCAACCCTGATTTCTTCCTTGTATTATATGTCCAAATTCGTGTCCTAATACATTTTGCTCTGAATTGTTAAAATTTACAACATTATTTCCCCAAACTACATCCCTTTTATTTCCATTTGACCATAATGGTTGCAAAACTTGATACAAGCCTCCTTTCCTCCATTTTACATTACTATAATCAACATTATACTTCTTAGACATTTTCTTTACATATTCCAACTGTTTTTCTGAAGGTTTATATGTTGCTCCGAAAGTTCCTATCATAAATGCAGATTGTGCTGCACCATTATACATCCCATTTTTAAAACCTGCTTTTACTCCATCCCATATATTACCACCTCTAAATAAAGAATTGAAACCTCCTGAAATAGCCCCCTGTAATTCCACCTTTTAATGTTCCATGTAATAGCTCTCCACCCGCATTCTTTAGCCAACCTCCAATACCTTTACCATCTAATCCTTTCCATTTTGGTAATTTCTGACTCACAAATGCTCCAATAGCGGATGCTCCAATGGTTGCAAAATCAATTTTACCGTCTTGGATTACACTGGAAATCATATTAGACAACAAATCCCAAGTACCACTATTCAATATAAAACTATTGGTGCTGAAAATACTTGCTCCCAAGCCATTTAAACCTCCTGAAATAGCCCCTGCTATTGCACCACCTAATATAGCCTTACCAAAATTACTCCAAGACCATTCTTTCGTTACTAATCCCTTTATAGTATATGCTATTGCACCTACCCCAGCTCCAACAATGGCTCCATAAATAGCCCCAATAAGGACTTTAGTAAGGATAGGCACCAAGAAAGCAAACTTCCCACTCGGGTCATTATACATCAGTGGGTTATTGTACACATAGCCGTATTTGTTATAGTTCTGCGTGTTGTATGGGTCTTGGATATGTTCATCGGCGTTTAAAAATCTTCT
>NZ_JH932299.1 GCF_000301075.1 Bergeyella zoohelcum ATCC 43767
AGCCTTGTGAATCCTCACAAGGCTTTTTCGTTTTTATATATCTCCTTATCGATAAGAGCTAAATGCTAATCGCTATCAGCCAAATGACAAGAGCTTAGACTAATGAATATAGTTGGTATTTTTCATCATTTTTTGTAGATTTCAATTTTATTTCTATCTTTATTTCTCCAAATTACATCGTTATGAATTTTCGCCGTCATTTTTATTTGGAGAAGCGTCGTGTTGTCGCATTATTGTTGTTGATATTACTGCTTTGTTTCCTCTATTTTATTCATCATTGGTTTAAAGAAAAAGACCGAGATAGAGGAGAGAGAATGATGATAGAAAAAGTAGATGATAGTATATTTGTATCTCGTTTAGAAGCCTTTGATCCTAATGAATATACGCCTATAGAGTGGCGGGCACTTGGCTTTACGCAAAAACAAGTGAATACCATTATGAAATATAAAGAGGTATTGGGAGGGAAATTTACGAGTAAATCTCAAATCAAAAAGTGTTACGCTATTTCTGAAGAAAAATATTTTCAGTTGGAGCCTTTTCTTTTATTGCCAGATACGGAACATCGAGCTGAAAATTCAAGTTTTACAGCTTCTTCTGAAAATCAAAGAAAAAAAATTTTGTTAAACCGTAAGTTTAATCCAGATGACTTATCTTTTGAAGATTGGGTTCGTATGGGATTTAGTGAAGCTCAAGCAAAATCATTGTTAAAATATAAGGGATATTTAGGAGGTAGTTTTCAATCTAAAGAAAAATTTAAAGAGTCATTTGTGATATCGGATGTAGTGTATAGGCAGCTTGAACCTTATTTACTATTACCTGAAAAATCAATTAAGAAAACCAAAGAAACAAATGCTTTTGAAATTCACCCTTTTGATCCCAATATTTTGGATGTAAATGGGTGGAAAAGTTTAGGATTTACTGAAAAACAAGCACTTTCTATTTTAAAATATAAAAACAATTATCTTAAAGGTAGCTTTAGAAGTTTGGAAGATATAGAGAAAAATTTTATTCTAAAAGATAAATTTGAAAACCTCCGATCTTATATTCGGTTAAACTCTGAAACGATGCTCCCAGCTGTTCAGTCTCCGTCTATAGCTATTTCTGATATAGCTACTCATAATATTTCTTTAGAGTCATCAAAAGATGAAGAGAAAATTAATTTCTCACAGTTAGATATTAATCAAATGACGGTAAAAGAATTTAAATCTTTTGGATTTTCAGAAAAAAATGCGTTAGGGATTGTTGGTTTTAGAAAAGCCTTAGGTGGATTTGTTAATAAAAATCAGATTTTTGAAACTTATGGCATCGATAGAGAAAAAGCAGAAAAACTCATCAGTGTAGCACCTCTTAAAGTAGATGAAGTGCAAAAATATACTTTGATGGATGCACCGGAAAGTTGGCTTAAGACTCACCCTTACTTTAAATATCACGCGGATAAAATCATTTACTATAGAATTAGTCACAATTCGGAAAAGAAAATTTGGAAAACTCTTAAGGTAAAACCTGAACAAGAAGCTAAAATGAAAATGTATTTGAGATAATTTTCTACTGCGTTACTATTTTACTTTTCTCATTTTTTTCTTTTTCATAAGATTTATTGCAATCATGGGCATTTGCTAAAAGCCCTTTGCCAACAGCTATTTGTTAATTGCCCTCCGCTTTTTGTTTTGCTGTATTAAAATTTATTTTGTTGAATATCAGTATTTTGGTTATTTTGCAATAAAAAACATTAA